>NZ_JBFUHE010000012.1:0-241566 GCF_056402535.1 Mucilaginibacter sp. P4_A11
CTCTTTAAGGGTCGAATTATATGGCGAATCACTAAGGAGAAGAAACTCTAAATCAGAAAATGTATTTTTGTAAAAATAATAGTTGTTAAACCGGACAAAAACATCCGCTCCAAAGAGCCTATCTGTACAACAACTTTACTCTCTTTCAAACCCTAACTCAGAGGGGTCACTTTAGATTGGCGAAGAGGGGTCAATATCATTGGTATATCCACTTGTTACTATATTTTCTATCGAAGACAGAAAGGGCCCACAACCGGGGTCATGTTTATACCTGAGCAATGATCAAACCCTCCGCAACGGTTTAAATAGCTTACCCTATAAAAACGAATTACTGGAAGATGCGAATAACGCATTGGATAACCAGCATTCGGTCATTACCATTTATCAGGGTTTTACCGCGTTTGTGGAATGTATTAAACCGCTGATTTCCTTGGTTATTGTTGGTGCGGGTAATGATGCTATTCCTTTAACCATGATTGCAGCCTTATTGGGCTGGAATATCACCGTTGTTGACGGACGCCCCAATTATACAACCGCTGAACGCTTCCCGTCTGTTAAAAAAATACTGGTTGCCAAACCGGCAAAAGTTTTAGACAACCTGGAAATAAACGAATGGACGGCCTTTGTATTGATGACACATAACTATAATTATGAGATCGCTTTTCTGGAAAAACTATTGCCTTTACATCCTTCCTACATAGGGGTTTTAGGGCCGAAGAAAAAACTGGAGCGCATGATTGGCGAACTGGAGGAAAATGGAACCGTCATAACCGAACGCAACCTGGAAACTATCCATGGTCCTGTAGGGCTGGATATCGGTTCAGAAACTTCTGAGGAAATTGCCTTAGCTATAGTGGCTGAGATCAAAGCTTTTTTTTCTGACAGGAACGGTCAGTCGTTGAAATATAAAAAAACAATGATTCATAGTGAATAACGACGGGTTTAATCATACTTGCAGCGGGGCTATCAAGCCGTTTAGGATTTCTTAAGCGAAAATTTTTTCAACAAAATGGTTCTAAAAATGTCCAGTCTCAGAAGCAAAAGCCTCACAAACATGTGAGGCTTTTTTTATTGAATGAAATATTTCACCTGCCTCATCCACGCCCTATACAGGTAGGTATTTATTCAGCACTTTCCCATTGTTGTAAGCAATTGAACTCTCTAACTTCAGGATCTTTTTCTCCTTGAAAATTGAAAGCCCGCTTCCAATAGCAACCGGGCACGTTATAATAAAATATTCGTCAATAAGGTTCAGGCTAATGAGCGAGCTCACAAAATCTACGCCTCCGTAAACGAGGATATCTTCACCAGGTTGATTTTTGAGTGCCTGTACGGCGGTGGTTAGGTCGCCGTTTTCAACTTCTACATTATTGCCACCGATAGCTGTTTCTGTATGGCTGAAAACGATCTTGTGCAAACCTGCTATTCGTTGCGCTAAAGTTCGCTGCTGGCCATCGGGACCATTGTCCGCCAGGTTTTGCCAATAATCGATAAATCCCGATTGTGCCAGTTTGCGTCCCAGCAAAAGGGTGTCGCTGCTGTCGGCAAGGTCAATTATTTTCTGCAAACCGGCTTCGTCCCCGCCGGAGAGGAATACCCAATCGTGTTCGCCGTTTGGTCCGGCTGCAAAGCCGTCAATGGTCATTTGTACCTGTAATTTTAACTTTCGCATATAAATAGATTTAATAGTTGATTGTATGATCTTCTACTACAAATGTCTGCAAAGGTTATCTGATTTGAAGGGGGTAATCACGACAAAGAAGAGGCGATTTGCGGCAAAAAACAGGGGATAGTGATATTAAAAACAAAACAGCCCTGTTTGCTGAACCAAGGCTGTTTTTCATCAAATTAGACAGGTCACTAAATAGGTCACCAGCCTACCTCGCCTCCATCTTTGAAAAATTTTGCGGTAACGTGCGGTTGAGCTTGTGTGGCCAGTTTTATAATTGGTATGGCGCCTTGTTCCACGGTTTTTGCCCCCTGAAATTGGTTAAGATCGGTAGCGGTATATCCCGGTGTAACACTATTAACGCTAATGCCGGTGTCATTAAGCTCATTCGCCAGCATCACCGTAAAAGCGTTTAGTGCTGTTTTTGATGAACCGTAGGCATGGTACTTAGCCCGGTTGGGGTTTCTTTCGGGTGCAGTATGTACAGCGAGGGAGCCAATTTCGCTGGATACGTTAATGATTGCCCCCTGGCCTGACCTTTTCAATAGCGGGAGAAATTCCTGCGTGGTTTGAACCGCACCAAAAAAATTGATGTCAAATATCTGGCGCAGGTTTTCAACAGAACCTGTAGCAAGGCTTTGCGGCTGGTCGCCTGCAATTCCAGCATTATTTATCAAAATATCTAATGAATCTATTTTAGCTTCCAATTCGGCTCTGGCCTCACGCACATTATTGATATCGGCCACATCTATTACTATAGTTTCTACATTAGTTATACCCAAATTTTTCAACTGCCTGACAGCTTCAAGCCCGTTTTCTTTATACCGGCTGCCTAAATAAACATAATGATTGAGTTGTGCCAGTTGTTTGGCGGTTTCAAAGCCGATCCCTTTGTTTGCCCCGGTGATTAATACTGTTTTCATGGTGATGGTTTTTGATTGTGTTTTTCCGTAATTTTAACTGGAAAATATAAAAGCAAAAAAATATAATTGATTTATAAACCGCAATGCACAATCAATTGCAGTTATTGGATTATTCGTGGGTTGGTCAAATATCGGGTACTGAAATTTCCTGGCTTAAATTCGTACAGCTGAGCGTCCGCTTTTATTACAATAGTTTTTACTTATAAAATTGCACTCGTTATATATCAGTAAGTTATAAGGTTGGAATGGCCTTTGAGACAATATCGTAGCTTGACCACATACATCTTCCATATCACCCCCTACGACCTTGCAATTTTGGCAGCGATATTTATCGGTCTGACTTTTAGCCTGTTGTTATGGTTTACCAAGAATATTAACCGCACTGCAAATCGTTTTCTCGCCCTGGCTGTGCTAACCATTGTTTTATGGATGGGCTGGGTGTTGGGAAAAAGCGTTGGACTGGCTGCTTACTTTCCGCATTGGAGCCGGTTGCCGCTTCAATTTTCGCTGGCCCTCGGCCCGCTCATTTATTTTTATGTACTTAAGATAACCCGGCCGGAATATAAATTAAGTAGCACAGATCTGTTGCACTTCATCCCATTGTTGCTGCAACAGGTCATTTTTGTATTGGAGATTGGACAAAGCATTAGCACCGGCGCGGCAACTTACAATACACAGGTCTTTCGGCAAACGAGCCCAATACTGAATATGGCGGCGTTCATTTCGGTGATTGCCTACCTATATATTTCCTTCAGGCTGATTGAAAGCTATTACCGGCAGTTGAAGTTCAATAACGTAAATGATCGATGCCGTAACCAAATGCGCTGGCTGCACCGGTTGATTAAGGCCTTTGGCTTTTTATGGTTATTATGGCTGCCATATATTGCTATAGATTATTTTTATTTCCATTACCAATTAGGTATTCACGCATACTACCCTTTGTATTTGCTATTGGCAGGAATGATGATCTGGATAGCGGCGACAGTCCACTCAAAACCCGGAAGCCCAGTGACGGTGCCGACAATGTCGGTTTCAAAACCGGTAACCCCGGCGGCGCTACGGCAAAAAGGCAACTGGCTCAAGAAAGTTATTGAAGATAAACGCTATTATCAGGATCCGGAATTGAGTTTAAGTTCACTTGCCGAAAAGCTTAACCTCAGCACCCATGAACTATCACGTATAATCAACATCGCGCTCAAAAAAAGTTTCAATGATTTTATTAACGAATACCGGGTTTTAGATGCAACCCGTAAAATGGCGGATCCGGCTTACAATCATGTCACACTGCTGGGTATTGCATATGAATCGGGGTTTAACGCCCAAAGTACGTTTAGCCGTATTTTTAAGCAGGCAACCGGCAGAACCCCGCTTGAATATAAAAATGACCTGAAAAAAGGTTTCCCATCCTATAATTTGAGAAGTATTACCCTATCTGCTGCGGTAATTTCGAACCATGAAGCCACTAATAAGTGGTCTACAAGGAAATTAAACCGCAGCTATATGTTCAAAAATTATTTTAAAATCGCATGGCGCAATATTACCCGCCACCAAAGCTACTCGGCCATCAATGTAGCCGGGCTGGCAGTAGGGATTGCAGCCTGTCTGCTGATATTTGTAGTTGTTCAATATGAATTGAGCTTTGATACCTATCAACCTGGCTATAAAAGCACCTATCGCATCGTTACAAAAAAAGAGCGTGAAGGTAATATCAGGTATAGCGCTGGGATCTCAACACCTGCTGTAGACGCTTTTCGCCTTTATTTTCCGCAAGCTACTATTGCAGGCATCAATGCGATTTATGGCAGCCAGATTGTGGCCCCGGCGGCTAACGGTGATCCGGCAGGCGATAAAAAATTTGTTGAGAACACCGGCATCATGTTCGCCGAACCCCAGCTTTTCGATATTTTTTCAGCAACCTGGCTTGCCGGCAGTGCGTCGGCTTTGAAAGATCCCAATATGGTGGTAATAGATAGAAGCAGCGCCATAAAATATTTTGCCAGTTGGCAATCGGCTGTAGGAAAAACGCTCAGGATGGACAACCTGCTTACGCTAAAGGTGGCCGGTGTGATACAGGATGTTCCACCAAATACCGACCTTCCATTTAAAGTATTGATTTCTTACACCACCTGGAAACTGAACGCAAAAAACTATAATTATTCATATACCTGGGACGAAACCAGTAGTGATTGCCAGGTATACATAAAGTTTCCTGCAAATGTGTTGCAAAGCACCATTGAAAGTCAAATGCTTAGTTTTTCAGAAAAGCAATTTAATAGTAATAATAAACGCACTGCCAGGAAAAGATTTGCTGTCGCACAGCCCTTATCAACTATCCACTTTGATACCAGCTTTGGCGGTACCCTGGGCGATCATGTGACCAGTAGGTCCACGCTGCGTACCCTGTCGCTTATCGCGGTACTGATCATCGTTATGGCATCTATCAATTTTATTAATCTTTCAACGGCGCAATCTGTAGGGCGTTCCAAAGAGGTGGGTGTCCGCAAAGTATTGGGCAGCAGCCGCGGGCAGTTAATAGCCCTGGTAATGTGTGAAACGACTATTATCGTACTGTTTTCGGCGGGGCTCGCGGTATGTGTGGCCGAAGTAGCTTTACCATTACTCAAGCATATCGCCAGCGTTCCGGATAGCCTTGGTTTGTTCAATCCCGGCATATTGCTTTGCCTGGCTTGCGTAATAGTTGCGGTGATATTGCTTTCGGGAGTATATCCGGCTATTATTGTATCGGGATTTAAACCTGTCCAGGCGCTCAAAAACAAGATTAATTCCGCCGCTGTTGGCGGTATATCACTCCGCCGTGTGCTGGTAGTTACCCAGTTTGCCATTTCACAGTTGCTGATCATTGGAACCGCCATCGCCGTTAAACAAATGGATTTTGTAAACAACGCCGATCTTGGATTTAACAAAGAAGCTGTATTGGCTATCCCATGCCCCGCCGATAGCGTCGGTTTATCGCGATTGAACAGCTTTAAACAACAGGTACTTGCGCTGCCGGGTGTAAAAGCAGCCAGCTTTTCGGCCGATGCGCCATCATCGTCGCATAATAATTCAAGCAATTTCTATTTTAATCATTCAGAAAAAGATCCGGGCTTTGATGTTTTCATGAAAGTAGCCGATGCGGATTACTTTAAAACATTTGACCTCAGGTTTATAGCAGGCAAAGGTTACAGACCCAGCGATACCGTGCGTGAGCTGGTGGTTAACGAAACTTTTATACACAAACTTGGCCTTAAAAGTGCAGACGATGCTTTGGGCAAAACCATCACCTTCGACAGTTATGGAAATATGCCTATAGTGGGCGTGGTTGCCGATTTTAAAACAAACTCCATGCGCGAGGAAGTTAAGCCGCTGATAATGTACCCCTCAAAACAATCGGAACAGCAAATAGCGGTAAAAATTGAAGGCCGAAAATTTGCCAAAACGGTAGCATTGGTGCAAAGTACCTGGGAAAAAAAATATCCCGAATATGCCTATACCGGCTTTTTTGTTGACGACAGTATTACCCAGTTTTATAAACAGGAAAACCAGCTCGAACTTATTTATAAGGTATTTGCGCTTGTCGCGATTTTTATCTCCTGCCTTGGCTTGTACGGCCTGGTATCGTTTATGGCGGTGCAGCGTACCAGGGAGGTAGGGATCCGGAAGATCCTGGGCGCATCAACGCGCAGTATCGTGTACCTGTTTTCGAAAGAATTTTTAGCGCTTATCGTAGTGGCATTTGTAATTGGCGCCCCACTTGCCTGGTACCTGATGAACGGATGGCTGCAAACCTTCGCCTATCGTATTTCGCCGGGCCTTTGGGTTTTTGTAGCAGCTATTGCAACATCGTTATTGATAGGCTGGTTCACTGTAGGTTACAAGGCTTTAAAAGCTGCACTGGCGAACCCTGTTAATAGTTTGCGGAATGAATGACACAGCAGGCAAAACCGCACACCGGTTGTAACGTTTTCGTACGGTGTGTATAAAGTATTATATGTAACTATTTTATTATTAGTGATTTAATTACGTGGCACAGATTTTTGGATAGCACATTAACATTTACTTTAGCGCCATGTTCAAAACATACTTTAAACTCGCTTACAGGAATATAATCAAGGATAAAGCTTATTCCATTATCAATATATCAGGTTTAGCCATAGGCCTGGCCTCAAGTATCCTGATCTTGCTTTGGGTACAAAATGAATTAAGTTATGACAAGTTCCATAAAAATGCAGGCCAGATCTATCGCATAAACAGTGATTTTGGCGATTCAAAAACTGCGGCGAGTTCAGCTGGTATGCCCGCAGGGTTAAAGTCTGAGCTGCCCGTAGTTAAAAATGCAGCCCGTTTATACCCCGGCTTTCCATCCATTTTATTTGAAACCGGTAACAGGAAATTCCAGGAGGAGCATGTGTTTTATGCTGACCCGGGTTTTATGGAGATGTTTTCATACCCCTTGTTAAAGGGTGACAGGGCAATGGCTTTAAAGCAGGTAAATGGTGTTTTAATAACAGAAGACATCGCTACAAAATACTTCGGAAAACAAGACCCGATTGGTAAGGTAATCCGAAAAGATAACAAGGAAAACCTGGTAGTAACAGGCGTTATGGCCAATATTCCAGCCAACTCCGATCTGCAGTTTGACATCCTGCTTCCAATGGCTTCCATCGCCCAAACCAATAACGATGTTAAAAATAATATCTGGGACAACTTCAATTTTTACGACTATGTTCAGTTAGATAAGAATTTTGATCCGTCTGCTTCCAACATAACCAAGCTGGAGCAACAGATAGGTCAGATTTTTCATAAACATAGTCCGGGTACCAAAGCTGCATTTCAATTGCAGTCTTTAACCAAAATACACCTGGCACCCGAAAGGTTGGGCGATTCGCCGGGGCACGGGAATGCACAATATGTAAGCATCTTTTTTGTTATCGCCATTTTGATACTTGTAGTGGCCTGTATCAATTTCATGAACCTGGCTACCGCCCGTTCTGCCCGCAGGGCCAAGGAAATTGGCTTGCGTAAAGTAGCAGGCGCGGTACGCGGTCAGCTCATCCTACAGTTTTTAAGCGAGTCGGTATTTATTTCCTTTCTGTCTTTATTGCTTGCACTTGTTATTGTCCGCATGTTCCTTCCGGCGTTTAATGAGTTGGCCAATAGGAAGCTGATCTTAAATATGTCGGATGCAAAGCTTTGGGTAAGTCTTGTTAGCATTGCGCTAATAACCGGTGTTATTTCAGGTAGCTATCCGGCCTTATTCCTTTCAGGCTTCAACCCGGTTAAAGTGCTTAAGGGGAATGTAAAATCAATGGGGGGTAATTTATTATTCCGGAATACTTTGGTGGTAGTTCAGTTCATGGTTTCCATTGTATTGCTGGTAGGTACCGTAGTTATCTACAATCAGCTCAAGTTCATTAAAGAACGAAACCCCGGTTTTGAAAAGGCCAATCTGCTGTATATACCCATGACCGGCGAGATCTGGAACAAGCAGCAGGCTTTAAAAAATGTGTTAGCACAAACCTCACTTACCAGCGATTTTACTGTAGTTTCCGATCTGCCTACAGAACTTGGCGGCTGGACGCTCAATGTACAGTGGAATGGCAAAGATCCGAGTTCGCAATTGTCTATCCCGGTAATTGCAGTCGACGAAGATTTTACGCACACATTTAGGATGAAATTAGCCGCAGGCCGAAGCTTTTCAACGGTTTTTAAAACCGACTCGAACAATTATATGGTTAACGAAAAAATGGCGAATGTTATGGGCCTTACTGCTAGCACCGCGATAGGGAAACCATTAACAGTTTGGGGTAACAAGGGTACAATAGTTGGCGTTATAAACGACTTTAATTTTAAACCTGTTCAGCAAGTGATAGAGCCGTTGGTTATGCCTTTTAACAAAATAGGTGGTTATATTGTGGTAAGAACATTACCCGGTAAAACGAATGCTACCATACAGGCTTTAGCAAAAATGAGCCAGGAGTTCAACCCGGCTTATCCCTTTAAATTTGATTTCATTGACCAGGAACTATCCAAGCTTTATAAAGGTGAACAGCAGATGGGTAACATCTTTAACCTTTTTGCAGGTTTGGGCATTTTTATTTCCTGCCTGGGTTTATATGGCTTATCGGCCTTTATGGCCGAGCAGCGTACCAAAGAGATTGGTGTACGTAAAGTATTAGGCGCATCTGTATTTAACCTTGTTTATTTATTATCATCCGGCATCACCAGGCTCATCCTTATTGCCATCGTGATAGCCATACCGGTATCATGGTATGCTGTAAATAGCTGGCTGGCTGGGTTTGCCTATCATATTAGCGTTAGCTGGCTGGTATTTTTTATAGCAGCCCTGGTTGCTTTGAGTATAGCATGGCTTACGGTTAGTTATGAATCTATTAAAGCAGCTGTTGTTAACCCAATAAAAAGTTTGAGAACGGAATAATTTATTGAACATTAACTAATGAGCCTAATCAAAAATAAAGCCCCGTATTTTGCGGGGCTTTTACTTTATAATGCATTTTACGATACATTCAACACATTTGCCTTGTTCATGAACACAATTTCGGATCTGTTACCAAATTGATTCAGCTATGCGGTTTTTTGGGTATTACCACTGCTGCCCATCATCGAAAGGATCTTTAAAACAGCAGGTATCCCGGCACCAAGAGCTGTAATATAAGTTAATATTTGGGTATAAGCTTCTTGTTGAGATATGATCAGGAAAATTAATATACCTATTATACAAAGATTTAAAGGCGCTTTCAAACTGCTCCAGTTACCAGTATCTTTTACCTGGGCTTTAATACGTTCAACTTCGCTGCTGCCGATAGCTGTCAGGATATAGTTACGGAAGCCTTTGTTAAACAGCATTAGGGTTCCTTCGGCTCTTGTGATCAGACCTTTATATATCAGCATGCTCAGATTATAATCGTCATAGGGGTTAACCAACCCGTCTTCGGCCAAATCATAAAGCAGAAACTTTTCCTCTTTAGTAAGCGATTGCCATATATAGGTATAAAAATAATGTGAACTAAGCTGCATTTTAAAGATCAATGTATCGCTTGCAATGCCTATGCCTTCGTCATTGAGTAATGGTAAGGTGGATATCGCCTTTTCTTTCATGTCGCGTAAATAGTGCGTATACCGTGTTTCTTCTGTTATACTGTGCCTTAAATTATTAATGTTTTTAGGTAAACCGGATGCCGGAGGGATTACTTTTGATTTCAACCGCCTTGAATAATGCAGGCGCCATTGCCGTTCTGAAGCTTTGAACGGTACCTTTATCATGGCATTTTTCTTTTTCTTCCTTAACCTTTCGCTAAGCCCGAACAAGGGCTGGATGATGATGCGGAAATGCCCTAACAGCACATGCCACCTTTCCAGTTCACTTTCGGATACGTTGCCTGCCCGTTTTGTCGTATCGGCCGAATCGCTCTTGGCGGCACTTTGCTGTTTATCTGCATTTTTCCTTTGCTCTTCGGTAAATGAATCAAGGAAAGTGAGCGGGTGAACTGTTGAAATGATCATGATCTTACTTTTGCCCTGCAGCATCAGCGATTCCAGGAAATTGAGTTTTATACTATTGGTTTGGGAATCTTTAATGTTGTACTCAAAATGATTTATAATAACCAGTTTGTTGCTCTTTTTTAAGGCATCTGCTTTACATTTTTTCCAATCTTCATTGGCGTCGCCATCTTCGGTCGGGATCCTGATCATATCGGCTATGTAAACATTATCGTCGGGCTGCATGCCTTCACTATACAATAAAGGTTTACCGTGTTTATCTCTGAATAACCTGTTCTTTATTTTGTTTTTGATATTTTTTAATTTTCCCGAACCGGGAGGCCCTACTATCAACAGTAGTGAGTTAAGTTTATCGTCAAGCAGTATCTGTTCATCCATTTCTCTCCAGCCATCCTGAAAGGGCAACCCGAGTGCAAATAATTTTCTGATCACATTGTGGAGCATATAAAAGAAACCGATAACCAACAGGGCCAGTACAATTACCGGAATAAAATATTGCGGGTGAAATACAGCATCGATGGAGGGGTGCCAGCCAAGCCTGGCAGAGCCCAATTTAAGGTATGTGGCGGTATCCAGCTTATAAATTGTACGTGTTGATGTATCATTTGTGTTGCTAAGCTTACTGAAAAAAGCATCAGACCCAACAGATGCATAAACCATGTTGTTACTTTTTACCTCAATATCTTTTAATTGCAGCTTGAAGGCAGTTAATAATTGAGTGGTCAGGAAATCCTCCTTAAAATACTGCCCGTTAAGTTTAACACTATCAATTTGTTTTGTTTGAGAAACAATATTGTGATGATAGATGAACGAACTGTCAATATATACGCCTTGCGGAAGTTTGTTATTTTCAATGATGCTTTTTGGTTTTTTTTGAACCAAATCCTTAGCGAAATGATATTGTTTGTACCTGGTTTCTAAATTTTGCTCGTAGTTGGATGAATAGATGAAGAAAAATGCAACAGGGATGCCACTTGTAATAACGAGGCGTGTAGTTGCCATGAATGCAAAGCTGTGTGTATAGGTCCAGAACGGCGTGTCTATTTTTCTTAATGACTTAATAAACGTCAATAAGTTGTATAGATGGGTTTTAGCAATTATCCAATCTCTGAATGCTCGTATATATATAACAGCGATAACTGTAAAAACAAACAGCGTTATTATGCTCTCATATAAAAAAAGGTTGGTTAAATGTTGGGCTGTTAGTGTTTTTGCCGCAGCGATGTCAATAATAAAAGCAAACAAGAGCAGCCATAAAATGGCATAAAGCTTAAAGTTGAAATTATAGCTTTTAACCCGCCTGTAATCCATAGCAAACAGAATGTTAGGAACAATACCTATAAACGTTATGGAGAACAGGATAAGGTAAAGGGATTTCAGAAATGAGTTATGGTCAATGGTCACAAGCATGCAAAAAATGATAACCAGGTTAATGACAATGATCAGGTTGTATTGCCGGTGAAAACATTTTTTTGGCCCTATCCATGAAGTTTCAAAGAGCTGCTTTTTAAAGAATGACCGTTTAGCCGATACAAAAAACACGATAGCGAATTGGATAATAAGAAAAAGCAACAGGGATGTGAGCATTGCTATTGTAAAGGCGTAAGCCTGCATATCCCTGTTGTCATTGTATTCCTGGCTTTCAAATATCACAACAAAATAGGGTAGGCCATTTATAGGTTTAATTTTAACATTCCATTCTCTCCCGTAGTATGTGGCTGTAAAGCCGGTATCAGATTTTGCTTCCAGGCAACTTACCAGGTTTGTACTATCGGCAAATTCGCTCTTCAGGTTCTCATTCAAATTTCTGTTGTTTATGGAATGGTATAATACCTTACCGCTATTGTTAATAACGGCAAATTGATAGCCATCTGGCATTATTGCATGATCTAAACTTTTCATTGTAAAGGTCATGGCAGCTACGGCGGCCTTTTGGCTTAACGTTGAAGTCGACTTTATGGCAATTACAGATCGGAAAGTTTCGTTGGTGACAGAAAAGATCTGATCAAGATATAACTCGTGGTCATTGAATTTGTAGGTATTGTTGCTCCTGATCTTTTTGAAATAATCGCGCCAGCCTAAATTGCTTCGGGGGGTGAAGGCACTGTCGGTACTCCAGTTAAGAAGTTCCTTTCCTGTCGAATCGATCCAGAAGGCCTCTTCCAAAGCAGTTGGTTTTGCAATAGCGTTTAACATGTCCCTGCCTTTTGAATAGCCTGTATCCAGCGAAGACCTTGATTTGAACTTTAAATTGTGCTTGCCAAGATTGGCTATATCATCACTTGCATATAAATGAGATTGTGAATCGAAATTTTTGAGTGTTTGGTATGCGTTTTCCAATTCTGTACAAAAGGCGTTTGATATTCCATTTGCCAGCGATTTTGATGAGGCAGATATTTTGCCGTGTGTATTTGTGAAAAATAGAGAATACATAAACACAAAAAAGGTAAGCGCCATCATAAGGATTGCTACCAATACAGACGCGATGCCATCGGCTGCGGTAAGTTTATCTTTATTGCCCGTGTGGTACAGCTTGATCCAGGGCAAGGATATAATGGCACTTACTGCAAACGTTAACATTAGTAACACAACAACAAGTGGCAGGCGTTTCCGTTCCTGGTTGTAACTTTTGTCGGGCACTAAACCAACAACTATTAATTGGTTTTTACCGTCAAGATTAATTGGTTGCGAAAATGCCCGGTAATCTTTTCCGCCAATATTTAAATTGCGTAACCCAGGACTACTTATCTTATTCTTAAAGTTTAATAATGAGTCTTTTGATTGGTAGCTTAAACCTGAAGGGAAGGTTTCGTAAACGATATTGTCGTAGGTTTTGTTATTGCCCGATGTGTTGCAGTTAAAAATTATATAATTGCTAAAAACATCGGGTACCAGCAATGGTTTGATAAAATGATCAAAGCTGTAGCGAATGCCTATATACATGCTAAGTGTATCGTTTGGCTTGTTTAAAGCTATTGTTCTGTTAAGATAAATGGTTAGCTGCTGTGCAGATATATTTGTGTTGATCGTAACGGCGCTATCAGTCCAGTTAAGTTTTCTCCCTTGCAATAGTTCCCTGATCTTTGCTCCTTCAAAACGGCATGCTACCGGTAGTAAAGTAAAATTGTTTTTGGGATAATTACCCAAATAATCCTGCAACTGATCATCATATGGAAAGGTTTTCAGAAAGTTGTTCAGCATCCAGGTGCTGTTTACAATTTTTGAATGAATATTGATGTTTATATTTTGCAGACAGCGAAACCGGCGTTCCTGTACTACTTTTTCATTAGCCGGTATGTATATATATAAATAACTTATCCCTAACATGACCAATGTAAGGAAGGTAACAATGACAACCACCTGGTTTTTGCCTATCGTGGGGAATTTGAACATAATTTAGGTTATTAAAAACTTTTGTCGAATCAGAGCTAAACCAGAAGGTGTCAGTAGAAAATGCTTATTCAGTCAAAAAAATATCGGCGGCTATATTAGCATTCTGATAATGAGAATTTTATAAAAGTAATTGGCGTTGATGGCTAATGCAAGCGTGTTTTTACGCGTTTTTACGTCGGGTTTTACGTTTCAGGGCTGTTAATTAGTGTATTACAAACTGTGGGGGCGTAAATTGTTCGGGTTGTGCATGTGATGTTCTGAGATCCTAACTTTTTTGTAACAGTTGATTAAAAGAAAGAATGTGCTGCATAACTGATTTTAATTAGCATTAGATAAGTACAAATTGAATAAAATTGTAAAATATCAATGAAAATTATACTTTTGCAAACTCCAAACCGGAAAACACTCCTGAGTAGCTCAGCCGGTTAGAGCATCTGACTGTTAATCAGAGGGTCGCTGGTTCGAGCCCAGCCTCAGGAGCAAAAATAGTTCGGTAGTACCGAAGATTACTGTAAAGCCCTCCCTAATTATTTAAGGAGGGTTTTACGTTTAAAAGCTTTATTAGAAAATAACCAGACATCATTTTAAAAGCAAAAAATCTTGGGCTTTGATGATAAAAACAGTTTTTAAAAACATTTTGCTTTAATGTTAAAAGACAACATGGTTATTGTAAATCGATGGTAAAGTTAGATATGTTATCGCCCCGATAGCGGCGTGCTATAGTTGCAATAGTATCTCCCTGTACCGTTGTTTGATTTGTATATCCAATGGCCTTTATATAATACCTTCCCGGAGTTAGGTTACTGAAGGTAGTGACCCCACTGCCGTCTGTATTGAGGATACCATCATACTGGCTATCTGTAAAGTTTGGATTGGTGTAAACACCCATTTTTAAATATACTTTGGCATCTGCCACCGGCTGGTTATGAAAATGCACCGTGATATTTAGGCTGTCATTACCGCTGGGGTCTTTTTCACAGGAATAAAGCGAGGTCAGGAAAACCAGCGATAAGCAGATTAAATAAAGTTTCTTTTTCATGATTCGGTTGATTATTATAAATCCCAGATGCCCGCTGAGCGCTCCAACGCAATAAGGGCCGAGGCGTAATTAAATAAAGCCTGGTAGTAATTCTGTTGTACATCATTATAAGTACGCTGGGCATTCAAAACTTCCAGCAGCGAGGATTCGCCGCGCTTGTAGCTGTAGGTTTTACCGTCCAAAACTTTTTGCGCTTCCGTAAGTAAACCATTTTTAAACTGTATGGCCTGTTGCTGCGCAGCCTTGTAATTCATCCATGACTGGGTCACTTCCGTTTGGATCTGCAGCAATACCTGATCATATTGCACTGCCGATTGTTTGATGGTGTACTGCGCGCCTTTAATATCCCCTTTATAATGATTGGAGAATTTCAGCGGGATGGACAGTCCGGCATTCAAGCTACGATAAGCTGGGGTAGGCGCTATTTCATTGTTAGCTGCCGCATTATAAGTACCGCCCATGTTAATGCCCACATCAATAGTCCGGTTGGCCTTTACCAGTTGCAGACTTTTTTCGGCAGCTGTCTTTGTGTTTAAAGCCACCACCAGGTCGGCACGGTTACTTTGCGCATTGACAATCAGGTTACCTAATAAGAAATCCCTATCTAACTTATCGAAACCTCCGGAGGGGATAAATAAGGTATCGGCATGGGTTTTCCCTGTAAGCAGATTAAGTTGTATGAGTGCAGTTTTCCAGTCGGCCTCATTTTGGTACAGCGTATTTCTTAAAGTACCCGCTTCCAGTTTGGATTGGCGGGCATCAGTTTCTGTAATAGCACCCAATTTAAAACGGATGGAATCGGCTTTGGCTAGCTTATCCATATTCTCCCAGGAGTTTTTCTGAACCTGGAAAATATAAAAGTTTTGTATGGCGGTATAATAAGCCAGGGATGCGTCGGCCCGCAGATTACGGTAATAATCCTCGAGCATGGCTTTGTTCAACTCCACCTGACTTTTAGCCAGATCTATCCTTGATCTTCTTTTTCCACCTAATTCCAAAGTAGTGCTCAGACCGACATTATAGCCATAGCCCAGTTTCTTACTGGCATTCTGATTATCAAATGCCCCGAAGGATAATTCAGGATCGGGAAATACCTTGGCAGATTCTATTCCCGCTTCGGCAATACTTACATTGTATTTTTGGGCCTGATAATCCAGGTTCTGCTTTCCTACCAAACTCAGGAACTGAGAAAGCGGTAGTTTGATTTTTGCAAAAGAGGTATCAGCGCTTTGCTGTGCCAATACTTTTGTATTATTCATCACCACGATGAATAACAACAGATACATGATATTGAATTTCTTAGCTTTCATGTCGTTGTAGCTTATTTTTGAGGCTCTGCCGGTTTAAAATCATCTTTACCCCATTTATTTTCAAGTATGTAATACAGAGCCGGCAGCACAAACAGGGTAATAGCTGTTGCCACAAACAACCCATATACAATTACTGTAGCCAATGGCCTTTGTACATCAGAACCGATGCCTGTAGCCAGCGACGCCGGTAACAAACCCAATGCTGCGACTGTAGCAGTCATCAGCACCGGGCGAAAACGATCTTCGGCTCCTTCTACAACAGCTTTTAGTAAATCGTACCCTTTTTTACGCAGGTCGTTGATGTGCGAGATTAGTATCACTCCGTTTTGAATGGCTACACCAAACAAAGCAATGAACCCCACGGCCGAAGACACATTCAGTGTCATACCCCTAATGTTCAGTGCCAGCATGCCACCAAACAAGGCCAGCGGTACAATAGACAAGATCAGTCCTGCCTGGCGGAATTTTCCGAATGCGCCATAAAGCAGTAAAAACATAATGGCTAATGCCAGTGGTACAATAACCATCAACTTAGCGTAGGCCCGGTTCTGGTTTTCAAATTGCCCACCCCATTTGATAGCGTATTTGTCATGATCATACTTGATGTTACTTTCAATTTTGGTTTGCGCTTCGTTTAAAAACGCTGTCAGGTCAGTGCCGCGTAAATTGAGCTTAACTGTTAAATGCCGCTTGTTCAATTCTCTTGTGATGGTACTTTCGCCAGTAGCAGTTTTGACAGTTGCTATTTGCGACAAAGGGATTTTTGCCCCTGTTTGTGATGTAAGCATCAGGTTAGCGATCTTTTCAGGCGTGTTACGGCTTTCTTCGTTATAGCGGCATATAACATCATAAACTTTATTACCCGAAAATATTTGCGATATGGCTTTACCGCCAATAGCTACTTCGATCAGTTCGGATACATCACTTACATTGAGACCATAACGGGCTACTGCATCGCGGTCAACGCTGATCTGCAATTGCGGTAATGGGGGTTCCTGGTCAATGGCCACGTCGGCGGCACCTTTGATGCTTTTGATCGTGGTCATTACATTTTCTGCAATACGACGGGTCTCCTTAAAATCTTCGCCGTATATTTTTACCACCAGTTCGCTGTGCGCTCCTGCAATTTTATCCATTACACCATCGATCATAGGTTGACTGAAGCCAACCGTATAACCCGGCATATTTGCATATTCTTTAGCCAGGTCGTTAATCAGGTCAGCCTTTGCCCTCCCATTCTTCCATTCGCTATAAGGTTTGATGCCGATGCTACATTCAAAGTGTGAGGCAGTCCAGGGATCCGTACCGTCATCATTACGCCCTGCCTGCACCATCATATAGGTTACTTCATCATACTTCATAGTATGTTGCCGTAAGGTATCGCTCATTTCTTTCGATTTTTGCAGGGATACGCCCGGAGGAAGCTGCACCTGTAGCCAGATGGAACCTTCATCCAAAGGAGGTAAAAAATCTTTACCTACAGTAATAGAAAGAATCACTGCACCAATCAAAGCGATTGCCAATGGAATAAAAACCTGTTGTGGCTTCTTCATCACCTTTTTACCACCTTCAAAATAGGCCGTGGTTAATTTTTCGAGCCATTTGTTATGGAACAGCTTCCTGGGTTTCCGGTACACGGCATAAGCCAGGCCGGGTATCAGCAACAGCGCGACTGCCAATGCACCCAGCAATGCAAACCCCACCGTGAAAGCCATCGGGGTAAATAATTTCTTTTCTACCCTTTCAAAGGAGAACAAAGGCAAGTAAGCGGTAATGATGATTACCGTAGAGAACAAAATGGGTTTGGCAACCGCCAATGCCCTTTGCCCAATGGTGGTTTCCTGCAACTCTTCTGTGGGGCTTGCTTCCCGCTTTTTCAAAATGGTTTCCATCATTACAATGGCACCGTCTACAATGATCCCAAAGTCAATAGCGCCAAGCGAAAGCAGGTTGGCCGGGATATGAGTAAAGTGCATCAATATAAAAGCGACCAATAATGCCAGTGGAATAGTGATAGCCACGATCAAGGCGCCACGCCAGTTACCCAGAAAAACAATCAGCACAACAATAACCAGGGTCATGCCTTCCAGCAGCGTGTGCGATACGGTATGCAGGGTGGTGTCAACCAGGCTGGTACGGTCTATATATGGCCTGATCCTTACACCTTCGGGCAATACATTTTTATTCAGGTCTTCAACAGCGGCATGGATGCCTTCTAACACTTTGGATGGGTTTTCACCTTTTAATAATAATACGATGCCTTCATCACCTTCGCTGTAATTTACTTTACGGTCGGTATAGCCTAAAATACCTTTTCGTTCCAGATTACCATACTTCAAAGTGCCCACGTCCTTTAAAAAAACAGGTACGCCATTTACCGATTTAACAACAACATTACCCAAGCCTTCCAGTGTTTTTACCAGGCCGATGCCGCGTACTACATAGCCAAGGTCGCCACGCGTCAATACACTGCCACCCGCATTGGCATTGTTGTTATTGATAGCGGTTTGTATATCAGTAAGCGAAAGTTTGTATTGTTCCAGCTTACCAGGATCAACTTCCAGCTGGTATTGCGTAGTGATACCGCCAAAGTTGGTTACATCCGCCACACCGGGCACCTGTTTAATGCGCGGGATGATGGTCCAGGTTTGCAGGTCGGTGATCTGCCGCAGGTCGCTGTTTTTACTTTCAATGATGTATCTGTAGATCTCGCCAATAGGTGAGGTTAACGGGTCAAGGCCGGGCTGCGCGCCATACGGCAGGGTTACATCGCCAAGGCGCTCGGTAATGCGTTGCCTTGCCCAGTAATCTTCAATCCCATCGTCAAAAACTATGGTGATGATAGAGAGCCCGAAGGTGCTTTTGCTGCGCATAACGTGCATACCCGGCATGCCGTTCAAGGCTCTTTCTACAGGTATGGTGATCTGTTGTTCCACCTCTTCGGCGGCGAGGCCGGGTACCTGTGTCACTACTTGCGAAGTAACATCGGCAATATCTGGATAAGCCTCTACGGAAAGTTGTGTCCAGGAGTAATAGCCAAATATGGCCAACAGGACAAATAACGCAGCAAAAAGCCAGCGCTTTTTTATGGCGGTAAAAATTAGTTTCTTCATGATGGCTATATTTTATTTGGCGTCCAACAGATAAAAGCCACCCGAAATCAGGATCCGGTCGCCTGATTTCAGGCCTGACTTGATCACCACCTGGTCATGATCCGTATTGGCTGTTTCAATTTTCCGTTTTACATATTTTCCGGGTGCGGGCTCTGTAAATACAAAACTCTCATCATTCATTTGCAATACGGCGGTTGTAGGGATCAGGATAACCGGGGAGGGTGCGTTGTCAAAATCTACGGTAACATACATACCCGGCTTTAGTGTACGGTCGGCATTGTTACACTCAATGAGTACCTGAGCGCTGCGTGTGTCTTCATCTACCATATCGTTCACATGGTATACTTTACCTTTAACCTGTTTTTCGGGTAAGGCAGTAATCTGAATAGAACATTCATCCAATTCATGAATAAAGCGAATATCCTTTTCTTTGATCTGGCCGGCTACCCAAACTTTGGATAGTTCGGCTACAGTTGCTACACTGGTGGCATCGTTTTTAATAAATTGGCCAAGTACCACCTTATTTTCAATCACTTGTCCGGCAATAGGCGAACGCACCACGAGCGGCTGGCCCAGCACCAGCTGGTCAGGATCGGCTTTGAATATTTTAATACCAATCACCGCGTTCTCAAATTCCTTCTTTTCTACTTCATAAGCTGTTTGGGCTTCTTCCATATCTTTTTGCGTACCAACGCCATGCGCCGTCAAATCCTGTTGTCTTTTCAGTGTTTTTTCTGCCAGTTGCCACTGTGACTTTTCCTGAAAAAAGATCTTTTGCGCGGTGATAAAGTCCGGAGAGCTAATTTCAAACAACGGTGTTTCGGGGGAGGTACGCATCCCCAGTTTTAAATACGATTTGGTGATACGGCCCGAAAATGGTGGGGCGATCTCGGCATACTGGGTTGGGATGGCTTTTACTGTACCAGCTGTTAACAATTGCAAGCGATAAGATTGCTCTTTAACGACTTCGTTTTTCAGCTTGCCCGCCAGCTTGGAATTTGGTGTTACCAGGATCGTATCACCAGATAAAGTATAATCACTTGTTTCTTTAGCGGCTTCCGGTTGATGGCAGGCAGCCAACAGAAGCATACAGCCGGTTAACCATAGAGATAAGAATAGATTTTTTTTCATAACGACCTTTGCTTTTTAATTGCTGCCAGAGACAGCTATTATTTACTGGCGCAAAGGTAGATGGCCTGTTTTCAGCAGTTCGTTAGAGGACTATTAGAAAAAAATTAGAAATTCATTAGAATTATAGTATGTGGGAGCATTCAGTAAATAATGTTTTATAAGTGAGGTAGTTCAATAGTAAATGTGGTGCCTTCGTTAATCTCGGACGTTACCGAGATACTTCCTTTGTGCAACTCGATGATCTTCCTGGTGAGCGATAGCCCGATGCCATTTCCCCCGGCAAATTGTTGATTGGCCCCCCGGTAAAAAGCATCAAAGATGTGCTGCAATTCCGGCTCAGCTATCCCGATACCCTTATCCCGGAAATGCAGAATGGTTTTATCTTTAAAATAGGAGATCGCTACAGAGGTCTCCCGGTTTGCTGAAAACTTACACCCGTTTTCCATCAGGTTCATAAATGCTACCTTTAACAGGTATTCATTGCCCCTTACAGAAACGTCATTATCGTCATCCATTTCCCCTTCAAACAAGATGTTGATCTTACAATTCGGCTGGTCGTGCAGGGCATCATTCCGGGCATCCAGGATCACCTCGTCCAAGCGCAGTTCCCTAAAAGCGATTTCTGTATGGTCATAATTGACTTTAGCCAGGTCGAGCAGGCTATTGGATAAGCGTACCAGCTTTTGCGCGTCGCTGATGGCATGGTGAATGGATGCTTTATAGGATTCGTTACTCCTTTCTTTTTCTACCGCAACCTGCAATTCGGTGAGCATAGCCGTAAGCGGGGTACGCAGTTCATGCGAAATATTGGATACAAACTCCTTTTGCGCGTCAAAGGATTTTTCCAGCCGGTTGAGCATTTCATTAAAAGTAACCGCCAGTTCGCTGATCTCATCTTTTTCTTTTCCTGTATCAATACGCAGGTCCAAATTGGTGGCTGTTATTTCCTCCACCTTGTCCACCATGTCAGACACCGGTTTTAAGGCTTTGCTCGAAAAAACATGACCAGCTATGTAAATGAGGAATACTGCTACAAAAAATGAGATGATCAAGGTATATTTTAGGTCGCGAAGTTTCACATAGCCTCCCTGGTCATTGGCTATAGCTGTGATCACATAATCCTGGCCTCGGTGATGATAAAAAATACCCACAACCTGCATCTCCCCCTGGTAAAACCTGATCTCCTTTTTTTGGACGACCTCATCTATCATCCGCCGGGTTTCCTTTACCTGGTCAATATCCACCGCGTCATGGTATAATAGATTAAAGGAAGTATCATAAATGGCTACTTCTTCCTTAAACAAGGAGTTTTCAGCGTTCCGGTAGATCAGTTGTAATACCGAAGGGGCAACTTTGGCATCTAACAAGAGATTCGCTTTATTGATGGCAGTATGGCGTAGAGAATTGTAATATTCAGTCTCTCTGTTTTTTGAAAAGGAGAAATAAACCACCAATGCAAATGCCAACAATAAGGCGGCGATGATGGCGGTAAACAGCAAAGTGAGTTTATTGCGTATGGTCATGCCTCTTCTTTAAAAATAAAGCCCAAACCAGATTTAGTGTGGATGAGTTTACTGCCAAAGTCTCTGTCGATCTTTTTTCGCAGGTAATTGATATAGACATCAATAAAGTTTGTACCCGTATCAAAATGGGTGTCCCATACTTTTTCCGCAATTTCCGCCCTGGATAAAACCCTTTCGCTGTTTTGCATCATGTATTCCAGCAGTTTCAATTCTTTTGGGGTAAGGCTAATAGATTTGCCTGAACGACTTACGGTTTTGGTCTGGTTGTTTAATTCCAGATCGGCATATTTTAAAATAACTGGTCGAACAATAAGGTTAATGCTCTTGCGGTTCATCACCGCTCGTATACGCACCAGTAATTCCCGAAAATCAAACGGCTTTACTAAATAATCATCTGCCCCGGCATCAAAGCCATCTACCTTGTCGTCTGTTGTGCCAAGGGCCGTAAGCAGGATAATAGGCAGATCAGGCTTAGCCAGACGGAACTCCCTGCATACCTCTATCCCGTTAAGGCCGGGTAAAATAATATCGCTGATCACCAGATCATAATCATTTTGAAGGGCCAGTTTTTTACCAGTTAGGCCATCGTAAGCGATAGTAGTCTGGTGTCCCTGTTCTTCCAGCCCCTGTTGCACCAGCGTTGCTATACGAACTTCATCTTCTATGATCAGTATTTTCACAATTAGCCAATAACTTATTGCAAATTAAAACAATTATTTGCAATAGAATTGTTCTGTTTCCAGGGTGTCTCTTTGGCTTTTATAATTTCAAATTTGATAGATCAAATGGGCATTTGTAGATGAAAATTGCAAAAGGTTAATTTATAACAAACCGCTCATTCTATAGAGTGGAGTTACATTTTCAATCTTTTTTCTTCTTGATTGAAGTTTTGGGCGGCTCAACAGCATTATTATTAGGCGGAAAAATTGGAAAGTAAAAAAAGTATTTTTTTGTGGATTGAAACAACCAATATGCATCCACTTGTCATCAACATACGAAACTCTTGTCCGCTTCATCTTACCAGGAGGTCTGTTAGAAAATTTTGAACTTACGGATGTCCGCACATTTCGTTCAACGCACACATTTGATCTAAAAGTTGGTTCGAATGGCGATACTATTCAAGTTAACTCATTGCATATTTTTAGCGTAGGCAACCCTAATGTGTTGCGGTATGATATGGTACTTTAAATTGTTTAATTATGAAAGCTTTTACGAGATTGTAAAATCAGTTCTTCTCAATTGTTAATAATTTACGTTCCTCATTTACATACTTCGATATTCTTGTTGCAATATTTCTAAACGGACTGAAGTATGATCGCAGTAATATTTAGTTTTTCTTTATTGTTGTTTATACTTGCTATTGCTAATATTATTGATAATATCAATTAATCCCCTATTAAATATTAATTTATCCCCGATACCATTTTATAATAAATACGATTTTTGTCTTATCGCGGAAGCGCCAAACCAATTATTTTGATTTTCAGGTGATCCCCCAGTCAGCTTGAATTATAAACCTTATTATGAATAGAAATACTTTTCTCTTATTTTCTGCTGCGTTTGCCATACCTGGCATTTGTTTTCCACCAGGTTTATCTAATTTCACGGGCGGTAGTAGATTATCTGCCGGTCTTCATAAATACTTTATAAAACTGTGCCTCATACAATCGCGATCGAATTTTTCCATGTTCCGGATTTTTCGGGCCGCAGGCGACGCACAAAAGCTGAATAGCCGATGCATTTCGTTAATACGTTCAATGTTTGAGGGAATATTTTATAAAATGTTCATATTTCATTCCAACCTTTTTACCAACTCAAACTCTTATATGCAATGAAAGTAAAAAGTGAATTCGTTTTGCCTGATATCTTAAGAAAAGCCCAACAGGGCAATGAGTCAGCATTGCAATTCCTTTATTCCACCTATTCTAAAGCTATGTTCAATATATGTATTAGAATGTCCGGTGATAGAGACGATGCTGAAGATTTATTGCAGAATTCTTTTATGGTTGCTTTTCAGAACCTGCGGCAGCTACATGATCCGGAAAAGTTTGGTGGCTGGCTGAAAAGGATAGTAGTTAATGAATGTATCAGATTTTGTAAGAAGAGAATTTCTTATGATAGCTGGAATGATCAGGATTTTCAGGGCCTGGCCGAGGAAGTCGAATCAGGATGGTGGAGAGATGTCAGTCTTGACGAAATACACAAACATATAAAGGCGTTGCCCGACGGATGTCGGATAGTTTTTAACCTGTATGTACTGGAAGATTTCAGCCATAAACAGATTGCTGACAATCTCGGGATTAGTGAAGGGACAAGTAAGAGCCAGTATTCACGGGCGAAATCGCTATTGAAGGATAGAATTATTAAACAATTGCAACACAATGGATGATTTTAAAGAATATTTAAAAAATAACGCCAGCGGGCTGGATCTGGATGAACCCTCAGAAGCGATTTGGGTTAATATCCGCAAAGAAACCAAGAGAAATAAAGGGATGATCACAATCCCATTGTTCAGATATGGAATAGCAGCATCTGTTGTAATTCTTTTGATGTTTGGGATCTGGATCATTTTTATCAACAAAGGAACTACTGTCAATTCGGTTGTTCAATATAACAAGATAAAGAAAGTCATTCCTGAAACACAATCGATAAAAACGGATGGCGAAAAAGAAGAAAGTTCTGAAGGCGGGACGACCGTTCAGCAAAACCTGGCCGTTAATCAGAGGTCAAAGGCGAAACTCAAGTCTAAGGCAGAAGAACCGAGGGTAATAACTGCAACTGAGGGCCCAAACTCCGTTGAAATGCATTCCTTGGATGTGAATTTCATCCAGGTTATAAATCTTGAGAAGGAGCGGATCAACAAAACTCCACTTTACACAGCTCAGCCGGGTTATTTTAATTATTTTATTTTGGAATTCCGCAGGATTGAAAAAGACGAAGCCGCGCTCGAAAAAGAAATCAGGAGTTCCGGCATAAACGATGACCTTTTAACACAGCTGATCGCTATTTATCAACAGAAGCTCAATATATTGAAATCACTACAATCGGAGATCAATAAAACCAATACTTTATTCAAGGAAAACCGGCCGGTTTCTGAGGGTAACCAACAAACATTTCTTAACATTTAATATTCAGAACGATGGAAAATATAAGGTTATTAAGATTTTTTATACTGTCGCTTTATTTATGCGTTTTATTCCTGCCTGCCAGTTCGCAGGAATCAGCGGTCAAAACAGCTGCGAATGGCGTTGAAAGAACAGAAAGCCGAACTGTTTCACAGGAAGTAAATATTTCAGACGGGGCAACTTTGGCTATAAATAATATTTCGCGGCCACTGGTGATAAAAAGTTGGGATGAAAAGAAAGTGAAGATAGTCACCACGGTATACTACGAAGGAAATACAACACTTACAGACGCAGAATGGTTTGAGCGCTTAGGAATAGCTTTTAAAGCAACATCTGGTCAATTTTCCATTCACTCAGATTATAATTCCGGTAAACCGGCCGTCAACAAGACGCCCGGCGACAAAGCATTGCAAAAAGGAAGTGTAGTATTGTTCAATGGCAAGGGTGAGTACATCGGAACCAAGGAAGACGTTAAAAGGACGGTTACGATTTATTTCCCTGCCGACACCAGGTTAAATATTGATAATAAACTGGCAGATCTTAAGATTCTAAACAATGTTGGCAATGCGAGGATCAATATAAGTAACGGCAGTTTGCAAATGCTGAATGCAGGGCTGCTGATCTTAAATTCAAAGTATGGAGATTTTGAAGGCGGGGATTTACAAACGGCAAACATTGATTTCAGTCTTGGCCATTTCAGGGCAAATAATATTCATGATCTCACAATCAGGTCAGAATCTTCGACGATAATCGCGGGAAATGTCATGAAAGCTGCTATTCAGAGTGTAAACGATGAATATGAATTCGATGAAGCGGGGATCGTACAATGCACAAAAAAGTTCAACTCATTCCAGATCGATAAACTATTATACGTCATGGAAATGAACGGCGCGGGAGCTGACGTGAAGATTAGGAATATTATGCCGACTGTGACCTCTTTAATGTTTGAAGATAAATATTGCAGCCTTCGGTTGCCGCTTACCGGTATCAATAACTTCTCCGTTGATTTCATAGGTATCTATACTAAGGTTTTCGCCAATTTTGAGAAAGTTTCGCGTCCCCTGGTTGGGGTTCAAAAAGAAGAACCGGTTATGATCACGGCAGTACGGGTTAATAGCCCCGGAAAAGACGGCACTAAAGCCAAACCCGATAACGCAGAGAAAAAAATAAATCCCCAAGCTTCAATAACTCTCGCAGAACAGCTTTTAGAAGACCCGCCGAGTTTTACTGCAAAATCCGGCAATGGCGAAGGAACCAAGATAAAAATGAATTGCTACAACTGTACCGTGGATTTTAAATAAACCAAAATTATTTCCCCAAAATGGAAACGCTGGTAATATAACCCAGGGCTTCAAATACATCTTTCCCATACCTTATGAAAATAATTATGCTAACGCTGTTATTCAGCGTGTTGGGATTCTCTTTGCTTGCTCAGAAGGGCAACTCGCTTAGGGGCGTAGTGGCCGACTCTACCATCCAATTGAAATTACCCTATGTGACAGTGAGTGTATTAAACTCGGGGGATTCGACATTAAAGGCGTTCACGAGAACTGCTTTGGACGGGACATTCCGTATTAATAACCTGAAGAAAGGTAAGGTACTGCTAATGGTCACATATAAGGGGTACGCCGATTATATAGAGCAAATCGTTTTGGATAGCAGCACCAGCGACGTTGACCTCGGAAAAATCAATTTGACACTTAAAACGCGCTTACTTAAAGAAGTGATCGTAAGGGGCGACCCAATCGCCATTAAGATAAAGGGAGATACTACTGAATATAATGCAGCGAGCTTCAAAATCAGGCCAAATTCGAAGGTTGAGGATCTGCTAAGGCAATTGCCCGGAATCCAGGTGGATAAAGATGGTAAAATTACCGCTCAGGGTCAGGTGGTGAATAAAGTATTACTTGACGGCGAGGAGTTTTTTGGAGACGACCCCACCTTGGTGACTCAGAATATTCGTGGTGATATGGTCGATAAGATCCAATTATATGACAAAAAAAGTGATCAGGCCGCCTTTACGGGTATTGATGACGGAAAAAAAACGAAAACGATCAATGTGAAACTTAAGGAAGATAAAAAGAATGGCTACTTCGGTAAACTTGAGGCAGGTATCGGTACCAACCAATATTACCAGGACCAGGCTTATTTCAATCTCTTCAGTAACAAACAGAAACTATCAGCATACGGTACCATTTCTAATACCGGTAAAACAGGTTTAGGGTGGGAAGATAACAGCAAGTTAGGGGCCGGTGGAAATATCCAGGTATCTGAAAGCGGCGGTATAACTATTTCCGGTGGAGGTGATGAACTTGAATCATTTGATGGACGATACGACGGGGATGGTTATCCAAAAGCCGCCACCGGAGGAGCTCATTATGATCGTAAAATTAACAACGATAAGCAGTCAATAAACATCAACTATAAAATTGGTTCATTGACAGTTGACGGCGAAAGGAATACGCTTTCGCAAAACAACCTGCCGTCATCAGTTAACAAAAGTTAAATGGCTCCTGAAGCGGGACATTTTTCGAACCTTTTTGTTGAAAATTTCAAAGCAATCGCAGATTTTGGACTCACAATCTTAGCTAACAACAAATACTGGAACAAGAAAAACCCGAACCCTAATCGGGCATTCATAAAACTTATCAAAACATCATATAAGCCTCAGAAATAATACCTGCATGATAAAAGAACACCTACTTTCATACCGGCATATGCTACAACTCGCTTTTCAACGTCTTTTTCAACTGGCTCAAAAATCCGGCTACACTTTTCGCACTTCCCGAGGTTGGTTCCTTCACAGAACATCCCATCTTTACAAAACTTTTCAGATCTTCCATCTGCCATATCGCTGCACCACTTATACCCGGATAGTCGTTTTTAAAGCCTTTCAACTGGGTCTTGATCTCCGTTACTGATTTACTTCCTTTATAAGTATCGCATGTACTGAATGAACCACGTACCATAAATACAGGATAAATCGGCTGCTTAGGTTTAAGCGCCCTTACCCAGTCTTTTATTTCGTTTTCTGCACCGCCATCATAACATTGTAAATACAAAGCATCAACCACGTTTACATCTGATGCTTTTAGAATACTGTCCCAATAAGTGTATCCTTTATAAGGGCATAACGTCATATGCATGTTTAGTTTTGCCGCAATCTTGCCCATCGCAATAATAGAAGGGCTGTCATACACAGACTCATCATCAATACAAAATGCATCGGCACCAAGCACCTCTTTTAGCACCTTACAGATATTATATAACGTACTCTGTTCACTGATACCGGTCACGATACCCGGCACCGTCTTAGATGGATCATACCAGTCACGGATAAAATCAAATGTGTTTGGCGGCTGCCCATACCAACGCCCTTCCAGTAAAATTTCAATCCGGGATATGGAAGATTTTCTTTTGAGATCAGTCACCCTTCGCACATAGGAAGAATCGCCTACCCATTTACCGTTATGAATAATGGGTTGATGAGAATCACCAGAATACAGGTCTCCGTTTGCATGAATGTAAAAACTTGATAACAACAGCGTATTAAATCCACTGTGTTTCAACAACCGGTAAGTGGTATCATTGCCCGGATATAAACCCCTGCCATATTCTGCCATCCGGAGATTTTATAAACGAGATCCTCCAGGTGGTGGTTTTAAGGAACCATTCAGTTTCAGAGGTCGCCGCCATTTCAAATTTAGGTACGTTTGGTAATTGAAGATAGATCTTTCCGCCAGTCCGGATAATTGCCATCTTCCATTTTATGTCGCCGTAATAACCCAGTATCGGGTCAGTCTGGGTATCGGTGAGCTTTATTTCCACTTGCTGCTCCATAAAAGGTGCGAACATGTTATAGGCTAACTTATTCCAGATGGGAGAGCCCCAGGCCATTGTTACCATCAATTGTAAAAAGACGATGCACGCCGTACCGATCATCGTTATTTTGTGAATATGCTTTATAGCAAGAAGATCATAAATAAACAGTGGAATTAATAATGCGTCCAGGTAAATAAAACGAATATATAGCGCCTCGTTTATTCCTGGTAAGAAACGTATCCGGTCTACGGCAGCCTGTATCAAAACCAGCGTTGCCAGTAAAAGCAGGCGTTTGTGTACCGCCGCATTTTTTCTGGCCAGGATACCCCATGTAAATAGTAGGCCGAATAATAGGAAGCCGTACAATTGTTGTGACAAAATGCCCCAGGCGTCGGCGTCTCCTACCGGAGGTGAATAGGCAATTTTTGCATGAACGATGGCAATGCCAATGCTAAGGAAAACTAGTACACCAAGCACCACGGAAATAAGGCCGAGTTTGCGGTGAAATTTGAGGTTGCCTTTTGCCGCGAGTATCGCCTGCGCAAGGAAAACCAGCAGCCAGGATGCCATTATGGAACCGTGAACATGAAGAAACCAATAAACCTTAAGCCCCTGGGCGCTTATCATCTGATAATCTGGGGTAAACCCAATTATCGCCATTATCGGAAAAAGACTGGCCATTGCAACAAAGAAATAACGGATGTAGAATAAACGCAGTCCTTTTTTTCTCACCTTATCATGGGCGACTGAACCGTCCGTAACGTCGGGTTGCAAAACTTCATTGATCATGGTTACAAGTTTTTGTGGTTTTTGGTTAGTGTTTATAAATATTATTCAGTTTTTGTTAGGGCATTACCTCCATTTTTTGGTTTATTACTCAACATGGACTAATCTGGGGGGAATCGCAAGGGAGCTGATTAGTGTCAAAATAAATTCTGCGTAGAAATACGCCATGATCAAGGCGGCCCCACAGGCTATTAGAATGATCAGCGCCGTATAACCTCTGTTAAATAGGGAAATTTGTTTTGTCATAACTTTAGCTGATTAATTAACTAAAGTTATAGGCTCCTAAGGCTGTGGTCAATCACCTGAACTGGTGATTTTTATAGAAATTTCAGATGTGAGGTTTATACCAATTTTTGATTAATGGCTTTTGCAACAGCTTCGCTTTTGGAGTGTACGTGAAGCTTTTCGTAAATATGCCGTACATGTGTACTGACTGTATCAATGGATATGAAACAGGCTGCCGCAATACCTCTGTATGATTTACTCTTAACCAATAGCGCCAGGATTTCCTTTTCACGTTCTGACAGGTCTATAAACTCCGTTATTCCGGCAGTTTGCTGCCGGAACATCTGTAATACCTTTACCGCGACCGATGCTGTCATAGGGGCACCGCCAAGATAAGTTTCGTGGATAGCTTCGATCATTTTTGGCGGTGATGTTTTTTTAAGCATATATCCCGAAGCACCGGCACAAATGGCAGCAAATATCTTGTCGTTATCGTCAAACACCGTTTGCATCAGGATATGTACCTGCGGAAATTTTTCTTTGATCATTTGCACCGCCTCTATACCTGAAGTTCCAGGCATATTAATATCCATCATTACCACATCCGGATTCGCCATTTGCATATTGCGCATCAGCTTATTGGCATCGGGAAACGCTCCGGTGCAGGCCATGCCTTCTGCATTATTGATCAGCTGCTGCAGGCTTTCCCGCAGCAGCTTGTTATCTTCAAAGACCGCAACTTTTATTTCCATTGCATATATTTAGGTAAAAGAGCGTTTTTTTTCAATACGGGTCAATCACCTGTTCAGGTGATTTTAAACAGCAGCCTCACAGACGTCCCCTCCTGCAATATTGATTGTATCTTAAAATCAGCATATAGTTCGCCGGCACGTTTTTTTAAAGTATACATACCATTCCCATTGAAAAGTTTAGTGGTATCAAACCCTTTGCCGTTATCCCGAATATTCATCTCAATCGTCTTGTCGTTTTTAGTAATACTTACTGATATCTTTTTGGCATTAGAATGTTTTACCGCATTATTGATACTTTCTTTAAAAAACAAGTAAAAGTTTTTACGTTGTTCCATAGTGATTTTTAAGGCGGAAAGTGTGGCGTCACTGGTGAAATCCAGCTCCATATTTTTTGCATCCAGTATTTCCGAAGCAAACAGGTTCATCCGCTGTAATACATTTTCAAATCGGTCATTTTTGGGGTTAACGGCCCACACAATATCACTCATGTTTTCCTGCATGGCTATTGTGCTTTCACCTATGGATGCAAGCAACGATGACGCTTCTGGTGATTTAGCTTTCGCCAGTTCACTCATAATACCAATGCTGCTTAGGGTAGAGCCGATGTCATCGTGCAGGTCATCGGCAATGCTGTTGCGCATATTTTGTAATTGTTTAACTCTCCTGTTTCTTATAACATTACCTGCTATGATAAAAGAAATGAGCAGTATAGCTAACAGAATATATGTTCTGTACTGGTTTTGTAATGTGGCTTCAGCTTCCTGTACGGCCCTCTTTTTTTCCTCCTCTCTAAAAAAAATATTTTGTATTGCAACTGTTTTCCCCCGGTTGAATAAACTGTCCTTTATATTAAAAGCAATCCGCAGGTATTTTAGGGTACTGTCCGGCCTGCTTTGCAATTCATAAATATCTGCTAATGTACTGGCTGCTTTCAGAAATCCCACGGGGTACACTTTTATGCTTTTTTCTGTCAATGCTTTCTTCGCATACCATGTTGCAGAATCCAGCCTGTTTTTTTCTTTATAAACCGTTGCCATGCCATTATATACATCGATCCTGTTTGTAGCCATCCTGAGATTTTTATATAAAGGCAGGGTTAACCTGTAGTAAAACAATGACGAATCATAATTGGCCTTGCCCGCATAAGCTTCCCCTAAAAACCTGAATGAAAGGCTTTTTGCATACTCACTATCAGCATTGCCATTATTAAGCGATGGATTTTGTTTTAATAACTCATACCCTCTTTTTGCATATATCAGGGCAGAATCATGCTGGCGAAGTTTTATAAAAACGGGGACCAACGCGCTATAAAGCGAAGGCAGATCATTTGATTGCTTTTCTTTTTCCGCTACTCTTAATATTTTCCGGTAGTAACTTATCGCTTTACTGTATTCGCCCAGGTTAAAATAACAATCGCCCATCATCCCGTTTGCCCAACCGAAAGATTGCGGATTGTTCAATTTTATACCTATCGGGTACGCTTTAAAAGCATAATCCAGTTCCAACGCATAATTACCTAAAACATATAACGCCTTGTTGATGGCAACAATTGACCAAAATATGCCCGAATCAAAATTTAGTTCTTCAGAGAGTGTTAATGCCTGTTTTCCATACCTTAAAGCTGAATCAGGTAAGAAAAAATTATAGTATAGACTGATATTGAAGAGCGTCTTTGCCTTATTCGTATCTGCCTTTTGTGTGGATAATACTTTTTTTAATGAGTCGATATCAGAGTTTTGTGCATGCGCTCCCAATGAAAACACAAGGAGCATGGCTGACAGACTTATATATCGCAACGGGCGTTTCATTTATAAATATATGAGTTATAAACAGTAAATCTTTTTAGTTTTTGCGTATCTGTCAATCACCAGTTTGTGTGATTTAAACAGTGGCTTTTAAAAAGTCCCGCTGTAATAGTTATTGTATTTTAAAATCAACGTATGGTTCGCCGATTATCGCCCTTATAACTTTCTAACTTTGATGCAATACAGCAAGTATCAGTTTGCATACAAAAAGCTGCTCTGCTATGATACGGCTTTATTGCCGGTAAGGGATTCGAAAGAAAATGAATTCCTGCTTAAATAGCCGATAAAGATTGCAATCAATAGAATATATGGTTGACTTTAGCCCAAGGAAATCGAGCCCTTCCTTAAGTCGACAGGAATAAGTACAAACTCAGCATTAGAACTTTTATCTGTCTCACTGGTTTTTAACAAAACTCAACAACAATTATAAATTATTGAAAATTCAGCAGAATTTTCGCCCGAATTGCCAATTCCCCACAATTTTTCAATGAATTGCTTCGAAAAACACTAACAGGCCTTAGCATTGCCCGCTAAGGCCTTTTCTATTTTAATCGAAATTTTGGTCTTCGTTTAATTCAAATGAAGGCACATTTTCGTTCGAACCCATTCTCTCACCCACACTGGGTAAAATTAAGAATTTCATTTTTTTCTTGTATAATCTTGGTTTATAGTTGTTTGTTTGCTTTTTAGGCTGAAATGTGGTTCGAACCTTTAAATTCATTTAATGGTTCGTTTCTCTGGTTTGAAGCTTCATGATTCTATATATCCGCTTAAGCCCCTTATATTTTCAACGTGAGTGTTATTTCTTTCAACATCGCTATGGCACGTCATAACCGCTGGTCATTTACATTTACGGTATTATAAATCATTTTTAAACCAACATTCATCATAAAGTATGAGGACTAAATTCATAGGTGCGGTTATGCTCCTGTTCCTTGCCGTGCAAACATTTGCACAGGATTTTCAAAAGACAAAACTCGGGGTAAAGGCTAATGTGCAATTCATGGATATTGAGATCCAGTTCTTTTCCCCAACTATAGTAAGGGTCATTAAATTCCCGGAAGGATCTTCGCCGAAGAAACAAAGCCTATCTGTAATCAAGAACCCCGAGCAAACGGCTCTCTCGGTTAACGAAGAAAGCAATATAGTTAATTTGAAAAGTGCGTCTTTACAGGTGATGCTAAATTTGAAAACGGGTAAAATTTCATTTTCGGATTTACAAGGAAATCCTCTTTTTACGGAAAAGGACTATGGCACCCAGTTCACGTCTGCAAAAGATGTAAATAAAGATACCTATTCGGTAAGACAGGCGTTTATGCTTGACAGAGATGAAGTGATCTATGGCCTCGGCCAACAGCAGAATGGGAAAATGAACCAGCGCGGGCAAAAAGTATACCTTTCAAATCAAAATACTAAAGTCTGTATCCCTTTTATACAGTCGGTTAAAGGGTACGGGATATTCTGGGATAACTATTCACCCACCACATTTACCGACAACAAACAGGAAACCTCGTTTGATTCTGAGATAGGAAACTGCTCAGATTATTATTTAATGTGGGGAGGTAACGGTGATGGCGTAGTAGCACAGATGCGTGACCTGACGGGGCAGGCACCGCTGATGCCCTTATGGGTATACGGCTATCACCAGTCTAAAGAAAGGTATAAAACACAGGATGAGTTGCTCAGTGTTGTGAAAAAGTATCGGGACCTGAAGGTGCCACTGGATGGCATTGTACAGGACTGGCAGTACTGGGGTAAAGATAGTTTGTGGAACTCCATGTCATTTGATCCTGTTACTTACCCTGATCCTAAGGGTATGGTAGATAAAGTTCATCAGTTAAAAGCACACCTTTTTATTGTTGCATGGCCAGGCTTCGGACCTTTAACCAAGCAATATGCTGAGTTTAAGGAGAAAAATATGCTTATTAATTTCGATACCTGGCCGCCAAAGAGCGGAGCAAAACCTTACGATCCTTATAATCCTGCAAGTCACGCCCTTTATTGGGATTATCTGAATAAGGGTATTTTCTCTCTCGGTACAGACGGGTGGTGGTTAGACTCAACCGAACCAGACCATATTAATATTAAAGAAAGAGACTTCGATCAGCCTACTTATCTTGGGTCTTTCAGAAGTGTCATCAATGCGTTCCCTTTAGAACATGTCGGCGGAATTTACGATAACCAGCGTAAAACTACATCCACAAAACGTGTAACTATTTTTACGAGGTCTGCATTTGCCGGGCAGCAGCGCTACGCTGCTAATACGTGGAGCGGCGATGTTGTATCCACCTGGCCTACGCTTCAAAGGCAGATCCCGGCGGCATTAAATTTTTCACTCAGCGGTATCCCTTATTGGAATGCGGATATAGGTGGTTTCTTCGCCGGTGCTTTCAATAAAGGAGGGGGGGCTAAAAACCCTGAGTTCCAGGAGCTATATACACGCTGGTTGCAATTCGCTGCATTTACACCAATGATGAGGTCACATGGCACAGACATTCCGAGGGAAATTTACCAGTTTGGAGAACCTGGCGACAAAACTTTTGACGTTATAGCAAAGTTCATTAACCTGCGTTACAGTCTTTTGCCCTATATCTATGCTACGGCCTGGGATGTGACACATCATTCAGGGTCCATTATGCGGGCTTTATTTATGGATTTCGAACAGGACAAACAGGTTTATGATATCGGTAACCAGTATATGTTCGGAAAATCATTGATGGTTTCGCCTGTAACTAAAGCGGGACAGCAAGAGCAGGCCGTTTATCTTCCGGCCGGTACTTTATGGTATGATTTCTGGACAGGTAAAACTGAGGAAGGCGGTAAATTCATAACTATTGCTACGCCGATTGAGACCCTGCCGTTATACGTAAAGGCTGGTGCGATTATACCGTGGGGGCCAAAGGTTCAGTTTGCCGAGGAAAAAAAATGGGACAACCTGGAGATAAGAATTTATCCCGGTGCAGATGGCGATTTTACGTTATACGAGGATGAAAACGACAACTATAATTATGAGGCCGGGAAATATACAGAGATCCCGTTCCATTGGGATAATAAATCCCGGGCGCTCACAATTGGTAAAAAGAAAGGTGACTTCCTGGGCTCCCTGGGTAACCGGAAGTTCAATATCATATTAGTGACCGAAACAAAAGGCGCAGGGGAGCATGTAAGTAAACAAGCAGACAAAGTGATCAATTACAAAGGAGCGGCAATGACTGTGAAAATATAACTAAAGCCAGGAACAGGATCTATCCGATATAAATACAAATTGATCCTGTTCCGATTAATTTGTTAACTTAACTAAGGCCGGCGCGGATCGCGACACGGCCTTAGTGTATATATATGATATGCGTATATTTAACCAATTAACCGATTTAACCAAGCCTGGTTCTGGAGCCAGGATACTAATAATCGAAACAATCAGCAGCCACTGGTAAATATGAGTATGCCCTGGGTCAGGCTTGAAAGAAGGGGGCTCACCCGAGATTAAACAGATTGATGTGAAAGTATTTTGTTTCTTTATCGCGTTGTTGGTCAGCCATAGTTTATTTGCCCAGCAATTTCGTGCTTTTACTCCAATCGAAAGCAGTAATGGGCTGTCGGAAAACAGTGTGAGGACCATTAACCAGTTGCCTGATGGCAGGATAGCTATTGTTACCGAAGGTATGGTTAACCTCTACAATGGAACCTCGTTTCAATATATCCATATCAATGATGAGCATACTTACCCGTTGAGCGGCTACGTTGGTTTTCATCATGTGTACGTTGAAAATGAAAAACGTCTTTGGATCAAAACACGCGGAAAACTGATGCTCATTGACCTAAGCACAGAACGTTACGAAGAACATCTTGAAAAAGTGCTAAAGTCGCTCGGTGTTACAGAACCCTTATCCGATTTTTTTATGGATGCGGATAAGGGCTTATGGATGGTTACGGTTTCGGGCAAGTTACTCTACCGAAATCAAGCCTCCGGGAAAACGGTGACTTTTTTATCCGGGATAGCCTCTCCGGAAAAATCCCCCGATCCTGTTTATGATATCGCGGTGTTGGATAGCACTTTGTATATTTTCTATCGCTCTGGTTTGGTAACAGTCTACAGCATGGCCGGTAGAAAATTGATCGACAGGCAAAATACCCTGGAAAAGCAGCTGCCTAACTCCTATCAGAGAACATTATATGTTGTGCCGGGCAATCATACGCTTTACCTTTTAAGAAACGGAACACGGGGCATTATGCTGGCGCTTAACCGAGTCCAGAAAAAATGGGAAAAGGTGATCGAAACTGATTACTGGCTAAACTCTCTTTCTATTGGTCCAACGGGGGAAATTGTGGTAAGCTGTAGAAAGGGACTTTGGATGATGAGCGATGACCTGAAAAATATCAAATTCAGCCCGACACTTCACCTGGTTGATGGCCGATTGATCGATATTGAGGTTAGCAACCTGTTTTTTGATCTTCAGGGTGGCCTTTGGCTGGGCACATTAAATAAGGGGCTGCTGTATTATCACGCGGACCGTTTCCGGTTCAGAAATATCGGTAAATCGCTTTTTCCCCTGCCCGAAAACCAGGAACTATATGTTACCGCTTTCGCTAAAGATAAAGCCGGGGAGCTCCTGATAGGTACCGATAAGGGGATATTTCGCTATTCAGATAAAATGGAGAGGCTAACCCTATACTCACAGGTTTTTAGCGGGATTAACTGCAAAGCCATGTTGACCGACCGCGAAGGAAATATCTGGGTAGCTACAAACAAAGGCTTGTTCAGCCTGTCGGGCAATGATGTCATGCATTACCCTGTAGGAAGCCTGAATAATATACTGCAGGCCAAAGACGGACGTTTTTACCTTTGTACGGATGGTGCCGGTCTGCTTGAATTTGATCCTGCTACCGGTAAATGCAATAGCATGCCCGCAAAAAAAGATGATCAGGATAAGCTCAATTCAATACAGCAGGTTATTTCGTATCATGGTACCCTTTTGGGGATTTCTAACGGCGGCTTATTTATTTATGATGCCCGCAATAAGGAACTTAAAATAGTGGATCGTCATTACGGCGCCGGTATGTTAAATCACAACAACCGGCAGTATAGCTGCTTGCTCTCAGATAGCAGGGGATTATTATGGTTCGGGACACAGGATGGTTTAAACGTTTGGGATGCCACGAAAAAGAAATTGCTTAGTTTTCATACCGATGATGGCCTTGTCAATAATACCATTAAGTCGATTGTTGAAGATAATCAAAAATCAATTTGGGTTTCAACCTCAAATGGTGTTTCGCATATTCAGGTGAGTAACAATACTAGCGGAATACATTGCAGCTTTACTAATTTCAACCGTTACGACGGAGTGATCAACAACGAATTTGTGCAGCGTTCATTCTTTATAACTCCAGAAGGATCGCTGTTATTGGGCGGGATTGATGGTTTTAATAAAACAGATCTGAGTCGTGTATTGGTGACCAGGAACAGTCTTAATCCTATATTTGTAGAGCTTCAGGTTTTTGGTAAGCTAATCAAACCCGGAGATGTATATGAAGGGAACAAAATTCTTGAAAAATCGATCTCAGCTTCTGAATCCATCGTACTAAAACATGATCAGAATTTTATCAGTCTCGGTTTCTCCGCACTTAATTATGTAAATCCATCTCAAACTTATTACCGGTACTTTTTGGATGGTGTTGACAATAGCTGGCATGAAACAATTGCCCCGGATGGAGTTGGCAGAGCCACATATACCAACCTTGCTCCCGGAACTTACCTGTTGAAAATTCGGGCCGCAAACAATAGTGGGAATTGGGGTGGGAAAGTGACAACGCTAAAAATTACCGTGCTTGCTCCCTGGTGGAAAACCACGTTTATGATTGTACTATATTGCATAACCGGGCTTGGATTGATATACCTCATTATTTCCGGGTATATCAGAAAAAACAAAATAAAACAGTTAGAGATGCAACAACAAAAGCTGGATGAAATGAAATTTAGCTTTTTTACCAATATGAGCCATGAGCTAAAAACGCCGCTTACACTTATTCTAACGCCGCTTGAAGTGATTTTAAAGAACACAGGGGATACGTTGCTCAAAACCCAGCTGACCGGGATTTACCGGAATGCACAATCTTTACTTAACCTGGTGAACCAGCTGCTAAATTTTCGCCGCCTGGAACTGAATGAGGAAGCGCTTCATTTAAACTACTGCGATATCAATGAATTTACCGAAGCGTTGTGCCTCCCTTTTCTTGAACTGGCAGTTAACAAAAACATTGGCTTTCAAAGAGTTTGTGCTCCAAACCTCTGGCTTTACCTTGACAAAGATAAGTTCGGTATGATGATGAATAACCTGTTATCAAACGCGTTTAAATTCACGTCTGAACTGGGAAATATCAGTGTAATGGTTAAAAGGACAACTATGCCGGGTAGTATTAGGCCCGCTATATCCGTAAGCGTAACAGATACAGGTACAGGCATAGCCGGCAAGGACCTTTCTAAAATCTTTAATCATTTTTTCCAGGCGGATAATCAGCCGGGTATCAATACTGGAAGTGGTATCGGGCTGCATCTTGTACAGGAGTACGCACGCCTGCACCATGGTTCGGTTGAAGTAAAAAGTATCCTGGAAAAAGGAAGTACTTTTACCCTATACATCCCATTAGACCTGAAACCGGAAATAACGGATAAATTTAAACCGGCCCCGGATTATAGCGGGAAAGCAAATGCGGTAAGTATCTTAATTGCAGAAGATAACGAGGAGTTTCGTCATTTTTTAGATGAGCAGTTGAACAAGCGTTACAATATACTACTTGCATCTAACGGAAAAGAAGCGCTGGATATGGTTTTAAACCAAATGCCGGATCTGGTGATCAGTGACATCATGATGCCGGAGATGAACGGCCTTGAGCTATGTGATGCATTGAAAAAAGATCTAAGAACGTCCCATATTCCGCTACTACTTTTAACCGCCCGTTCTTCGGATGAATCGCAGTTTGAGGGCTACCAGGCCCGGGCCGACGCTTATATTACAAAACCTTTCAATATTGATATCCTGGTTGTACGTGTCCGCAATCTGCTCGAACAACAGGAGCAGCGGAAACAGTTGTTTAAGAAGGCGATCGTTATCCAGCCGGCAATGGTAACTGGTTCTGACGTCGATGAGCGATTGATCAAAAAAGCGTTGGACTGTGTTGAGAAAAATCTCGGCAATGCCCTCTACTCGGTAGAAGACTTTAGCAGCGATATGAACATGGAGCGTTCTGGGTTATATCGCAAATTAGTTTCGATCATCGGCCAAACCCCGTCTGTGTTTATCCGTTCTGTCCGACTGAAAAAAGCAGCCCAGCTATTAAGCCAGCGAGAGCTATCAGTGGCTGAAATTTCTGACCGGGTAGGTTTCAGCAATGCCGCATATTTCAGCAAATGTTTCCAGGAAGAGTTTAATATAAAGCCCTCTCATTATGCAGAACATGCGCTTGCCGCTGTCAACCATTCTGTATCAGAATGATTTATATCTCCCCTAATTCTACGCACCCGTTTCTGAATTGCTTTCCCAATTTCCCCTTCAAGTAGATCTATTACCCCGAATTGTTATATAATTCATCACCAGTGATATTTATTTCAACATGAGTGTTGTCTCTGAAAGGCCATTCGCATCTAAGTTTGTCTAAAGCTGATATCCAGGATCAGTACGATTATTAACCAATTTATTCTGAAATGAGATTAAAGCCATGCGGAGTTGTACGCTCATTCTATTTAGTTATTGGCACCGTCGTTTACAATCGATTGAAAAAGATTATGATCCGACAGCGCTGTTTCGCAAAAAAGATATGCAGGTTTAGCATGTTTTTGTAACCGAATATCCCGACTACAGGAGCTCCTTATAGCCCCTTTGAACCATACCCATAATCAATAAACTTAAATATTAACCAATTAATCAGAACATATGGAAAGAATCAGTTAGCTATTTGCTTCTATTAATAATTGTGAAAAAAACAATTATTAATTACGACTTATCGAACAATACAAACCAAACATTATAACCTCAATTCATGAAAAAAATTAGACTTTGTTTAAGGTACCGGCTGCTTTTTGCCTTTTTTTTAGCGTCCGTTTTATCACTATGTGCCCATGCACAAAGCGGTGACATCAAAATAAAAGGAACCGTAAAAGATACTAAGGGGTTTCCGCTTCCGGGAGTAAGTATAAAAATTAAAGGGGCACCAGGAGGGGGACAAACCTCACTGGAAGGAGATTTTACCTTGAATGTGCCGGCTAATTCGACACTCGTTTTTACTTACATCGGATTTACAACTAAGGAAGTTCCTGTTAATAACCACAGTATTATCAACGTTATTCTTACAGATAACAACCAGTCGTTGAGCGAAGTAGTGGTTATAGGATACGGTGCCCAGCGAAAAGCTGATGTAACCAGCGCGGTTACCACAGTTAAATCAACGGATTTTGTAACGGGACCTGTATCAGATGCTGCTGAGCTGCTTAAGGGAAAAGTAGCAGGGCTTTCAGTTTCGACCCCTTCAGGTGATCCCAATGCCCAATCCCAGATCATGCTGCGTGGTAACAACTCTTTGTATGGCAATTTGGGATTACTATATATCATAGACGGCGTGCCTGGCGATCTGCTAACTGTAGCGCCGGAAGATATCGCAGAAATATCAGTTTTGAAGGATGGGTCATCAGCTGCGATTTACGGTGTACGCGGCTCCAATGGTGTAATCATCATTACCACCAAGCGTGCCAGCGGCAATGCGATCAACCAGGTTGATTATAACGGTAATGAAACTTACAGCCAGATTTCAAAAGAACCACACTTACTTACCGGCGATGATTACCGCAGGCAGATTGCGGCCGGCACCAGACAGGCCTCCTATGATCTGGGAAGCAATACCGATTGGATCAAAGCCATGAGTAATAATTTTCCGGTTTCACATATACATGGCTTAACGTTCAGGGGCGGTAACAACCAGACTAACTACCTGGCTTCCCTGAATTATCGTTATAACCAGGGCATATTCCTGAAAAGCGACCATCAACAAATCACCGGACGTGTGGATATAAACCATTCCATGCTGGATGGAAAATTGAAATTCAACCTGGGCCTCCTGCAAACCAATTTTAATGATCATCCTTTTAATACTTACGATTATGAGCAGCAGCTGAAAATGAATCCTACAGCTCCCGTAAGAATGCCGGATGGAAATTTTTACCAGGAGCCCAATAATTTCGAGTACCAAAACCCCGTATCTGATATTTACAATACCGATCAGCCGCAAACAAGCTTCACCAGCAAATACAACGCGACCATAACCTACCTGCCTATAGAAGGCTTAAGGTTTTCGGCCATCGGTTCCTATACAAAACATGGTTACTTAAACCGGTATTTCGCCAATTTTGAAAACATTTCAACTATCCGGGATAACCAGGGCGGTGTGGCCGATATTCAGCAAGGACAGTCGGTTGACAGGTACCTGAATGTTTCGGCGGAATATTCAAAAGCTTTCGGTGATCACCGTTTCACTCTATTGGGAGGTTACGAATACCAGGATAACAATTCGTTCACTACTGAAATGGGTAATCACAATTTCCCTACCGATCTTTTTGGTTATAACGCCATACAGCAAGGTTCGGCACTGAAAAATGGTAACGCTTTGATGAACAGCGGGCAAAGCCTGACTAACCTGATCAGTTACATTGGCCGTTTAACCTATAACTATAAAGAAAAATACCTCTTGCTGGCCAGCTTACGTATCGACGGCGCAAGCCAGTTTTATGGTGCAGCTCATCCTTTTGGAAAATTTCCGGCAGTACAGGCAGGGTGGAGGATCACCAAAGAATCTTTTATGGAAGATCAAAAGATTTTTGATGACCTGAAGTTACGCGCTGGCTATGGCGTAACCGGTAATCCTCCGAGGCAATCGTTCCTGGGTGTGGGCTTATTGGGTTATGGCAATTATGTTTTATATAACGGCCAGTTTATTCAAACGCTGGCACCCGCTCAAAATGCCAATCCAGGGCTGCGCTGGGAAGAAAAGCATGAAACTGACCTCGGTTTGGATTACAGCATGTTCAAGGGCCTGATCTCTGGTACTATAGATGTATATAAACGCAAGGTAACAGACCTATTGTACAATTTTGCGGTGCCAAGCCCGCCTAACCTTTATCCTTCAACTTTCGCTAACGCCGGAACGATGGAAAATAAAGGGCTTGAAGCTGTCATCAATATCAATGCCATCCGGAAAAAGGATTTTCAATGGACAACCTCTTTTAATTTTTCCACTAACTCCAATAAGCTGATCAGCCTTTCCAATGACATTTATAAGGCAACTACCCCTTATTTCACAACAGGCGGTACTGGCGATCCTATCACTACCTTCACTAACATTGTACAGGTAGGTCATAACATTGGAGATTTTTACGGATTTAAGGTTACAGGCGTATCGGCAGATGGAAAATGGATCTACCAGGAGCCGGACGGTACTACCAAACAGTATGACCAGTTTAACCACAGCTTTAATGATAAGCAGGTAATAGGAAACGGTATCCCTAAATATTATGCGGGATGGAATAACACGATCCGCTACAAAGATTGGGATTTTGGCGTAACCATGCGCGGTGCTTTTGGTTTTCAGATCCTGAACGCTTTGCGGATGAACTATGAAAATACTTCTGTCACTAACTACAACCGTTTAAAATCATCAGAAGACAAAGTGTTTGGTACAGCAGTACTAAACAAAACTGTACCGCTTGAATTTAACAGCTACTATGTAGAAAACGGCAATTACTGGAAGATAGATAATATCAACCTGGGATACACCTGGCGCAATTTAAAATCTAAATTCGTACACAATCCGCGCATATATATTTCTACCCTGAACACATTCACCATTACCAAATACAAAGGTCTTGATCCTGAAGTTGACCGCTTCGGCGATTCAAACGGGCTTGCTCCGGGCATGGAATCCCGCGATACCTACCCTACGATCAGGACTTATACCATCGGGCTTTCAGCCAATTTTTAATCAAAGCGTTATGAAAATTGAAATGAAAAAGATATGTTTAATAATTAGCGGAATAATGATCCTTTTTGGAAGTTTTTCCTGCACCAAACTGGCAACCAAAAATTATGGTCAGATCGTGTCCAGCCAGTTTGCCCCCGGTCCCGCCGATGTTGCCGCCTTAGTAGGTGCCCCCTACACCAGTTGGCGAACATTAGAGCTGGGCAGAAGCTCTAATGCCATATGGCGCACAAATGAAATTTCGGCAGATGAGGAAGTAATCCCTCAAAGGCCCAACGGCTGGGTGGATGGCGGTGTTTACAGACGCATGCATACCCATAAATGGACTGCTGATGAAGATAACAGCTACCAGATATGGACTAACGCGTACGCCGGTATCACCGGTTGCAACAGGGTACTTTATCAGATAGATGCCGGCTTGATCCCGGTAGCAGCATCAGGCAAAGCACAGCTTACAGCAGAGCTCAAAGTACTGCGCGCGTCTTTTTATTACGCCCTGATCGATTTTTTTGGCAACGTACCAATCGTGACCAAATTTGATCTTCCGGCAGGGTTTGTACCTGCGCAAAGCACCAGAAAAGAGGTTTATGATTTCATTATTTCTGAGCTGACAACCAATGTGCCATTACTGAGTACCCTGAATGACGGTACCACATACGGAAGGTTTAATAAATGGGCGGGAGAAGCCTTATTGGCCAAAATGTATCTGAATGCAGGTGTTTATACCGGTACCCCGGATTACGCAAACTGTATAACAGCCTGTGACGCTATCATTGCATCAGGCCTTTATTCCCTTGAATCCAACCAGGCCAATGTTTTCCTGCAGCAAAACCAAAACTCTAAAGAGATCATTTTTGCCATACCGTTTGATCAGACGTACACTGCAGATGGCAGTACGGCATGGACCTTACATATGGAAACACTTCAGCCGGAAAATCAGGCGACCTACAATTTTCAAAACTCGCCATGGGGGGGCATCTGTGCTATCCCGCAGTTTATCAATACGTTCGATCCGCAGGATAGCCGCCTGGCCAGCAATTGGGTGCAAGGTCAGCAATATACATCTGCCGGGGCACCTTTAAATGGCTCATTGGGTGCTTTTAAAAATAAGCCTTTAGCCTATATTAATTCCCTCCCGGGTGTCGATTCATCTGAAGAAGTACACGGTTTCAGGTTAGGTAAATACCAGATCGTTTCCGGCGAATTGGTTGGCATGAGCAACGATTTCCCGCTATTACGGTATGCCGATGTACTGATGATGAAAGCGGAAGCTTCCTTAAGATCGGGGGACGCTGTCACCGCGGCTACATTGGTTACCCAGGTACGGCAAAGGGCATTTACCAGCAACCCGGCCAAAGCTGTTGTTACCGCTGCCCAACTTCTATCAGGAACTACGGTGTATGACTACGGCCTGAACAATCACCTGCAAACAACCCATGAAACGGTATCCGATATTCAATATGGCCGTTTCCTGGATGAATTAGGCTGGGAATTTGCTCAGGAAGGAAGGCGCAGGCAGGATCTGATCAGGTTTGGTGTATTTACAAAAAAATCTTGGTTGTCCCATTCACCTAACGGCGATTACCGGACTTTACTACCGATACCAACCAGCGCGCTCCACACTAACGGTAACCTTAAACAAAACTCCGGCTATTAACCGGCGATAAGATCACAATTAATTTCAATAACCTGGCAGGGCGGCTTTGAGTCGTCCCGCCAGGTATTTTACAGATGTTAAGTGCCTGGAAAAATTCAATGATTCATGAAAGACATACCATTATCTAAAAAGAAATTAAGATGGTTCAAGGCGATGGCCTTGGTTACTCCCGTTGTGGTATTGATTCTGTTTGAACTCATTTTACGCGTTTCCGGATATGGGCATAATACCGATCTGTTTATACGTTATCCTGATGACCAGTCTTACTGGGTTATGAATAAATACGCGTCTGAGCGGTATTTTTCTGATACTGCCAATGCAACAAAGGGAAATATTGAGCCATTTAAAGTAGATAAGGGCAGTAACACGTTCAGGATATTTGTATTGGGCGAATCGACTACGGCGGGTTATCCTTATCTGCATAATGGCTCGTTTCACCGTTGGCTGCAATACCGTTTAATGCATATGTATCCCGGAATCAATCTCGAGGTTATAAATGTTTCGCTTACAGCGGTAAACTCATATACGGTGCTTGATTTTGGCAAACAGGTAATTGATTTTCAACCCGACGCGGTTTTGATTTACACCGGGCATAATGAATATTACGGGGCTTTGGGCGTGGGTTCAACCAGCAATATTGCCAACAACCGTACACTGGTTGAGATGGTTCTTGCACTGCGCCGTTCCCGGGTTGTTCAGTTAATCGAAAACTGCTTCAGGAATATCAAAGGCGCAGCAAATAAAACCATTGATCAAAGAGAAAACCTGATGAAGCGAATGGCGGCCAGCCAGGAGATCAGTTATGGTTCCAGAGAATATGACACGGGCATCAGGCAGTTTCAAACCAATATGGACGAACTCTGCAGGCTATTGCAGGGTAGATCCATCCCCGTGTTTTTAAGCACCCTTGTGAGTAATGAAAAAGACCAGCACCCTTTTATCAGCAATGGGAAAGTATCAGCAAATGCCGAAGCCGCATTTAAAAAAGGCAGCCTATTATATGCTTCGCAAGATTATCCGGCAGCAAAAAAGCAATTTGTTAAGGCAAAAGAACTGGACCTGCTCCGGTTCCGGGGACCAGATACTATCAATAGGATCATCACCGCGCTTTCGGCAAAATATAACAACGTTCACCTGGTTGATGCCAGGAAAATTTTCGAGGTACATTCACCGCACCAGATATTGGGGACGGAGACCCTTTTAGAGCATGTACACCCCAATCTATATGGTTACGCACTTCTTTCAGATGCTTTTTATCAATCTATTCAGCAATCAAAACTTATCAAGGCGACTGCCGGCCCGGAAATGTCATTTGAGGATCTTTTAAGGCGGATGCCTGTTACCACGATAGATTCTCTTTACGGAGCGTATACCATTATGATGTTAAAGTCGGGTTGGCCCTTTAATGAACCAATCTCTACTGGTTTTAAGCGTGGAAATTCGTTGGATGAGCAATTGGCGGGAGCTTTGGCTGTAAACAGGATCAGTTGGACTGATGCCATCAATAAATTATTCCAATATAGCATGAAATCCAACGACAAAAAGACCGCGTTGAAAGCCGTTGAGGCTGTGCTGTTGGAGTCTCCGCGAAATATTACCTACAAAGTTTATGCTGCCAGGCTCAGTTTCGACCTTGGAAATTTTCAGGATGCCACATTTTATTTTAAAATGGCCTATGATCAGGAACCCTCATTCGAGAATGCCCGGAATATGTATCTCGTGTATTTAAAAACAGACCAGCCGGAAAAATCAATGGCTTATATCCAGGAGGGTATGCAACTACATCCGCAGGATGTTAGTTTACCGGTTATGTTGGCAACAGTTAAAGATATTATGAAAATAAAAAGCAAGCTGGCCCAGTCACCAGGCGATCATACGCTTAAGGAAAAAATCGCGATTGATTTCCAATCCATAGGTATTGATGATGCTGCCAGGAAATACAAAACAACACTTCTGAGGTAAGTTATGGAAAACAAAAAGATCAACAGGAAATTTGGATGGGTAACCGGTATTGCTTTCCTTGTCCTTGATATATGCCTTGTGTTTTTTAAACACAAACTCACTTTCATACCCGGCGTTGTGGGCCTCATCCTGATACTAACAGCCTTTACAGTTCCGAATTTATTGAACCCCGTCAGGAAGATATGGGATAAGACAGGTGAAATCCTGGGTATGATCAACACAGCGGCCATACTTTCCCTTATGTTTTTCCTGATCATCACGCCTCTCGCCTTTTTACTCCGGCTGTTTAAAAAAACAACAATTGAAGCGAGGGCGCAAAAACACCTGGTAAGTTACTGGCAGCCTTCGGAACAGCCTGAAAAAGAATCCTATAAGCGGCAGTTTTAATTCATCTTAAAATTCAAAATCATGGAAATAATTTTTGAGTTCTTTTACTTCCTGCGCTCACGTAAGCGCTACTGGTTATTACCGTTGTTCGCTATCCTGTTTTTATTGGGGCTTTTACTGATTCTGGCGCAGGGCTCTGCGCTGGCACCGTTCATCTACACTTTATTTTAAGCGCATGTATATACTGGGAATCTCCGCTTTTTTTCACGATAGTGCAGCTTGTCTTCTGAAAGATGACCTGATTATTGCTGCAGCACAGGAAGAGCGGTTCACCAGGAAAAAAAACGATGAAAGTTTTCCTGCCCGCGCTGTACGTTATTGCCTGCAGGAGGGCGGAATCGGGTTGAATGAAGTTGATCACATCGTTTTCTATGAAAAACCTTTTTTAAAATTTGAGCGACTGATAGAGACTTATTTATCCTTCGCCCCGAAAGGCTTCCTGGCATTTATAAAGTCGATGCCGCTCTGGTTAAAAGAAAAGCTATTTTTAAAAAAGAAGCTATTGCAGGAACTGAAGAAAACAGATGAAGCCTTTAATGTTCAGAAGGTTACTTTATTATTCAGTACACATCATATGTCACACGCGGCCTCGGCCTTTTATCCTTCACCTTTTAATAGGGCGGTGATACTTACAGCAGATGGGGTTGGTGAGTGGACAACCACGTCTGTATCCGTTGGAGAGGGTAATAACATCAAATTCCATAAGGAAATCAGGTTTCCGCACTCCATAGGTTTGTTATATTCCGCGTTTACCTACTATTTGGGTTTTAAGGTAAACTGTGACGAATATAAGGTTATGGGACTGGCCCCGTATGGTGAGCCAACATTTGTTGACCTTATATTCCAACACCTGGTCGATCTCAAGCCGGACGGATCCTTCCGACTAAATTTAAAGTATTTCAGTTATTGTACGGGCTTGACTATGACGGGGTCTGCGTTTGAACAGTTGTTTGGCAATCCGCGCCGTGAGCCGTCAGCTGCCCTCACCAGGTTCCATATGGACGTAGCCAGGTCTATCCAGGCTGTCGCCGAACAGATCATGTTAAAGATAACTGTCAATCTTTCACGGGAATTTCAGATAAGCAATCTTTGCCTGGCAGGAGGTGTGGCATTAAATTGTGTTGCCAATAGTAAAATCCTTCAACAATCGGGCTTCAAAAATATCTGGATACAACCAGCTGCCGGCGATGCCGGTGGTGCATTAGGGGCTGCTTATGCAGTGTACTACGACTATTTGGGGAACTCAAGGCCGATAACTTTTCCGGAGGATAAAATGCAAAATGCTTTATTGGGCCCATCATTGCAGGACAAGGATATCAAAACGCAACTTTTAAACGAAAATGTCAGGTTTGAAGAGCTAACCGAAGACCGCTATTACAGCGCCGTCGCGGAAGAAATAGCCGGGGGGAAAGTGGTAGGATATTTCAGAGGCCGGATGGAGTTTGGCCCGCGTGCGCTTGGTTCCAGAAGCATACTTGGGGATCCACGAGATCAGCGAATGCAGTACATACTCAATCAAAAGATAAAGTTTCGGGAATCTTTTAGGCCGTTCGCCCCTGCAATTTTAGAAGAACACACTTCATCCTACTTCGATATGACCGGGAAAAGCCCTTACATGCTGATGGTCGCCGATGTTGCTAAAGAGGTCAGAATCTCTCCTTCTAAAGAAAATCAGGATATTTACGGGGTTGATCTGCTGAAGCAGGTACGGTCAACGATCCCGGCGGTAACACATGTGGATTTTTCTGCCAGGGTTCAGACTGTAGGGCGGGATAGTCATCCTGATTTTTATAACCTGATCAACGCTTTTTATAAGCTTACGGGGTGTCCGGTAGTCATCAATACATCTTTTAACAGGATGGACGAACCGATAGTCAATACTGTATCTGAAGCACTGGCCTGCTTCATCCAAACCGGAATGGACGTTTTAGTGATTGGGAGTTTTCTTATCAGGAAGGAAACACGTTTTAATGATTAAACAAATTTATCAACCATTGGCGGGGATTAAAATTAATTCTGGGATGAATTGATTTGATTATCTAATGATGCTTGGTATTCCTTGTCGGTTACCGGCTTCAACCATACTGCCCCACCTACATTAGTATTAGTTCCAATGGCAATGTGCGTCATGGCATCGGCAGATGTAGCTCCATGCCAATGTTCTATATTGGGTGGGCATTTTATTACGTCCCCTTTTTTAATAACCTTGATTGGTTTCCCTTTTTCCTGGTACAGGCCTTTACCTTCCGTTACAAGAAGTATCTGGCCTCCTTTGTGATAGTGCCAGTTGGTTCTTGCTCCCGGTTCAAAAGTTACCGAACCAATATTTACGTTGTAGGTAGTATCGTTTTGTGCCAGATAATTGAGCCAGACCGTTCCTGTGAAGTTATCGCTCGTTACTTTTATGCCTTTCGGGAAAATCATGCTTGTATTTGCCTGCTCTGTTTCTGAATGTTGCTTCCTGGCATTGTTACATGACCACAACCCCAGTAAGCCGATGACGGAAACAATTAAGACACTAATTTTTAAACATGCTTTGTTCATTATTTCCTTCGTTTAGTTATTCTTAAATCTTTACTTCTCAAGTTTTGCTGTTTACTTTACCTTTTTCATTTTTGGTTATGGCTTCATCAGATACCAGCGTAAACGGGTTGGATTGATACGCTTTTTGAGTTGATTGGGCATTTGCCATATTCATAGTTTGCTATTGCTATTATTAATGATAACTTTTCATCTTTTACTTTTTGTCTTTTAGTACTTCATCCAAAACTTTTTGTGTAGCCTCAGCTTCTTTTTTGCCGATCGCTTGTTGGATAATACCTACAAATTGCTGTAGCTGACCAGCTGTCAATCCAACTTTCAAACAGATCTTCATATGCGATTGTAACATCGGCTCTACACCGCCTATACTGGCAAGTACCGACACAGTTGCCAATTCTCTCTCAGCATAGCTCAAAACATCCCTTTCAAAAACATCGGCGAAAAGGTGTTCTTTTAGAAATACTTCGATGATAGGAGCAAATGCCGCGTAGCCTGGTTGGGGCCCGTTTTGCGGAGCGCCTAAAAGCGTGTCTAAAACAGCCTTACCCCGGTCATATTTGTTGCGTTCATCTTTTATGGGAGATGCTTCCGTACCCATTACATCACTAATGCCTTTGGCTTTCCGTTCATCTAAAACGGTCATAAAAGTTTGCAGTCCCCGAATGCTACGGGGAAATCCGGCATAGGCATAAACGTGAACAATGACTTCTTTGGTCTGATTAACGGTCAGTCCGGCTTCAAGGCCGGTATTCAGTTCCACTTTTAGTTTTGACAGATCACCTTTCCCCGTAACTGCCGAAATGCGGGCAATTGCCTCTTGTTTAGCGCTTAAATTTTGCGCTGTATTGGTTTGAGCGTTAGCCGTCGTTGAAACTATTATCGCCATTATTACGATTATTGATGTTAAGAATTTCCCCATGATCATTTCCGGATTATTAATCAATCAAACCTATTTTCTTCAACCATGCCTTTACTTCTGCCTTAACCTGCTTTTCTTTGTCCCCATCCATCACGAATAAAATTCCGTCCCGTTCCACACCGCCTTTGGTCGTAAATCCTTCCAATACTTCGCTTTTTGGAGATAATTGTTTGACCGTTTTAAAGCTTCGGCCAACACCGTAACCAGCATTAGTGTTGAAAGGAACTACTATTTTTCCGCTCAGATCGTATTGGTGCAGAAAGCTTTTGACAGGCGGTGGCAATTGCATCCCCCAAGTTGGAAATCCAAGAAAGATGACATCATAATGTTCCATACTGTCAATCTTTGTTTTTAACAGTGGCAGAAATCCTGTTTCATTTTCTTTGGCTACCTGTGCTACTATTTGCTGGTAGTTTTCAGGATAAGGTGTCGCCAGTTCCAATGCTACCAGCGTGCCGCCAACTTTTTGATGGATAATATCTGCAAGCGCCTTGGTGTTTTTTGTGCGTGACAGATAAACGATCAATATCTTTTTATCCTTCACTGCGTCACCTTTTTCTGTTGGTGATGCTTCATTTGCAATTGTTGGCCCTTGTGCCATGGAGCACGACGTAAGCACAATTAAAATAGTACTTAGCAATACCCCATATATTGTTGCCTTTTTTATCATATCATTTTATGTTTGCAAATTCAGGATCCAACAGGGTTTTCTTGGTATACAAATTACTGGCATTTCTACCATTATTACTTATTTAGGTCTTTTTCTTTAACCATTTCGATAGGAGATCAGCTATTTGCACATTATTCAAATCGGGATCAAAGGCAAAATGAGTATTGTCTTTGATCCCTATTTCTGGCAGGTGAACGACAGTTATATCACCACCACGTTTATTGAAAGATGATATAAAATACTAATCAACCGTATGCTTATTTTTTAAAAAATCTCCATAAACAATAGCTTTATTAGAAATTTTTTAAAAGGGTCTCACCCCAATTTTCAACTCTCTTTAATTTCTCGATGAATTGGCTCGAAAAACGCCATTGTCAGAAGTCAATGCGAAATTTTCAAGATCCCGCCTTTTTTTGAGAAGCAAAAAAACTACACAGTTTGATGTTTTTTTTAAAAAAGGGAAATTGATTCGGTTATTTGTTAGGATGAAGGATAAAGCTTCGGTAATGAAGCGGCAATTAGCGTTAAGATGAAAAGGCTCTGGTTTGGCAATATAATTACTCAAAGAATAAGGCATTTAAACCTGGAGTTTATTACCGGCTAATATAGTTTCGTGCGGATTGCAGGGTATAAAGCCCATACCCCGAAGTAGCGACAGCCATTCCAACGCCAGTAAAAGCCATAATGCCGTTTACTGGAAGGATATTTTTTATACTTAATAAAATACCTGCAATCGCAATAACCGTACCCCATATGGCTACTGTATATAAAACCCGGCGGTTAAGCAATTTGGCCAGTGGGAAAAAATGCAGGGCTACTACAAGCGCTATAACCGGCATATCAAGCTCAGGATGACCTATATTGTTAACGATGTTAACTCCTAATAAAATTCCTACGCCCTCGCCAATGAAAATATAATTGAATTTCTTATCGCGTGCATTATCTTTTTCACTGGCCTCTTCAGGCAACAACTTAGCGGCTTTAAATAAGGTTAATCCATTTCTAACAAGGAAGTAGCACAGGATAGGAAATAATATTAAGATTACTGAGTATAATTCTTTACGCATACCGATAAACGCCACTATTGTCCATAACAATGTCATCAGCGACATCAGGCAAAGATTAAAGCCAGCTCTCTCGATATCTGATTTTTTGGCAAAAGGATTTTTTTCGACATCCATTGTGATTCAGAATTAGGGTATTTGTGGGAGGCAAATATAGTATCGGATGTTTTAATTTAAAAAAGATCTGACAATATAAAACAGGTATTGTAAGATAGTCGGGTTCCAGATTGTCCGGCCGGCAGGTTAGTTTGTCTGCTTCGTCCTGAAAGTGCTTAAATATGGGCTGTTTTTGCCACAATTTTGAGTCATCAAACAACTAAAAAACTACATATCATGACAACAAAAACAGTAAAAACAATCTATTGGATAGGCGCAGCGCTAACATCACTATGGTTTGCAGCAAGCGGATTTGGCGAACTTACCAAAAACCAGTTTGTATGGGATATAACCTTAAAGTTGGGCTATCCTCCGCACTTCATCTACATCCTTGGTGTTGCCAAACTTGCGGGCGTCGCCGTGCTTTTAACACCTAACAGGTTGCTTAGGTTAAAAGAATGGGTATTTGCAGGTATCTTTTTCGATATCATATTTGCTTTCTTATCCAAAATTGCTGTACTTAATTTTGCTGCTACTATAGATGCTATCGTTGCATTTATCATGGTAACAGTAACCTACCTGATGTTCCGTAAACTCTATTCAGCAGTATACGTAGCGCCGGCCGCGTTATAAAAACAATACGTTAAGCTGCACCTGTATTTCAGGTTTAAACAAATAAAACGAGGCCTTTCCATATCGGAAAGGCCTCGTTTTATTTGTTTCTTTTTAACCGGAGATAGATTTTTAATCTTCAAGAACAGGGGCATCTTTTATTTTCTCCAGTACAGATGCCGGTAAATATGGTCTTCCGCCGGTTGCCGGTACGCAGGTTCCTGTAAACACAGCTTTGGTCATTACCTTATTATTGCATATGATAGATTGTTTAAAGTGCAGTTTGGGTAAGCCACCTTTATCAGTATACAAGGTGCAGGTAACTTTAAACTCATCACCTTTTTTTAATGACCTTAAAAAGCTGATGCTATAGTTTGACAGTACCATGTAAATGCCGTTTTTTGCTTCGGTTTCAAAATCAAAGCCCAGTATTTCCCTGATATAATCATGCCTGCAATATTCCATGTAAAACGGATAGTATAAACCATCCATAATTTCCTGCACATCTATATGCTCATCTTTTGCAACATAGGTTTTTGAGTATTCCATAATAATTAGTTCTTCTTTGTTAGATCGCAAAGCTATTGAACCTTTTCGTTTCAGGAAGTAACCAAAATCGTCGATCTGAAATTTAGTACATAAGCCTGACAGTATCGGGTTACAGGTTGTACATCAGGTTAGTTTAAGGCTTAGTCGGTGAAAAGCGGGTGAACGCCGATTGCACTGGCCTGTGAATGGGCTACCGGCTATATTTGAATAGTTTCGCTTAATAAGTTTACAATGTTAAAATCATGATAAGATCTCAATCAACATGGTCGCGCCGCCAGTTTATTACTACTCTTGCCGGTACAGGGGCCGCAATGATGCTGAGCCCGCTGGCTATATGGGCTATGGATGAAATAGACCCAAGGGTAGCCGCCATTGTAGCCGCAACAATCGGTATTGATACACATAATCATATCGACGTCCCACTCACGGCAGACGCATTGCCTGGTCCGGAAATCGACCTTGCCGGCGAAATGAAACGCTCCGGCTTATCTGCCATCTGCATGACCTTCGCGCTCGATTATCAAAAGCTGACTAACCCGGGAGAAGCCTACGACCGGTTCCTGAATGGCCTTGCCGCCATGGATCAGCAACTAAAAAATAATGGTATAAAGCGTTCTTTGAACCTGGCAGATTTGAAAGCTGCTCATGATAAGCACCAGCCAACCGTGATCCAGTCTATTGAAGGAGGTCACTTTTTAGAGGGAAAACTGGACCGGCTTGCTGTAGCCTATGACCGGGGATTGAGGCACCTCGGATTGCTTCATGACAACGATGCATCTGTACCATTGGGTGATGTATACACAAGCCCCGCACGCAGGGGTGGTTTAACTGCGTTTGGTGCGGATATTATTAAAGAATGTAACCGACTTGGGATTCTTATCGATCTGGCACATGCTAATGGAGAAACCATCGCTGCTGCTCTTAAACTGGCTGCCAGCCCGGTGATCATTTCTCATACAGGGCTTGATACACAATTAGGTCAAAACCCTAATATGGCCGGTATGATGCGGCCAAGGCTCATCAGCAAGGAGCAGGCAAAAATAGTTGCCGATGCAGGCGGCGTAATTGGCGTATGGACACATTTGGCCGATAGTCCATTAGAATATGCCCAAAACATCCGGGCTTTGGTAGATGTTATCGGGGTTGAACATGTTTGTATAGGTACCGATACCAAACTGACCCCGGCTTTCAGAGCTGGCGGTGGTTTCGGCCCTAAGCCCGGTAATCAAGGTCCGCCGCCGGGTGGTGGCCCCGATGATCATCACGACAGAGGCCCTGGTGATAACGGTCCTAATGGTCCCGGCAATAACGGGAGCAATGGTCCTGGTGGCGGCGGTCAGAACAGGGGTAGGGTTGGCGAACGCACAAACGAGGCATGGCAGGATCAGAAAGCCGGGTTTTATTATGCTGTTGTTGATGTCATGTTAAAAACCGGCTTTACCGCTGATGAAATTGGCAAGATAGGAGGCGGCAATTTTTGCCGGGTGTTTGGTGCAGCCACGCCCGGCCATCATTGATGCTTGAACAGGCGATAGATGTCAACGCCATGGCCGTTAACTTCTTGTTCCATCAGGGTCTCTCGCAGAGGACCCTGATGTTCTGCGCTATGCCTGTAGCTATGATTAATTGAATTAAAATTACCGATCTGAAATAATTGTCAGCCTCAGGGTCCTCTATGAGAGACCCTGAGGGGACGAAGGGTGTTTGATGCCGCTACTTCCGGCCGTCATTGATGCTTGAATAGGTTACGCCATCACCGTTAACTTAATAAAAAGAGTGTGGCATTGTGCGATTCCCCTCTTGAGAGGGGTGGAGGGGTGTGTCTCTGCTTTGATGAGCTAATCGCATAAACACACCCCTGCTACCACTCGTTCCTCCGCGCCCCCTCTCAAGAGGGGAGTTTTTTAAATCTTTTGTTCAATTGAACACTCAATGATCTATTTTCGATGTAGTGCAAAAATCGTCATTCCAGGCGATAGCTGCACCGTCTTCAGACTTTGTAGTGCCCCTATCTACAGTGTAATGCTTAACAAACTCGACTCCTGTACTGCTATCGCGGTTACAATCCAACAGGAATTTAAAACCAAGATCTTTGAAAGTAAAGGAATGCCATTGGAGATTACTCATGGAATCGGTATAATACGTAGTTATCTCGTTTATCTTTTTATCCAGTTTATTGTAATGCATCACCTGGTAGGCAGGATTATTTCCGTTCCGTGTATCCAGGCCCGGCGCTATCACAACAGAGGAGAGCAGCTTTCCTTTGTCGACCATTAATTTAACGTCCGTCATATGGGTATGCCCTGCCAGTTGAAATTTGATAAGCGAAGCATATTTTTTAATGATATGTGTATACGCTAACTGGATGCTATCCTGCCATGAAGGTGATTTTGAATAACGATCGATACCCGGAGGGACGTGGTAAACGAGCCAAACCGATTGATTGGGTTTAAGTGTACTTAATTTATATTCCAGCCATTTTAATTCGGCTCGCGCTGCCGGTGCCAGATTTTTATTTTCGCTCATAAAAAGCACCGTGTTTAATACAATAATTGATAGCCCATTCTTTTCGTAAGCATAATACCCTCCTTTATAAAACGTCTTTTTTATTTTCCCATTCTGGTCAATTGGTTTAAGCAGGGATTTATAGAAAACGTCGTAGGTCTCAGCGTCGGGTACATTATGTGCCATGCAATCATTATTTCCTAACGCAGGCAGGATGATCGAGCGTTTATCTATGTTGTGGACGTGTTTAATAATATAGGCAAACGTCGTTTTCATTACTTGCTTGCTATGACCTTTATGTTTGAGCAGATCACCTGGCATGATGATGAATGGGTATTTCCCTGGTTTAATATTTTTGATTGCCGACAGAAAGAGCGAGGAATCTGTGTCTGTATGATAAAAGGTACTCCATGTTGTGTCCAGCCGTACATGTACATCTGATAGTACCAATATGGAATCTTTTTGCGCATAACTAAATGCAGGAAAGGCGGCGAGTAACAGGAACAAAAGTTTTTTCATAGCTCAATAGGGTTAAGGAAGGTAGTATAACTAATTGATGATTATAAAGCTATTTATTTATTCCTGAAAGATGTGTGTGTTGGATCAAAATAACCGTTGTTAAATTTAGTCAAAAGGGGAGGATTTACTCTTGGTTAATTAAATCTGCGAGATACCCTGAGGTAACAAAAAAACAAACCAGCTGCAATTAACCTTGACCAATGGAGGGTATATTGCAGCCGGTTGACAGTTATCTGTTAAAATATGTTTTGTTCTGTTAGCTTTAAGCTCTTTTATAAATTTATTTGGCAAAACTTTCGGCCTCTATGATCGCGTCTGCAAAAGCTTTTGGGGCTTCCTGTGGCAGGTTGTGCCCTATACCGCCGTTAATGGTGTGGTGTGCATATTTGCCTTTAAAGCGGATGGCATAATCTTCAGGTTTAGGGTGAGGGGCACCGTTGGCATCGCCTTCAAGGGTTACGGTAGGTACAATGATCGGAGGCGCGGTTGCCAGCCTTCTTTCCATGTCATCATATTTTGCTTCACCTTCGGCGAGACCAAGGCGCCAGCGGTAGTTATGGATCACGATAGCAACATGGTCGGGGTTATCAAAAGAAGGAGCTGTTTGTGCAAAAGTAGCGTCGTCGAATTTCCAGGTAGGGGATGCAGTTTCCCAGATAAGCCTGTTAAAATCACGCCTGTTAGCCTCATAGCCCATGCGGCCACGTTCTGTGCTGAAATAAAACTGATACCACCATGATAGTTCTGCTTTTGGTGGCAGGGGTTTTTTATTTGCTTCCTGGCTGCCTATCAGGTAGCCACTTACCGAAACCATTGCTTTACAACGCTCAGGCCATAATGCTGCCACGATGTTGGCCGTACGTGCGCCCCAGTCAAACCCGCCAATAATGGCGCTGTCTATTTTCAACGCGTCCATGAGTGCGATGACATCAGTAGCTATTGCTGCCTGCTGTCCGTTCCTGAAGGTTTGTGCCGAAAGGAACTGTGTTGTACCATGACCGCGCAAGTGGGGGACAATCACCCTGTAACCGGCTTTGGCAAGTATGGCTGATACCTCAGTATAACTATGTATATCATATGGCCATCCATGAAGCAAAATAACAGGCTGCCCGTTTGCCGGACCGCTTTCTGCATAACCAATATCGAGCACACCTGCTTTTACTTGTTTGATACTATCAAAAGAGGCGGTAGAAAAAAGAGCATTTTGTTGGGCTGGTGAATCTGTGCGCCTGGTTTCGGCTTTAAGTAAACCGAGGCCGCCTAACTCTGCTGCTGCAACTGTTAATGCGGAGATGCCAAGAAAGCGGCGGCGGCTGAATGTTGTTTCGTTGTTCATGTTTTCCAAGTTTAGTTTGTTAGTAAGTTCACCATCAGATGCTTTCCTCATCGTTGGCATAACAAAAGTACACCTACACTAACCTTATGAAAATGGCTAATGCCCTGAACCGGACAAATCGTGACCCCAGTTAGACATATTTGCTGATATATTGCCGGTTAATAAATTTCAAGGACCCGCCGGGTGTTTTTTGGTAAAATTTTAACAATATTTTACTTCTTTCGAATAACAGTATTAGCGATGATTGCTGTATTTTACCGCAATATTTTTTGTTTAATACCCGTCTGAAATGAACTTCACCCCAAAACTCATAAACCGGTTTATTTATATTACCCTGCTGTTGTTTCCATATTCTGTTTTTGCGCAGGACCTGGTTAAATATGTACAACCGATGGCGGGCACGGCTATCGCCACTACGGCGTCGGCACTAAAGCACGGCCAGGCGGCAGATACACGCTTTGCCAATACTATTCCAGCGGTCACTTCCCCCTTTGGCATGACGCAATGGACAGCAGAAACTGAATCCGGTGAAACTAAGTGCGTCCCTCCTTATTATTATAAAGACAGTGTATTTAACGGCCTCCGTGGCTCGCATTGGTTAAGCGGTTCATGTACGCAAGATTATGGCAGCTTCACTATTATGCCCATCACAGGCAAGCTAAAAACAGCTAATTATAGCGCAATATTTAAACATACTGATGAACTATCATCACCTTACTTTTATAGCGTAAATATTAACCAGTATAAAGTGAAAGCCGCGGTAACCGCTACCGAACGTTGCGGCATGATGCAGTTTACTATGGAGCAGGCAGACAGTCTTTATTTATTGATCAAAGCAAACAGTGATTATCATGAAGGTTTTGTAAAAGTAGATAGGCAAACCGGCGAAATATCGGGCTATAACCCGGCGCACCGTATTTATCAGGGCTGGGGGAAAAGCGCAGGTTTCAGCGGTTTCTTTGTGATCAGATTTGAACGAAGTTTAGGTAAAACAGGAACCTTTGCAGGCGATAAAATATTTACTGCCGATAGCATCAAAAACGATGTAGGCACAGGCATTTATGCAGGGTTCAAGCTCAATAAAGGCGAAAATCTAAGGATCAGGATAGGTACCTCGTTTACCAGCCTGGATGGCGCCCGTAAAAACCTGCAGGCCGAGATGCCCGGGTTTGATTTTGACAGGGCTGTAGCAAACAGCAAATCAAGATGGGAAAAAGCTTTAGGGCAGATCAGCGTTTCAACCGGCAGCGAGCAAGATAAACGGATCTTTTATACATCGTTTTATCACGCCATGCAGCACCCACGTCTTTTTAATGATGTTGATGGCAAGTACCCGCGGTTTTCTGGTAATTACCAGATTGAAAAGTTATCGGGCGGTAATTATTATGATGATTTTTCGATGTGGGATATTTACCGGGCACAGTTGCCGCTGTTTGAGATCCTGAACCCATCTTTGATCAATAACCTGGCAAAGTCACTGATCCTGAAAGGTAAGCAAGGCGGCTGGATGCCCGTTTTTCCATGCTGGAACAGTTATACTTCCGAAATGATAGGCGATCATACAGCTTCCGTGATCAGTTCGGCATATTTAAAAGGGATCACCGATTTTGATGCTAATGATGCTTACCAAATTTTAAGGCATAATGCTTTTGAACTGCCTGCTAACCGAGCCGATTATGTGGAAGGCAAAGGACGCAGGGCGCTGGATAGTTATTTGAAATATCAATACATCCCTTTAGAAGATAGCGTACGCGATGCTTTTCATAAAATGGAGCAGGTGAGCCGCACGATGGAGTATGCATATGACGATTATGCATTGGCACAATTTGCAAAAGCTTTAAAAAAATCTGCCGACTATACGGCACTCAGCAAACGGGCAAAATATTATACCAATGTATTTGATGTGTCAACGGGGTTTGTCCGCGGTAAACATGCCGATGGCACCTGGGTATCTCCTTTTGATCCGGATAAAAAGGCAACTTTTATCACAGAGGGTACAGCACGCCAATACACGTTTTATGTACCGCAGGATGTGCCCGGTTTGGCAAAGCTGATGGGGGGTACAAACAAACTGGAGCAATCATTAGATAGCCTGTTTGATAAAGGCGAGTATTGGCATGGCAACGAGCCCGGGCACCAGATTCCTTTTATGTACAACTATACTCCATCTCCATGGAAAACACAGGCGGCCGTACGTAAGATCTTAGCCACAGAGTACAGCGATGGTCCCGGTGGTTTGGGAGGAAATGATGATGCGGGGCAAATGTCGGCCTGGTATATGTTTGCTTCAATGGGTTTTTACCCCGTAAACCCGGTTTCGGACGAGTACCTGTTATGTTCGCCTTTGTTCGATAAAATTGCCATTACACTTCAAAATGGAAGAAAGTTTGAGATCATCAGTCATAAGTCAAGCTCAAAATCAATGTATATCCGCGCGGTGAAATTGAACGGCAAACTAATGCCTGATAATTTTATCCGTTTCAGCGAGATCAGGAACGGCGGTAAGCTCGAAATCTATCTGAACGATAAATCAGGGAATAACTGGGCGGTTAAACCGGCAAATCAGCCTAAAGGGATGTAATTATAGAGGGCTTGGATTAGTTGGGGTTTTAAATTCATTTCCTCTCCGAGAGACCCTGATGGGACGTTTAATTAGTAATCCGCCATGCTAATCATGTGGTACGGTGATAACACCGATCACAGGCTTCGATAGAAAGATTGTGTAATTCGTAATTGTAGATGCCTTGAAAAGCATTCGTGTGGAAATTTTCGGTATGAAATTTCAACGAAATCGAATTACTTCAAACACCGCTTCCCTGTAAAAATCAGATGACTTAGGTGCATTTTCTTCGGAAATATGTAAATTGTCATCAACCAAAAAACATACCTATGAATTCTCGTCGTGATTTTTTACAAAAATTGGGCTTATCCGCTCTGGCCCTGCATCTTGCGCCATATGCCGGATGGTCGGCAGAAACAAATAAAACCGAACCATTTTATGACGGCCCGTTATTGCGTGTAGCCATTTTGGGGCTTGGAGGCTACGGAACCATGGTTGCCGAGGCTATGCAGAAGTGTACCAAAGCTAAGTTGGTAGGCGTGATCAGCGGTACACCATCGAAAGTTAAAGTGTGGCAAAATAAATACGGCATCCCCGAAAAAAATTGCTACAACTATGAGAATTTCGATAACATAAAAAATAACCCGGACATCGATGCTGTATATGTTATCACTCCCAACGGGCTGCACCATGATTTTGTGATAAGGACAGCAGCAGCCGGCAAACACGCTATATGCGAAAAACCAATGGCTGTTAATGCACAGGAGGGACAGGCCATGGTTGATGCCTGTAAAAAGGCCAATGTAAAATTGCTGGTTGGCTACCGCATGCATTTTGAACCCAAAACGCTTGAAGTAATTAGGATGAGACAAAGTGGTGAATTTGGTAAGATCAGGTTTTTTCAGGGGCAATGTGGATTTACCATCGGCGATCCTACACAGTGGCGGTTGAATAAAAAGCTGGCGGGCGGTGGTTCCATGATGGATATAGGTATTTATGCCATCAATGGAGCACGTTACATGACGGGGGAGGAGCCAATATGGGTAACCGCCCAGGAAACTAAAACGGATACAGTGAAATTCAAAGAAGGGGTTGATGAGACCATCCAATTCCAGTTCGGTTTCCCGAGCGGGGCAGTAGCTTCCTGTTTATCTACCTATAATATGAACAATCTCGACCGCTTTTTCCTCGATGGCGAAAAAGGATTTGCCGAAATGCAGCCTTCTACCGGTTACGGACCAATCAGGGGCCGTACCCATTTAGGAGAGCTTAATCAGCCAATCACCACACATCAAACCGTTCAAATGGACGAAATGGCCGATATCATATTTAAAAATAAACAGCCGGTAGTACCCGTGAATGGCGAAGAAGCGGTAAAGGATCTTAAACTTATCGACGCTATTTATCTTGCGGTTAAAACCGGTAAAAAGGTAGAGGTAAGTCTGTAAAGCGGGGTAGCGATCCACTACAAATTACAATGTCATATTTAACAGAATCTGTAACAAGGGGATGGTATGCTCATCTAAAACATAAAACTTAGAAAAAACATGAGCACCAAAGAAACATTTTCAATTAACGGCGAAGCGTTATTGGGAAAGATAAAAGAGATAATTAACGAAGGTAAAGCAAGCAGGATCACCATTTCGGATAAACATGGTAAAGAGTTAATGACCTTTCCGTTATCGGTAGGCCTTTTTGGGGTGATACTGGCACCCGTGTTTGCTGCTGTAGGTACCCTGGCCGCCCTGGTTACAGAATGTACCATAACGGTAGAGCGGGAAGATGAAGATAAAGAAGATACCCCGAAAGAATAAGGTACCTTCCCCTGTACAATATTTTTGAATAACAAAAAGGCCGGGCACCCGGCCTTTAGTTTAAATATTCCGCAAAAAAGTCGATCGTCCGTTTCCAGGCTAATTCTGCCGCGGTTTTATCATAGCGAGGCGTAGTGTTGTTGTGGAAACCGTGGTTCGCGTTTTCATAAATAAAGGCCTGGTATTTTTTCCCGTTTTCTTTTAAAGCTTTTTCATATGCCGGCCAGCCGTCCGTGATGCGGGTATCCAGTGAGGCATAGTGCAGCTGTAGCGGCGCTTTAATTTTAGGAACATCTTCAAGGGCTGGTTGACTTCCGTAAAATGGAACAGCCGCAGCCAGGTCGGGAACACGTACGGCCATCATGTTGGCAATCCCTCCACCGTAACAAAATCCTACAACACCCACCTTACCATTGCAATCTTTGTGGTTTTTCAGGTATTCAAAGGCAGCTATAAAATCTTCCTCCATTTCGCCTTTATCCCTTTTAGCCTGCATGGCACGTCCCTCATCATCATTGCCGGGGTAACCGCCAAGGGGCGAAAGGGCATCAGGCGCGAGGGTAATAAATCCGGCCAGGGCAGCTCTTCTTGCCACATCTTCAATATAGGGGTTCAGACCTCGATTTTCATGAACTACCACAATACCGCCCAACTTCTTTTTAGCATCTGCGGGCTCCGATAATAGCCCTTTAATTGTTTTGCCTCCTTTGGGCGAAGGGTAATTGATATAACCAGATTTTAAACGCGGATCATCCTGTTTTATTTGGATGGCGCCCTGGTAATCGGGCATCATGAAACTCATTAATGCCGTAACGGTTAGGCCGCCCACTGCATACATGGATAGTTTTTGCATAAACGTGCGCCTGTCAAGGCGGTTATGCGCGTAATCATCATACAGGTCAAATACTTCCTGATTGATATCTTCTTTGTTGATATGGTTCATAATTGTTAGAGGCTTTGATCAAATTTACCTGTTAGGTTCTGTTTAAGTTGTAACACTCTCGTTACCAGTAATGTTTTATAGTGATTATCCAGGTATTGAGGGACTTTTAAATTGTTGCAGCCCGCCTGGCGGTACTTAAATAACATACAACTAATATTAATCCGGGAGCAAAAAGTACATACAAACCGAAACTTTTTGCCATGAAAGCGCCGGCCAGGCAACCGGTTAAAAAGCCAGCTATGGTAATGGTCTGTTGTTTTAAATTTTGCAGGCTAACCTGGTTTTTAAATGCGGAAAAGATCAGACTGCCAAGATCAAGTGAAGCCTGGGTTACATTGCCGGTCATCATGGTGGTGGGACCGTAGGTTTCTTTGGCATAAAGTTTACCGAAAGCGTTTTGGAGACCCATGGCAAATACAACCATCATTGCGGTAAGGTGCATGCCCCAGTCGGTTATGAAATAAAGCTTTACAAACACGGAAAAAATTCCGCTTAGCAGGAGCAGGATACCTTCAATAAATAATAGCCGGTACCTCCTGCCTGGTTGGGAACCTATTTGCCCGCCAGTTATTACCGCTGCAACGAAAACCGGGAAGGAGAGTAGTTTGATCCAGGCCTGCGGATCCGATCCCTTAATAACCTGGAAAGCGAATACAATAAAATTGCCCGTAACATGTGCCGAAAAGATAGAACCCGCGGCTACAAAAGTTACTGTGTCGCAAAAGCCGGCAACTGCACTTAACAGGATTGTTACATACCAGATATTGTTAATATTTTCCATGGTGTTGTTTTTAAATGTGTTCACAGCCACAGCTGCGGGGAGGCTTTTAGCCTGCAGGCAAAATACCTAATAATTATTTTTAAATGAATAATTGTGTTATCTAACTTGTTATCAGATTGTTAGTGATTGTATAAATAATATAACTACTTGCTTATTGTCTGAAAAATAGCCCCATTGGCGAGATTAAATGGTGGAATGTATTGACATTTGGAAGCGCATTGACATAGGTGTGGGAAAGTATACATATTGAAAAAATGATGGTAAAACGTTTTATTAATGTTATTATTTCCTTAGCTTTACTGTTAACGAAAGATGTGTTGCGTATGGATGATTTTTTATAATTGGTAAAACGTTTTATCAATAAAATATTAATCGGACTTACTATCTTTCAATTACTAAACTTAGCCACCATCACCAATGAGAGCAATTTTGAATTACAGGTACGTGTTTTAATTTCTCCGCAAATTCTATCATCATATTATGCCTTTCATCTTCAGGAAAAAATACTGATATGGCTTTGTATTGGCATATTGTTAGGGTAGTTTGGGTTGCGGCAGGCCCCATTTTTTCTTCTGAAATAATCCTTCTTTAACGGTAAGGAATTATTAAAAAAAAGACTTCGTCAATGGCGAACAGGAATCTTATTGCTTTTTTATTATAGCGCTTATTTTTCATAACAGCTTATTAATTAATAATATATATGTTCCAATTTTCTAACTACAATCAAATTAATCTATGAATGTTTTAAAACTAACCAGGCGGGCATTGGCAATGCTTTGTATCGCCTTGATTTTTTGTGCGGGTTGCAAAAAGGATAAGCAGCGAACTTATGCTCTTTTGCCACCCGATCCGGAGGATGTAACCGCCGAGGGAACATTGTCTACAAATATTGAAAATACCGGTGGGGCAAACGCCACTGAAGGTTCAGTAAGAGTAACCGATGGTGATACAGGTACCAAGTTCCTGATTTTTACTTATGATCCAACGTTTTATATCCAGTTAAAATTTAAGCAGGCGCAGCACATTACCAGTTATACCCTTACCTCTGCTAATGACGCACCTGGAAGAGACCCTAAAAACTGGAATCTCGCCGGATCAAATGATGGCAGCGCATGGACGGTATTGGACACCCGTACCAATGAAACCTTCGCGGCTCGTGGACAAACTAATAATTACACATTCACCAACGATAAAACTTATACCTATTACAGGCTTAATATAACGGCTAACGGTGGCGATGACTTATTCCAAATGGCTGAATGGCGGGTAACTAACGTTCCGCAGTAAACAGCCAATTAATCAATCAAAATACTTTTCAATCAACAAATAAGAAACTATGTCAAAAATTCGACTCTTAAAAGGTTTTCTTGCAAGCTTGAGGAATAACAAACTCATGTATATCGCCCTGGTATGTATGGCGTTTGTTATGAACGTTCGGGCGCAGGAAACCCACCAGGCAATAACAATAACCGGTACCGTTAAGGATGAACTTAACCTCCCGTTGCCCGGCGTAACAGTACGCAACCTGAAAACTAAAACAGCAGCTGTTACCAACGAAAAAGGTCGCTTCAGCATCCAGGCCAGCCGCGGCGATTCAATTGCTGTGAGCTTTATTGGTTTCAGAACTTTTACTGCGGCAGTTAAAGATGAAATTAATTTTACTATTACGCTGCAGGCGGCGGCCAATAGCTTAAATGAGGTTGCAGTTGTGGGCTACGGCCAGCAAAAAAAGATCAGCGTAGTAGGTGCGCAGTCAACAGTAAACCTTGAGGATATTAAGCAGCCCGTTGCTAACCTGAGTGCAACATTAGCAGGCCGCATCAGTGGTTTGGTTGGTGTACAACGGTCAGGCTTACCGGGGCAAAATGGCGCCGATCTTTGGATCCGTGGTATCTCCACGTTTAATGCCAGTAATAACGCATCTCCGTTAATCATTATTGATGGTGTGCAGGGCAGAGATATTAATGGTCTTGACGCTGAAGATATTTCTTCATTCACTATTTTGAAGGATGCGTCGGCTACCGCGGTATATGGTGTAGCTGGTGCTAACGGTGTAATATTGATTAATACTAAAAAAGGCACCAATAGTAAACCGGTTTTAATGTTTAATTATAACCAGGGCATTACATCATTTACCAAACGTCCGGAATTAACCGACGGTGTTGAATACATGATGCTCAGGAACGAGGCCCGTTTGGCCAGTGGCCAGAGCAAAGAATATAGTAACAACTATATCAATGCAACTATCAAAAATCTTGATCCCAATCTTTACCCTAATGTAAATTGGATGGATGCTTTATTTAAAAGCACAGCTCAAAACAGGAGGGCTAACTTCAGTGCCCGCGGCGGTTCTGAAACGGCTACTTATTATGTATCCGGAGCTTATTATGATGAGGAGAGTTTGCTGAAAACAGATGCCTTGCAAAGCTATGATGCTACAACCAAGTTTAAACGCTACAATTTTACCTCAAACGTGTCCATGAACTGGACAAGCACTACCAAGTTTGATTTAGGTGTGCAAGGTTACATTAGCAATACAAACTATCCGGGTGTAAGCCCTAATAGTGCATTTGCCGATGTGATGCAAACTAACCCTGTGCTTTACCCTGTGATGTACCCGGGCAACCTGGTACCAGGCGTAAGTTCGGCCGGCGCGCAGCCCAATCCGTATGCAGAAGTAACACAAACAGGTTATCAAAATATCTTCGCTAACCAGGTTTTGTCAAACGCAAGGTTAACGCAGGATTTGAAATTTTTGCTGCCCGGATTATCGTTTAATGCATTGTACTCATTTGATGTGTATAACACGCATACTATTGCCCGTACCCGTACAAGGAGCTGGTATCAAATAAGTAGGGCCAATCCTTACAACGATGACGGCTCAATTAATTTAAATGTTATTCAGCAAGGCTCGGATCAGCTTGGTTTCTTTCCCCAGGGCGATGCCAACGGTACACGTCAGTATTACACCGAGGCCTCTTTAAATTACGATAAAAGCTTTGGTAAAAAGAGTCACATCACAGGTTTGGCCTTATTTAACCAAAGAGAGCAGTTGCTAAATTCCGCGACGGATTTAACAGGATCGCTTCCTTATCGTAATCAGGGCCTGGCCGGCAGGGTTACTTACTCATATGATAATAAATACTTTGCCGAAGGTAACTTTGGTTACAACGGTTCTGAAAACTTTGCACCAGCTAAAAAGTTCGGATTTTTTCCATCGTTTGGCGTGGGGTGGGTACTATCTAACGAGAAATTTTATGAGCCTATTAAAGAAATCGTAGACTTCGCGAAGATCAGGTATTCTGACGGTATCGTGGGCGACGGTGGTGTGCAAGCCGGCGGTAATGGCAGGCGATTTGGCTACCTGACATTGGTAAGTACAGGTGCAGGCGGCTATACATTTGGTAATGGTTCGGCCAGTGGTAATACAAGCTATGGCGGTACAGCAATTACCAGTTATGGTAGCGATGTGCAGTGGGCAAGGTCACATAAACAGGATCTGGGCTTAGATATCCAGGCATTTAAATCGTTATTTTCATTAACAGTAGATCTCTTTCATGAAAGAAGGAGCGGCGTATTCCTGGACAGGGCCTCTATCCCTGCATTGGTTGGTCTTGTGAGCGCGCCTCAGGGAAATCTTGGTATAATAACCAATAAGGGTATTGATGCAACAATAGCACTCAACCCTACAAAAATAGGAGCCTTTACACTTGACGTGCGTGGTACATTTACTTATAACCGCGATAAGGTTATTGAAAACGACCAGGCTCCTCAGCCTTATCCATATATGGAAACCAGGGGCACAAATTATCTGGCTACCTTTGGTTATGTTGCTACCGGGCTTTTCAAAAACCAGGCAGAAATTGATGCTGCCCCAAGCCAATCACAACTTGGAACTGTGCGTCCCGGCGATATCAGGTACAAAGATTTGAATGGCGATGGTAAAATTGACGCAAACGACAGAACCCGTATCGGAAATGGGGATGTACCTACAACTGTTTACGGCATAGGCTTTAATTTACAATACAAAAACTTTTACATCGGCGTATTCTTCCAGGGCGTAGCTGGTGCCGACAGGCTAATTAGCGGCGATGGTATAATTCCGTTTAACAACAGTACCGGTGCTGAGCGCAGTAATCTTTTTGCGATAGCTGAAGACAGGTGGACACCTGAAAATCCAAACCCTAATGCTTTTTATCCTCGGTTGGCTTATGGCAACAGTGCCAATAAAAACAATGCGGTAGCATCATCGTGGTGGGTTAAGAATATAGATTTCGTCCGTTTAAAAACAGCCGATTTAGGCTATAGCCTTCCAAAGAGCTTGCTCAAGACTATTGGTTTCAAAACCGGTAGGGTGTATGTACAAGGCCTGAACCTTTTATACTGGAGCCCTTTCAAACTATGGGATCCGGAGCTTAATACCACTAACGGTACCGCTTACCCGAATACAAGAACATTAACATTCGGTGTTCAGGCTAATTTTTAAAGTATTAATCGATAACTAAGAGAAAATGAAAAAATATACATATATGGGTTTGTGTGTGCTTGCGCTAAGCTTGGGTTCATGCAAAAAATACCTGAGCCAGGTTCCGGATGATATTATCACAACCGATAAAATATTTACTTCCAGGACTAATACCGATAATTTTTTAGCTAATATTTACAATACCATCCCCGATGAATTAACGCAACGATATAACGGTACCAATAACTCGGGCCCATGGACAGCATCATCTGATGAGGCTAAATATAACTGGGATTTCAACTACAGTAATAACATGAATGCCAGCACCTGGAGCAATACCGATGGTGACGTGGGGTTTTATTGGAATGCCTATTATATAGCTATACGTAATGCAACTTATTTTATGCAAAACATTGACAGTGCTAATCCGGCCGAAGTTGATGTTAACGTAAAAAAGACATATAAAGCTGAAGCGCGTGGGTTGCGTGCCCTTTTTTACTTTTGGTTGTTGCGTACTTACGGGCCGGTGCCAATTATTGGTGATAAGATATTGGATGTTAACGCCCCTATCGCCGATTTAAGGTTACCCCGCAATTCATTTGATGAAGGTATAGATTTTGTTGTTTCGGAACTTGACGGAGCCGCTGCTGATTTACAGGCAACTCCAAACTCAGCGCAATACGGAAGGATAACCAGCGGTATTTGTAAAGCTTACAAGGTAGAGGCTTTACTGCTCAAAGCCAGCCCGCTTTACAACGGGAATACTGATATGGCATCTTTAAAAAACAAAGATGGTAAGGTATTAATAAGCCAAGCTGTTGATGTAACTAAATGGACTGCCGCGGCTACTGCTGCCAAAACATTCATTGCCACTTTTGTGCCAACTACTTATGATCTCTACCATGAAACAGATGCTGATCCTTTTATAGCCGCTTATAAATCATGCCGGGATGTAGTAACTACCGATTGGAATAGTGAATGGATCTTTGCGAGATCAAATAGTGGCAGCTTTACACAGTACGACCGTACTCCAAAACACGTTGGCGCTGCAACTCCAAGTGGTGCCAACCAGGGTGGTGGAGCATTGGGTGCAACGCAAACTATGGTTGATGCTTATGCTATGGCCAATGGCTTACCTATCAAAGATCCTGCATCGGGTTATGTTTCAACTGGTTTTTCAAGCTTTAAGGCTCCTTTTGACGTAGCCGCCAGGAATACGTTTAATCCATGGGTAGGTCGAGAGCCCCGTTTTTATGTGGGCATCACCTACACCGGCAGTTATTGGTTAAATCAGGTGTCGGGTTCAACGCTTATTACCGATTTTACTTTAAACGGTAACTCTGGCCGCTCGCAAAGTACGTCTGATGTTACACCAACCGGTTACACAGTGCGTAAAGATGTTACTACAAGTGATGGTGCCAGGGGAGCTATTATGTTAAGGCTTGCTAATATCTATTTGGATTATGCTGAAGCGCTAAACGAGTCGACTCCGGGAGACGCGGATATTCTGAAATATCTTAACCTGATCCGTCAACGCGCAGGTGTGCCATTATACGGCAGCACAGGCTTGCCTGCACCCGCTGGCCAGGCCGCTATGCGCTTGGCCATCCAGAGCGAGCGCCGTGTGGAATTGGCTTTTGAAAACGTGCGTTATTTTGATACACGCAGATGGAAAATAGCTGAAACCACTGATGCGGGACAATTTTTTGGTATGGATATGACCAAAAGCGATAATAGCTTTTATAACAAAACGCTTTTGGAAACAAGGGTATTTAAGAAACGCGATTACTTGTTCCCTATCCCTAACGACGAGGTGTTGAAGAACGATAATATGGTCCAAAACCCGGGCTGGTAATACACATGGCTCCCGGTTTTGCCTTGTATTATCGGGAATCAATTATCTTCACAAAATTAAGCCCCGTGCATAAACGGGGCTTTTAAAAAGTCTACCAAATGAAAAAGGTTTTTTATTTTCTTTGTTTTGCCGGAGTAGTGACCGCTTGCAGCAAAAAAACAACTATCCCTGTTAAGCAACCGGGTGCAAGCGTCGATGCCAGTGCACCTGCCGCCACATGGAAAGAACATTGGTTTGAGCACAACCAAACGCTCAACCGCATATACTACGACACCAGCGTTGTAGTATATTATGACGCCGATGTAAAGGCATCTGTAACCTGGCCTAAAACCTATATGGCGCAAGCCTGGAACTACACCAAAAAAACTTACGGAAGTTTTGGCAGCGATTCGCGGTTGTATGCTGTGTTCCATGCCGCTAAATATTCTGGAGGGCATCCCTCAACGTATATGGATGCCAGTCATGATTATCATAACGTGACAGACTGCGGCTCTTCAGATCCTGATGCCTGGACGGCGGGTGTGGGTAATGATATCGACCTGTCAACTCATGAAATCGGGCACATTGTTGAAGGCGCATCTAAAGGCGTACATGGTTCACCTGCTTTTGCTATCTGGCATGATAGTAAATGGATGGAAATTTACCAGTACGATGTTTACCTCGGCCTTGGTCGTGATGATGACGCCGTACGCTGGAGCAATATGAAATTAAGCACCACAGATGATTTTCCGCGCACAGGTACCCACTGGTTCAGGGATTGGTTTTATCCTATCTACACACAGCATGGCAAAACAAAGGCACTAAATAATTTCTTTACGCTGTTGGCGAAATATTTCCCGAAGCAAACTTTCAATAACGGCAAACAAAACTTCCCCGAATATTCAAGAGATCTGAATATGGGCGAGTTTATCCATTTCTGGAGCGGCGCGGCGGGCGCGGATTTGAAACAGCTTGCATTAACTGCTTTCGGCGATAAAGATGAACATGGAAATAGCTGGATACCACAGCTTGAAAAAGCCCGTATAGACTTTCCGGGAATTACTTATTAATAAAAAATAAAAATGATCAGGAAAAAACTATTATTCCTTGCCCTTTTATGCAGCACAGGAGCCTGCTTTGCGCAAGAGAAGGAAAATGATTTGAAAGAATACCATTTAAACCTGCCTGCAGACAGCAGCGCTTTAGATGCGAAATCAAAAGAGAAGCTTACAAAAGCTTTCTACAATATTTATCCCGACTTCGCGCGGGCAAACAGTTATCATACTAAAAAGCATTTATCGGTTGCTTTTTCTGATAGTCCGACAATTACTGCCGAAGATGGTAAAATGGAGATCAGTGCCGCTGTAGTTAAAGATCTGTCTGAAAAGAAACTGGAGAAAGCTATTGAATCGGCCCTGTCAAAAAACTGGGTTTCGGCCGATACCGTCAGGAAAAAAGGGTTTCAGTTGGTTTTTATCAATAAAAACCAACACATCGACCCGGCAGTGCAGCAAAGCCTGATCGATACCTACTTTGAAATTTTCCCGGTATTGATCAAAACCTTCAATAAAAAAACAACCAAAAGTGTGGTGTTTGTAACTGATACGGCTTATGGTGGCGTTGCCGAAGCCAGCGGTAACCGCATCCTGTTCAGCACTAAATACTTCAAAGCACACCCAACAGATATTGATGTAGTAACCCACGAAACCATGCACCTTGTACAGGGCTATGGCTACAGCGCCGGGCCGGTTTGGTTAACAGAGGGCATTGCCGATTATGTAAGGTATAAATACGGCGTTGATAATGTAGGTTCAAAATGGTATTTACCAGCTTTTAACAGTAAACAACATTACACTAACAGCTACCGCGTAACTGCCCGCTTTTTCGTATGGCTCGAAAAAAATGTTAAACCGGGCTTAATTGCCGATCTGGATGTACAATTGCGCGCCCACCAGTATTCTGACCAATCATGGGTAACCTTAACCGGTAAAAGCCTTGATGCCCTTTGGGAGGCCTATAGTCAAAACCCGGCTGTGGAATTAACTTACAGCGATAAGGCAAAGGGGAAAAAAGGATAATATATTCTTTTAAAGTTTAAGGATCTAAACATCTATTTTTTGAGATGTTCAACGTACCATCAGGGTCTCTCGCAGAGGACCCTGATGTATACGCCATGCAAATCCACTGGTCGGAATATCTTGTTTGTTTAGACAAGCGGAGAACCTCAGGGTCCTCTGCGAGAGACCCTGAGGGGACATAAGGAATAATTTCATGTTTCCTCTGCGAGAGACCCTGATGGGACGTTAAGAGGATATGTAGCAAAAAGGATCGTCATTACTTCGTGCCTCCAATGACGATTTTCTTATTTATTTCTTTTATTTTTTTAATTCATTTTATGGAAACGCTTAAATCCCTGCATCCTATGGGAAATAAGCATCCATGAAAAAGATAATTTCCTTTCCCCTGTTAGTAATTATACTGCTTGTATTACAGATAACAACAGTTTCCGCACAAAGCCCGCAGCTTACGGTTGATGGTAAAAGCAATAACGGTGTTAAGCTACAACAGTTAAAAGTTGACGTTGCTATTTACGGTAACATCAGCCGCATCACCTGGCAAATGACTTTTTTTAACTCCACTTCGCGCATTTTAGAAGGCACACTAATATTTCCGTTAAAGGATGGTGTGAGCGTTAGCCGTTACGCGCTGGACATTAATGGCAAAATGCGGGAAGCCGTACCTGTTGACAGGGGTAAAGGGACCGTAACCTTCGAGGCTATCGAGCGTCGCCGGGTTGATCCGGGTTTGCTTGAAAAAGTGGAGGGTAATGCTTTTCGCACGCGTATTTATCCTATTAACCCCAACAGTACCCGCACGGTAATTATTGGATACGAGGAAGAGATTCCCGCAGTTGATAATGGCAACCTGAAATTTACGCTGCCACTTAATATTAAAGATACTGTCGAAAAATTTTCGCTCAATGCATCGGTCATCCAAAATGCCGAGGCCCCGGTTGCTGAAGGGGGAAGCGATGTACTGCATTTTGATAACCATCACAATACTTATTCGGCATCTGTCGAAAAAAGCAGCTATGTTCCCGATCATTCCCTTTCGTTTTTAATACCTAAACCTGTGGAAGCGAATGAGGTAATGCTACAGGCCCAGGGCAATAAGTACTATTATTTTATTAATACTGCGTTACAATCTCAACCGGCGAACAAACCGCTTCCGCATCGTATCGGCCTGCTGTGGGATGCTTCCCTGAGCGGCACCAACCGCGATAGTAAAAAAGAACTGGCACTGTTGGATACTTACTTCAAAAAGGTAAATAACGCGGAGATCAGTCTGACTACGTTCAGCAATAAAGTGATCGGTACTAAAAATTACGTAGTGCGCAACGGCGACTGGGCCGAACTAAAAAATGCGCTTGAACACGTTACCTACGATGGCGCTACCAATCTGGGCAATATCAACCTGGCGCAATACCCGGCAGATGAGTTTCTGCTCATAAGCGATGGTCATCAAACCTTCGGTGAAAAAGCTTTAAAACTGACCGCTAAGCCGGTTTACTGTATCAATTCATCGCCAACAGCCGATTACAGTAACCTGAAGCTTATCGCCCTTAAAACCCATGGCGAACTGATTGACCTCACCGGCGGAGATGCCGATAAAGCGCTGAACAAACTAACCACCCGCTCGCTGCATTTCCTGGGGATCAAAGCCGGTGCTACGGTAGAGGAAACTTACCCCTCATTGCCTGTTGCAGTTGGTAATTCCTTTTCAATAGCCGGGATCACCCGTAATCCCAACCAAACCATTACGCTGCAATATGGCTATGGCGATAAGGTTAGCCTGGAGAAAAACGTTACGCTTGATTTAGCCAGCAACGCCGTTGAGAATGTAGATGTTGCTAAACTATGGGCGCAGAAAAAGATCAGTGAGCTGGATATTAACTACGATGCCAACCGGCAGGAAATTGAGTCGCTCGGTAAACGGTTCGGCATTATTACCCGCAATACATCGCTCATTGTATTGGAAAATATAAGTGATTATATCCAGTATGGCATTGAGCCACCGGCCGAATTGCAGGCCCAATACGATGCCATCATGAAGCAGCGCGGCCCGGTTAATGCGCCGCTACGCGAGAACCTGACTACCGCTTATGCCATGAAAACAGAGTTGGCACAATGGTGGGATACAAAGCTCGAAACGAAGGAAAAATCAAAACAGGCAGATAAAAATACTGCTGTAGTTACACAAAATACGAGTACCCCGGCAGCATCACCACGCAGAGCCGGAAATGCTAACACTCCGGTTGTTTTTGGCAACTCCCGGGCAGTAGGTCAGGTAGGATCTTCGGCTAATGCAGCCCCGGAAAATGCAAATCAGCTTAGCGAGGTGGTTGTGGTAGGGTATGGGGTACAAAAAAAACAAAGCCTTACCGGTTCAGTAAGCCAGGTTCAGGATGTTGCTGCCCCCTCAGCCAATATAAATACACAATTGGAAGGCAGGGTAGCAGGGGTACAGGTAACCAGTTCCAGCTCACCGGGTTCAAATGCTGAAGTGAGGATCCGTGGTAATGCGAGCGTTGTTACCGATGCGCCGCTATATATTGTTGATGGGGTCGCAACCCTCAATAACCCCAATAGTAATCCCAATGAAATAGCATCTGTTAATGTTTTAAAAGCAGACAACGCTTCGGCTATTTACGGTGCAAGGGCGGCTGGTGGCGCTGTAGTGATCCGTACCCGCAATGGTCATAACCCTGCAGTTCAGGCGGATTCTGTGGCAAGTCCGCCAAATCACAACGGAGCCATCAGCGTTGCATACAACCCTGTCGCTGCCGATTATTTAAAGATCATCCAGAAAACGGATAAGGCAGCGCAGTATCAAAAATACCTGGAGTTAAGAACCTCATTGAGCGGTAACCCCGTTTATTATTTTGATGTGGCCGACTATTTTATAAAAACAGGCAACACGGAACTGGGGAAGCGCATCTTGAGCAACCTTGCCGAGCTTGACCTGGGCAGCTATGAGTTATACAAAATGCTGGGCTATAAATTGAAACAGCTTGGTGATTTTGAGGGTGAGGTATTCGCCTTTAAAAAAGTAACCGAACTGCGCCCGCTTGATCCGCAAAGCTATCGTGATTATGGCCTGGCCCTTGATGATGCCGGCGAACATCAAAAGGCGCTCGATGTGCTTTATACGGCCATGACCAAAAGCTATACTGCTGATGCCGATGGTTTGTATAGTGGCATTCAGGAGATTTTCCTGCCCGAAATAAACAGGATCATCGCCTTAAATAAAGGTAAGCTCAACCTATCCGCTATCGACAAAAAGCTGATCAAATCTTTGCCGGTCGATATCCGTATCGTGATGGACTGGAACATGAATAATACCGATATCGACCTTTGGGTAACCGATCCTGACAACGAAAAATGCTTTTATGGCCACAACCGCACTACAGCAGGCGGGCGCATTTCACGTGATATGACACAAGGTTTTGGACCGGAGCAGTTTTTATTGAAGAAAGCTATCAAAGGCACCTATAAAATAGAGATCAACTATTATGGCGACAGGCAGGCCACCATAGCCGGGCCAACTACCGTTATGGCAGAAATGTATACGCATTATGGAACACCGGACGAAAAGAAAGAGATCATTGTATTGCAAATGAAAAAAGGCACCAACGGCACTGTTTACATCGGCGACCTGGATTTTAAATAGATGATTAGGGCGTCATGCAGGCGCTTTTGTAACAGCAGGGCTCCGTTTATAGCGGGGCTCTTTTTTATTTATTGGAAGTTTCCCGGTAATAGTAACTATGGTGTTTTAAAAGGAAAGCATAATGAAAACCTAACCTGCCTGTTAGTAAATATTGGTAACTTAGCCATGGATTGAGTAAATAAATGACAATAAATTCAATAACTGCAGAAATACCAGTAAAAGATAAGATGGCCGCCGAACAACTTGTGAAAGTTAGTTTGATGAAGGAGATTATTAAGCCTACAGTGCCGCACCGGCATGCGGATTATCATGAGCTGATCCTGTTAAGTCAGGGCGCGGGATTTCATGAAGTAGATACCCGCGATTTCGAAGTAGTTACACCTGTTATCTACTATCTTAGGCCGGGCCAAACACACTGCTGGAACTTTACAGCAATTCCTAAAGGTTATGTGATATTGTTTAGGGAGGAGCTTTTACGAAAGGAAGATATCGACCTGTTGTACACCTTACCCACCCAAATCGCATTACAAAAACAGGAGCTGTTGTTTGAGATCGCCGCCGCGTTTTTTTCTGAATTTAAAACTGGAGAGGCTGGTACCGAAGTTTATCAGGCGTACCTTCACTTGCTTATCTCCAAGCTCAGGCAGTTGTCGCAAACGGTTAAGATTGGATATTCGGCATCTGATCAGCTTTTTCAACTTTACAAAAGGGAAGTTAATGAGCACTTTATGCAAACCCGGCAGCTTTTGTTTTATGCCGGTAAACTGAACGTAACAACAGCTGTACTAAATGAAACCTGTAAAAAAGCGATGGGTAAAACAGCTATGACCATTATTAACGAACGGGTGTTGCTGGAAGCAAAATTGCTGCTTTCTGCCACTGCATCACCGGTAAACTCAATTGCCCATCAGCTTAAATTTGCTGATGCTCCCCATTTTATTAATTTCTTTAAGCTGCACGCCAACATTACGCCGGGACATTACAGGGAATTGGCTTTGGCAAAAAAGTAGGATACAATCAAATAGGGGTATTGTACAATTCCTGGTATTTGTTTTAAAGTAATTTTAGGCCGTTCATTGAACGATCTATTTATGCGCTACTTAAAGCTTATTTTGCTCATCTTCACGTTTGGGGCCGCCCCATGGTCATTTGCACAAACAGTTACAATTCAAGGTAAAATAACCGATGCTCAAAATAAACAGCCGGTAGAATATGCAACTGTGGCCCTGCTCAAAGGCAAAGATTCAACTCTTGCAGCCGGAACGGTTACCGCGGTTAATGGCACCTATCGCTTTATTAATGTTGCCGCAGGCAGTTACCGCTTAAAAGTTGCCTTTTTGGGGTATTTAACTGTTTCACAAATGATAGACATTGGCAGGGCAGCTGAGGCAAAAGAAGTGAATGTGGCTCTTGCACCCAGCCAGCGGCTCCTGAACCAGGTAACGATATCCGGTCAGCAAACCAAAGCGCTGAATAAGATAGATAAACAAAGTTATAAGGCGGGCCAGTTTGAATCGGCCAGGGGTGGTTCGGCAATTGATGTGCTAAAGAACCTACCCTCAGTATCGGTAAATGGCGAAGGCAATATTAGCGTGCGCGGCTCTTCGGGATTTATGGTGCTCATCAATGGCAAACCTGTACTAACGGATGCGCAAACGGTATTGAGCCAATTACCTGCAAACGCGGTGGATAATATTGAACTGATTACAGCGCCGTCTGCCAAATATGACCCCGACGGGCGGGGAGGAATAGTAAACATCATCACTAAAAAAGGAGTAAATGATGGTTTTACTATTGCCGCCAACGCGCAGGGTGGCCTGACCTCCGTTAAGGATTATGATAACAGCCGTAAGCCGGTGCGTTTTGGAGGCGACATTACTTTGAATTATAGAAAAGCAAAATGGGATGTTTCTGTTGGTGGCAATTATAACCGTAATGACAATGCCGGCTATCGTGAAGGCGATGCTTACACCAAAAACTTCAGTGCAGGCACAATAACCCGTTTTCCTTCTGTTGGTGAACGGAGTTTTAAAAAATATAATTATGCCGGGCGGGCCACCATAAACTACACGGCCGATGCTTCAAACGTAATATCCGCTTCTGTTTTTCTGGGCAAGCGCTACCAGGACCGTGAGGCCGACCTGCTGTATCACAATACCACTAATAACCTGACAACTAACGCGCCCATTAAAAATACCACCTATTACAATGCCAATACACAAACAAAGCAGGGCAACTTTGCTTTAGCCAGTATGGATTATACCCATACATTTGCTGATAAATCTACGCTTACTACCGGTTTGCTTTATGAAGATGCCAATTTGTATGGTGATACCAAAAACCGAAATTTGCACTACCCTGATATTACGGACCCTATTCAATATGTTTATAACCCCTATGAGCGACCTATTAATGGTTACCGGTTTAAAGTAGACCACAGCATTACCATTGGTAAGGGTAAGTTGGAAAGCGGCTACCAGATTAGATATGACAAGCAGGATGGTAAGTTTGCTTATTTGGTGACCCCACCGACTTCTCAGCCTGACGCCGATAAATTTAGCGGAACCCTGCACGCCAAAAACGTGATCAATTCGGTATATAGCCAGTACTCGGGTAAGCTATCAAAGCTGGAGTATAGCGGCGGCTTACGTTATGAATATGCAACCCGTAGGGTCGATATTTCATACGATGCAAATCAACACAGGCTCAACCTGTCAAATTTATTCCCGTCGGCTAACCTGCTTTATCACTTAAAAGAGGGATTTAACTTAAAAGCCGGCTACAGCAGGCGGATCAATCGTACCACCAACCTTGAGTTAAATCCGATACCGGAACGGGAGCATTCCGAAACATTAGAGGAAGGTGACCCTGACTTGCTGCCCGAATTTATCGACCTGGCAGAATTAGGATTGATCCGTACTTTTAGCAAAGGCTCTTTTTTTACCACCCTCTATTATCAACACATAAAAAACCCCATACAACGATTGAACAGTGTTTATGCCGATACGATATTGAACCGTGTTTACACCAATGCCGGTAATGCAAGGTTGTTTGGTTTAGAAGCCGGAACCAATTTACAACCTGCAAAATGGTGGAGCTTGTACCTTGGTGCTAACGTTTATAACTATCAGATAAATGGTAATATCCGGATTTTAAATGCGCCGGTAACCATCGCCAATAAAAACTGGGCTTATTCAATTAATGGCAATACTAATTTTCAGGTTTCAAAAACATGGAGCCTGCAGGCAAACGTAAACTATTTATCAAAACGCCCTACTGCCCAGGGGCAGGACTCGCGGTTTTTTGTGCCAAATACCTCTGTCAAAAAAACGTTTATGGACGGACGTTTCGCCGCGTCATTACTGTGGCAAAATATTAACGTGTTTAATGCCAGCAGGCAGCGAATCACCACTTCGGGCGCCGACTTTTTTACCACCACCAATTATATTTACGAAACAAACATTTTGTTGTTGAATATAACTTTTAACCTGAACCGGTTTACCGGCAAACTGAAACTGCCCAGCAGCGAAATGAGTGATAAGGAGTTTTAACAGGTAGCAGGAGGGAAGCCGTAATCAAAACGAATATGTTTACTGGCAACCAGCCCGCTACTATTGATTTCTTGTATTACCGGGGGGAAATCAATGTCCTTTACCAAAGTTCTTTTCGCCGGCCTCAACAGCTATATCAACCCGGTTTTCGTCAGGCGGTTTAGGGCATGAGTAGCCGCTGCTGAAAGCGCAATATGGGTTGTAGGCTTTATTGAAGTCTATAATAATAGAACCGTTTTTAATGTCTTTGGTGGTAAGGTCGATATAGCGGCCGCCGCCATAGGTTTCCGAGCCGTTGGTAGCATCAGTAAATGGTAGGAACAGGTAACTGCTGAATGTCGGGTTCTGCGACAGCGCGATGCTTTTGTAGATGGTTAACTGCATCGGCTTGCCTTTGAGCGTAAAGGATAGCAAAGCGTATCTAACATACTGGCTACCTGAACCACTAAAGGTAGGTATGATAAAAGTCGGTTGATTAGTCAACAACTCTGCTTTGGCGGTAACGCGGTAAGAACTGTCAGCATCATAAAAACGAAGAAATTCCAGGTCTTCCTTTTTTAGGGGAGATCGGGGATCTTTTAAAAAGTCGTCCATATAGCCTTTCCTAAATTCGGCTATTAGTGCTTTATGGTTTTGAGCGTAACTGGCGGTACTTAGTGCGATGAACAGGATGAATGTGGTAAGATATCTCATTAAAAATTATTTTGGTTTAAAGTTAGGGTATTATATATCTCATGCAAAGGTGCCAAGACGCACAGCTTATTTTTCTTAGCGGCTTTGCGCCTTTGCGTGATTAGATCTTCGTACTTCAATGGCAATTCTTTGCCTGATGTTAACTCACTCGTTCAACAAAAAACTTATTGATGCCTTCGACATCACTCAAATGAGTAACTATCCTGCTGATTTTGCCTTCATTAATATCGCACACAATGGCTACCTGCTCATCCAGGATCAGATCGCCGCGGCTGGCAGTATTGTGGAGCGACAGGGCAACGCTGTCTAACCCATATAAAATGTGGTTCAGCTGAACCATCACCCCAAAATCACGCAACTGACCGGCCCGTTTTATTACGGCATCTGCACCAATCGCCGGACCCGATAATAGACTTGTTCCCGGCAGCGTCCAGGTAACATCGTCGGCAAGGGCCGAACGCATGAGTTGCCAGTCGCGGTTTTTTAATCCGGTTAAAAACTTATTGGCTAACTGTTCTTTTATTTCTTCGGTGGTTTTCATGATGATGGAGGCAATTTAGTTAATAGGTTCGGCAGCAGGGAAATCAACAGGAATTTCGGTATTGGCAAATACATAGGTGGTATAAACGCGTACAGTGATAAAACCAATAAGCTCTATCAAAGCGGCTTCATCAAAACCGGCGGCGTAGAAATTATTCAGTACGGCTTCATCGCCTTTGCCCTTGTTTTCAACAATTGATTTGGCTAAACCAATGATGGCGTTCAATTTATCATCTGTAGTATGCCCTCTCCTGATATCCATGGTTTGGTCTTTAGTAAAACCGCGTTTCATGGCCAGCATGCTGTGGCCTGCTAAACAGTAGGCACAACCGTTTATTTCAGACACGATGAGTGCAATAGCTTCCCTTTCTTTCGGGGTAAATAAGCTTTTGCTCAAATCTTCTTCCATATCCATAAACATTTTGAGGGCAGGGGCTGAGTAGCCCATAGTGGCATAAAGATTAGGTACTTTACCTACGCGTTTTGTGAAAGTATCAAACATGACCTGCGCTTCGGCACTTACCTGGTCGCGGGTGGGAACATTTATAGTTTTCATGATTATATGCTGATTTTAAATTATTTACTTATTGATTTACGTTTAAGATAAAGCTGCGCGGTTTCACTCATGGTGATGATAGCGCCGCCGAGGATCACGATATCCTTAATAACCAAGCGCCCACGACCTGACAGGTAAGGAAAGCCCCACTGGTTATCGGTTAAATGCGGCACCCAGCTTTCGGGCGTAGTTATTAAAAAGGATAGTGTACCTAATGTCATGATGAAAATAAGAATACTGGCTATCATACTGGGTATTGGAGCCACTTTATAAAGTGCAACCAAAATACCAAGCGCTACCAGCATAATGCCCAAGCCTGTTGAAAAGCCATAGGTGTTATTTTCAATATTCCATTGGTGATTGGTGGCTATCAGCTCACCTTCTTTGTTCATGTGTTTTTTATATTCGGTTGGGTGGTTGTAAAAGAATGACATCACCGGACTGTTGGCTACAAAGGGCACAACGCCATCGGCTTCATAAGTGAAAAATTTAAGACCGCCTATCCAAAGAAATACGACTACGATGCCGAAACGAACGGCTTTTTTACCAAGCTGATCAAGGCCGGCTATGATATTTATGATTGAAGTTTTCATACTGTTGTTTTTTGATGAAGCAAAACTACAGCAATACGAAGCGCCGGAACATGGACAAAAAAGGGTTTTATTTGTACAAATCCGCGACGATGGAAATTCCTGTTTTATCGCGAAAGGTTTGGGGGGATACCTTGGTGAACTTTTTAAACACCCGGCTAAAATAAAACTCGTCCTGGAATTTAAGATTATAGGCAATTTCTTTAACGCTTTGCCGCGTTAGGTGAAGCTGTTTTTTGGCCTCGAGGATCAGCCGTTCCTGGATCAGTTGTGATGGCGATTTGTGGAAATACTTGCTGCAACGCCGGGTGAATGTATCCGGCGATACGGCCAATAACGAAGCATAGTCCGAAGGTTTATGCAGATCAAGATAATGCTGGTCCAGCAACTGGCGGAAACGTTCCATCAGCTCGTCTTTTTCGGGTTTATCCTGCCGGGTGCTGATGGAGCTCATTTTAATGGTACTGGCTTTAGCCAAAAATAATTGCAGGAAAGCACGCAGCACAATATCGGAGGGGGCAGGCTGCATAAACTCGTCGTCTATCTGCCCTAACAAAAGCTCAAAGATCTTAGCTTCCCGTTCGGTTAGTATTACTACCGGATCGAGGTAGATATTATTGAATAGCAAACCATTGCAGGCTACTTCCTCGCGGTGATATTCAATGCAATAAAAATCACTGTGGAACTGGATGATATTGCTTTTGCTTACGCGGCAGTCATCGATATAAATAACCTGCAGCGGGGTTGAGAATAACAAAACCGGGCCGGTGAACGCAAAAGCGCCAAAGTCGGCATGAAAGGTTCCCTGTCCTTCAGGAATAAAGTAAACCGTATATTCTGAAAACTGGGCAGGTTTGCACAAAAAATCATCCTGTGGTTCTTTCAGGCCTAATAAAAACTCGCCTGCTTTATCGTGGATCGCTTTCAATGAGTAGTTATGAAAGTGCTAATATAGTTATATGGGGAGATTACTTGTTGTTAAGTTTTAAGGGACCTGCATTAATAAATATAAGTTCGCAAAGATGCAAAGGCGCTAAGAAAAAGCTTCGCGCCTTTGCGAGAAAATAACACCGGCCACAAGCAATAAATAAAAAGCCGTCATTGCGAGGTACGAAGCAATCGCGAACTATACAGGGCGGACCTGCTGATCGGGGATTGCTTCGTACCTCGCAATGACGATTGTTTTCTACACTACATCTTTCAATATTTCACACAAAACCCCTATCTCTTCCTCCGTATTATAATAATGCACTGAGGCTCTTACAACATTGCTCAGGTGGTTTTTATTCATGTAGATGAGGGTTGATGCCGCCTTGCCAACCGATACATTGATATGCTTTTCAGCAAGTTTGTTTTTTACCGTTGCCGCATCCGTTCCGTCTACCGAAAAAGTTACGATACCGCATAGCTGACCACCGAAATCATGAACGGTTATGCCGTTAACTTCTTTTAGTTTTTCGCGCAGTAACCCGGCTAAATGTTGGATGCGCTGCCAGCTACGCTCAACGCCGATGTTGAGGGCATATTCAACCGCTTTACCAAGACCAAGGGTTAAGGCACGACTTTTCTCATACACCTCAAAACGGCGGGCATCGTCACGGGGTTTAAAGTCGGTTTCAGTTACCCATTCAGTTGTGAAGCCATCCAAAAAAAACAGTTTCAACTTATCCTGAATCTCTTTCTTCACATATAAAAATCCGGTGCCTCGGGGCGCACGGAGGTATTTCCTGCCGGTAACTGCCAGCATATCGCAGCCTATTTCCTGCACATCCAGTGGCACATGGCCCGCACTTTGGCAGGCATCAAGCAGGTACAATATATTATGCCTGTGTGCTATTTCCCCTATTTCAACCACGGGGATCATACCTCCTGCAGTTGAAGCGATATGGGTTACAGCTATCAATTTTGTCCGTTCAGAAATGGCATCTTCCAAAGCCTGCAACTGAAAATTGCCATGCTCGTCATTCGGGATCACTTTAAATTCAACACCGTACGTTTTTTTGGCGTGCAGCAAGCCTATGAGGTTGGTCACATATTCCATTTCGCAGGTAATGATCTCATCACCGGGTTTAAAGTCAATGCCGTTAAAGGCCAGCCACCAGCCAACGCTGGCATTTTCAACAACGGCAATTTCATCCTTATGGGCATTAATGAGCCGGGCTATAAGGCTGTAGGTATTATCCAGTTCTTCGCGGTATGTGTATTCTGTTTCGTAGCCGCCGTTTTGGGCCTCTTCATACAGATAGTCGATGACGGTATCAACCACCAAATCGGGGTGCAAGGATGAACCGGCATTGTTAAAATGGATAGTTTTTGTTGTGCCACGGGTTTCGGCCCGTAATTGCTGTACTTCCTGTTCTGTTAATATGGTATTCATAGGAGCTTAGTTATTTATAAAATTTATTTCCATCATGATATCGGCACGTTTGTAGGTGCCTGGCTCAACAGGTATTTCGGTAAAGCCCAGTTTGCGGTAAATGTGGATGGCGTTTTCAAGTACCCTGCTTGAAAATAGAATGAGCTTTTTTACACCCAGTTCCCGGGCTTTATCAATACCGGCCTGGCATAAAAACTGACCGACGCCTGCTCCGCGATGACCTTTATCTACCGCCATTTTGGTAAGCTCGTAAACACCATCTTCAATATATCGCAGCGCAACAGTGCCTATGATGGTTTGGTTAGATGTGACAAAATAAATGCTGCCGCCGGTTTTAATGATAGCCTCATCAGGGTTTTCCAATACCCATTTGTCAAAAGGTTCAACGGTAAAATACTCTTCAAGCCATGCTTTGTTAAATTTTTCAAAGTAGGGGGCGTGTTGCGGCTGATAATCGATAACCTGTAGTTCCATGTGCTTAATTATTTGATCAATACAAAATAAAAGCATAACACAATAGCAAAACAGATGCAGTTTTATTATTTTTGAGCATAACAGATTTTTGTATGGAAAGCCCGGCAGTTAGCACAGATCATGATTTCTTATATGCTCAGATAGCCTCCCGCATTGAAAAGCAGATCAAACAAAACCTGCTTAAACCCGGCGACAAGCTGCCATCCGTAAGGATGCTAAGCCAGGAACAAGGCATCAGCCTAAGCACAGCTTATAAGGCTTATGTTGAGTTGGAGAACATGAGTTTGATTGAAGCCCGCACCAAATCGGGATATTACGTAAAATACCTGCCGGCCCGTTTTACGAGTGTGCCTGAAGCAAAACCACCGGTTAAAAAAGCAGGGGAAGCCAGTGTTGCGGAAATGATTGCCATGGTTTACCGCAATATGTCTGAAGATAGTGTGCTGCAATTGTCACGCTCATCGCCGCCATTGAGTTTGATCCCGCTGGCTAAACTCAGCAAATCCATGATGGAGTCTATCCGTAACAGTCCCACCGGAAATATCACTTACGAAAACCCACAGGGTAATATGGCACTCCGTAAACAGGTTGCTAAAAATGCTTTTAACTGGGGTGGAAACATTACCGAAGACGATGTGGTAACCACACAAGGCTGCCTGGAAGCGCTGATATTTTGCCTGCGGGCACTCACCAAACCCGGCGATACCATCGCCATTGAAAGTCCTACCTATTTTGGAATTTTCAATGTGATGCTGAGCCTTGATTTGAAAGTATTGGAGATCCCGGTTAACCCTGATACAGGCCTCGACCTGGAATATCTGGAGCGGGCGCTGGAGGAGGTGCCGGTTAAAGTATGCCTGTTTGTTACTAATTTCAGCAACCCCACAGGCATTTGCATGGCCGATGAGCGCAAGCAACAACTGGTACACATGCTCGCCAAAAAGCAAATCCCTTTAATTGAAGATGATATTTACGGTGAGATCTATTTTGACAAAAGCCGCCCGCGAACCTGCAAAAGCTACGATAAAGAGGGACTGGTGATCCTGTGTTCGTCGGTTTCCAAATCAATAGCGCCGGGGTACAGGGTAGGCTGGTGCATTCCCGGTCAGTTTAAAGAACAGGTATTGAATATTAAAATGATGCATTCTATTGCATCGGCAACACCTACACAAGCGGCAATAGGTCACTTTTTTGAAACCGGGCGATATGATTTGCATATGAGGCACCTGCGTAAAGCATTATATACTCAGTGCCTTCGGTACACGCAGGCGATAGCAACACATTTCCCACCGGGCACCAAAATAAGCCGGCCACAGGGAGGCTACGCCCTTTGGGTTGAACTGGATAAAAAGGTAAATGCTTTTGAGCTTTATCAATTGGCTATGGAACACAACATCAGTATAGCCCCCGGTCAGATCTTTAGTGTGGATGGGCGTTTTAACAATTTTATTCGCATTAGTTTCGGTTTAACTTTTGATGATGTAGTGGAGGAGAGTTTTAGGGTATTAGGGAAATTGATAAAGGGGCTTTGTTAGAAGCTGTTTAAATTTGACGATTTTTGAAAAAAAATGCCCCTCATCCGGCGCAAGGTACTATGTGGTTGGCATAGGGGTGGATGACTTGTGCCTTTGGCAAATTAACCCTTATGCAGTGTCTTCGCCTTTTCAAATGCACCTTTGATCAGTTGTTTTAGCACTTCAGTATCCACATCGGCCAGTTTAACAATATGTGTACAGCCCCCGCTTTGTTTATGCTTTCCTAACTTTTCCAGCAACTGAACTTTTCCGTCATAGCCCGAAAGGTATAAGCTAAAGGAGCTTTTACGGGGCGAAAAAGCTACCAGCGGGGCATCACCTTCACGGCCGGCTTCAGATTTGTAGTGATAGCTGCCAAAACCAACTATTGCCGGTCCCCACATTTTTGCTTCAAGACCGGTTACCTCCTGCATCAGTTCAATGATCTTGAAACCATCACTGCGTTTGGTTTCATCTTCAACAGTGTTGATAAAATCGCTTACACTTGCTTTAGTTTCGATGGTTTTGTTGGTGTTTTTGGCCATGGCTTTAGGCTGATAAAGGTTTAAAACTGATATAAATATATCAGGAAAATTTTATTTTATCCCATAGTTTGTTGGCAACAACCTGCTGGATCACCTGCTCGCGGTAATTACGGCTGATGGGGATACGGTGTAGCCCGATGAAAATATCGTTCCCTTCAATGCCATCAATTTTACCGGTTGATACAATGTATGATTTATGCACCCGGATAAACAGTTTGCTATCTAAATTTTGTTCCAGGCTTTTGAGGTTTAACAATGTTATGTATTTGCCTTTGGTGGTAAAAATGGTGACATAGTTTTGCATGCCTTCTACATACAGGATCTCGTCAAAATAGATCTTTTCGTACTTATTGCCACATTTGATGAAGAAATAATCCTCATCGGCTTCCGTTTTCGGTGCGCCCGGCTGGGCCGAATTGTTAAGCAGGCGATGGTAGTCTTTAGCCTTATTGGCCGATTTAAAAAAGCGGTCGAACGTGATAGGTTTCAGCAGGTAATCAAGTACATTGAGCTGGAAACCTTCCAGTGCGTAGCTGGGGTAAGCCGTAGTGATGATCACCATGGGAGGTTTTTGTATGATCTTTAAAAAATCGATCCCGTTCATTTTCGGCATCTGGATATCCAGAAATATCAGGTCGATAGCCTGCCGGTCAAGTAACATGATCAGCTCAAGCGGGTTCTCGCAGGTGCCAGTTAAACTCAGGAAATCAACCTCGCGTACGTAGTTGGCTAACCCTTCGCGGGCTAATGGTTCATCGTCAATTATTACGCAGTTCATCATAGAGAAGCCATTTGTAGGGTGGCGGCCGATTGTTCCAGTTCGGCCAATGTTAGTTGCAGGTGTGCTTCAAAACGGTTTGCCGTATTTTGGATTTCCAGTTTGTGGAGTTCGGGGTAGATCAGGTCGAGCCGTCGTTTTACATTTTTCAGGCCGATGCCGCTGTAGTTTACTACTTCGGTTTCCGTTTGGTGCGATGTGCTGTTGGCTACGTAAAAATCAAGCTGGTGCCCTGCCAGTCCCAATTTAATACCTATCCAGTTAGGAGATTCTGCATCCTTGGATACATGCTTAAAAGCATTTTCTACAAAGGTCATGAGGATAAAAGGGGCTATGCCTAAATGCTCTGACAGGGGTTCATCTGCCTCAAAAGTAACATGCACATTATTGTTTTGCCTGAGCTTTTCCAGCTCGATAAAATTTTCGAGATAGGTGAGCTCTTTTCCTAACGGGATCTGATGGTCATTACATTCATATAGCTGATATCGCAGTAATTCTGAAAATTTAGCCAGCGAGGCCGAGGCCATGCCCGGGTTTTTGTGGATCAGGAAAAATATCGAGTTGATACTATTGAACAGGAAATGCGGGTTAAACTGGTATTTCAGGAATTTAAGCTCCGTTTCCAGTTTCTCTTTTTCGAGCAGTTGCTGGCGGTGCTGGGTTTGCAGCCAGTTTTTGGTAAGCTTGATACTCATGCCCAAAGTCATGCTGGCCACGGTAGACGGGAACGATGTATTATAAAATGATGCGAAGTCGGAAGGATCAACCCCGAACATTTTTTTAACCGAACAGCCTGCAAAAAAAGCGCTTAAGTAATAACCGCCGTTGATAAGGGATGATGCGCAGATAACGGTTAGTGAAAGGTAAATTACATATTGCGTGAGACTGCCCTTTTTCATGTACCTCGGCATCAGGTAGTACAAGTTAAAATATACCGCCAGTGCCTGGAATGCCACATAAGCCAGAATTTTGACACTATAAGCCGAAAAGAACATGGATTTAGCCGCAGCTACAGGGTTAGCCACTGCAATAGTAAACCAAAAATAATGGTACACACACCAAAACGGGATGTGGTACAGCTTGTATTTAAACAGCCAGTTTTGGTTTAATGTATCTACTGATAGCCTGTTCATATTAAATATGATAATGGTTCAAAATACAGGTTATTGTTCCCCTCTTGTCCTCGAAGAGCCCCTGCGGTTTGCTGCGTTGCCTGGCGCAGACATCAGGGTCCTCTGCGAGAGACCCTGATGGGACGTTAATATCTCTGCCACCGTATTGACTCACTCCGACATCCTGCGCTTGTCACCCTCTCTACGCTTGCGTAGAGAGGGGATTGGTTTTTACCCTCTTTATGCGAAGCGTAGACCGGGTGAGTTGACTGTACGCCATGATACCCCCGCGGCGATCGCTACACCTCAAAAACGGGTCATGCTGAGCCTGTCGAAGCATAGCGGGAGGGGCCTCTGCGCGCGTCCTTCGACAAGCTCAGGATGACAGGCCCTCTACACCTTATGTTCCGTTCCCTCGGGGTCTCTCGCAGAGGACCCTGAGGTTCATCGCATTTTCAACATCACACCTAAAGATACAGCAATTGCAATGATTTATGCACCGTCATTATATCAAGCGGCATAAATAATTGACCAAATGCAACGCTTAACTTATAAATGGTAAAAAAGCTAATATGGTTTTGATTTTAAGTGGATTAGCCTGTATTTGTGTAGGTGGTCAATTATCCGCAGCTACTCATCACTGAAGTTTTTTAAAGTTCAGGAACCGGTTTTTATTTGTTGGCATAACCGCTAAAAAGGTTATAAAGCATATGAAAACTTTAAGCCTCAGTTTGTTGTTTATTTGCCTTTTACAGAGTGTAAAAGCGCAGGTGTCAGGCCGGGTAACTACCTCCAATGGCCAGCCTTTAGCATATGTAACCGTATCGCTTATGAAAGCGGCAGATTCACTATCAGTTAAAAGTATGCTTACCAATGAGCAGGGGGCTTACAATATCGCTGACGTACCCGCCGGCAATTATCGCCTTAAATTAAGCAGCATCGGTTATCAAACCTGGTTTTCATCCCCTTTTGAAACCAGCGGAAACAAAGAGGCAAAATACCTTGCCGTTATTGTGATGAAAGAAGATACCCGGCAACTGGGAGAGGTGGTGGTAAGGGCCAGCAAGCCCTTATATCAGCAGCGAAGTGATGGGTTGGTGGTAAATGTGGAGAGCAGTGTGCTTACCAAAGGCAGTACGGCTTTGCAGGTATTGGAACGGTCGCCGGGCGTAGCCATTGACCACCGGGACAATGGTATCTCATTAAATGGAAAAAGCGGCGCTACGATTATGATAAACGGTAAACTGGTGCGCATGCCGCTGGCACAGATCACGAACCTGCTTAACGGTACCAGTGCCGATAATATTGAAAAGATAGAACTGCTGAGCACCCCGCCTGCCGGATACGATGCCGAAGGCAGCGCCGGGATCATCAACATAGTAATGAAGAAAAGTAAAAAGCAGGGCACCAATGGCTCATACTCCTTAACCGGAGGCTACGGCATGGGCGAAAAAGGTACGGCAAGCTTCAACCTCAATCATAACACCAAAAATATTAACCTGTACGGTTCCTATACTTTCCAGCACGACCGGACCTATACCGATCTTTTTATCACCGGCAGCCAGTATATGCCCTTCATCGGTGGTAATGCCGAGGTTGAGTTTTATACTAAAACCAAACGGATCAGCAATAATCATAATGCTAATTTGGGAGCGGATATTAAATTGGACGCCAAAACCACGCTGAGCGGTAACGTGAGTTACAACAACATCCACTCGCCAAATTATACTTACAGTGACGCCGGGTACAATATCCTGCCCGATTCATTGCTCAGGTATATCGGGCATATCAACGGTAACGACCGCCTTAGTAATCTCACAAGCTCAATCAATATTGAGCGCGTACTGAAGGAAGGAGAGAAGATCAGCATGGAGGGCGATTATATCCATTACAGCAGCGATGGCCCAACCGTAGTTAATACTTCCTTTGTAAACAAACATGGCGAACAGGTTTACGCCAATAACAGTGTAAGCGCCCAGCAGCAGCGTGGATTTGCCAATACCACTATCAACGTAGGTGTGTTTAAAGCCGATTATACTAACCAGCTATCGCCTTTGCTAAAGCTGGAAACCGGCATTAAGGGGACACATACCGGCAGTTCCAGTTCATCGGGTATCGAAAGTTTTGACAATGGGGTTTGGGAGCGCAACATGCAAACCGCGGCAAATATTTACATGAAAGAAGATATTGGCGCTGCGTATCTTTCGCTTAACTGGCAACTGAGCAAAGGTACAAGCCTGAATACCGGCGCGCGCTATGAATATTCATATACCAATATGGATAACCCGCAAACCGGCAGCAATATCGTGAACAGAAAACTGGGCAAACTGTTCCCGACAGTACTTTTTACCCAAAAGCTAAATGACCGCTCAGAACTGCAGTTATCTTATACCAAAAGGATAGCCCGGCCGTCATATGATGATCTGGCGTCGTACTTTGCTTACAGCGATCCTACTGCTGTTTACACCGGTAATCCGTTTCTTAAACCAACCATCACCAATAATATAAAGCTGGGCTATAATTATGGGGATTATAGCTTTTCCCTGCTTTACAGCCGGGACGATAACGCCATTGCCCGTTATCAGCTCAGCGAAAGCCCTGCGCATGATATCCTGTTTATCTCCCCTCAAAATTTACCATACCAAAACTATCTTACCTTTCAGGCTAATGCGCCGTTTAAAGTAGGCAACTGGTGGGAGATGACCTACAGCTTCGTTGGCGGACTGCGTCAGTTTAAGGAAGATTATACTTTGAATCCCTTAACTAAATCATATTTCGGTTATTCCTTCAATTTTAACCAGCTGTTTAAGTTGCCCAACAGCTTTTCGGCAGAGGTATCGGGGCAATACAACTCGTTGTCGTACAACAGCACCGTAAGGGTTGATGGTTTTGGGGTGATCAATGCCGGCATCAAAAAAGAGTTAAAAAATAACGGAGGCAGCCTGCAATTAGCAGTGGCCGATATATTTAGCGCTTCGCAAATTCATGTGCGGTATGGTACGCTTACACGCGAGGCTTTTAATATAAAAAGCAACGTGCTTGTCAATACAGAAACACGGCGTTTCCCAATAATCAAGCTTACTTATACAAAGTCGTTTGGCGGTACCGGATCTTCAAACCGCAGTAAACAAGAAAGTGGCTCAAAAGAGGAGCGTGAGCGGCTTCGGGGTAACTAAAAGGTTTTTGCAATAGTAAAAAGCAGTAGTGTTCATTTTGTTAAGGCCGCATAGCGGCCTTCTTCTGTTGATACCGGAAGCTGTAATGCTGTCAAATCCTATTGGTTCAGTTTGATAGGTCTGTTTAAAAAGATGGTATAAATGTCTGTAATTCACTTCGAATAGGAGTGTTTGTGCTGATAATATTATCCATCTTTTTATATGTTTTATCCATTTTAAATTTTACGATACTCGTATACATTTACAAAACCAATTAGTAAAATCAAACGCAAAAAATTATGAAAAGAAGCTCTACTTCCTTAATACGGCGAAACTGTCGTTGCTACAATTAAAATTTACCGAAGCCGAATAAGTCCGGTAACTCATCATGCCATTTCGGCCAAATGATATTATTAGCTATTATTTAATTTTTCTATTAGTGTTGGTTGCTTAACTATTTAATCAATGGTTAAGGTAACCCGGCATGGAAATGCTATGGACTTAAGCGACCGAAAATTTGATTTTGAAAAATCCGGCTAACCCTAAATAATTTATATGAACCCAATTTTATGAAACCATTTTACAGTTACGATCAATTTCCTGTGAAAAGAGGCAGGCAGCAAAGCTATCTTTTCATTGGTCGGTTATTAATGCTTTTGATATTATTTTGTTTTGCCATGAATGTACATGCGCAAAATAAGATCACTGTTATCGGGCAGGTGACCGATACCCTTGGCGTAAAAATTCCCGGCGCCAACATTATTGCCGAAAATGTTAAGAATGTAGGTACAACGTCTGATATCAACGGTCGGTTTGTACTTGAAGTAGCGGCTGGTACAAGTCTTAAAATCTCGTTTGTTGGTTTCATTGACCAGCATATTGTTGTTACTGCCGATGATCAACATGTTACCGTCAGACTTAAAGAGCAAAAGCTCCTTGCCGAAGAAGTAGTAGTAACAGCCTTTGGTAAAAAGGAACGCAAGGAAGCCCTTGTTGGTTCAGTTACCAGTATCAAACCCGGCGAATTGAAGATCCCGGCAAGTAACCTAACCAATGCGCTTGCAGGCCAGGCGGCAGGTATTATCGCCTATCAGCGCAGCGGCCAGCCGGGACAGGACAATGCCTCGTTCTTTATAAGGGGTGTAACCACTTTTGGCTACAAACGCGATCCGTTGATTTTGATCGATAATGTGGAGCTTTCAACCAATGATCTTGCCCGTTTAAATGTTGACGACATTGCCAGTTTTTCGATATTGAAGGATGCAAGTGCTACCGCACTTTACGGTGCCCGCGGTGCAAACGGTGTCATTTTGGTTGCTACCAAAGAAGGCAAGCAAGGGCCGGCCAAACTGAGTTTCCGTTCGGAGTTTTCATCATCGCAGGCAACGCAAACACTCAACTTGGTTGATCCTATTCAGTACATGACTTTGTTTAACGAAGCATTGCTTACCCGCAACCCTACCTTGCCGCTCAAGTACCCGCAAAGCCAGATCAACAATACCATTAACACCATCAACAACGCGCCCGGCAGTAATCCTTATGTATACCCCGCGGTTGATTGGTTTGGCATGTTATTTAAAAAGCGTGCTACTACCCAGCGTAATGATTTGAATATTAGTGGCGGTGGCCCTACTGCCCGTTATTATATAGCAGGTTCGTATAATCTTGATAACGGCGTTTTGCGTACTGATATCCGTAATAACAATAACAACAACGTTAATTTTAAAAACTACCAGTTACGCTCAAACATAAACATCAACCTAACCAAAACTACCGAGATTATTGTAAGGCTTTCGGGTACTTTCAGCGAGTATAATGGGCCTATCACTACGGATGGGTCTTTCGCTTCAGATCTGTACAACGTGGCCATCCACACCAGTCCGGTTGATTTTCCGGCTTACTATCAGCCCGATGCGGCTAACGCCAACGTGCAGCATATTTTATTTGGCAACGTAGGTTTGGCTGGCAGTACCGATAATAATATCCAGTTTAATAATCCTTACGCCTCGTTGCTCAGGGGGCATAAAAACTCGTCCGAGTCAAGAATGTCGGCACAGTTTGAGTTAAACCAGGATCTGAAGTGGCTTACCGATGGTTTAAAGTTCAAAACCATTTTCAACACCAACAGGTATTCATACTTTGATTCGCAATTATCGTATTCGCCATTTTATTATAACATCGGCAGTTATGATAAGGATACCAATCAGTACACGCTGCAATGGCTTAACCCCAAACCAACAGGCAACAACGTACCAACCGAGTACTTAAACTTTAGCCGAAGCATCCCAAATGCTAATACTTTTTTCTACCTGCAAACGGCATTGGAGTATAATAAGGCCATTGGCAACGGGCATAATATCAGCTCAACTTTAATTGGTACCGCGCAGCAAACGCTTTATTCAAGCGCTGTCGATCCGCGTACCAATACTACCACATTGCCTTACTCACTGCCCTTCCGCAACTTGGGTTTGGCCGGCAGGTTAACCTACTCCTACAAAAGCAGATATTTTGTTGAAACCAACTTCGGTTATAATGGCTCCGAGCGTTTTTCGGCAAATCACAGGTATGGTTTCTTCCCAACTATCGGCGGCTCATGGGTTGTATCTAACGAAAAATTCTGGGATCCGTCAATCATTGATCGTTTAAAGATCCGTGGCAGTTATGGTAAGGTGGGTAATGATGCTATCGGTTCACAGCGTTTCTTCTACCAGTCGGATGTATTGCTGAACGAGGGTTATAACTATGCCCAGTTTGGTATCAATAACCAATATGAGCGTAAAGGCGTTACCATCCGCAACTATGCCAACCCTGATGTAACCTGGGAAACCTCTAAACAAACCAACCTTGCGGTTGAAGCTACGCTGTTCAAAAATTTCAATTTTGTGGCCGAGTTTTACCGTAATAACCGTTATGATATTTTACAGGAGCGTAAAAATACGCCAACAAGCGAGGGACTGGAGTCAACCACCAGCGCTAACTTAGGCAAGGTGGATTCAAAAGGTGTCGATCTTTCACTTGATTATAAGCAAAGTTTCAGCAATACCGGCTGGGCGCAGATCCGCGGTAACTTTACATACTCAACCAACAGGTATAAATACATTGAAGAGCCCGATTATAAAGAGCCATGGAGGCACTTTATCGGTCAGCCTATAAGCCGCGGTTACGGTTACATTGCCGAGCGTTTATTTGTTGACGATCAGGAGGCCCGTAATTCACCTACCCAGATCTTTAAAGGGGCCGATGCCTACGGTAACGCCGTAAACGGTATTTTACCACAAGGCGGCGATATCAAATACCGCGATTTAAATGGTGATGGTAAGATCGATTACCTTGATCAGGCCTTTATCGGTTACCCAACCACGCCCGAAATTGTTTACGGGTTTGGTTTCTCGGGAGGATATAAAGGCTTCGATATGTCGGCCTTCTTCCAGGGGCAGGCAAGGGTATCGTTCTTCATCGACCCGAACAAGGTGAGCCCTTTTATCCCCAGCAACGAAAAGTATATCTACGGTAACACCCAGGTATTGCAGGATTTTGCCGACAGTCACTGGAGCGAGGAGCACCAGGACCTGTACGCCCTTTACCCGCGTTTAGGTACCACGCTGTCATCCGAGTTGAACAACCTGCAATCAAGCAGCTGGTGGCTGCGCGATGGTAGCTTTCTGAGGCTCAAATCGGTTGAATTTGGATATACGCTGCCAAAAGGTGTTTCAAAGTCATTGCACGTAACAAGCTGCCGCATTTACTTTAACGGCTTAAACCTGGTTACCTGGAGCCCTTTCAAGGGCTGGGACCCTGAGCTTGGCGGTAACGGCTTTGCATACCCGATTCAAAAAGTGTTTAACCTGGGCTTAAACGTGAGTTTATAACCCTAAAACGGATTTGAAATGAAAAATTTAAGATCATACTATAAAATAATGCTGCTGGCTGCTTTGGCTACCATGGGCCAGTCATGCAAAAAATACCTGGATATTACCCCGGATAATGTAGCCACGCTTGATTACACATTCAGGAACCGCAACGAGACTGAAGACTACCTGTTTAGCTGTTACTCAACCATGCAGCACCTGAACGATGTGGTGAACAACCCGGGTTTTGTGTATTCGTCAGAGATCGTATATCCCAACAACCTTAACGATCACTTTTTTAACGAATCGGGCTTTAACCTCATCAGAGGTTTGCAAATAAGCTCAGATCCGGCCCTTAATTATTGGGACGGTACAAACGGCGGTCAGCAATTGTTTCAGGCCTTAAGGCGCTGTAATATCATGCTGGAGAATATTGATAAGCCCATTGACCTGAGCGCTTCGGAGAAAAAGCGCTGGATAGCCGAAACCAAGTTCCTGAAAGCTTACTATCATTACTATCTGATCAGGATGTACGGGCCGATGCTGCTCATCAAAGAAAACTTCCCGATAACTGCCAGTGCCGAAGAGGTGAAGCGCAAACGGGCATCGGTTGATGAAGGTTTTGATTATGTGGTATCGCTGCTTGACGAAGCCATTCCTGACCTGCCGCCGGTTATCGAAAATCAAGCTGTTGAGTTTGGCCGGATCACGAAGTTTATTGCTATGTCGGTAAAGGCCGAAATACTGGCAACCCAGGCAAGCCCATTGTTTAATGGCAATCCGGATTATGCCAACATTAAAGATCACGATGGCAAAGCGCTTTTTTCGGCCAGTTATGATGCCACCAAATGGCGTAAAGCCGCCGATGCCTGCAAAGCCGCTATAACCGAATGCGAAGCGCAGGGCCTGAAGCTTTATACCACCGCGCCAACTGTGAACGTAGGCACCATATCAGATAAGCTGAGCCGCATTTTAACCCTACAGAATGATATCACCGAAAAATGGGAGCAAAACCCTGAACTTATCTGGGCTTTAAACTACGGGTTTACTTATCAAAACTTTACTATACCAAGGCTTACATCGGAGGCGGCTGGTTTGGCATCAAGTAATCCGGGTACCTTTGCGGTGCCTATTCAAACTGCCGAGTTGTTTTATACCGATAACGGCGTGCCCCTTAATGAAGATAAAAGCTGGGATTATGCCAATCGTTACGCCATTCAAACCGGCGATGACGCCAGCAAGCCGCTTATTCAATCGGGCTATGCCACCGCAAGGGTCCATTTTAACCGCGAGCAGCGATTTTACGCTGATATCGCTTTTGATGGCGGTATTTGGTTTGGTAACGGCAAGCGCAACGAAAGTGAGGCTTATTATGTTAATGCCCGGGGTCCATATGCACTGGCCGGTCCTAAAAGCTTAACGGCTACCAATATTACCGGTTACTGGCCTAAAAAGCTGGCTAACTACCTAACTGTTTACACCAACCTGTTCACTACAGAAAATTACCATCTGCCGGTAATGCGTTTATCGGGCTTGTACTTGTTATATGCCGAAGCACTGAATGAAGCCGAAGGGCCTACAGCTGAAGCTTATAGCTACATTGACAGGGTAAGAGCAAGGGCTGGTTTAAAAGGTGTACAGGAATCATGGGCCAATTACTCAAAAAATCCATCGAAACCAGCCTCAAAAGAAGGCCTGCGCCAAATCATTCACCAGGAACGCCGTATTGAGCTTTGTTTTGAAGCACAAAGCGGCTGGGACCTGCGCCGCTGGAAAGAGCTGCAGGATGTGCTGAGCAAACCATTGCAGGGCTGGAACGTAAATGAAGGCAATGCCGAAAATTACTACCGTCCGCTAACTGTTGTACGGCCTGTATTTGGTATTAAGGATTATTTATGGCCCATAAGCACCAATGACCTCATTGTGAATAATAACCTTACGCAAAACCCTTACTGGTAGGAGCGCCATTTTATTGAACAATTAAGATGATCCATATTTAAAATATAAATTATGAAAAAGATTAATAACCGCAGATGGCTTGGTAGTTTACTACTGGTACCGGTTTTACTCGTGATGCTCATCGTTTCATGCAAAAAAAATGAATCGGGCATTGAAGTGGTATCAAACGACACTACTAAACCGGGCGTGGTAACCAACGTAAAAGTTGAAAATTTAAATGGTGCAGCCAGGTTAACATACACACTGCCCAATTCAAAAAACCTGTTATACGTACTGGCCAGCTATAATATCAATGATAAAATAACCCGCGAAACGAAGGCCAGCTACTATACCGATACCATTATGGTTGATGGTTTTGCCCGCGCCAAAGAGTACGAGGTTACTTTGTACGCTGTGAGCAGGGCCAATATCAAATCAGACCCTATAGTAGTTAAGGTTAGTCCTAAAACACCTAATTATCTGTTGATAAATGACAACCTGGATATTACTCCAGATTTTGGCGGCGCTAACTTTTTTGGCTTTAACCCTAACAAAGTGCCGGTAGCCATACACGTATTATCGTTTAACGACAAAAAGAATAAGTATGATGAGCAGGACCCGCAGTACCTGAGCACAGATACAGTAAACCTTTCGGTTCGTGGTTTTGACGCTACGCCTAAAAAGTTTGGTGTATTTACTACCGATAGGTTTGGCAACGTGTCAGACACGGTATTTAAAACTCTTACCCCGCTGTTTGAAACCTTGCTTGATAAAAGTAAGTTTTATACGTATCACCTTGCAAGTGATAGCCCTATAGGTTTTGGCTGGGTATTTAAAAACCTGTTTGATGGTAATACCGGCGAGCCGGGCTGGCACACTGATCCCGCGCCAACAAACCAGGGTACATTAGGATTAGGCATGAATGCCAAACTAAGCCGTTTTGTATTGTGGGAGCGTTTGAGCGGTATTTTTGGATATCAAAATATCAGGCAGATGACACTTTGGGGTAGCAGCAGCGATGCACCGCAGGATTCCACGCTGCCGCTAAGCTCAGCACCGGGCACCGTATCCGGCGATTGGGTTAACCTGGGCAACTTTACCTATCCTAATCCGCCGTCGGGCTTGCCTCCAAACCAGGCCAACGCTTCCGACCAGGCCTTTGTTGCCGCGGGCGTTAACTTCAAGATCGACATCAGCGCGCCGGCAACCAAATTTATCAGGCTGCAATGCACTCAAACCTGGGGCGGGCTCAATTATGTGAATGCGCTTGAAATTTCATTTTACGGTAACCCATTGCAATAACAGTTAAATATTAAAAGAAATGAACATCAGACACAATATAGCTGCTTTCTTTTTGGTAGGTATTGCAATGCTCGGTTGCAAAAAGTACGATAAGGATTACAAAAATTATTTAGATAACCATGAAATAACCTACCCCGGTTTGGCAAGCGGGGTGAACTTTCATCCCGGTAATTTAAGGGCTGTGCTGGTTTGGCACCCAAGTCCTGATCCGAGTATTAAAAATTACAAGATCACCTGGAACAATGGTACCGATTCGTTGATAGTAGATGCCACAACACATAGCCCTGCAGATTCGATCAGCGTATCGATCCCTGATTTGAAAGAATACGTTTACAGCTTCAGGCTCACAGCGCACGATAATGCAGGCAATTCATCGGTTGGGCAGGATGTAAATAACGTGCGGGTGTATGGCGCGGTTTACCAGGCAAGTCTCCTGAACCGTTCGTATAATACCGCTAACCCTTTTCAGGTAAATGATAATGGTTCGGTAAGGCTTTTTTTTAATAAGGCGGATACCGGTAATGTTTCAACCACTATTAAGTACATCAATACAGCAGGGGCCGGGGCAACAAAAGAGCTTAGTGTAGATAGCAGCGGTATAACGCTAACAGATCTTAAACTGGGAACAAATATCCAATACCGCTCATCATACAAACCAACAACGGATGCGGTTGATGTGTTCAATACAACATCTTTCGATGATTTTCCGAAGATCTATGGGACAGTAGAGTGTGATAAATCATTGTTTAAAGCCTATAATCTGCCTACCGATATTCCATCGGCATACGGCTGGGAAACTTATAACCTGTGGGATAAGAGTACCAATGAGCCGGGCTTTCATACACCGGGAACGAGTATGCCGCAATGGTTTACATTTGACATGGGCCAACAGGCATCGCTGGCTAAAATGAAGATCTGGCAGCGTACTTCGGCGTTATATAATGTAGGTAATCCGAAAAGGTTTGAGATCTACGGCAGCAACAGCCCGAGCTCGGATGGCAGTTACAACAGCTGGACAAAGCTGGCAAGCTTTACTTCGGTTAAGCCTTCGGGATTGCCTGTGGGACAAAACACCCAGGCCGATGCCGACTTTGCAGCAGCTGGCGAACCGTTCAACTTCCCTGCCGACTTGCCTGCATACCGTTACATCAGGTTCAAAGTACTGGAAACCTGGGGCGGAACAAATTATTTCCACCTCATAGAACTGACTATGTATAAAGTGGATAAATAAAACCTTGGTTTGGTTTAATAATGGCAAATTCCCGTTGTTTCAATTGAAGCAGCGGGATTTGTAGTTTTTACCCTTTACCCATGGCAAGTTAAAAAATGGGTGTCATGCTGAGCTTGTCGAAGCATGGTGGGTAGGGCCTCTGCGCGCGACCCTTCGACAAGCTCAGGGTGACAGCCCACTTTATTTACTCCAATTCACCCTCTTCGCATTCCGCATCCTGATCAACGAAAACTGAAGGCTCGAATCGCGCACAGCATCTGCAATATCAATTAACGATGGCATAAACCGCAGCTCAATATCCCGGTTTAACAACGTGGCCATAATATCATCAATAATGGTCACTGCTATCGGCACAACAGGTTTATAGGATACGTAGTATCCCGCACAATCATCTATCAGCATAAAATCATCCGGTAAAAACTCGTAGCAGTACAGCGTAGTTTCTTTGATTTGCTGATACCAACCGCTTTCAACAGCAACAACATGACTGGCCGTTGTATTGCCCATGAACTTTTGCTTATCTGCATCAGTAGTATTAGTCCCTGCATAAAATGTTACCCTCGGGCAATCGCGGGGCAGCAGGTAATTATGCAGTAACTGATCGCTGATGGCAAAACAACATCGCCTGTAATGTTTTCAAAATGAGATGGGGAAGGACGAGGGGTAAATATGCTGATACCGGGCTGTTCGCTGATATGGAAAAGTCGGGGTTTGGGCGGGTGCATAGCCAAGTTTTTGGTAGAGACGCATAATTGCGTCTCCCGTATGCAAATTACGTTTGATTCACCAACACGGCAAACGATTTTCCAAACGGATGATTCCGCTCTTGCAAGTCGGCTTGTCCTGCGGGAGATGCATGTGATGCGTCTCTACAAAAAAACTTCATTGCCGTCGGTTTTTAACCGACGGGGAAAAGATAACCGGCAACCGGCTTTAGCCAAAATCTTCGCCTGGTCTACCGCTTATGCGTTTTTCGATATTTTGATGGCGACATGCCGCTCAACTTGGTAAACAACCTCGAAAAGTAATACGGGTCATCAAAGCCCAGGTCCGAGCAGATCTCCTTGATACTCCTGTCGGTAAAGTAAAGATACTGGCACGATGCCTGGATCTTGAGCAGGTTAAAATAGTTGATAGGCGATGAACCTGTTTTTTGCTTAAACAGGCGTAAGTAATGTGAGGCCGAAATGCCCTGCTGTTTAGCCAAATGGATCACCTCAAATTTTTTACTGATATGCTTTTTCATGTAAGCGATGGAGTTGCTCACAGAATCGTTATCGTAATCAACCGGGTTGGTTTGCTTATAGTAAACCAGTGAAGAGATGAAATTGAGCAGGTTGATATTTACGATCTCCATTTCCTTTTCGTGGTAGCTGTGTTCAAGTACGGCGTAAATTTGTTCGTAAAGCTTTATCCGGCTGTTATCATAAGGAATGGATTGTACCACAGGCTGCCCGTTTTGAAGCGAGCGCTCATAAATGAACTGTGAATTTAAGCCGCTGAAATGCACCCAATAAATACTCCAGGGCGTGGTTTCAGAGCTTTGATAGCGATGGCCCACATTACGCGGAATAATGAAAAAAGTATTGGGTTTCAAAACATGGTGCTGCCCGTTCAAATAAACATAGCCTTCTCCATCAATACAGTAAAGTAAAATATACTCGTTGCTGCCGGCCCGGCGCTCCCAATCATGATAGGCGGCCTTTGGATAATAGCCTATCGCCGTTAGGTAGAAGCCTTTGGTCAAAGGGTTATTGGTAATGGTTTTTTTGATGTTGGGCGGTAATACGATCTTTTTTTGACCGATGAAGCCTTCTTTTATCTTTTTTTTAGGTTCGGCTATCACATTCATAGCTTAATGGTTAATTGGTGTTTAAAGATATTTATTTTTTATTGAAAGCAAGTTCTTTAGCCGTCTTTATATATGATAGTATTATCCATCACTTTCTGAAAATTATCCATTTTTTTAACCGCTGTTTCATAGTAGGTTTACCGAAACCAATTAAGCACAGAAACCAGTAACGGTGATTATCCGGCTGTTTTGATGAAGTTGAAACACATGAATAAACAATTTAAATATCCGTACGCAGTTAATACCACATCCCGTTTATGGGGGCAATACGAGGGGCACAATGTTTACCTTTTCAAAATAGAAAACGAAACAGGGGCCTATGTTGAGCTTACCAATTATGGTGCGGCCATTGTGTCGGTTGTGGTGCCCGACAGGCATCAGCAGCTCGAAAACGTGGTGGTTGGTTTTCCTGATCTGGACGGATATTTAAGCGATACCTGCTACATTGGCTCAACTATTGGCCGTTATGCCAACCGCATCAGCAGGGTGAAATTTCAGTTTGAAGGCGAAACTTACCAGCTGGACGCTAACGACGGGAAAAATTCCAACCACGCGGGCAAAAGTGGTTTTAACTACAGGGTATTTACTGCCGAAACTATTGAAAATGGTGTAGTGATGGCCCTTACCAGTCCCGATGGAGATGGTGGTTATCCAGGTACATTGCAGCTTACTATTACCTACACCTGGAGTGCCGGTAACGAACTGCTGATCAATTATAAAGCTATTACTGATAAAACTACGATAGCCAACTTTACCAATCATGCCTATTTTAATCTCTCGGCATTTAAAAGTAAGATATATAACCATAGGCTTACCATATCATCGGAATCTATTGTCGATTCGTACGAAGATTATACGCCGAGCGGGGCTATTATACCTGCCAGGCAAAAGGCTTTTAGCAATAATAAACTGAGCGATAAATTTAAAATAGATGAAAGCCGGGTTGAAGGGCTTAACCTGTTTTATATCATCGATACCAAAGCTGAAGAGAACGAATTTGCTTACGCCGCTCTTTTAACCGATGAAGAATCGGGCCGTACGCTCAAAGTATATACTGATTATCCCGGCGTGTTCCTGTACACTGGCGATTATTTAAGCAGCACCTCGCCAACCCATACCGGTAAGCCGGCAAAACCGTTTGATGCCCTTTGCCTGGAATGCCAGCATTATCCGGATAGCATTAACCATCCCAATTTCCCGCAGGCCATATTACAGGCAGGCGATGTTTACGATCAAAGCATTTTATACAAGTTCGGCACTATATGAAAAAAACTACCCTGATATTTTTTATCCTGTCTGCTTTTACCCTTGGAGCATCGGCGCAAAGTTACACGGTTAAATCGCCCGATAATAACCTGAAACTGGAGCTTAAGGTGAACGACAGCATTAGTTATTCATTGACTTATAAAAACAGCCAGCTGATCTCGCCATCGGCCATCGGTCTGAAGTTGGATAAAACTACCCTTGGTGCAAATGCCAAAGTATTGGGCACCAAGCCATCAACGGTAAATAAAACTATCCGCCCGTTGTATGGTAAGGCTGCTGTGCTTACCGATAATTATAACGAATTAGCTATCAGTTTTGCAGGGAACTATAAGCTGCTTATCCGCGCTTATAACGAAGGTGTTGCTTACCGTTTTGTTACCGATTTAAAAGATTCGGTTAAAGTAATGAGCGAGCAGGCCGGTTTTAACCTGAAAGGCTCGCCCGGCACTACCATTGCCGAAACGGATAACTACACCGCCTGGGAACTGGCTTATAATCAATACAAATCCATCAGCGAAGTAAAAGAAGATAAACATGCCATTACCCCTGCATTGTACAGTTACAACAATGGTGTGAAATTGGTTATTGCCGAAGCCGACCTGTTTGATTACCCCGGCATGTACGTTAAAAAGAAAAACGGCAATATCACAAGCGAATGGGCTGGCTATCCGGCTACCACAAAAATGGGCAGCTGGGGCGATTTTGTATCGTTAGTAACCTCGCGTGAAAATTATATCGCCAAAGAACCCGGCAAAAAAGAGTACCCATGGCGTGTGCTTATCGCTACCGATGATGATAAAACTTTACTGAATAACCAGCTCATTTACAAATTATCAAAGCCGTCGGTATTGGAAAATACAGCCTGGATAAAACCCGGAAAGGCAGCCTGGGAGTGGTGGCATGATGCTATCCTGCCCGGTGCGCCTATTCCATCGGGTATGGAAAACCGGAGTACCCAACTGTATAATTTTTATACCGATTTCGCTGCCAAAAACAAACTGGAGTACATGATGATAGATGCAGGCTGGAGCGATAATTACGATGTTAAAAAACCTCTTCAAAAAACAGATATCCGGGCTGTAATTCAGCACGCTAACGAAAAACATGTAGGCATCTTTGTATGGTGCGTAGCTTCGCCTTTGTTGAAAGATCTGGATGCTAATCTGGATTATCTGAAAGAGATCGGCGCAGTAGGTATCAAGGTCGATTTTTTTGACCGCGACGATCAGCAGGCTATCAAATGGCTGCAGGTAATTGCCGAAGGTGCTGCCAAAAGACATTTAATGGTCGATTTTCACGGTTGTTCAAAACCAACCGGCCTACAACGCACCTATCCAAATATTGTGAATTACGAGGCTGTGCGCGGACAGGAATGTTCAAAATGGGATTTTACCACCAACCCGGTGCATCATACTACTTTTCCTTTTATCAGGATGCTGGGTGGTCCGCTGGATTATACGCCGGGATCTATGCGCAACAAATCAAAAGATACATTTAAGCCGATAGCTGAGGGTTTGCCATCAACACAGGGCACCCGTTGTCATGAACTGGCCATGTTTGTGGTGTTTGATCAGCCCTTAGCTGTATTCTGCGATTCGCCGACCGAGTATGAAAAGTACCCGGACATCGAACAATACCTATCGGCCGTGCCGACTGTGTTCGATGAAACTAAACCGCTGGACGCCAAAGTAGGCGAATACATCGCGATAGCAAAAAAGAAAGGCAGCGACTGGTACGTGGGCGCTATGACCAATTGGGATGCAAGGGACATCAATGTTGATTTCTCCTTTTTGCCTGCCGGAGTTAATTATACTGCCGACCTGTACTCTGACGCTGCCGATGCAGATAAGAATGCCGAAAAATACGAGCATAAAACCATCACCGTTAACCGCTCAACCAAGTTAAACCTGAAGCTGGCATCGGGTGGCGGCGCAGTAGTTCACCTGCACGGGAGGTAAGGCAGGAGCTGAAAGCCGAAGGCTTAAAGCTGAAAGCTGAAAGCAAAAGGTGCGATGCTCTATATTTAGTAAAGAGTTAATTAAAGTAAATTTATAAAGAGAAGAAGCTAACCAATATAAAATGACCATCGATTTGAAAAAAGAAATTAAGTTTAACAGCAGCTATATTATAGGGATCTCCTTTATATCGGCACTGGGCGGCTACCTGTTCGGCTTTGATTTTGCTGTAATATCTGGTGCGCTGCCGTTCCTTCGTAAAGAATTTGGGCTCGACCCTATTTGGGAAGGATTCCTGACCGGTTCATTGGCACTGGGCTGTATTTTAGGCTGTATCATTGCCGGTAGTATTGCCGAAAAATTTGGCCGCAAGCCGGGCCTGATGATTGCCGCGTTCATCTTCGCGGTATCGTCATTGGCTATTTCGGTATCAACATGGCTTGCCTATTTTATTACGATGCGCTTTGCGGCTGGCGTTGGCGTAGGCATGGCATCCATGCTTTGCCCCATGTACATTGCCGAGATTTCGCCGGCCAAAGTACGCGGACGTAACGTGGCTATCAATCAGCTTACGGTAGTGCTGGGCATCCTGATCACCAATCTGTGTAATTACTTTTTGGCAGATACCGGCCACAATGCCTGGCGATGGATGTTTGGCCTGGGTACTGTACCTGCAGTAGTTTTTATGCTGGGTGTATTGTTCCTGCCCGAAAGCCCAAGATGGCTCATGAAAGTAGGCAGGAATGAAGATGCCGAAAAGGTGCTTTACAAAATAGGCCCTGAAGAGTTTGTTACCGCTACTCAGGAAGCCATTGAAAAGTCATTGAAAGGAGGGACAGGCAAGCAATCATACCGCGCAGTATTTGAAAAAGCCGTACGCCCCGCTGTGCTGATAGGGATTACATTGGCAGTGTTTCAGCAGTTTTGCGGCATCAATGTGGTGTTTAATTATACCTCAACCATCTTCGCTTCGGTAGGTTCAAGCCTTAACCAGCAGCTTTTTGAAACTGTTTCTATCGGCATAGTTAACCTGGTGTTTACGCTGCTTGCTATGTGGCAGGTTGATAAACTTGGCCGTAAGCCATTGATGCTCATTGGCTCCTTAGGATTGTCGATATTTTATATTGTATTGGCATACCTGCTGCAAAATCACTTGTCGGCTAAACTGGTGTCGGTTTTTGTGTTACTGGCCATCAGTACTTACGCGCTTTCACTTGCGCCTATCACCTGGGTGCTCATTTCGGAGATCTTCCCTAATAAAATTCGCGGCGCTGCATCAACAGTGGCCATTGTATCGTTATGGGGAGCCTATTTTATACTGGTGTTCACCTTTCCGATCCTGGCTAAGGTATTGGGTACTTACGGGCCGTTCTATATGTACGCGGTGATCTGCTTTCTGGGCTTTTTGTTTGTACTGAGGAAAGTGAAGGAAACCAAAGGCCAAACCCTTGAAGAGTTAGAAGAAAATTTAATAAGACATTAATAATTGTAAGCTACATGAATAATTTGGATGTAAATGTTTGGGAAGAAAAGGTAATTATCCCAACCTACGGTATAGGCAAGCCCGATAAAAACCCCATGTTTTTTGAAAAGCGGGTTTACCAGGGCAGCAGCGGTAAGGTATACCCTAACCCTGTTATCGAAAAAATTTACGACGAAAAGGAAGATAAGGAATACACAGGCCTGTACCTGGAGAATAAATACCTTAAAGTGCTGATCCTGCCTGAGCTTGGCGGCCGGATCCAGACAGCTTATGACAAGATCAAAGACCGTCATTTTATTTACCACAACCAGGTGATTAAACCGGCGCTGGTAGGCTTAACTGGTCCCTGGATTTCGGGCGGTATTGAGTTTAACTGGCCGCAGCACCACCGCCCAAGTACATTTGAGCCGGTTGATTATAAGATTGAAGAAAATGCTGACGGCAGTAAAACCGTTTGGGTTAACGAGGTAGAGCGCATGTTCCATACCAAGGGCATGGCCGGTTTTACCCTGCACCCTGATAAAGCTTACATCGAAATAAAAGCGAAACTGTATAACCGCTCGGCCCTGCCGCAAACCTTTTTATGGTGGGCAAACCCGGCTGTAAAGGTGAATGACGATTACCAGTCGGTTTTTCCGCCTGATGTGAACGCGGTATTTGACCACGGCAAGCGCGATGTATCAACTTTCCCAATTGCTACTGGTACTTATTACAAAGTTGACTATTCGCCGGGTACGGATATTTCGAGGTATAAAAATATCCCGGTGCCAACATCGTACATGGCTATCAACTCCAACTACGATTTTGTAGGCGGATATGAGCATGATAGCCAGGCCGGTTTGCTGCACGTAGCCAATCATCATGTATCGCCCGGTAAAAAACAGTGGACCTGGGGCCATAGCGATTTCGGTGTTGCGTGGGACAGGAACCTGACGGATGAGGATGGCCCATACATTGAGCTGATGACCGGAATGTTTACCGATAACCAACCAGATTTTACCTGGTTGATGCCGCATGAAGAAAAGCATTTTACCCAGTACTTTATGCCATACCGTGAACTTGGTGTAATTAAAAATGCTACTAAAGATATCCTGGTGGCGCTGAATTATGAAGATGGCAAACTGCTGTTAAAAGTATATGTAACCGGCGAACAAAATAACCTTAACATCAAACTACAGCACGATGGTAAGTTATTGCTAAGCGAAAATGCTTCTATCGTACCGGAGCAGGTTTTTGTAAGGGATATAGCCGTTAAAAACATCGATGAAAACCTTTTATTGCTAACCGTACATTCAGAGGCTGGCAAGGAGCTTATTAAATACGATGCGGCAAGCAATAAGCTTAACAACATTCCGGAAGCTGCCAAACCGGCTTTACTGCCTGCCGATGTGGAAAATAACGAGCAGTTGTTTTTAACCGCGCAACATCTGGAGCAGTACCGTCATGCTACCTACAGCCCGGTACCTTATTATGAAGAGGCTTTACGCCGCGATCCAAAAGATCTCCGTAACAACAATGCCCTGGGTTTATGGTACCTGCGCCGCGGGCAGTTTGCTAAAAGTGAGCCATACTTCCGCAGGGCGGTTGAAACCATTACCCAGCGCAACCCTAACCCTTACGATAGCGAGTGCTATTATAATTTAGGTTTGGCGTTGAAGTTTCTTGGTAAAAAGGATGAAGCTTATAAAACATTTTACAAAGCCACCTGGAGCAATGCCTGGAAAGACAGCGGCTACTTTTCGGTAGCACAGATTGACCTGGAAAACGGCGATTATGAACTGGCGCTTGACCATTCGTTGTCATCTTTAGACAGGAACGCCAACAACAGTAAAGCTTATGTTTTACGCTCCGCGGCTTTCCGCAAACTGGAACGGTTTGAAGAGGCTGTTGAAGTTGGTGTTGCAGCTATTAAGAGGGATGCCTTTAACTTAGGCGCTTTGTTTGAACTGGTATATGCTTACAAAGCTTTGGGCAATGAAGAAAAAGCCATGAACAGCCTTAATGAATTGACCAAACTATCACGGGGGTATTACCAAAACTATATTGAGTACGCACTTGATTATGCTAATGCGGGACTATATGAGGAAGCTACCGACCTGCTGAATTATGCTGTGAATGGTGATGCTACCAGTCCTATGGTGTATTATTATCTCGGTTATTTTGCCTGTCAGTTGGGTAATAATGAACAGGCATCAGCGTACTTTAAACTGGCTTCGGCGGCTGATTCATACCTGTGTTTCCCCGACAGGCTCGAAGATATCAGCGTGTTGAAACTGGCCGCTGCCTTAGTGCCAGCCGATGCCAAAGCGCCTTATTACTTAGGCAACCTGTTTTATGATAAACTGCAGTATGACGATGCCATTGCAGCCTGGGAAGCATCGGCACAACTGGATGATACTTTCCCAACTGTATTCAGGAATTTGGGCATAGCTTATTACAACAAGCGCAACGACCCGGCAAAAGCTTTAACATGCTTTGAAAAAGCCTTCGCGCTGGATATAACCGATGCCCGCATCTTGATGGAGCTTGATCAGCTATACAAAAAGCTGAACCACCCTGCCGATGCTCGCCTGAAATTTGTAGAAGCTAACCTGGAAACTGCCAAACTCCGCGACGATGTTTATTTGGAGCGCGCAACCCTGTATAACTTTTTAGGCGAACACCAAACGGCTTTTGAACAAGTGACGCAAAGGACTTTCCATCCATGGGAGGGAGGCGAAGGCAAGGCTTCGGGCCAGTATGTTGCATCATTGGTTGAAATGGCCAAGCAAAATATCCGTGATGGTAAAAATAACGAGGCCATTGAACAACTAAATCAAGCACAAACTTATCCGCATAATTTAGGCGAGGGCAAGTTGTTCGGCACGCAGGAAAATGATATCTTTTATTGGTTAGGTAAGGCCTATGAAAACCTGCAGCAAACCGAAGAAGCTAAGGCTTATTTTGAGAAAGCAGCCATCGGTTTGGAAGATCCCACAGCGGCAGTTTTTTACAACGATCAGCAGCCCGATAAGATCTTTTATCAGGGTTTAGCTAAAAAATGTCTCGGTGACAGTACATCGGCAGAGCGTATCTTCAAAAAACTGCTTAATTATGGTATTGGGCACATGGATGATAACGTAAAAATTGATTACTTTGCCGTCTCGCTGCCAAATTTGCTCATTTTTGAAGATGATCTGCAGGTAAGGAACAGGGTGCATTGCTACTTTTTACAGGGACTGGGATATCTCGGTTTACATGATTTTGAGCATGCACAAAAGTCCTTTACCGAAGTTCTGAAACTCGACGCCGGGCACTTTGGGGCGAGGATCCATCAAAACATGATAAACCAAATTACCGAAGTAGCCGGTTAAACCAAAAATCACACGTGAGAACTACTCAAAGAAAAACTTTACCACTGGGCCTGCTTTTTGCAGGCTCAATGCTGTTGGCCGGCAGGGCGGCAGCGCAGGATGTAACAATCCCCGTTGAAACACAACACAACGCTATCGTATTGCAAACCGATGCCGAAAAACACCTGAACATGGTGTACCTCGGCGCAAAGCTTGCCAACACAGCCGAGTATGCCCGCATCCGGAAAATGTACAAACAGGCCGATGATTCGGGTGTACAGAATGATGTTTATACGCCATCAGGATCGGCCAGTCTTGGCGAACCTGCCATTACCGTTACCCATGCCGATGGTAATAAATCATTAAACCTGGCCTATGTAAGCCATACGGTTAGCAAGGTTGATGATGATATTTCACTATTGGTGGTTACCATGAAAGATCCTGTTTACGATTTTGAGGTAAAGCTTTACTACAAAACCTATTTTAAAGAGGATGTTACCGAACAATGGTCGGTGATAAAACATAATGAAAAAGGAATAGTAACGCTTGATAAATATGCATCTGCCAACCTGAGCTTAAAAGGTAATACTACCGGCGGTTTTTGGTTGAAACAATACCACGGCAACTGGGCCATGGAAATGCAGCCTGAAGAAGCAAGGTTAACTCACGGTATTAAAACTATCGACAGTAAACTGGGTACCCGTGCCAATTTATACGAGCACTCGATGTTCATGGTATCGATGGATAAACCTGCTACCGAGGATGAAGGCAAAGTACTTTACGGCGCTTTGGAATGGTCGGGCAATTTCAGGGTTGATTTTGAGCTGGATGTGGCCAATAACCTGAAAATTATTGCAGGTATTAACAATGCTGCTTCCGAGTACCATTTAAAGCCGGGTGCTGAATTTGCAACCCCAGCTTTCCTGTACACCTATTCGGATCATGGTAAAGGTGATGCCAGCCGCAAGCTGCAAAGCTGGGCCCGTAAATACAAAATTGTTGACGGCGAAGGCTCAAGGCTTACGTTGCTCAATAATTGGGAATCCACTTATTTCGATTTTAATGAGAGCAAGCTTGCAGGCTTGTTAAAAGATACCAAAAAGCTTGGTGTCGACTTATTTTTACTGGATGATGGCTGGTTTGGTAACAGCCACCCGCGTAATGGCGACAACGCCGGTTTGGGCGATTGGCAGGAGAACAAACAAAAGCTCCCTAACGGTATCAGCTCATTGGTAAAAGAAGCGCAGGCCAATGGCGTAAAATTCGGCATCTGGATTGAGCCGGAGATGGTTAACCCTGCCAGCGATCTGTATAAAGCGCATCCTGATTGGGTGATCAAACAACCAAACCGCCCTGAAAAGTATTTCAGGAACCAGCTGGTGCTTGATTTGGCCAATCCTAAAGTGCAGGATTTTGTATTTGGCGTGGTTGATAACTTGTTCACCAAAAATCCCGATTTGGCTTACATTAAATGGGATTGTAACGCGGTTATCTACAATGCTTATTCGGCTTATTTGAAAAAAGACCAGTCGCACATTTATGTTGATTATGTGAACGGTTTGTACAACGTGTTGAAACGTGTTCGTGCTAAGTATCCTAAAGTGCCTTTGATGCTTTGCTCAGGCGGTGGTGGCCGTGTTGATTATGGTGCACTGCAATACTTTACCGAGTACTGGCCAAGTGACAACACTGATCCGCTGGAGCGCGTGTTTATCCAGTGGGAATATTCATTCTTCTATCCGGCAATCACCAGTTCAAATCACGTAACCGATTGGGGCAAACAGCCAATTAAATACCGTGTGGATGTGGCTATGATGGGTAAAATGGGCTTTGATATTGTGATTGGTAAACTGAGCGAAGGCGATCTGAGCTTCTGCCAGTCGGCCCTGAAAAATTATGATGCACTGAAAGATGTGATCTGGCATGGCGATCAGTACCGTTTATCATCACCGTGGGATAACGACGCGGCTTCTATCATGTATGTAAATACTGATAAATCAAAAGCGGTAATGTTCAATTATTTGGTGAATAACCGTTACGGCTCAGGCAGCAAAGTACCTGTACGCCTGAAAGGCCTCGACCCTAACAAAAAATACCGTGTAAAAGAGATCAACCTTTACCCTGGCACTGGTTCGGTGTTAGGAAACGAAGATTTAACCTTTACCGGCGATTTCCTGATGAACGTAGGTATCAATCCTGAAGCCAGTACTTACCATACCAGTGTGGTACTGCAGTTGGAAGCGATCTGATAGGAACGATTTAAAACAAGAAAGGGAGCGGCTTGCCGCTCCCTTTCTTGTTTTATGAACTGGTCGAAGTTTAGCGATAGCGTGACTTCGACCTAAAATGGGTCAAGCTTTCAGCTTAACTTGACAAATAATCAATAGTCCATCGCTGCCGCAAGGCTTTGCCTTGTGGCCCGTATGCAAGGTGTTCATTGCATCACCTTATCATCTTACTTCATATAGCAAACAAACTCGTCATCGCGTATCTTAATTAGCACATTTACCACAAGGCGCAGCCTTGCGGTAAATGTGCTTTTATTTAAGGCGATGTAGATGCTTGAGTTGCTTGATCAATTCTTTATAATTTCGTGTCGAAAAGGTATCTATTGTTAGTTTCTTCCCATTGATAAGCATAATTGTTGCTTTTGAGCCGGTATGAATAAGAATTTTGTTTCCCCGTGTCGTGCTTTCAACTTTGAAAGGTTTTTCGGTAACTGTTTCAATGCTGGTTAAGTGGATTGTATGCTTTAAAAATAAAAAAGGTCTTTTTACAATTAATGTTTTTTGGGTTAATTCAAATGATCGCACTGTTAACAATGTAATTAGAGAACCAATTGCAGCAAAAGCAAAAAAAGCGCTAAGTATATAAAAGGCTGTTTTCGATGAGTCTTCTATATGTTTATTGCCCGAATTGCATATCAGCCATGTAATCCAGCCAAAAAAGCCCACGCCTGATATACAGGTTATAAATGCTCCTAAGCTCGGTTTTGCAATTACAAGAGGTGTTTCATTCATATATTATGAGTACTATTTATTACCTCAACTTCTTCGTCATATCAAAATGCTCAACTCTCGCCGAACTTAGCGGAAGTTTGCTACAGGCAGAATAAAAAATATAATCTTTATCCTCGGTAATTCCCGGAAGCAGTTTGTTGATAACCTTCCCAATCTGCGTGTTTTCGTTTTTTACCGCGTTGGTATCGGCAATGTTTACCTTGGTGGCATAATAAATTACCGGGAACCAGCCATGACTGTTCTTTTGATTGGCTAACCGGAACACCCTCGGTTCTCCTGCAACACCATCAATTACCACCGGGAAACGATATTGCTTTACCGTTGCTTCGGCAGCATCCTGGAATAATTTGCCTGCATCGGTATCATGCAGATATTGCCAGTAATCATTAGGGGCGGTACATTGTAAAGACAGCTCGAGTGTTAAACGGGCATCGGCAAAATGCTGTTTGTTGTATTTTTCTTTTCCCTGTTCAAAAAGCTCGGGCGCCGTTTTACCGTTGATCTTATAGGTATTTACATTTACTGAGATTAGCTTCCAGCCATAATTGTATTTAGCATACATGGCGGTTATCATTTCCTGGTTAGGCAAGCTTTTATCCTTGGGCAAAAATAAGGCAATGTACATTTCATGGGTAATGCCATTGTAGATCATTTTATAGCTGTTAATGCCTGCCGACAGATTGCTTGCTGTATCTGTATTGCGATGTTTGTTTATAATGTAGTACTCGTCATAAATGTCATAATCGGTGGTTTTTGCTGCGTTGCCTACCAGTTCAATTTGCCGGAGGTTTGATTTATCCTGCAGCATCTCCTGTGATTCCATGTTGCCGATATCATCGCTGTTGTTGCTGCGCAGGTCATGAAGCAGTTGTTCATTAAGTTTGTGAAAATCGTCGCGTTTACCTCCGGGGATCTGGTCGTTTCGCCAGGCTCCGGGCTGTTTGATACAGCTTTGTAATGATATAGCCAGCAAGGTAAAGGAAATGAGCTTAATTGTGTTTGGGAATAGGGTTTTCATATTACCCGTAATGATATAAAAAAACGTCGAAAATTACCACCGCACAGGAGCAGCAAAACATGATTTTACTGTCGACGCTATTACCCGAACCGACAAATGGGTTTCCGAAAGTTGACAAGACTGACATTTTATTAAACAATCCTGCCAGTATAAAATAAATGGCTGTTTGTGTCATAAAAAATGGTTTCTTTTGGATTGGCCATTTCACAACCTGCGGCTATATCATATTACTTGCCTGGCATATTACAATACCCGGTGAAGAAGAACGAAAATTTGCATGGAAAACTTGAATGAGATTTTTGACTTGGAATACTTTTTTCACCTGTCGCCCGATTGGTTGTGCGTGGCCGGGTTCGATGGTTACTTTAAAAAAATTAACCCGGCTGTTTCAAGAACCTTAGGTTATACCGACAGCGAACTGTTTGCAAAGCCTATCGACTCGTTTGTTTATCCAGAGGATAGGAGCATCACCGCCAGTAAACGTGAGAGTATCAAAAAAAACAATCCGCTATATAATTTTGAGAACAGGTATCTAACCAAAAGCGGGGAAATAGTATGGCTTTCATGGACATCGATGCCGGTAAAAAGCCAGCAACTGGTTTTTGCCATCGCCAAAAATATTACCGATAAAAAGAAGCTGGAAGAATTTAGCAGGACCTCATTACTGTCGGCGCGAAACAGCGAAATACTGAAAGAGGGCGATCTTACCCGTACAGACCTCCTCAAGCCGATCAGCGAACTTTCCATTGCCGACCAGTTGTGGCTTTATGAACTTGAAACGCTGGTAAGAAAATACATTGGGAAAGTTGATTTGGGTATTGTGTTGCTGAGCAGCGAAATGGGCTTAAGTGAAAGACAGTTGCACCGGCGCATAAAAAATACTACAGGGGTTACACCTAATAACTACATCCGGAGGATCCGTTTACAGATGTCGATGGAAGCGATCAATAGCGGTAAGTACCGCACCGTTGCCGAAATATCTTACGTTGCCGGTTTTGAAACCCCAGCTTATTTCAGGAAACTGTTTAAAGAATTTTATGGCCGTGATGTAGCCGAATTACTGCAATGATATAAAAGTCGCTCATAGGCTATTGAACCCTTTTCATCGGGAACTGTATCGCCTTTAGCTTGCCTTTCCTTAGCCCTGATATTTCGGCCAGCAGTGAATCTTTAGTTATTTGGGTATAGGTTATCTTTTGAGGGAAATCATGTTCCGGGTTTTCAAACACCAGTTGTTTTTTGTTGCATGAAGTAAGTGCAAAAGTTACTGCCTTGCCGTTGTTTTGATTTTTTACTGTTGGGATATAGTAAAGCTTATCGGCGTGTTGTTCCAGCCTGATGTGCTCGGATGATACAGTATCTGCTCCAGCCAGTGAATAGCTTCTGCCAAGAAAGGTGGAATCATTAAGTTTTTTCCAGGTTTCAATATCCAATGTTTTTGCCGATTGATTTTTCCAGCTGCCAATGAGCCATTTTGCTTGCGCGATAGGATAGGATTTTTGTTGGGCATAAGAGCCAGTAAAAGCAAGTGTAATGCAGGCTGCAACCAGCAGTGATGATTTGATATGAGGAGGCAGGATCATAATCGACGATTGAGTAATTGAAGATACAAAACTTATAAACTCAGCGTAAATTAAATTTCACGCAAAGGCGCTAAGCCGCAAAGGTTTTAACTTAGCGCCTTTGCGGCTTTGCGTGAGAATAACCTTGTCGCAAATACACCCTTTATTTGTCGCGTATGTAACTCTGTGATGACGTTGATTTTTAAGATATTTGATGAAACCAACAGCAAATCATGGAAAATTCAGCAACTAACGGCACCGAGGTGATCGCCATAAAAGAAGCTCAAAAGGTACTTGATGTAAAATGTGCCATGCTCAACGGCTCGACCTTTGAACAAATGATGATGAACAATGCCAGTTTCAGAGACGTATGTATAACCGGGCTTAAAATTGAAGATGCCAACCTGAGCGATCTGGAAATAAAATACGCGCAGCTTGGCGGGGCTTACATCCATGATATTGGCATGCCGCCCGAAGGTCATCCCGCTTATGACCCCGCCGCGAAACAACGCCCGCTTAAATTTGAAAACTGCGATTTACAGGGCAGCACCATAACCGATTGTAACCTGAGCGATGTGAATATTACAGACTGCAACCTGAGCGGTATGAAAATTAATGGTATTGATGTGGCTGATCTGCTGAAGGCATATCAACAGAAATAGAGAGGAACTCCAAGAAGCCGTTTAAAATCTAATAAAAAGACCGTCATTGCGAGGTACGAAGCAATCGCGAACTTTACAGAGCGACTTGCAACGCTGCTCCGCCTGTTTGGGATTATTAATAATTATAATTTGATTTTTATAGGTATTAATGAGCTCCCTCCGGTCGGTGGTCTTCGTATCTCGCAATGACGACTTTTTTAGCCATTACATTATTAGCTTTTGGCTTTATGCATTAAGCTTTTAGCTTTCAATTATTTACTTACTTGCCCACACATTATCCTTTTTGTTGCTGTCAGGATCATAAGTGGTACCTAATACCAATTTTTTAACTGCCTTTTTTGCGGTGAAATTAACGCCGGTTGTTTTATTCCCTGCGGCCCAAACAGCAATGCTTTTATGTAACAACTCGGTAGTGCCATCGGTATAATAAACAGTTAAGTTTACAGGGATGGGCTTACTGCCAACTTTGATGATGTTAACACTATATTTTAACCCGGTGTTAGTTACTTTGCCGATAGCGAGATCGGTTATACCGTTGTCAAAGAACCATGCTTTCCAAAACCAGTTAAGGTTCATACCAGCGCCGGTGTTCATACAATTGAAAAAATCAAGAGGCATGGGGTGTTTACCGTGCCATTGCGCTATGTAGTAGTGCAGGGCTTTAGTAAACAGCTCATCGCCAAGCATATCTTTTACATATAAATAACCCAGGCCCGGTTTGGGATAGCTATCGGTAAAGCTCGCCGCACCCGTAAGCATTGGTGTAAGCGTCATTACCGGGACATCAACCTCATGGCCGGCACTTTGTTCAACAGCAGAAACGCCGTACGGATCAACAATTGAAGGGTCTATCTCCGGACTAACCAGCCATTCGCCTATTGTTGCCCAGCCTTCGTCCATCCAGCCGTATTTGGTTTCGTTAATACCCATATAAAACGGGAACATGGTATGGAAGATCTCGTGATCGGTGAGCTCAATGGCATCTGCCTTGTCTTCGAGCGGATTGTCATTTACCATCATAGGGTACTCCATCTGGTCCAATCCGTCAAAAACAGTTTCATGTTGGTAAGGATACGGCCATTTCGGGAATTTGTAGCTCATGACCTCAACCGTTTTGCGGGCGTAGTCAACCACGGCATAATAATCCTTGTGCTTTTCGTTAAATACGGCATCAACACGGGTACGCCTGCCGGTTTTAGGATCAACCACCAGGCTCGATGCTTTCCACAAATAATGGTTGCTGGTAGCAAACACAAAATCGGTAACGCTGTCGGCCTCAAACTTCCAGGTATTGGTTGGATTGTTTTTGGTGATATTGCCTGCTTTAACATCATCTTCGGTAATGATATCCGTTACTTTATCGCTCGCGCCGGCATCGGCTATACGTTTAACTATGCGGCTGTCATAAACGTCTGCAGCATTTTTCAGATCGCCGGTTGCCCAAACCTTATAATCGCCGGGCACGGTGATCTCTGCGCTGAAATGGCAAAAGTCGTTGTAAAACTCCTGTGCGCCAACATAAGGGTAATCGTTCCAGCCATCAATATCGTCATAAACTGCTATGCGAGGAAAGAAGTAGGCGATAAAAAATGCCCCTGTATCAACCTGGCCGGTGCGGATATGCGAGCCTTTGTTCAAGGTGTAAGCATAGCTGATATCAAAGTGTACTTTTTGTTTTGGAGCGATGGGAGATACCCGCAGCGTCATATTTGTGCCATTGATCCGGCGTTTGGCGCTATCCTGTATTTTGCTATCAATGCTCAAACTGCTGATATGCACGCCATCGGTAAGGTCCTCTGCCGAAACCTGCATTTGGCGTACTGCTCCTTTTTTATACAAGTTAGGGTATAGTTTAAATTGTACCCGCTTTAATGTATCAGGACTATTGTTAAAATAATCGATACCAACAGTGCCGCTCACCAGGCGGGTTTTAGGGTCGAAGTTTACTTTGATCTTATAGTCGGCGGTGTTTTGCCAGTGATTTTTGCCGGGTGCCCCGGTAGCGGTTCGTGTTCCTTTGGTGTAGGTATTTTGCAGGTTTACGGCTATGGGTAAGGTTTGCTGGGCAAATGCTGTAGTACTGCCCAATAATAAAATAAAAGGCAATAATTTTTTAATACTGATCATTTATGCGGATATATATGAGTTATATTTGAGGTAAATATAATAAACCGTTGCAGAACCCGGTAAGCGATAATTTTGTATCACCGGTATGTTACAGTGTAAATACGTACGGTTTTGAGTAGTTTACCATTTTTAAATAGTATCCATGACTGCCGAAAAAATGATCATCGTAACCGGTAAGCAATACCTTGAGCTAAAACAAAGTTTAGAAAGCGGGGAGGGGCTTACCTATAATATAGGCACCGATAAACACCCCGAAATAGTGAGGATCACCAACATTTATATGGATACTGATCCCGACTTTACCCGTAACCCGCGCCAGTTTGCGCGGATGCAGGAAGACCTGAACGTGCAGGTTAAGCTGGAGTACGTGGCAGAATAGATAAACTTTTCCAAGGCAATCATTCCCCAATCTAATCATAATCGCTTATTTTTAGGCCATGCATCACCCTGAAGATAATCCCTGGAAAATAACGTCCCAAAAAAACATTTATGATAATTCCTGGATCAATGTTACCGAATACCAGGTCATTAACCCGGCCGGTAACCCCGGTATTTATGGCAAAGTACATTATAAAAATCTGGCTATAGGTGTTTTACCTTTAGATGATGAGCTGAATACTTACCTTGTTGGGCAATATCGTTTCCCATTAAATCAGTATAGCTGGGAAATGCCCGAAGGTGGCGGTCCTGAGGGGAGCGATCCGCTCGAATCGGCCAAACGCGAATTACTGGAAGAAACCGGTTTGAAAGCTTCACAATGGACTGAGATCCAACGCCTGCACCTCAGCAATTCCGTAAGCGACGAGTTGAGCATTTTATATCTGGCCCGTGGCCTTGAGCAGTTTGAAGCCGAACCCGAAGAAACCGAACAGCTGATCATTAAAAAAGTACCTTTTGCCGAAATGTACCGCATGGTTTGCAATGGCGAAATTACTGATGCCATGACTGTAGCCGCCGTACTTAAAGTGCAGTTGTTACTTACAGAAAACCGTTTGTAAATTACCGCTTTACTGAAAAAAATATAACTTTGCCCGCTAATGAAAAAGTTATTAGGCTATATTTTAACGCCGCTTACCGCTATCTCATTTTCTTTGTTTCTGGTTATATTTCATCCCATACAGTGGATTTGTTTTCGCCTGTTTGGTTACTCGGCACATAAAAAGGTTGTTGACGTATTAAATTTATTCCTGTTACGCACTTTTTATATTCTGGGAAATACGGTAACTTTTATCAATGAGCAAAATTTGCCTTTAGGCAGGCCTATTATATTTTTAGCTAATCACCAGAGCCTGCTTGATATTCCGCCGCTTATTTATTATCTGCGTAAATACCACGCCAAGTTTGTTTCTAAGATAGAGCTTACCAAAAATATTCCCTCCATCAGCTATAACCTTAAACATGGTGGAGGTGCTAATATCGACAGAAAAGATTCCCGCCAGGCCATGACCGAAATGATGAAATTGGGTGAGCGTATGAAAGCCAATAACTGGTCGGCTGTGATTTTTCCGGAAGGCACCCGTTCAAAGGATGGTACGGTTAAAGCATTTCACTCGGCCGGGATATCCATGCTTTTGAAAAAATGCCCCGATGCACTGCTTGTTCCGATAGCAATAGCTGATGCCTGGAAGGTTATGAAGTATGGCTATTATCCCCTTAACACGTTTACGCCGATGAGGTGGACTGTATTGGAACCTATTGAACCCGGTAAAACTCCCGTTGCCGAACTGGTGCTTGAAGCCGAGAACAGGATCAAGGCTGCTTTGGCTTGATTTCGGATTTCGAAATTTCGGATTTTCGATTTCGGATTTTTTCCCGTCCCATCAGGGTCTCTCGCAGAGGACCCTGATGTTCTACGCCATGTCAGCTGCTATGTCTAATTAGAGTAGCCTCACTGGTTTTTCGTCCCCTCAGGGTCTCTCGCAGAGGACCCTGATGTTCTACGCCATGACAACTGCTATGTGTTTAATTAGAGCAGTCTTACTGGTTTTGCATGATTTATGTCCACCCAAAAATCCCGGTACTCAGTAATAGTTACAAATTCATGCGGTTTTTCCAAATGATAAAAAGCCGCACTGCTATGTGGGTATTCGGAAAAGTCATTACAAAGTGACCATTTCCCAGATACAGGATTATGATGTATATAATCTATTTTTTGATGAAGAAATGCTGTGGAGTATATGGGCTTGGCATCAAACGATGGTTCAAAAACTTTATGCTTTTGTCCTTTAGCTTTCTCTTTTTCAGTACACGCCGCCGAAAGCTGATCAAGCATATCGGTTCTGCCTGATGCTGTTAGCTTTTTAACAAGCTCGTAAGCCATAAACCTTTTGCCATTACTGATCATCTTATTAAGACCTGCATCTGTATCGGGCATTTTAATAATCAGATGAATGTGATTAGGCATCAATACAAAAGCATGAGTTTGCACTTGATAACGTTCTGCTATAAACCCAAACCACTCATATAGTATATTATACGATTGTGTAATCTCGAGTAAGGGGATCCAGTTGTAACATGTAAACGTTATAAACCAGGTTTCGCCGGGATCGTTGTGTAAGGTATGGGTGGCCATGGTTAAATATAAATATAATTATGGATCTTAAGATGATTGTCAACCTCAGGGTCCTCTGTGAGAGACCCTGAGGGGACACGATGGATCTTAAGATGATTGTCAACCTCAGGGTCCTCTGTGAGAGACCCTGAGGGGACACGATCTACGAGAGACTCTGAGTGTACACGATTATAAAAACCTCCCAGAGGGAGAAAAGGTTTGTAGAAATAACGTTCCACCCCTTACCTGAACCCCAGCGGGGTTCAACTCGCCTTTTGCTGGTCGAAGTTTAGCGGCAGCGTAACTTCGTCCTGAAATGTGTTAAGCTTTCAGCTTAACTGTACTTTAACTTACTTTCCATTCCCGCAAGCAGAATGCTTGCCCTGTTTTAGGACGAAGTTACGCTGTCGCTAAACTTCGACCAGTTAAAGACGTGGATTCCTTAATCCCGAAATTCCAAATTCGATATCCGAAATACAATTAATCTGTTAATAATCAGTTAAATGTTAACAAATAAATCACATCATATTTACGTTAATATGAAACGTTATCGCTTATTTTTATAGACCCATAAAAAAGGTCGCCTAAAATTTACCTAAAATAATTTTTATGACCTGGAGAAAATTCAGCGGCGAAGTAATCCAATCGCCCATTATGGAAGAGGTTGAAAAGGCAATTGAACGCGAAGCCCTCCTCGGAAACAAGCTCAAAGTATGTATCGGCACCGACTCACAAGTTAAAGGGGCTGTAACAGATTTTGCAACCGTGATCGTGTTTCTGCGTGAAAAACGCGGCGCTTTCATGTTCATACACCAGGAGCGTACTTCGCAAAAAATGAGCATTAAAGAAAGGATGCTGAGCGAAGTTCAGAAGTCTATCGATATTGCTTACAAGCTTTGCGATTTGCTCGACCTGTATGATGTAGAGCTTGAGGTACATGCCGACATTAACACCAATCCAATGTTTAAGAGTAACGCAGCCCTGCATGAGGCTATGGGTTACATCCTGAGCATGGGCTTTGTGTTTAAAGCCAAGCCCGAAGCTTTCGCAAGTTCATACTGTGCAAACAAAATAGTGCAGTAAATTTGCCGAAACTAAAAGCGGTGTATCTATATTTGATATTAAAATATATCAGATATACCTATGTCGCCACTTATTGAAATCAACGACCCGGCTTTAGCCGCACAGGATACTATTCTTATTGATGCCCGCGGAGGGCAGGACTCTTACCAGCGTTACCTGGCAGGCCATTTGAACCGCGCCATATACGCCGACCTTGATCAGCACCTTACCACTAAACCAGATGATCCCGCCTATGGCGGCAGGCACCCGCTGCCCAATATACAGGAGTTTGCTGTATTGTTAGGTAACTGGGGGATTACGCCCGGCAGCCACGTTGTGGTTTACGACGATAAATCCGGTGCATTCAGCGCTTCGCGTTTATGGTGGATGCTGAGGGCGATTGGCCATGAAAACGTACAGGTACTAAATGGTGGTTTACAAGCCGCTAAGGATGCCGGTGTTGAACTAAGTACAGAAGCGTATACCCCAACCCCGGTTGATCCGTACCCGGTAACGCACGAGTATGCAAACACTGTTGAGATAGCTGAAGCCGGTGAAGCTGCGCAGGATCCTTCACGACTGGTAATTGATGTGCGTGAAACGCCGAGGTATTTGGGACAAACTGAGCCTTTGGATCTGATAGCGGGACACATTCCCGGTGCTTTAAACCTGCCTTATATCAATAACCTTGGCGTTGATGGCAAGTACTTGCCTGCTGATGAGCTGCGCAAGGCTTATGATGCAGCAATTGGCGATGTAGCACATAACCAGGTAATAGTTCATTGCGGATCGGGCGTTACAGCCTGCCATACGCTGCTGGGTATGGACTATGCCGGTATCAGCGGACCTAAGCTTTATGTTGGTTCATGGAGTGAATGGTCAAGAAGGGATTTGCCGATTGGGAAGGAAGAGCGGTAGAAGCATAAACCATATCATTGCGAGGAACCATCAGGAAAATCCTAAAAAGTGTGCAGGGGGCGCGTTAGTGATAGGAGCGGATACCGACCTTGTGGCTAATGCCTTGTGTAGTATGAGCAGATAGCACGGGCCGCAGGCAACGCCCATATTTATAAATAGATCAAAAAAATATATCTAATAATCAATAACTTACAGTCGCGTCATGATAAGGCACGAAGCAATCGCACGGACGCAGGGCTGCCCTGTATAGCATGCGATTGCCACGCTGCGCTCGCAATGACATGATTTTATTTCTTTGTTTTTTATCGTCGGGTTGCCGTATAATTCAACATCAAAACACTTGTCATCTATCCCTGTTATCCCATTGTGAAAACATACGTTTTAAAAAGAGAACAATCTATTCCCATCGGCATTGATCAGGCCTGGGATTTTTTCTCGTCGCCATTAAACCTGGCCAAGATCACCCCGAATGATATGCGTTTTGTGGTAACTTCTGATTATACCGAAACTACTAAGATGTATGCGGGGATGATCATCACCTATAAAATATCACCGCTGTTAGGCATCAACATGAACTGGATGACGGAGATCACCCATGTTGATGATAAAAAGTATTTTGTTGATGAGCAGCGCTTCGGCCCTTATGCTTTATGGCACCATCAGCACCATTTTAAAATTATTGAAGGCGGCGTACTCATGACCGATCTTTTGCATTACGCCATTCCTTATGGCGTGATAGGCCGGTTAGCGAATAGTGTTTTTGTTAAAGGCAAGGTGGAGCAGATATTTGATTATAGGGTTAAGGCTATTGAGAATTTGTTTGGAGTTTATAAATAACTGCCGCTGAACTGCCACAGAATCACCTCCATGGCTAACTGCCGCGGGTTTAGCGCAGCGTAACCCGTGATGAAGTATGATGTAAGCTTTCAGCTTACTGGTGTTCACACCAAGGGTTGAAAGCCAGCAGCAAAAGCTTATTCCCCCACCAACACGGCCTCTTCTTCAACTACCTTAACTTTTTGCCTGCTCAGCGTCAAAGCAAACACTGCGCCTGTCGAGGCCATGATCACGCCGACAATTTCGGGTGAGGTAAAGCGCAATCCCCAGGCTATGGGCAGGCCACCCAGGAACGCGCCTAAGGCATTGCCAATGTTAAAGGCTGCCTGTGTAGCTGCTGCACCAAGCATTTCTGCGCCTTTGGCAGTGTTGATCATTAAGGTTTGAATAGGCGATCCCGCGGCCATTGAAAGCCCGCCGGTTATAAACGTCATTACAAGCGACAGGATCTGGTTTTGCGAAACAAAGAAGATGATAACCAGCGATATGGCCATGGTGATCATCAATATTAAGCAGGCTTTTATCGGGGAAACTTTATCCGCCAGTTTACCGCCGACAAAATTCCCTACCACCATGCCCAGACCTGCTAATACCAAAACATAAGGCACGCTGCTGGCCGAAAACTTTGATACCTCAGTCATAAGTGGGGCGATATAGCTGATCCAGGCAAAAAGACCGCCGGTGCCAATAGCTGTTAGACCAATGATGAGCCATGCCTGTTTTTTTCTGAAAAATGTAAGCTCTGACCGGATATTCCCGTTGCCATTCGGAGCCAGTTGCGGTAGCCATAGTTGGATGAAGGTTAAGGTCAATAAACCAATTACCGCTATCATCCCAAAAGTATATCGCCATGAATAATGATGACCTATATAAGTGCCTAAGGGAACTGTCAGCAAGTTAGCAATGGTAAGCCCTGCAAACATAACTGATATGGCTTGCGCCTGTTTGCCTTTGTCGGCAAGGCGGGTGGCTACTACCGAGCCTACGCCGAAAAACGCGCCATGCGGTAAGCCGGCTAATAACCTCGAAAACAGCAGGACATAATGATTGGGTGCAAAGGCCGAACACGCATTGAAAACCGTAAAGATGATCATCAGTACGGTTAAGATCTTTTTGGGCGGATAGCTGCTGGTAAAGGCAACCAATAGCGGCGCGCCGATAACAACGCCTAAGGCATAGGCCGAAATTAAGTGCCCCGCAACGGGGATGCTGGTATGAAAATCATTGGCAATATCGGGCAGCATGCCCATCATCACAAATTCGGTAGTGCCAATGCCAAGGCCGCCTAAGGTTAGTGGTAGTAAACTCTTTTTCACGTTGTTTTATTAGATGATATTGATGCCCGCTTCCCTGTATGCCGAAAGTTGTTCGTCGTCGGGAGAAACATCGGTAATGATGGTGTCCAGTTCCGTTACCGGACCTATGTAGTAGGAATCGGCTTTATTTATTTTCTCTAAGGTGGATAAGGCGATGATTTCTTTCGATACTTCGATCATCGTTTTCTTGATCTCGGCCTCTTCGTAGTCTCTTGTAGTAATGCCAATGGTGGGGTGCACACTGCAGATCCCAAAAATGCAAAGATCGGCACGGATATTCCTGAACGCATTTATTGTTTCGTGACCTATGGTGGTAAACGATGATTTGTAAAGGCGGCCGCCTGCAAATATCACTTCAACCGTTGGATGGTCTTCAAGCGCGCTGGCAACCGGGAAACTGTTGGTAACCACGGTGATCCTTAAATCATCCGGCAAGCTTTGGGCCACGGCCAGGGTTGATGTACCGCCGTCAAAAAGTACAACCTGTCCGTCTTTCAAAAAGCTCAACACTTTTGATGCGATGACTTTCTTAGAGGCAACATCATGCTGTTCCCTCGCCCGGTAATGGTGCGGAATGGGGGAGTGGGCAACCGCGCCACCTCTAACTGCTGTTAGTAGCTTTTGATCGGCTAATACTTTAATGTCGCGACGTACGGTATCTTCCGAAACATTGAGTTTTTCACTCAGTTCGGTTAGTAAAACCTTACTGTCTTTTGATACGTGATCTAATATGATCTGGAATCTTTCTTCTCTTACCATGTTTGCAATATGATGCAAAGTTAAAAATAATTTGCAAAATATTGCAATATTGTTTTGCTTTGTTGCATGAAAACGCAAGTGAAGAAAACCATTGCTATTGACATGGACGGCGTTATGGCCGACATCGAGTCGCAACTGATCAGGTATTACGAACAGCTGTATGGCATTACTACCACCCTTGAGGCTATTGACGGCTTATCCCATGCGGAGGCTTTTCCGTTGGATGCTGTAACGAAAGCTTCCCTGAACTTACCGGGGTTTTTCCGTACGCTGCCGGTTATGCCGGGCGCTATTGAGGCTGTTAAAAAGCTGATGGAAGATTATGAGGTATATATTGTATCGGCAGCTACGGAGTTCCCCTTATCGTTATTTGAAAAACTGGAATGGCTCCAGGAGTATTTCCCGTTTATCGGCTGGCGTAATGTTGTGCTGTGCGGTGATAAAAGCATCATTCACACCGATTACATGATAGATGACCATTGTAAAAATCTCGACTTTTGCAGCGGCAAGGCAATCATGTTCAATGCGCATCATAACAAACATGAACACCAGCATGTGCGGGTTCACAATTGGGATGAAATATTAAACCTGTTTGAAATGGAAAAAGCTTCCGCAGATTTAGCATAGTATAACCTGCGGAAGCTTTTTGATAACTACGGACTATTGCTTTCGGCTTTAAGCATTCTGCTTTCAGCTAAAAGCTATTTCGTATCTATCCGGTAATTAAGCGACGCCGAAAAATTGGTGCCTGCACCGGTATTGCGCCCGGTAACAAAGGTGCCGCCTGTTAAAAACAGCGACAAGCTTTTGGCGAATGCATGGCCGTAGCTTAACGATACCTGGTTAAAGGCAAAGTTTTTACTGGCGCTCGGGTTCACGTTAAAATCTTTATTGATACTGGTAGCATAAAAGCCGCCGACACTTAGAGAGATCTGTTCGCGGAATTTTTTATCAAGCGTTAGGCCGTACGTGGCATTGTACCTGTCCTGAAAAACGCTTTCGTAACCAAAGTATTCACGTACACCGTTCTCGAGGACGAAGAACGAGTTTTTTCCGAATAAATGCCCGCTGCCCGCGAAGGCCAGTTTCAGTTCGGCCCCCTTTTGGTTATAGCCCAATGCTGTGTTGGTATACATAGGTAAGATAGCTGTACCCTGTAAGCTGAAATAATATTTATAATTGATATTGGCCAGGTAATACCTGATGCCCACTTCCAGATCCTGGAAACCAGAACTTTTGCTGGTACCGAGATCTGTACTGAAAGTGTTCATTACATAAGGTGCCAGTACCGACAGGGTAAACTTGCGGCTTAACCCAATTTCTGAATATAAAGAATAGCTCCATGAACTGAACTTGCCATTATTGGCAAAGGCGCCTTTATGACTGTCAGCATCCCAGGCTTTGTTTGCAAAAAAGTAAGTTGCTGATGGCGACAGCGAGATCCTGCCTGGCCTTACCGGGAAACCACTTGCATAACTTTTGCCTGTGGCTAAGGCAAATACTACTATCGCCGCAACCAAATATTTTGATAAAGTATTTTTCAAGGTCATGTGTGTAGATTTTAATAGTTTAAAATAAGCCAAAGGTGTCGCGCATCCAACGGCCTTCATAATCCTTATACACCTGGCTTACCTCATGCGCAAGGTTTTTAAATACCATTACATGTTTATCAGTACGCATCGAGTTAAACACTGCGTAACCATTATTGGGTGGTACATAAGGATCCAAAAGACCTAAGCCCAGAATAGTTGGGCATTTTATGGTTGTTACAAAGTTTTTGCTATCGTAATAGTCAAGGTTGTTCAGTACCTGGTCAAAAGTTACACCGGGTTTGCTTAACGTATATTTTTTAATGTCATTAATGGGCCATTCAACAGCGCCAACTAAATTGCGGATATCACTCATTATTGGATTTTGTGCCGAGCAAAGGGTAACCCTATGATCAAGACCGGCAAGCGCCAGGGATAAATAACCACCCATACTGCCGCCGGTAGCCAGGATCTGATCACGCCTTAAATTAGGCTGCGCATAAATAAAGTCAACGGCGCGTACGCAGTCCATAATTACACCGCGCATTACATACTTGTTTTTATCCTCAATGTGGTAGGAGATAAAGGCATCACGCTCAGTATGGATCACGTCGCGGCTGGTGCCCTGTCCTCGGGTATTCAGGGTGATGATCACCAGGTCGGGGTCGAGGCCCACAATAGGGTATAACTTTACCTGGTAGCCGGGTAAGCCAAGCAGTACCGAAAATTTCTTGTTTTTATTTTTGCTGATGGGCACCGTCATATAACCGCGGATAGTAAGGTTATCCAGCGATTTCATTTCTATTTCGTAAACCTTGCGGTTTTCGGTGTTCATGGACGGCACCTCGGTAATTTTGTAGTTAGGTTTTACCTTTGCCAGCTCATCTTTGGCGGTTTGCCAAAACTGGTCAAAGTCGGCTGGCCTGGCATATTGCGATCTGATCTCATCCGGTCTGATGCCGAAAGCGCGACGGGTGGTATCGTCATAATCGCTTACGTTGATCATCATATTAACCTTGTAAAAGCCTGTTTTTAAATTAGGCACATCAAAGTCATATTTGGAAGTGCTTTTTTTGGCGAGGTTTACCGGCTTCGACAAGGTTTTAACAATTTGTCCTTTATCAGTAGTGATATTGTATGATATGGTGCCTTCCTGGTTGGTATTGTAGGTGTTTTTAACTTCAAAACTGAACGAAGCGGTTGAGCTAAATTCGCCATCCTTATTATTGATGGTTAATACTGTTGACACTTCATCATCACCACCGCTTTTATCATTAGTTTCGGCCGGCTCTTTTTCGGTTTCCTGGGCCATAACCGGCCTCACGGCGCATAGGGTCAGTAAGGCGAAAGCGACGATCAGTAGTTTATTAGCGTTTTTTAACATGTTATATTTAGGCTTTGATCTTAGCTGATTCATTTTCAGGATTGCGTACTTTGTTTTTGATCAGGAAATCAGACTTGCGGATATAATGATTAAGCGGCTCTTCTATTAATTTAAACAACGTTATGGAAATGACATTTAAAACGATGAAGGCGTACAAAAGGTTTAAACTATCATACTCAAACGGCGAATGCCAGTCCACTCCCCACTTATCATAAAGCTCAAAAACATAATCGTTAAGCTTGTTCATCCAATCATGAATGTAATTGTACATATAACCTAAATGAACCAGGTAAAATATATATGAGCTTTTGCCCAGCAGCTCGATAAAAGGATGAGCTAAAAACTTTTTAAGCAGGGTGGTTTCGGTAAGCAGACCGTAAAAGAAAATGGCAATTGCCGTAGCCAGCAAATAGTTATTGGTGACAATGCCCCATGGGTTATGCAGACCCGCTTCGTACCCTTTCGGAATAGTTAAGGTCGACATGATCCACACGCAAAAGAAGACCATGAAGAAGCCCAGGTAAGTGAATTTCTTTTTGCTGGTGCCATCCAGTTTTTGCTTCCGAACGATGAGTGCCAGCTGAATGCCTGCGAAAAACTCAAAGCACCTGCCCAAAAAGGTGTATAGCATCATGAACGTAAAGTTGCCGAAGAAACCAAACCAGTTTATCTGACTAAATATGAGTACAAGTAGAACACCCAAGCCTGTAACCGCAATAGGCTGGATATAAAACTTTCTGTATTTAGTAGCGATAAGGAATATGAACGGCGCCGAAAAGTAAAAGCATTCTTCAACAGTAAGCGACCACCCTTGGGCTATGCCGGTGAATTTAAACTGATCAAAAAAGCCGCGCACAAAAACAATGTTCATGAAAAACATAACCACCGGGTTTTGCCCCGCTGTTACTATTTGGTTTTGACTAAAGTTATAAGCTATAAATGCGCCAATGGTGAGTAACGCGTACATGGGGTAGATCCTCGCCACCCGGTTTTTGAGGTATTGCAAAAACCACTCTTTGGTTAATTTAAAACTATCAAAATACCGAAAAGCTATCAAAAAGCCCGAAAGCACAAAGAAAATAGTGACCCCGATATGGAATTCATTAAAGAACCGTTGCACAGAGTGGGGAAATTTCTCATCAAACACATACGCAAAATGCGATATGAAAACCAGGTAAGCTGCCATAGCCCTCACACCGGTTAATGCCGGAATATAATTGGATTGTGCTCTTTGTGACAAAACAGACGTATTTTAACTTTTAGATCAATTTAATTATACGTAAATGTTTGCAAAATGGATACCAATGTTAAACAAGTAAGGGTTGATAAGTCGCAGAATTAGGCAATAACAGCAGTTTTTAGTGGCAGTGAGGGAGGAAGTGATTTGCTTATTCGTTAAATCAGAACCGGGATTTGGGGGGATTTTTAGGATTGATGGATTGGGTCGGCTCGTAAGTTTTCAAAGCGTTTTTATAACACCGTCATTGCGAGTAACCATCAGGAAAATCCTGAAAAAAATCATGATCACGTATAAAATATATTTTAGTGATGGCGCGCGGGGGCCGCGTTAGGGATTGCAGTGAAAAGCCCACAGCGTGTGTAGGGAGTGCGGGCAGGAAAGGCGAGGACTTGTAACGGAAAGCCCGGGCCGCAGGCAACGCCCATATTATAAAATCGAATCGAAAAATACACTTAATAATCAACAACTTACGATCACGTCATTATAAGGTACGAAGCAATCGCGAACTGTACAGATGAACGTGCATAGCCGCTCTGCTTATTGGGGATTGATTCGTGCCTTGTAATAACGCGTGACTATTTTAGCGCCGTTGTTGGTATGATATAAAAATCCGCCAATCCTAAAATCTTACAAATCAAGGTTCAGACCACTTCCCTGTACCACACCCTTGCTCAAAATCCTTTGATCAATATAATACTGGATTTCTGATTTCTTCAATCCCCAGTTGGGGGCAATAAGCAGTTCGCGGTCGCTGAGGCCAAAGAGGCGCTGGATCACGATATCCGGGCGAACGAGGGGTAACAGCTCGCACAGAAAATCGGCATATTCTTCAATTCCAAACAGGTGGAATGGTTCGCGTTTGTATTTTACGCCCATTACCGAGCCTTCAACAATATGCAGGTGATGGAATTTTACGAATTTAATCTGTTTAAAACGGTTGATCTCATCAGCATATTTCAGCATCATCTCCTTAGTTTCCCAGGGGAAGCCGAAAATAGTATGCACGCAAATATCCAGCTTTGAGTTTTCGACCAGCGCAAGTGCTTTCACCAGTTCTTCATGGTTGCAGCCGCGGTTAATTTGGTTCAGGGTATCGTTGTAGATACTTTCCATGCCCATTTCCAGGTCGACATCAAAACGGTCGGTATAGCTTTCCAACAGGGCGATCTTTTCGGCATCGATGCAATCAGGGCGGGTACCTACCGAAAGACCTACAATATCTTCAGTGCCATAGCTCAGAGCCTCGTCATACATCATTTTAAGGTAATGGGCCGGTGCGTAGGTATTGGTATTGGGCTGAAAGTAAATAATAAACTTATCGGCCTTATTGCCTTTACGGGCACGTTCCATACCTTCTTCAACCTGTTGCCTTACTGTAGGGGCATTGCGGCTAACTGATGGGGTAAAGGAATCAACATTACAATAGGTGCAGCCACCGTAGCCTTTTGAGCCATCACGGTTGGGGCAGGTAAAGCCACCATCAACAATTACTTTAAACACGCGATGGCCTTTGTATTTTTCCTTAAGCCAGGGCCCATAATTGTTGTAGCCTTTTTCCCAGGTTGTTATTGTTTGCTGTTCCACTTTACTTTCCTTGATTTCACTAACTAACAGCGAATTTCGCTGGTTAGGCGGCAAAGATAGTGATTTTTAGCGAGGTAACTTATGAGCTACACCTTGTGTACCAGGCATTGCAATTGTTTAATTGCTAAGTTTAAAATAATGGTCGATCTCGACTTCTTTATAAGTATTGCCTTGCGAATCAACGTCAATATTTTGGTAAAACAAAACCAGTTCATTAGTCGTGAGTGATTTTATCTCTTGTGAAAAATCATTTGCAGGGTAGGTAGCGCCCCCATCTTTAACAGCAAATGAGTGGACGGATAGCGTCTTGTCACTCAAAGTATAAGTATAGGGTATTGTCAAAGTGGTCCATTTTTGAATCCCGGTTCCGTCGGCTTTAAAATCGTAAGAATCACCCTGTGTGTTTATTACATGTGTTTTGGTAAGTTTGTCATTGGTGTACTCTCGGATGGTATCCTTTGCGTTGCCCCATTTGCCAACAATGAGAGCTTTGTAATCGGGTTTGTTTGATGGAGTTGGGTTGTTGTTTTTGCTGCCGCAACCGAAAAATATCAACGCGAATGCGCACAGAAGCAAGGTTTTATTCATTTTTTTGTGATAAGGAATTAAATACATCGCAATATATCTAAATGGAATGATTTTCGACAGATGGTTTTTGTAACGATCGGTATTTGAGGGAGTTTGTTTTTGAAGGATTATACGATATGGAAATCTTTTTAATCGCTTACCCGTTTATAAATGATTAGCTTTGACAAACACGTTCTTTAATTAAAGCATATGAGCCTAATAAATTCAGAGGATAATCCTGTTGTCAGGAAATCCGTTCCATCCGCCTCTCCGATCATTCACCCCAATTTAAATAACAAATAGATGGCCGCTAAATCATCAGAAATGCAGGCCCGTGAATTTGTATACGATCTTGACAATTGTGCCAGCGAATACGGGTTTGGTAAGGAAGACTTTTGGCAGGTGCACCTTGTTACCGAAAAAGACAAAGCAAAGCTTGCAAAAACCTATTATCCGCTTATGTCGGTGCCAATGGCTGCCGAAACTATTCCCACGATTCTTTCCCTTGTGCAGGGTAAGCTTATTAAATTTAATGGTATGGAACTACCGGCAGGTAAATCTGTAGTTATTAAAGATACACAGCAATACCTGGTGGCGTACAATATCAAACGAACGTTTTGATTCTGTTGCTAATTCACCTTCAGATAAGTCTTTTTATAAGTGCTTAGGATCTCCGTTATTTTGGATGGGTCCCGCTTTTCAAACAGGTGAATTACCCATACAGTAAAACGCAGCATCCCAACCGGGTTAACAATCCCTAACCCCAATTTATTAATATCATTATCCCTGCTGGCTATCTGTTTAGGATAAGCGTCCCCGGTACGGGTAAACAGATCTTCGGCAAAACACCAGGCGCCGTCGCGGGCATTGCCGAGGGCAAACTGGATCAGGATTGAATTATTTTGCGCGTGCAGACCTGCCAGCGACAGCAGGGGTGAGATCTGGTTCAGCTCGCTGATCACTTCATATGTAAGCGCCGAAAGTATGGTGTTTATGGCATTAAAATCATTATGAACTTCGGTTAGCGGCTGGTTAAGGTTGCGGGCCACTTCTACCACGGCAACACCCAGATCAAGATTGATATGCGCGTTCATACCAATGAGCAGGTGCTGCAATACCAATCTCGACGGTTTATTGAAAATGTCGAAAGCAAGCTCCCAAGAATGGGAGCAGGGCTGTTTTTGCTGCCAGCAACGATAGGCCGTGATATACCTGTTGGCAAAGATCACATCAAGCTGTTCCATTCTCGCGGGGTTTTCAAACTCACAGTTCCGGATGCCTTCCCTTACCTTGCAGGTAACCTTATGGTACAAGGCCGCAAAATACCCTGCCCGGCTATCGGTTTTTATAGCATCGGCAATAATGGCTTCCAGTTGTTCAATAATTTGATCAATAGTTTGAGCTTGTGCAATAGGTTCCATAACAGGCAGATAGGTTTCAGGTATATTTTTAATTATTTTAAAGATAGGGTTTTTGCTGATGGCTTGTACATCAGGTTTTTATGTTGAAGATGCAAAACACAATTAAAAAGATCCCAATGAGCAGTAACCCCCAGTATACGTACTTGAAAAACGATGCGTTGTTAAGTTTATGGTTAAGGTACCGGCCCAAAAAAATTGCCGGGAACACTGCCGGTAGCGATATCGCAAAATATTTTAATACCTCGGCGGTAATAAGCCCTTTAAAAATATAACCGGTTAACCCAATTAGGCTCGCCGGCAAAAAATAACCCTGAAGCGTTGCCCTGAAATCTTTGGCGGTCCATTTGCGCATGTTGCCATAAACAACCAGCGGCGGTCCGTTAACGCCATACGCGCCTCCCAAAACGCCCGAAAGAAAGCCGCAGATAAACAGCCATAACTTGTTGTCGGTATCGAGCCTGAAAGTGTTTTTACCAAACATGGCATATAACGAGTAAAGGATTATCAAAGCGCCCAGCCCGGTTTTTACCCATAACTGGTTACCGTATATCAATATCAGTAAACCGATAGGAATACCCGGTATAGCGAAAAGGATGAGCCATTTTGCACTGTTTAACTGAATCTTGCTGTGGTCCTGTATCACAACTACCAACGCAACCAAAACGGAAATAAGTACCGAGAGCGGAACGGCTACCCCGATAGGGATAAATACGCTTAATAATGGCACAGCTACCAGCGATTCGCCGAAACCAAAGGTTGACCGCACAAGTGTGGCAATAAAGCTTATGATAAAAATGTAAAGAAAAATAAAGTCCATTTTGTTTGTTTAAAACTATTGATCATTGGTGCAAAAGTGCCCGTGATGATCAATAGTTGGCTGCCAATTGTTAAAAACTACGTTTAACTATGCCGCGTTTTGTCGCCAGCAGGGAGTCTACAGAAAATACACCGCCTCCTGAAATGAGCAATGCTACAAGCCCGGCGATGTACAATAAGTTGATCTCATAACCCGGTGGGCCGAAAATTGGTCCGTGGGGTGTTAAGCCAATGGTTTTTACCGAGCTGAAGCCATATTGAATTTGAATGCCAAACATAGCAACAAGCATAATACCGATAAGTGGAACAGCCGTTATGCTAACAAACAGCCCAATAAAAATAGCCAGGCCGCCAATAAGTTCTGTTAGCGTTGAAACCCATGCCATAACATGCGGAAAAGGTACATGGAGCTGGGCCAGCAAGTTTCCGAATGCTTCGGGCCCTTTACTCAATTTTGCCCAGCCGTGGGCCATAAAGCCAAAGCCAATTGCCATGCGTAAAAATAGGGGGGCCGGTTGCCCATAGTTTTTGCCGGCTATTGAAAAAATGTTGTTTATCATGATCGAAAAAATAAATGGTACATGGTAATCAATCAGGTTAGCTGTGTTTATATACCGCTGCGGGCAGCAGGAGCAATAACCCAACAAACCAAATGATTAGCAAAAAGAATGTGATACGAATTTCCCCGGAGGACAAATAATACAAGCTTATTTAAAACCGCAGTAAAACGCTTGCAGGTTAATAAGCATTAAAAGTAGAGTAAAGCCTGTCAGATTAGCAATGCCTTGTTTACAAGGTAAAGCGGAATGGAGTTTAAACCACGGGGGGCACGGTTAGCGTATAAAACGGTAACGTTTTTAAACAAATTGATGCAGGCAAAAAATACAACCGCCACAGCAACTGCCAGGAGCAAGGAAACCGTTGTTTTTGAGGTAGCTTCCTGGTAAGGGATAACTTTATCGCCACTGTTGTACGCGTTACATGCATCCTCAACAATAGCCTTTATATCGCGCGGTGCTTTTTGTTCTTTGGTTTGGCCGTGATGATTTGTAAACGAGCATAAGGCATTTCTTACCGGGCAATAGCCAAGCACCAGGAAAATCACCATCATCATCATGCTTAATGATGAACGTATGAGTTTGATGTTTTTTCTATATGCCATAGCCTGGTTTTGCGACGAATGTTTTTGTTATAATGGTTAACCCGGGTATCGCAAAGATAACATGTTTTGAAGTACGGCTTTGTAACAAGATGATGAACAACAGGCGGGGATACATAGTGCCTGTGGAGACATACCTGCCACGGCGGGATGCGGGTATAGGGTTAATTAAATGTACCTTGTTATTAATTAATGAGTTATATTTATATCCGGTTTTCTTAGTTCTAAATAAACCTTACCTATGACCTCAGAACAGTTAACAACAGAAATAGACGATTTGAAGAAAGAGCTCGCCAAACTCAAAGAAACTTCGGCCGAGGATAAGAAAAAGGATTTTTGGCTCAAGTTTTTTTCATCTATCTTTTTGCCGCTGGCCATCACCGCGTCGGGTTATTGGTTTTCGCAGGCCATTAAAAAGCAGGATATGGAGCAATCCCGCGATCATGATGTGCTTGCCAATCAGCAGTATCAGCAACAAATGCAATTATCCATACAAAACCAGCGTCTGGAGACCTATAAATTTGTTACCCCACTGCTGGATATCATGGTGAATAACCCCGATCCGCAAAAGCGCGTTTATGCAGCCAAAGTGATCACCCAGGTATTACCCAATGATGCCCCTGAACTTTTAAAAACCGCGATCGCTTCTGACCCGGCAAATACCAAGAAATATCAAACAGCATATGACAGTACGCAGGTTAAACTGGTGGCTGGCTTGTTTTCTGATAATAGCTCAACCCGAACAAACAGCGCCAATGATATTATGGTAAACTGGTATAAAACCGCGAGCATTGTACCGCCCTTGATTGACTATGCATCACAAAACATGGGCAACGCCAATGGTATTTTTAATACGGTGGTTGTGTTGCAAAATATGCACGGCAATGTTTTAAAAGTGAATAAAGCTAAGATCCAGGAATTTTTACAGAAGGTAATGAAGCTGGATAATATGCATAATACGGTTGCAAACGCAACGGAGCTTTATAAAGCCTTGAATACACTATAGTTTATTGCACAAATAAGTGTGAAGTGATTTAGATTTTGTTGTTTGTTTGGGGGAATCACTAATAATACTCTTAATTTTTTAACCTGAAAGAAATAATATTTGTAAAAGTGCTTTTTCGATGTCTAAAAATGGCTATTTGATAAAACTAAAGTATGTTTTATCCGTACTAATTATAGTATTAATTAATTATTCACCCTAAAATTAAACACTATGATTACGTTATTAATAGCATTAAGCGCAAGTGCATTATGCGGTTTTTTTGTTGCGCACAGTACAAATGAAAACGAATGTTAAATGCAATAGGTTAAACGGGGTAATTATGTGAAAAGGCTGATCAGAGATGATTAGCCTTTTTTGCTTGGATTGCTTGTGGTGACAACAGCGGCAATGAAAATATATAATAATCGATTTTGTAAATACTATTTGTGAAGGGGATAGTAAAATAGTTAGCTTTGGATATATGGCTAAAAATAACCGTCAAAATGCCGGTGAGGCAACCAATATAAGCCGGCCTAAAAGCACCAAAGCTGTAGCCCGGAAAAAGCCAGGTAATACCGCAGTGCCTGCCGCCGTTCCTCAAAGCATCCAAAGCCCTCAAACAGCAGCTTTAGCCTCTCCCTCAAATCCAGAACATCCTTCAATACAGAACGAAATGGAAGTACATCACCATCCCCAGTTGGAGCATAAGCATAAGCCCTGGAAAGAATACCTGCTTGAAGGCTTTATGATATTTGTAGCGGTAATGATGGGCTTTATTGCCGAAAATATAAGGGAGAGCATAACCAATAGCGAACACGTAACAGAACTTACCATACAGCTTGCTCAGGATATTAAGGCCGATACAACCCAATTAAACGAAATTTACCGGGAGGAGCTGAAAATAAGCAAAGCTAACGACACGCTGGTTAGTTTGTTGCAACAGCCGTTTAAAAAGGAGGCGATCGGGCATATCCAAAAGCTTGTAGTTGCATCACATAGTATGTGGCCCTTTCATCAATCGGAGGGGGCAATTAATGCCATCAAATATGAACTCCATTTAAAGCAGTTTTCCAACTCGAAAATAATAAGCTACATTTCAGAATACGAAAAGCATGTTGAGTTGAGGCATACTGTTCAGGATATTACCCTGCAATACCAACGAAGTTTCATCGATCCGTTTTTACTTAAGCATTTTACGGGCGCTTCGCTGGATGCCGCTTTTAAAAAACATCCGCAGGCCAATCCCGAACCCCGCAACTTATCGAAGGATGATATCGACCAGCTAAGTGCTGATATGATATTGATCAGGATCAATACCCAGGAGCTGCTTGCCGACAACCTGAGGGTGAAGAACGATGCCATTAAGCTGCTGGATTATCTGAAAAAACAGTTTGATATTGAAAAAGATTAGGGGATAGCTACCTGGTGGGCATTATACCTGGCGCTGGTACATGCGTATCGCGCATACCCTGAGTTGATACGTCTTTGACGATGCATGGCGTGTAAATCAGCATGAGGGACACGGGCGTGCGCCGGCTGGGGGGTTAATTGTTTTAAGGATAGGATTTTGCTGATTGAAAAATCAGGTAACATCGTTATTTGCTGCTTTTGGTAATTTGTAATATTTTCACGGCTTAAATACTAACAACACCTGAGCTTTATGCGCAAATTTTTTACCCTCCTGTTACTGTGTGCTGCCTTTATGAATGCAGGCGCTCAGCAAAACTACGTTCTTAACCACTGGAATCCTGGCAGCTATTACGATCTGCAAAACAACAAAATAACCGGCTTTATTAAGTGGAATGTCCCTGATCGTAGTCTTTTCAAAGGCGCTGGGGATGATTTCCTGTATCGTGTTACCGCTAATGGCGATAAGCAAAAGATTAAAACTGCGCAGTTTCGGGCTTTTGTAATAGGGATAGATAGCTTCGTGGTATCGCATAATAAAGACCTTGAGCTTTTTCCTATTTTGTTGGTGCTTATTGATAAGCCAACCAAGCTATATGTACGCTTGCGTAATAACCAAACTGCGGGAGGCTTTGGTGGCCCAGTCCCCATGTTTTACTCCAATCTTAACAGAACTTATTACTATGGCCCGGATCCGGACAACGTTACCGAGCTCGACCGCCAACATTTTATTGCAGTTATGAGTGATATGGTGCGCGATAAGCCGGCACTGGTAGAAAAAATAAAAAATAAAGAATATCGCAAGGGCGATATGGAGGACATTCTTGACGAATATTACTTTGAACGGAACGCCCAAATAGCTAAAGAGGAGGAAAAAAAGAAAAACGAAGAAAAGAACAAGAAGAAGGAAGAGGCAAAAAATGTTGAAGAATAACAATTACCAGCTAACAAAGCAGCCTGGGAACTGGTCGTAATGTTTGCCCCCGTAAATTTTCGTTCGGCCTTGTGCCTTTGTAGCAACGGAACTTAAAACGGTTAAGAAAAATAATAGCGCCAGCTTTTTCATAACTCTCTTGTATTATGGTGTACATTTAGTTCCTAATGTGCCCGTGCGGACATCTTTTTCTTCCTTTGCTACCGCAAGGCTGTGCCTTGTGGCAAATATGCTGAGTCTTGAATTAGCACGGGAAAAATGTATTTTTAAATCATGAGCCGTAATTATAAGTTCCATAATGCTGAAGGTCTTTATTTTGTGAGTTTCGCCACAGTATTTTGGATAGATGTTTTTGTGCGATTGGAATACTTTGATTGTTTGGTTAAAAATTTAAATTATTGTGTTGTAAATAAGGGAATGGAAATTTATGCCTATTGCATAATGCCAAGTCACGTTCACTTAGTGTTCAGATCGACGGTTCAAAAACCTGAAGACTTATTGAGAGATTTTAAATCACAAACATCGAAACAACTTATCAGACTTATTAACGAAAATAACCAGGAAAGCCGACAGGAGTGGATGTTGAATGCATTTAAAAAAGCGGGACTTAAGAACAGCAATAATCCCGGCAACCAGTTTTGGCAGCAACATAATAAACCTATCGAGCTTTGGAGTAATACCGTAATTCAACAAAAGATAGATTATATTCATAATAACCCAGTGGTTGCCGGTTTTGTAGAAAACGATTATGAGTATTTGCACAGCAGCGCACGTGATTACGCGGATACAAAAGGTCTGGTTGATGTAATAACTACTTAATGTAGATGCACGACTTATATTTTATATGACGCAGATGCATGGTTTATACCTTGCATGCGGGCCACAAGGCACAGCCTTGCGGCAGCGTTTCGATTTTTTTGCTACCGCAAGGCTGTGCCTTGTGGTAAATATGCTAAGTGTTGAATTTGCTTGCGGGAGTAGGGGGGCAGCGTTTCGATTTTTTTGCTACCGCAAGGCTGTGCCTTGTGGTAAAGATGCTGAGTATCAAATTTGCTTGCGGGAGCAGCGACGGTAACCTGATCGTGATCTCTAAGTTTTAATGCAGTAAAAGATGTTATAGTAGTTGATGATAAGCACGGATCTGATTTTAAACTTAAACATCTCCAGCCCACCGGCAATCTGCCTTTGGCTCAAACCCTGTTTATGGAGCGAAAGTACATCTGCCGCCCGGCGCTGGCACTCGATCTGGCTGTAGCGGCGCAGGTGTTTAACCTCGTTATCGGTATGGGAAAATACAAATTTTAAATAGCCGTTTTGCCTTTCCAGCCGGCCGGGGCATACTTTAAGGCTACCGTATAGTTCGGCAGTGCTGCGTTGTTTTACCTGTTTAAGGTAGCGGTAGCCTTGCGACAGCGTTTTTTTTCGCTACCGCAAGGTTACCACTACCTTGTAGTGAATGTGCAATGAATTTATTAATTGGCAACTCCTGTTTCCAACTCCATCAATCCCATGTGGTAAGGCTCCGTATCAGACTTTATAAAATCCTTTTTTAACTCCTTCATTTTATCCTCGTCAAACTGCCCTGAGAGGCTATCTAAATGGTTAAAAAAGTAATAGTTGGTCACAGTGGTTTTATCTGCTTTGGGATTAAGTAGATTAGTTATCCGGTAGGTGTATTTATACACAGAAAGGTTGATATCTCCAGGCTTTGAATGGCTTAAAGCCTGTATCCTTGCCGCCTCCCATTTCATCGCGTGAAATTGATCGGTATTGTTTTCTGTTCTTGCTTTTTCAGATTCTTCGGTATAGAGTCTTATAGCTTTTGGCCAATCTGTGGATAACGGCACCTCCGCCTCCTTTTCTAAATCAGAAATCGCCCTTGAGCTTTTGATAATAATTACAGTGTCTAATATTCCGGGTTCGTAGCCAATATCCACGCCCATAGCATTCTCATTGATGCTTTTTTCAATACGCATTATGCGGGGGCTCTTATTGGTTTTGTTTGAACATCCAAATACGGACAAAAGAGAAATAATAAAGACTAATTTTTTTGTAGTGTGATTAGGCATATTGGTTTTAAATTAAATATAAAAACCGGTGTTGGCACCGGCTAAATAAACGGGCTTGATTTTTTGCAAGCCGCAGTACCAAAGATAAAAACTTTGACGGAAGTTCCCCCACTGGCGCGAATATTCAGCGCATGAAAAGCGCTGGCGTATTCTTGAGTTTAAAAGACTTTAAAAGACTTTATAAGATGTATCTCTATCCGCCCACAACCCCCAGCACCCTGTTCACCGCCGATAAACTCATCTCCAATCTGCCCGCAATCTGCCTTTGGCTCAAGCCCTGTTTGTGGAGCGAGAGTACATCTGCTGCCCGGCGCTGACGTTCCATCTGGCTGTAGCGGAGGAGGTGTTTAACCTCGTTATCGGCATGGGAAAATGCAAATTTTAAAAAGCCGTGTTGCCTTTCCAGTCTGCCGAGGCATACGTTATGGCTGCCGTACATTTCGGCGGTGCTGCGTTGTTTTACCTGTTTAAGGTAGCGGTAGCCCGGCAGCGTCTGGCTTTCGGCCATAGCGAAGGCGCTGTCGCAAAAGTTGATCAGCATTTTGCTGCCTTGCAGGTCGTTACGGGTAATGGGCAGGGCAGGGTTGCGCTTGGGGGTATGGGCAAGCACCAGGATGCTGAGGCCATGCCGGGTTTTAAGTAGCTTAAGCTGTTTCATGAGCGAGAGGGCCTGGCTACTGCGCTCGGTGCCGTTGCGCAGGCAGGTAATATTATCAATAATGAGTACCCTGGCGTCGGTACGCTTAATAGCGCGACTAAGCCCGTGGGTAATAAATTCATCAAAAGTTTTAAAGTCATGCGGCAGACCGGTCATCTGGTTAAATTCTCCCCGGTAAAAATTTTCGTGAAAGGTATGGGTGCTGATGCCGTCGGTGTAACGTTGTTCAAACTGTTTGCCGCTCAGCTCAAAATCAATATACAGCACCGGGTTGGGTTCGGCATCCATTTTAAAAGGAGTAATGGCCTCGCCGCGGGCAATGCTGTCGCCCAGTTGCACAGCCAGCAGGCTTTTGCCCATGTTGGTATCGGCAAACAGGATGCACAGCTCACCTTCAAGCCAAAACTCGCCAAACAGCATGCGCGGGGTTTGGTTTTCCCGCTCCATCTCCATCCACGCGCTGGCCTGGTGAATAATAAAGGGATCGGGTGGGATAGCATCAGGATCGTAAACCCTGGGGCGGATCCCTCTTTTGGCATCCCTGCGCGCCGCGTCGCGCACATCGGTGCGGATCATTTCCACAACCAGTGGTCTTCCATCTTTTTTAATCATGGTATTATGTTATTGATAAATTGACGCTTAGTCTAAAACCATAAGTGCCGGGTATAGAAACGGAAAAACAAGCTTATGAATTCCGGCTTAGTACTATTGACTTAGCAAACCTCTCCCCCCGGAAGAATTTTCATAAGCCCTCTCCGAAGGAGAGGGTTGGGCGAGGTTCAAATTTACCTGTAGATTTTTGCAATATTGGTGGCGCTGTTTTGTCAGTACCTGCTGCTAAAATTGTAGGCTCCAATAAAAATCTTCAAAAAACAACAAAAAAATGTGAAAAATATGCGGCGAAAAACGCGGTCTGATCGTCGTTTTAAAAAATCGTACAATTTACTCCAAAAAGGTTTAGTAGTTGATAATTAAATTGTTAACTATGTTTCAATGAAAATGTTAAACTGTTGATTTTTAACGTGTTTCATGAAATAGATGTTCCGCGTTCCGGCTCTCAAAAAATGGGACACTTGCGTTTTTTAAAAAAAGGCCAGGTAAGGAAATTTCCCTTTTTTTTCGGGAATCAAAAAAAAGGGACACCTCATTTGTTACAAGCGAGGGGTGCAAATTGAACACCACTTTAACCTGCAGTATCACACTAATGACCATGAAGACCATCCACACCGCAAACCATTTTAGCGATAGCCGGGTATTTGTAACTGCCTTAAAAAAAAATAGGGTCATCACCAGCAGGGCAAAAGCCATGGCATAGGTAAATTGCTGCCAGCTGTTGACAGGTAAAAATCTAAACGCGTAAGTAGAAAACATGGCGCAGCTGCCGGCCAGGCAGGCAAAGGCCATTCGCCTGATAAATACCCATTTGTTCTCTTTAAGTAAAACCAGCGCTGCAATGGCCATCACTACCCATTTAAAGGCAGCCACAATGTTGGATAGTAAAATGGCATCGGGTGTAACCGCATAGCCGAATTTTTGTTCAATGAACCATGCTGTTATCATAACTGACACGGCAAAATAAATAATAGCGGTTACGGCGTTCAGGGTATTAGCGGGCATTAATTAGGTTCGGGGGATTTTGGGTTATAAATGTATGTATTTATAATTTAATAAGGAAAGTGGGAATTGAGTCAAATGGTGTTGTTTTGTCAGCAGGAAAGCTTTGGGCGAAACCGGGCAGAACGATGGTGGGTTTGTGGGTAGGAAAGGGCATAGCAAGTTTTTGCAGAAGCAGCGGCTTGAGCGGGCGCAGCAGGCGCAAAATAATTGCAGCCCGTGGTTCTGGCCGGTTTGCAGGGCAAAGGCTCCGCGATGGGCATCGGGACGGGCTGTGCGGCAAAAAAGCCTCCCTGCTGACTTGATGTTTGGTTACTTTGCATCTAAGGTAAAGTAACAGCCCCCGCGGCAACTGAGCGGGCCAATGATTTTGTTATTACTAATGTACGCTTACTTTGTACGAGAGAGCGTACTTAAACAACAATAGCGACAGGTAACCCCATCGCTATTGCGTATATTATATAATAGGTATAACTAAATTACAATCCGAAGGCTGCTTTAACCTTGTCAACGTAATCAAGCTTTTCCCAGGTAAACAATTCAACTTCGCGCTCAAGTTTGCTGCCATCGTGCCCTATAAAAGTTTTGGTGATTATTTCATTAGGTCTGCCGAAATGTCCGTAAGCTGCGGTTTCGCTGTAAATAGGGTTGCGCAGTTTAAAGCGGGTTTCAATGGCGTACGGGGTCATGTTAAAAATGCCTTCTACTTTTTTAGCTATTTCACCATCGTGCAGGTCAATTTTAGCGGTACCATAAGTATTCACGTAGATGCCCATTGGCTGCGCCACGCCTATAGCGTATGATACCTGTACAAGCACTTCATCGCACAAACCGGCAGCTACCAGGTTTTTAGCAATGTGGCGGGTAGCATAAGCAGCAGAGCGGTCAACCTTTGAGGGGTCTTTACCTGAGAAGGCACCGCCGCCATGAGCACCTTTACCGCCATAAGTATCCACAATAATTTTGCGGCCGGTTAAGCCTGTATCGCCATGTGGCCCGCCGATAACAAATTTACCGGTTGGGTTAATGTGATACTTAATATCGTCATTAAAGAAGTGAGCGTATTTAGGGTATTTAGCTTTAACACGGGGGATCAGGATGCTGATGATATCAGTCTTGATCTTGGCTAGCATGGTTTGCTCTTCGTCAAAGTCGTCATGCTGGGTTGATATAACAATGGCGTCAATACGCTGCGGCTTGTTGTCATCGCTATACTCCAAAGTAACCTGCGATTTTGCATCCGGGCGAAGATATTTGATCTCGTTATTTTCGCGGCGGATGGCTGCAAGTTCTACTAACAAAGCGTGAGCAATATCAAGTGCAAGCGGCATATAGTTGTCGGTTTCAACGGTAGCGTAACCAAACATCATGCCCTGGTCGCCGGCGCCCTGCTCTTCTTTGGCAGTGCGGTCAACTCCCTGGTTAATATCTGGCGATTGCTCGTGGATGGCCGATAGCACACCACATGAGCTGCCGTCAAACATATATTCGCCTTTGGTGTACCCGATCTTGTTGATCACCTCGCGGGCGATCTTCTGTACATCCAGATAGGCTTTTGATTTTACTTCGCCGGCTAAAATAACCTGGCCTGTGGTTACCAGCGTTTCGCAGGCAACTTTCGATTCGGCATCAAATGCCAAAAAATGATCAATCAACGCGTCGGAGATTTGATCAGCTACTTTATCCGGGTGCCCTTCTGATACGGACTCTGAAGTAAATAAATATGACATAAAGTTTAAATAAGCAAAGTGAAAATCGAGCGGGATGGCTTTAAAACGGATTGAGCGGTAAAAAGAAGCATGGTTTTAGCACTTTTTTACGTGGTTGCAATCCGGTCCCTAATATATAGAAACATTAAATCAGTCCACATTCGGCCGGTAAAAATAAAACAAATTTCACAAAGCCGAAAATACATTTACTTTTGACGATTGAAATAATATATATAGTTGAAACGGAAAGCGTTATTTATAATAAACCCAATTTCGGGCGGGAAGAAGAAGGACGGGGTGCCTGAACTGATTAAAGATACTGTTGATGCCGGTGTAATGGAACCTGTTATAGCTTTTAGCGATGGCGTGTCGCATGCGCGGGTGATAGCGGCCGAGGCTGTTGGCAAATTTGATACAGTGGTGGCTGTTGGAGGCGACGGCACAGTTAATGAAGTGGCCTCGGCCATTGTTGGCACTGATACATCGCTTGGAATAGTACCCTTTGGTTCGGGTAACGGGCTTTCGAGGTTTTTGGGTATCCCTATGGATACTAAAAGTGCTATTAAAAACCTTGCCTCCGGTCGTACTGAAATTATTGATTCGGCCAGGGTTAACGGACAGCCTTTTTTTAACATGGCGGGTATGGGTTTTGATGCCCACATCAGCGAGATCTTTTCGCACGGTAAAAAGCGTGGTTTTATCAGCTACATAAAATCATCAATAAAAGAGGTGGTTGGCTATCAGCCGCAAAACTATCACCTTGATATTGACGGCAAGAAATATGACTACAAAGCATTTATGCTCAGTATAGCCAACTCTTCACAATATGGTAATAATGTGCATATATCGCCCAAGGCAAGCCTGCAGGATGGTTTGCTGGATGTTTGCGTAATAAAGCCTTTTCCATTGTGGAGGTTTCCGGAGATGAGCGTGCGCATGCTTATCAAAGCAACCGAGGGCTCAAAATACGTTGAAATTATCCGCGGAAAGCAGATCCTGATAAAAAGAGAACGCAGCGGCCCTATTCATTTGGATGGTGAGCCACAGATGGCAGGTACAGGTGTAGATATTACAATATTGCCAAATTCATTAAAAGTTATAGTTGGCCCATCATTTAAAAACTGATCAATATGGCTAAGAAAAATTTTACAGGCGTAGTTTACTCAACCGATCCGGACTTTGAATACCAGGAAAACGGTGGGGGAGGGGCCGAAACCTTACCGCCACAACAGCAAAACCTTAAAATATATCTTGACCGTAAAGGCGGCAGCAAGCTGGTTACCCGTATCACCGGTTTTATTGGTACTGATGCCGATCTGGAAGCAGTAGGAAAAAAATTAAAATCCAAATGCGGCGTTGGAGGCTCGGTTAAGGATGGAGAGGTGCTGATCCAGGGCGATTTCAGGGATAAAATACTGGTGTTGTTGCAAACAGACGGGTATAAAGCTAAAAAAGCCGGTGGATAATCTTAAATAAACAATTATAAACCGTAGTTTAACGGAATTATTTGAAAAGTATAATTTAAACAAAGTGTACAACTATGTGTTACAAACCTTGCATCATAGTTAAATGGCGCGGGCCTTTTTTATAAACTTTTAAAAAAAATGGTCTATTTTAGCTTGGTAACACAAATTTTATATGTTATCACTTGCTATTTTTAAAAAAAATGGTTTTCATTGCAAATAATTGTGTTGGTAACACACAATAAAATTGTATTGTTGCGTTTATATTCACCAACAATACGCAGAATGATATTCTGTATTAAAAAATTGTAAAGAATAACATAAATGGTTTTTTTAATTCAATAAAATTCTATTTTTGTTATTCCCAACAAACAGTGCATTTTAACTAACTTATAAAATAAACAAAAACAAAAACTAAAATTTCAAAAGTAATGGCAAACGCACCAACAAAACCAACTACTCCTGTTAAGAAAGAAAGCTCAAGTGCATCTGGCATGTTTGCTTCTTTAGCTATCCCGATCTGTCTTATTGTTACAACTTGTATCTTCATATTTATTTTAGGTGATCCAAGCCATTTCAAAGGTGGTGACGTGGAAAATGGTTATCCAGCAGATCTTGCCGGAACTATTCACAAAGGCGGTGTTATCGTACCGGTGATCATGGGCTTCTTATTAATGGTTATCGTATTCTCTATTGAGCGCTTCATTGTTATCGGAAAAGCTTCTGGTACTGGCAGCGTTGATTCATTTGTAAGGAAAATTCAGGCTCTTTTAAATGCAGGTAACATCCAAGGTGCTGCTGCTGAGTGCGACAAACAGAAAGGTTCTGTTGCTAACGTTATCAAATCAGCATTGAAAAAATATGGTGAAATGGAAGCTGAACCAAACCTTGACGTTGATCAAAAAACTTTAGCTATCCAAAAAGACATCGAAGAAGCTACTGCTTTAGAAATGCCTATGCTTGAGCAAAACTTAACTATCATTGCTACATTGGTATCTATCGGTACGTTAACCGGTCTATTAGGTACGGTTGTGGGTATGATCAAGGCCTTCGGTTCATTAGCAACTGCAGGTGTACCTAACCAGGTTGAACTTTCTGCTCACATCTCTGAAGCATTGATCAACACTGCATTTGGTATCGGTACTTCAGCTGTTTCAATTATCATGTACAACGTATTTACATCAAAAATTGATAAATTGACTTACGCTATCGACGAAACTGGTTTCAGCATCGTTCAAACATTTGCTTCGTCACACAAAAACAAATAAAAATATTTAGTGCTTGATGCCTCAATGCACCAATAGTAAGAGGCAAGTAATTAATACTACACACTATAATATTTTTAAGAGGAAATAATTGATATGGCAAGGATAAAAGTTCCAAGGAAGAGTACAGCAATTGACATGACAGCCATGTGCGACGTGGCGTTCCTGTTGCTTACTTTCTTCATCATGACCGCAAAAGTAAAAACCGAAGACCCGGTACCTATTGATATACCAAAATCTTCAATCCAGCAGCCGGTACCGGAATCTGATTTTGCTACAGTATCAGTAGGCGCCCAAAAAGCTTTTTTTGGAGTTGAAGGTGTTGATATTCGTAAGGCTATGTTAAATCAAATGGGTGACATCTACAAAATGACATTCACGCCCGAAGAGCAAACCAGGTTTTCAACCATCACCTCATTTGGTGTACCTATGAACCAGTTAAAGCAATTTATCGCTTTATCAGCTGATCAGCAAAAGAAATACGCGCAACCTGGTATTCCAAGAGATTCTGTTTCGGCCGAATTAACCAACTGGATCCGTCAGGCCCGCATAGCTACCAAAGCTTTACACAATAAAGAATTGCGTTTAGCTATTAAAGGCGACAGCAAAGAAGAGTATCCGGTTATTAAGGATGTTATCGGTATTTTGCAAAAGCAAAAAGTTAACAAATTTAGTTTAATAACAGACCTTGGTAGCAATAAAAAATAAGAAATCATGGCAGAATTAGATACCTCCGGGGGAGGCAAACACAAAGGTGGGAAGGTTCGCAGTAAAAAGGCATCAACCCGTGTAGATTTAACCGCGATGGTGGATTTGGCTTTCTTGTTAATCACCTTCTTCATTATGACCACTACGCTTGCGAAATCAAAAGCGATGGATTTGGCCATGCCAGATAAGGATGAGCACACCAAGGATCAGATGGATATTGCCGCTTCACGTTCAATGACCATTTTATTGGGCAGCGACGATAAATTGGAGTGGTATATTGGCGAACCAGGAAAGTCAGCACCAACAATTGACAATTTCGGTCCGGAAGGACTACGTAAAACGTTAATTGAAAAAAGTAAAGAAGTACAGCAGAAAACAGGCAAATTTATGTTTGTGGTGATTAAGCCAAGCGACAAATCAAAATATAAAAATATGGTGAGTACGCTTGACGAAATTAACATAGCCAATATCCAGGCTTACGGTATCGTTGATATATCGCAGCCGGAGATAGACCTGTTGAAGAAAGACGGCTTGTACAACGATAATAAATAGTATTTAATAACGTTATTAATTTCCATTAAAGCCTTAACAGATGTTAGGATCAAAATTAGACATACTAAAGCAGGAATGGATCGACGTTGTTTTTAGTAGCCGTAATAAGGCCTATGGCGCTTACGAGCTGAGAAAGGACAATTCAAAAAATACAAGCAAGTCAATAATTATAGGCGTTGTAGTATTTGTATTTATTGTTGCTTTACCAACTATCATCAACAAGATCAAAGGTCTTATCCCAGAGAAGGACCAAAAGGTGAAGATAACAGACGTAGTTCTGTTGCCTCCGCCACCGGTTGACCAAACCAAGAAACCACCTCCGCCGCCACCTGAACCACCAAAACCAAAGGTTGATCAGGTACGTTTCCCTCCTCCGGTTGTAAAACCAGATAACGAGGTTAAGGAGAAAGATCCGCCAACAGTAAAAGAACTTGCTGTTGCAGATCCGGGTCAGAAAGACCAAAAAGGTGATCCTAACGCCGACATCAGAATTGATGAGCCGGTAGGTAACTCTGACGTTAAACAAGTTGTTGAAGCTGATCCTAACCAGATTTTTACTTCGGTTGAGCAGGTTCCTGAATTTGCCGGCGGTTTAGAGAAATTTGGAGCTTACTTGAGCAAAAACATCAGGTATCCGGCTGTAGCACGTGAAAACAATACACAAGGACGTGTAATTTGTACTTTCGTTGTGGAAAAAGATGGTTCTTTAACCGACATTAAGGTTGTAAGGGGCATTGGCAGCGGTTGCGACGAAGAAGCAGTTCGTGTATTGAAAAATTCACCAAAATGGAAACCAGGTATACAAAACGGTCGTCCGGTTCGTGTACAGTACAGTGTTCCAATCAGCTTTACTTTAGCATCTGAAGAATAAAGAATGCCATTTAATTACAATAAAGAGCAAAAATCGCCCAAAAGGCGGTTTTTGCTTATTTTAGGAACTGCTGCATTTATTTGCTTCCTGGTTTTAGGTCTCATGATCATGTTTTGGGATGCGCTCCCGTTGCAGCTGCAACATTACCAACGTTTACTTTTCGGTGCGTTTATAATTGGCTACGCGATTTTAAGGTTTTCAAGATTGTTTAAGAAAGATCAGTATGAAGATTAAATTACAGGTTGTATATGTATTGATTTTAGTTGTTTCGATAGCCGGTTTACAGGCTTGCAAGCAGAAACAAGTAAAATCTGTACCAACCGATAGCTTCAATGCAGGGAGGTCAACTTTTGTGGCCGATGAGTCGTTTTCGCCTATTGTAGCACAGGAAGAGTATGTTTACAGAAGCCGGTATCCCAACGCCGACCCGGTATTTGTTTATAAAACAGAAAACCAAGCTGTAAATATGTTGTTAAATGACAGCGTAAGGGTTGCTATACTGTCACGTGATCTGGATACAGCGGAGCGTAATATAATAACCCGCCGTTCGTTGAGTGTTGAAGTAGTACCTTTTGCGGTTGATGCAATTACATTGATAGTTAATAAAACGTCAATCGATACAGCTATTACTGTTGCTCAATTAAAAAAAGAGCTTAACGGCGAAGGCGCCGGAAATAAAACTATAGTTTTTGATAACCCAAATTCAAGTTTGGTAAGGTATTTGAAGAACTTCTCTGGAAACAAAGAATTTAAACAAAAAAACATTTACGCGCTTAAATCGAATATCGAAGTTATTAAATATGTAAGTGAGCATCCGGATGCGATGGGGATTATAGGTTTCAGCTGGCTTAATAACCCTGCAAAAGCCTATGCGGATTATGTTGACAAAGTGAAAGTAGTAGGGGTTAAGGATGAGGGAAATAAGCAGTATCCCAATGAGTATTTTAAACCTTCGCAAGAATCGCTTGTCTTAAAACAGTACCCTTTAAGCAGGGGATTATATATGATTAATTGTTCGAGCAAGGTAGGTTTAGCCGCCGGTTTTGTTACCTTCTTGGCAAGTGATGTGGGGCAGCGGATAATATTGAAATCGGGCTTGTTGCCTGATTCCATTCCTACAAGAGAGATAATTTTAAAAAGTAAACTATAACTAAATAAAGATGAAAATGATCAGTAAAATAGCTAAGGCTTCATTAGGACTGGTATTTTTAGGTTCATCATCAGTTTTTGCGCAAAGTCTTGCCGACGCCAAAAAAGCTATTGACGCCGAACAATATCAGAAAGCAGAGTCGATGCTCAAAACGCTTACTACAACTCAACCAACCAAAGATGAAAACTTCTTTTATTTGGGCTGGGTGTACATTAAACAGGACTATTCTGATTCGGCGAAAGTCGTTTTCAATAAAGGGATTGCTGCAAATCCGAAATCTGCGTTAAATTATGCCGGTTTAGGTGCTGTTGCCCGTTTAGATAAGGATAACTCTGGTGCTACAACTAATTTTAACCAGGCTGTTTCTTTGGCTGGTAAGGATGCAAAACCTTATACTTTTGTAGGTTTATCTTATTTACTGCCTACATCTGCCGATAAAAAGGTTACACCCGCTGATGCGGACGCCGCGATTGCAGTGCTTACGAAAGGGAAAGCTGTTAACGCGAAAGATGTTGATTTGCTCATCGCTTTAGGCGATGCTTATCGTTCAGTGTTGAAAAGTAATGAAGCATATTCAAACTATTCTGACGCCTCAACGCTTGATCCTAAAAACCCGGCCGCTAAAGTTGCAACCGGTGTGTTGTATAAGTTTGCTAATAACTTTGATGGTTCTGAGCAGCAATTTAAAGACGCGCTGGCTATCAATGCTAACTACGGTCCTGCTTATCGCGAATGGGCGGAAACTGACTTGCGTTGGTCGTTAACTGATCCTAAAATGGCTTCAGCTAAGATTAAAGAAGCTGTTGATCATTACAAGCAATACCTGAGCTTAACCGACCAGTCAGTAGAATCGCAAATGCGTTATGCCGACTTCCTGATCCTGGCAGGTGATTATAAAACTTTGCAACAGGTTGCAATGGACCTTTCAAAATCAGCAAGTTCTAATGCAAGGGTTTATCGTTATTTAGCTTATGCTGCTTACGAAAATAAAGATTACCCTGCAGGTTTAACTGCGATCAATACCTGGTTCCAAAAAGCTGATCCAAAACGTATCATCCCCCGTGATTATTTATACGAGGGGCGTTTACAGATGGCTTCAGGTCAGGATTCAGTTGGTATCAACACCCTGAAAAAAGCATTGGAGCTTGACAGTACCCAGACCGACGTTTACGGCGAAATTGCTAAAGCATTGTATCACCAGAAAAAATACGAGCAGGCAGGTGATGCTTACCGTCAGGTTACTTTGAAAGCTGGCCGCAACGTGAAATTGACCGACTATTTTTACGAAGGTATCAGCTACTATTTTGGTTATGATGAAAAGAAACCAAATGCCGATTCATTGCTTGTAAGGGCCGATTCAGCATTTAGCTATGTAAATCAAAAAAGCCCAACAACTGCCGATGGTTACCTTTACCGTGCATATGTTAACGATATGAAAGAAAAAGATCGTAACAACATTAACGGTTATGCAAAACCATTTTATGAAAAATACATCGAACTTGTGACCACTAAAGGAGCACCGGACGACAAAACTAAAAAGAGCCTTGCAAACGCTTATGTTTACTTAGGCACTTATTATGAGTTTAAGGAAAAAGACGATGCTAAAGCCACTGAAAACTTTACTAAAGCGAGAGAAAATGACCCGACCAATAAACAGGCGGTAGCTTTCTTCCAACGCAAAGGCGGAGCCGGTAAAAGCAAATAACATTAACTTTAATTGATATAAGGAGGCCTCTTGAAAAAGAGGCCTTTTTTATTTATGGGATTTGCAAAAATGATTTAATGAGCCAATTTTAGTTATCAAGATTGGTAATGAATTGCAGAAATGATTAATAACCTTATAAATCGCACTTTTTTATTATTAAGGCATTAGTATATTTGCAGCATGGAAGCACAAAGTTTACCGGTTAATTATTTACCCATCATATTTCAAATGTTGGTGGCTTTAGGGTTTGTGGTAACAACAATGTTTGTAACACATAAAATTGGGCCTAAAAGAAAAACAAAAGATAAGCTGACCCCATTTGAGTCGGGTATCGAGGTGGTGGGTAATGCCCGTACACCAATCTCTATTAAATATTTCCTTGTTGCCATTTTGTTTGTGCTGTTTGATGTGGAAGTGATTTTCATGTACCCATGGGCGGTAAATTTTAAGGCTTTAGGTACTACCGGCCTTATTGAAATGTTCATTTTCATGGCTACACTTTTGCTGGGTTTTATCTACGTAATTAAAAAGGGCGCTTTAGATTGGGATTAAATTTAGATTGATTCTAAATATAACCCCTGTACGCCTATAGTGTACATTTTACATCGTTATTATTGTAAATTTGCTCCCATTATCCATATTTAGTGGATGGTGGTTTTTCTATCAATTTAGTTCAATGAGTGATATTCAATTAGTTGATGCCCCTGCCGGAGTTGAAGGCGCCGGGTTTTTTGCTACCTCGCTTGATAAAGTAATAGGTATAGCACGCTCAAATTCATTATGGCCTTTGCCGTTTGCTACTTCATGTTGCGGTATTGAGTTTATGGCCACCATGGCATCTCACTATGATCTTTCGCGTTTTGGTGCCGAGCGTTTAAGCTTTTCACCACGCCAGGCCGATTTGTTAATGGTTATGGGTACTATAGCCAAGAAGATGGCTCCTGTGCTGCGCCAGGTATACCTGCAAATGGCCGAGCCCCGTTGGGTAATGGCTGTTGGCGCGTGCGCATCAAGCGGTGGTATATTTGATACTTACTCTGTTTTGCAAGGTATTGACGAAGTTATCCCGGTTGACGTTTATGTACCAGGATGCCCGCCAAGGCCAGAGGCTATTATTGATGGTTTTATTAATATTCAGGAACTGGTAAAAACGGAATCCCTGCGCCGCAGGAACGAGCCTAAATACCAGGAATTGTTAGCTAAATACGGAATCCAATAATGGCTAAGATACCTAATGAACAGCTTATTAAAGCTATAAGCGATAAATTTGATGCCCTGGTAACCGTTATTGGCGAGCCATTTGAATTGCTTACCGTTGAAACAGGCCGTGAGACAATCATTGATCTGCTTGCTTTCCTGAAAACTGATCCTGCGCTGAAATTTACCTTCCTGACAGATATTACAGGTATTCATTATCCTGAACAGGAAAAAACTATAGGTGTTATTTACCACCTGCATAGCCTTACTACCAACACCCGCATCAGGATCAAAGTATTCCTGGCCGATGCTGATGTACACATCCCAACTGCTACTGTACTTTGGGATGGTGCTAACTGGATGGAACGTGAAACTTATGACTTTTTTGGAGTTATTTTTGACGGCCACCCGGATTTGCGCCGTATTTTAAATGTCGACGATATGACCGCTTTCCCAATGCGTAAGGAGTTTCCTTTGGAAGACCCTAATCGTGTTGATAAGAAAGATTTCTATTTCGGAAGATAACATAATATAGAATCAAGAAATTGAGAATTAAGAAGCGAGAACAAGTCATTATCTTGATTCTACACTTCCTGGTTCTTGACTCTAATAACAATACTGATGCAAAATCATCCTGTATACACAGATAACGATCCGCAAAGCGAGCTCTCAACCCTAAACCTGGGCCCAACGCACCCTGCAACCCATGGCGTGTTTCAAAATGTGCTCCAGCTTGATGGTGAGCGTATCGTTAGCGGTGTATCAACCATTGGTTATATCCACCGCGCATTTGAAAAAATTGCTGAACACAGGCCATTTTATCAGATCACCCCACTTACCGACCGCTTAAACTACTGCTCGTCGCCCATCAATAACATGGGCTGGCACATGACGGTTGAAAAGCTTTTAAATATCCAAACGCCAAAACGGGTAGACTACCTGCGTGTAATTGTAATGGAGCTTGCCCGTATTGCCGATCACATTGTTTGTAATGGTGTATTGGGTGTAGATACCGGTGCTTTTACAGGCTTCCTTTACATGATGGAGCAGCGTGAGGCTATTTATGAAATATACGAAGAGGTTTGCGGCTCACGCCTTACAACCAATATTGGCCGAATAGGTGGGTTTGAACGTAACTTTAATAGTCGCGCTTTTGACAAGCTGCGTGCATTTTTAAAGAACTTCCCTAAAACGCTTAAAGAGTTTGAAAGCCTGTTTAACCGTAACCGCATCTTTGTTGACCGTACAAGAGGTGTTGCCGCTGTGAGCGCAGAAACTGCATTAGGTTACAGCTGGACCGGCCCAATCTTGCGTGCTACAGGCGTTGATTATGATGTAAGGGCTATGAACCCATACTCGTCATATGAAGACTTTGAATTTGAAGTACCTGTTGGCGACAATGGAGATGTTTACAGTCGCTTTTTAGTTCGTAATGAAGAAATGTGGCAAAGCTTAAGGATCATTGAGCAGGCGCTTGTTAAACTTGATAAAGAGCCTGGCGACATTTTCCATGCCGATGTACCTGAGTTTTACCTGCCTCCGAAAGAGGAAGTATATAATAACATGGAAGCTTTGATCTATCACTTCAAAATTGTGATGGGCGAAATTCCAACCCCAACCACCGAAGTTTATCATTCGGTTGAGGGTGCTAACGGCGAACTGGGTTTTTATCTGGTTAATGATGGTGGCCGTTCACCGTATCGTTTGCATTTCCGCAGGCCAAGCTTCATCAATTACCAGATGTATGCGCCAATGAGCCGTGGTATGTTATTATCAGATGCTATTATTAACATGAGTAGTTTAAACGTTATAGCCGGAGAGTTAGATGCTTAGAGTTGACGAAGCTCAGGAGCCGGTAGAATTTTCGCCGGTACTGATCAGCAAATTTGATGAAATAGTTAGCCGTTATCCGCAGGGAAAACAAAAATCGGGCTTACTGCCAATCCTTCACCTGGTACAGGCTGAATTTGGTTGGGTAAGCGCGCCTGCAATGGATAAGGTTGCTGAATATTTGAGCATATTACCTATTGAGGTGTATGAGGTTGCTACATTTTATACCATGTACTTTTTACGCCCGCAAGGCAAGTACGTACTGGAAGTTTGCCGTACAAGCGGTTGCTGCCTGGTAGGTGCCGAAAAGATCATGGATCATATTGAGGAAACCCTTGGTGTAAAAGAAGGTGAAGTTACTCCCGACGGCTTATTTAGCTGGAGAGGGGTGGAGTGCCTTGCTGCCTGTGGTTTTGGACCGGTATTACAGATTGGCCCTGAATATACTTTTTATGAAAACCTGACCAATGAATCGGTAGATAAATTGATCAGCGATTTAAAAGCGAAAGCTAAGAATTAAATTATGGGACGGAAACTACTTTTAGAACATATAAACGTACCCGGCATCAATACATTTGATGTTTACCGCTCAAAAGGTGGCTATGCTTCTGTTGAAAAAGCATTAAAAACCATGTCGCCCGAGGCAATTGTTGAAGAGGTTAAAAAATCAGGTCTGCGCGGCCGTGGTGGTGCGGGTTTCCCTACAGGTATGAAGTGGAGCTTTTTGGCTAAACCTGAAGGCGTAGCACGTTACCTGGTTTGCAATGGTGACGAATCGGAGCCGGGAACTTTTAAAGACCGTTATCTGATGACCTATATCCCTCACTTATTAATTGAGGGAATGATCGTGTCAAGCTTCGCGCTTGGTGCTAATACATCATACATCTACCTGCGTGGTGAGATGATGCCACAGGTAAGGATCCTGGAAAGGGCCATTGCCGAAGCAAAAGCAAAAGGTTTCTTAGGAAAAAATATATTGGGTAGCGGTTATGATCTTGAACTTTATGTTCAACCTGGTGGCGGTGCTTACATCTGCGGTGAAGAAACTGCACTGTTAGAATCATTGGAAGGTAAACGTGGTAATCCGCGTATTAAACCGCCGTTCCCCGCTATTGCCGGTTTGTATGGCTGCCCTACTGTAGTTAACAACGTTGAATCAATTGCTGCTGTTGTACCTATCATTAACGAAGGTGGCGACGAGTATGCTAAATTAGGTATAGGTCGTAGTACAGGCACTAAGCTGATCTCGGCTGGTGGTAACCTGAAAAAACCGGGTGTTTATGAAATTGATCTCGGTTTACCTGTTGAAGAATTTATTTATTCGGATGAGTATTGCGGTGGTATCGCCAATGGCAAACGCTTAAAAGCTGTTGTTGCCGGTGGTTCATCAGTGCCGATTTTGCCGGCTAACCTGATCCTGAAAACTATCAATAACGAAGCCCGTTTGATGAGCTATGAGTCATTATCAGATGGTGGCTTCGTAAGCGGTACTATGTTGGGTTCGGGCGGTTTCATCGCTTATGATGAAGATGCCTGTATTGTACGTAATACCTGGAACTTCGCCCGTTTTTATCATCATGAAAGCTGCGGACAATGTTCGCCTTGCCGTGAGGGTACCGGCTGGATGGAAAAAGTATTGCATCGCCTGGAATATGGTCATGGAAAAATGAGCGACATGGACCTGCTGGTTGATGTATCAAAGAAAATAGAAGGAAATACCATTTGTCCGCTGGGTGACGCGGCAGCGTGGCCCGTGGCCAGCGCTATCCGCCATTTCAGGGATGAGTTTGAATGGCACGTAACTAACGCAAGCGAAGCAACTTCAAGAAACTACGGTTTGGCACATTATGCTGATCCGTTGAAAGTTGTGGAGACTGCGTAAATAATAAAGCGTCATTGCGAGGCACGAAGCATCGCGGACTATACAGGGCGTGTTTGCAAAGCTGGTTCACAATGACGGCAGTTTTTAAGCCTTGGTTTGAAAACAGAGATTTTAGAAATTAACAAACGACGTTATTATTAAATGTCAATGAAAGTAACAATAGACGGAATAACCGTTGATGTAGAACCCGGAACAAGCATCCTGAATGCCGCGAGGCAAATAGGGGGCGATATTGTTCCGCCTGCTATGTGCTATTACTCTAAACTGGCAGGTAGTGGCGGTAAATGCCGTACCTGTTTGGTTAAGGTTACCAAAGGATCTGAAAAAGATCCGCGCCCTATGCCTAAGCTGGTGGCTTCATGCCGTACCGGTGTTATGGATGGGATGGAGGTGCAAAATATTACTTCGCCCGAGGTTGTTGAAGCCCGTAAAGGTGTGGTAGAAATGCTGCTGATCAATCACCCGCTTGATTGCCCTGTGTGTGATCAGGCCGGCGAATGCCATCTGCAGGATCTTGGTTTTGAACATGGTGCCGCTAAAACCCGCTACGAGTTTGACCGTCGCACATTTGAAAAAATTGATATCGGCGATAAGATCCAGCTGCACATGACCCGTTGCATCCTTTGCTACCGTTGTGTGTTCACTGCCGATCAGATCACTAATACCCGTTTACACGGTATCCTGAACAGGGGCGATCATTCTGAAATTTCTACTTATATCAGCAAAGCTGTTGATAACGATTTTTCAGGTAACGTGATTGACGTTTGCCCGGTAGGTGCTTTAACTGATAAAACTTTCCGCTTTAAAAACCGTGTATGGTTCACCAAACCGGTTGAAGCACACCGCGATTGCGATAAATGCTGTGGTAAAGTTACTTTATGGTACAAAGGTGAGGATGTGATCAGGGTAACCGGCAGGAAAGATGTCTATGGCGAAGTTGAAGAATTTATCTGCAATACCTGCCGTTTCGATAAAAAGAAAACTGCTGATTGGGTAATTGAGGGTCCGCGTAAGGTATCGAATCAGTCTGTTATCAGCTCTAACCATTACGAGTTTACACCGTTGCCGGTTGTTAAAACCAACCCGGCACTGATGGAAGCCAATAAAGAACAATTTGAAAGGGAGACCCGCTTATAATGGAAACCGCCGATTTAATATTCAGGATCGTACTGATCGTAATTATTTTCGCTATCAGCCTGGTTGTGGCCATGTACTCAACTTATGCCGAGCGTAAAGTTGCCGCATTTTTCCAGGATAGGATAGGTCCTAACCGCGCAGGTCCATGGGGTATTTTACAACCCCTTGCCGATGGTGGTAAAATGTTTTTGAAAGAAGAGATCATCCCTACAAATGCTACAGGCTTTCTGTTCATTGTTGGCCCTTCGCTGGCTATATTAACTGCTTGCATCGGTTCGGCTGTTATTCCTTGGGGATCAGCTATCCAAATCGGCGGTCATACTTTTGATTTGCAGGTTACCGATATCAACGTAGGTGTACTTTATATTTTTGGTGTAGTATCGTTAGGTGTTTATGGCATCATGATTGGGGGCTGGGCATCAAATAATAAATACTCGTTATTAGGCGCTATCCGCGCTGCATCTCAAAATATCAGCTACGAAATTTCGATGGGTTTATCCATCATCGCGCTGCTGATGCTTACCGGTACTTTAAGCCTTAAAGAAATTGCCGAGCAACAACACGGTTTTGCCTGGAACGTTTGGAGGCAGCCACTTGGCTTTTTGCTGTTCATCGTTTGTGCTTTTGCCGAAACCAACCGCTCTCCATTCGATTTACCTGAGTGCGAAACCGAGCTTGTAGGCGGTTACCATACCGAGTATTCATCAATGAAATTAGGTTTTTACCTTTTTGCCGAGTATATTAATATGTTCATCTCATCGGCAGTAATGGCTACCCTGTACTGGGGCAGTTATAACTACCCTGGTATGGATTGGGTGGCTGCACATACAGGCCCTACCATTGCGCCGCTTATTGGTGTGGTTGTATTATTTGGTAAGATATTCTTCTCCATCTTCTTTTTCATGTGGGTACGCTGGACAATCCCGCGTTTCCGTTATGACCAGTTGATGGATCTGGGATGGAAAATATTAATACCCTTGGCTATTGCCAATATAGTGCTTACCGGCGTGGGCAGCACATTACTTACACACTTTGGATATTAATCAAATGGAATCATTAAGCAATAAACGAAAAGTACTGGAAGTTAAGCCACTCACTTTGTTGGAGCGCGCTTACCTGCCTGTTATTGTTGGCGGCCTGGCCACAACAATGAAACACTTCTTCAAAAAGCCGGTAACCATCAGTTATCCTGAAGAAAAGCGTGAGTTTTCGGAAAACTTCCGTGGTATGCACTCTTTAAAACGTGATGAGAACGGTAAAGAGCGTTGCACAGCCTGTGGCCTTTGCGCATTGTCATGCCCTGCGGAAGCTATTACCATGACAGCTGCTGAGCGCCAGAAAGGGGAAGAGCATTTATATCGCGAAGAGAAGTATGCTGCTGTTTATGAAATCAACATGCTGCGTTGCATTTTTTGCGGTTTGTGCGAAGAGGCCTGCCCTAAGGAAGCTATTTATCTTGACGGTGATATTGTTCCTGCCGATTACTTAAGGAAGGATTTTATTTACGGTAAAGACAAATTAGTAGAAGCGCCCTTAAATCAATAAAGAAGTTTTATACCTTTGCCCTGCCTAAAATGGTAAAGGTATTTTGTAAATAAAAACATGAGTACATTTTACTTCATCGCATTTTTGTCCATATTCTTTTCGATATTGGTAATCTCGGCCAAAAATCCGGTACATAGTATCCTATATCTGATCCTTACTTTTTTCACTTTCACCATACACTACATTTTGCTTAATGCGCAATTTTTGGCAATTGTGAATTTCATTGTTTACATGGGTGCTATATTGGTATTATTCCTGTATACGCTGATGCTTATTAACCTTAATAAAGAGAGCGAACCTGTTAAACCATTTATGGTTAAGGTAGCAGGTGTTTTTGGCGGTGGCATTTTAGCCGTAGCTGTTGCATCATCGCTTAAACTGATAGGTACGTCAAACCCGGTAATATTGCAAAATCCCGACCTGGGCCTTGTAAAAAACCTCGGTAAAGTATTGTTCAACGAATTTTTATTGCCTTTTGAAGTGTCGTCGGTATTGTTGTTATCAGCAATGGTAGGCGCGGTATTATTGGCTACTAAAGAAAAAGAACCTAAAGCAGCATAATGGAAAGTTTAACAAATACTATGCACGCCGTGCCGCTTAATCATTACATACTGTTAAGCACAATCATTTTTGCTATAGGCGTAATGGGCGTATTGATCCGCCGTAATGCTATCGTGATCTTCATGTCGGTTGAGTTGATGCTTAACTCGGTTAACCTTTTGCTTACCGCGTTTTCGGTATACAGGGGCGATGCTACCGGGCAGGTGTTCGTATTTTTTATCATGGCGCTGGCCGCTGCCGAAGTTGCAGTAGGTTTGGCTATCATCGTAATGATCTACCGTAACACTAACTCGATTGATATCAACGTACTGAACAGGTTGAAGTGGTAGGTTTCGAATCATGATTTCGAAACTGAATAATTGACTGAATTAAAAAATATTAAACGTCATTGCGAGGTACGAAGTAATCCCCAACTATACAGAGATGTTTGAAAGCGGACTACTTAATCCTGGTAATGAAGGATCTGATAATTTAAAACGTATAACGTAACGCGTAAAACGTACAACATCGAACATGGATAAATATATCTGGCTTATTCCTATATTACCGTTAGCCGGTTTTGTTATAAACGGACTTGGCCGTAATTCGTTATCAAAAAGTGTAATTGGCTTTATTGGCAGTTTACTGGTACTGGTATCATTTGGTTTAAGTCTTGCGGTTTTCTTCCAGGTTAAATCAACCGGAGCTGCTATCAACGTTAACTACTTTACATGGTTTGCAGTTGGTGCGCTGAAATTCCCTTTCGCATTTCTGATCGATCAGTTAAGTTCTATCATGCTGCTGATCATTACAGGCGTTGGTTTCCTGATCCACCTGTATTCAATAGGTTATATGCATGATGATGAAGGTTTCGGAAAGTTTTTTGCTTACCTGAACCTGTTCGTGTTCTTCATGTTACTGCTGGTTTTAGGCTCAAACTACCTCATCATGTTTATTGGATGGGAAGGAGTAGGTTTATGCTCATACCTGCTTATCGGTTTCTGGTTTACGAACCCTGATTATGCAGATGCAGCTAAGAAAGCTTTTGTAATGAACCGCATCGGTGACCTTGGCTTTTTATTAGGCATCTTCACTATAATTTATGTTTTCGGCAGTATCCAGTTCGCGGAGATCTTTCCAAAGGTGGCTACTATGAAGTCAGGCTCAGGCCCGCTGTTTATAATCACTATATTGTTGTTTATTGGTGCCTGCGGTAAATCGGCGCAATTGCCGTTATTTACCTGGTTGCCTGACGCAATGGCCGGTCCAACACCGGTTTCGGCTTTGATCCACGCTGCTACCATGGTAACTGCTGGTATTTACATGATTGCCCGCTCAAACATATTCTACACTTTATCGCCTGATACGATGGGGATCATCGCTTATGTAGGTTTGGCAACGGCACTTATCGCGGCATTGATCGCATTAACGCAAACAGATATTAAAAAGGTGTTGGCTTATTCAACAGTATCACAATTAGGATATATGTTTTTAGGCCTGGGTGTTGGCGCTTATACCGGTGCTTTCTTCCATGTATTAACACACGCTTTCTTCAAAGCTTTATTATTCCTTGGTGCAGGTTCTGTGATCCACGCTATGAGCGGTGAACAGGATATGCGTAAAATGGGTGGATTAAAAGGAAAGATCAAAGTTACTTTCATCACTATGATGATCGGTACCATCGCTATCGCGGGTATCCCTCCATTTGCAGGCTTCTTTTCTAAAGACGAGATCCTGGCACATGCTTATGCGCATAACCCGGTATTCTGGGCTGTAGGTGCTTTCACTGCATTGCTTACCTCTTTCTATATGTTCAGGATGATGTACCTTACTTTTTACGGTAAGTTCCGCGGTACGCATGACCAGGAACATCACCTGCACGAATCGCCTCCAACCATCCTTGTTCCGCTTATCATCTTAGCTATTCTTTCAATAGTGGGTGGTTTTATTGGCGTGCCGGAAGTTATGGGTGGGCACCACGAGTTGGAGCACTTCCTTGCACCTGTATTTGCCAAGTCGACTGAGATACTGGGCGAGCACCATATGTCTGCCAGCCTTGAGTGGGGACTAATGGGCACTTCTGTTGCACTGGCTTTGGCAGCTATGCTTTATGCCTATGTTAAATATGCCAAGAATGGCAGTGTACCAGTTGCCGATACCGAGGAGCGCCCAGCATTGACCACTTTATCATACCACAAGTTTTATCTTGACGAGCTTTATGACCTGATTGTTCGTAAACCGCTCGACTGGCTTTCAGACTTCTTCTATAATATCATAGAGCGTTTAGGTATCGATGGTTTGGTGAACGGGATTGGTAAAGGAACAATTGAAACCAGTAAAGGCCTGCGCCTGCTGCAAACTGGTAACGTAGGTTTTTACATATTCATAATGGTACTGGGAATTATCGCGGTACTACTGTATAGCGTATTTGGATTAACTAAAATATAAACGATAAGCGTTTAGCAACATAAAAATGACCGTTAGTATATTACTTTTTTTGCCAATAGTTGCCGCCCTTATAGTTGCCCTGCTTAAAAACGGGATAGCTAAACATGCTGCATTATTTTTCTCTGTTGCCCAACTGGTAATAGCGCTTATATTTTTAAGCAAGTTTGTTCCGGATGCATCAACCCAATTTGTTATCGATGCGCCGTGGATCAGCAGTTATGGAATTTACTTTAGTGCCGGTATCGACGGGATTAGCATGGTGCTGGTTTTATTGACCTCTGTGCTTGTACCCTTAATTATTTTAACAACCTATCAGCACCAATATAAAAACGAGGGTGCTTTTTATGGCCTCATTTTGTTTATGCAAGCCGGCATGCTGGTTGTGTTCACCGCCCTCGACGGATTTTTGTTTTACGTTGGATGGGAAGCGGCGCTAATCCCTATCTATTTCATCTGTGCCCTTTGGGGAGGTGAAAACCGCATCCGTATCACCATTAAGTTTTTCATTTACACGTTTGCCGGTTCACTGTTCATGCTGGTAGGTATTATCTACCTGTACCTGCAATCACCCGACAAAACTTTTGACATCCACAACTTTTATAAAATGACTTTGGATGTTAAACACCAGAATTGGATCTTCTGGGCATTCTTCCTGGCATTTGCCATCAAAATGCCTTTGTTCCCTTTCCATACCTGGCAGCCGGATACTTATACCGAAGCGCCATCAGGCGGTACCATGATGCTATCGGGTATCATGCTTAAAATGGGTATTTACGGCGTTATCCGCTGGATGATCCCTAACGCTCCGCTTGGCTTTTTCCACTTCCAGGCTTTGGCTATGATCCTCGGTGTTATCGGTGTTGTATACGCTTCAATTATCGCCTTTAAGCAAAAGGATGGTAAGCGACTGGTTGCTTATTCATCAATAGCACACGTTGGCCTGATTGCCGCAGGTATCTTTGCCTGGAATATTGACGGTGTTCAGGGTGCCATGATCCAGATGCTTAACCACGGTATCAACGTTGTTGGTATGTTCTTTATCTGGGATATCATCAGCCGCAGGCTAAACACCCGCGAGATAAGCCAGCTTGGCGGCATCGCGAAGGTAGCTCCAAGGTTTGCAATAGGCTTCCTAATTATATTATTGGGTACAGTGGGTTTACCGCTTACCAATGGTTTTATTGGCGAGTTCCTGTTGCTAAAAGGTGTATTTGATTTTAGTGTACAACACTACGTAAATCTTGTATTGGCAGCTATAGCCGGCTTGACCATTATTTTTGGTGCGGTTTACATGTTACGCATGTACAAAAATGTAATGCAGGGCGAAACTAATGCGCTTACGGCTACCTTTACCGATGTTAGCGGTACTGAAAAGTTTACGTTGTGTTTAATTTGTGTCCTGGTAATTGTATTAGGCATTTATCCTCAGCCTATTCTGCATATATCTGAGGCTGCGGTAACGCAACTGGTAAACCAGATAGGTTCAAAGTTTACAATGTAGGTTTAAGATTTTAAAGAAAAGAATGAATACTATAATCATCATATCTGTTTTACCTATAGTGCTGCTGTATTTAGGGTTATATAAAGCGCAAAAGGCTTTGCTGCCCGTTACTGTTATAGGATTACTGGCTGCTTTAGGTTTTGCAATTTGCCAATGGACTTCAAAAGATACAGCCCAGCCACTTTATACCGGCATGCTGCTGTTCAATAATTTTTCTGTTGTATTTTCAAGTGTTACCATTATATCTACTATCCTGATCCTGCTGCTGTCAAAAGGCTACTTTGAAAGGATCAGCAGGCACACTGCCGAGTATTATGCCATTATCCTGTTTTCGTTGGCCGGCATTATTGTAATGGTTTCATTTAATAACCTGGTGATGTTGTTTATCGGCATCGAAATCATGTCAGTTAGCTTATACATCCTCGCCGGTATTAAAAAGAGTGATTTTGCATCAAACGAAGCAGCTTTAAAATATTTCCTGATGGGCGCTTTTTCAACAGGCTTTTTGCTTTTTGGAATGGCTTTATTATACGGATCATCAGGTTCATTTAATATGGATGCTATCAGGGAGTATGTAATTAATCATCCGCATATCGACCCGATGTTTTATACAGGCATAGCCCTTCTAATAGTAGGTTTATGCTTTAAAGTAGGTGCTGCACCTTTCCATTTCTGGACTCCGGACGTATATGAAGGCGCACCTACACTGATTACCGCGTTCATGTCTACAGTTGTAAAAACAGCGGGCTTCGCAGCCTTCCTGCGTCTGTTCTCTGCCTGTTTCCAGCCACTATCTGATTTCTGGACACCTATATTATTGGTGATCACTATCATCACCTTGTTTATAGGCAACATCACTGCTTTATACCAGCAAAGCTTTAAAAGGATGCTGGCATTTTCAAGTATCTCGCATGCTGGGTACCTTTTATTTGCTATTGTATCGTTAGGCGCTGCTTCGGGAAATTCAGTGTTTGTATACGCTACTGCTTACTCAATAGCATCAATCATAGCATTTGGTGGTTTAATATTGGTGCAGCAGCAAGGTGGAAGCGATAACTTTGAAAGCTTTAACGGGCTTGGAAAAAAGAACCCTTTCCTTGCATTTGTATTAACTGTGGCTATGCTTTCATTAGCCGGTATCCCGCTTACTGCAGGCTTTATTGGTAAGTTCTTCATGTTTTCGGGAGCGGTAAGCCGTTACCATATCGGTTTGGTTATTATAGCTGTAATTAACGCTATCATTAGTATTTTCTACTATTTCAGGGTTATCATTGCAATGTATTTCCGTGATGGCGAACGTGCAGAACTTACGGTGCCGGTTTACTACAGAGTTGTATTTGCAGTTTCGGCATTAGCTACAATCCTTATAGGCGTTTATCCCGATCTTATAGCCCGTTTCATATAATCAGTATTAATAACTGCAAATTGATATAATATTTGTAGTTTTACAGATATAGTGAATGGAAAGTTTTTGGGAATACCTTCAAAATTTAACTGACGCTCAATCCATAATAAGCAGGGGTGGTTTTTATCTCTTGCTTATTGTTGTTTTTGCCGAAACCGGTTTATTCTTTGGTTTCTTTTTGCCCGGCGATTATCTGCTGTTTATGGCGGGTTTATTGTGTGCGGCGGGTAAAGTTGATGTTTCTATAACTACGCTGGTACTGTCGCTAATAGGCGCTGGTGTATTAGGCAACTTTACTGGTTACTGGTTTGGTTACCGAACGGGGCCGGTGTTGTTCAATAAAAACGACTCGCTTTTTTTTAAGAAGCGCTACGTGGTGCTGGCCAGCGAATTTTACAACAAGCATGGGGGGATGGCGCTTATTTTAGGGAGATTTTTCCCTATTGTTAGAACATTTGCCCCTATATTTGCAGGAGTTGTTAAGGTTGACATCAAAAGGTTTTCTATTTTTAACCTTATTGGCAGCGTAGCTTGGGTGTGCGTGTTTACCCTGGGAGGATTTTTTTTAGGGCGAAAGTTCCCCCAATTAAAGGATTACCTTCAGTATATTGTACTTGGATTGATTGTAGTTACAACAATTCCGCTGGTTATTGCTTACGTTAGGAAGAAATTTGCTGAAAAGAGCGAAAAAGAAAAAGTAGATTAGTTAATAATATTTTTATACTATAAAAAAGAATAAATGAGTACTCAACATCCATGGCACCAGGTTTCACCGGGTGATAATATTCCTGAAGTAGTAAACGCTATCATTGAAATCCCTAAAGGTTCAAAAGCAAAGTATGAAATTGATAAGGAGTCAGGTTTGTTAAAACTCGATCGTGTATTATTTTCATCGGTAATGTACCCGGCTAACTACGGCTTTATCCCTCAAACTTATTGTGATGATAAAGATCCTTTGGATATCCTTGTGCTTTGCTCTATTGATGTTTTCCCGATGTCGATCATTGAGGCTAAGGTAGTAGGCGTAATGCACATGGTTGATAATGGTGAGCAGGACGATAAGATCATAGCTGTGGCTAAAAACGACATGTCTGTAAATTACATTAACGATTTAAATGAGCTGCCTCCGCATGCCATGACCGAAATTGTTCGCTTTTTTAAAGACTACAAGAAGTTAGAAGGCAAAAACGTAACTATCGAACATTTGTTAGGTGTACGTTATGCTCATAAAGTGATAAATGAGAGTTTGGAGCTGTACAAGTCTACGTTCCCTGTGTATCAATCATAAAATAAATGGACCCCGCACATTACGAGATTAGTTTATTTTACATTTTCGCTACCATATTTTTGGTGTTACTCAATGGCTTTTTTGTAGCCGCCGAGTTTGCCATGGTGAGGGTTCGGGGTTCGCAAATTGAAATTAAAGCCAAGGGGGGCAGCGGCGTTGCCAAAGTTGCCCGGGGCATACTGCATAATTTAGATGGTTACCTGGCTGCCACACAGCTGGGTATTACCATTGCTTCACTGGCCCTCGGTGTTGTGGGCGAAGAAGTTGCCACCAACCTCGTGATCCGCGCTTTCCTGAGTGTGGGTATAACCCTTTCTCCAGGTTATATTACGGCCAGTCATATCTTAGCTTTCAGCTTTATTACCATCATGCACATCGTTTTTGGTGAGCTTGCGCCTAAATCGTTAGCCATCCAGAAATCGGTACGTACGGTAATGGCCGTTTCATTGCCACTGAGATTTTTCTTTGTGGTTTTCAGGCCGGCTATATGGGTGCTTAACAATTTTGCCAATTTTATTTTAAAATTATTGGGCATAAGTTCTGTTGAAGGTGGTGAAACCCATCACAGCTCTGAAGAACTGCAATATTTGCTGGAGCAAGGTAAGGAAACTGGTGCGCTCGACTCAAATGAACATGAACTGATCCAGAATGTGTTTGATTTTAACGAGCGTGTGGTTAAAAACATTATGGTACCACGTACCAAGATCTCGGGTGTAGATATTGCCTCAACCAAACAAGAGTTGCTGGACATGATCATTGATGAAGGATATTCAAGGATGCCTGTTTACGATGATGTGATAGATAAGATCATCGGTATTGTGCATGCTAAGGATATTTTACCACTGCTGGCCCGCAATGAAGAGATCGTGTTGAAGGATATTATCCGCAAGCCATATTTCATCCCCGAAACAAAAAAGATCAATGACCTGATGGCCGAGCTACAGCAAAAGCGCATTCAGATAGCCATTGTGCTTGACGAATTTGGCGGTACTGCCGGTATGGTTACGCTGGAAGATATAGTAGAAGAACTTGTAGGTGAGATCCAGGATGAGTATGATGAGGAAAAGCCTATTGTTGAAAAGATTAATGAGCGTGAGTTTGTTGTAAATGCGCTCGCATCAATTTATGATGTGAACGAGCACTTGCCTCATGATTTACCCGAAGATGGCGATTTTGACACCGTATCGGGCTGGCTTGGAGATATCTTCGGCAAGATCCCGGATGTAGGCGAGCAGAAGGAATCTAACGGATATAATATCACCGTACTAAAAAAATCAGATCAGAATATCGAATCAGTTAAACTCGAATTACTGATAAATGAAGAAGATGCAGTAGATTTACATTAATCTGCTTACCCATAATGCAACTTTTTTATACACCTGATATTGACGCCTCCCATCCCCAATACTTTCTTAGCGAAGAGGAAAGCAAACACGCTATACGTGTACTGCGCCTTGAAACAGGCGATAAAGTACAGTTGATTGATGGCAGGGGAGGACTGTATGCCGCCCAGATCCATGACGCGCACCCTAAACGTACCATTCTTAAAATAACGTCGGTAACTACCGGGTTTGAAAAACGCAGTCATTACCTGCATATCGCGGTAGCACCAACTAAAAATATTGAACGCCTGGAGTGGTTTTTGGAAAAAGCTACAGAGATAGGTATCGATGAAGTATCATTGATCGTCACCCAGCGCTCAGAACGTAAGGAAGCCAAGGTTGAGCGTTTAAATAAAATCATTACGGCGGCTATCAAACAATCCCTTAAAGCATATCATCCGGTATTAAACGAGCCTTTAACGCTAAGCCAGCTATTGGATAAACCTTTTGATGGGCAAAAATTTATTGCCCATTGCGAACCCGGTGATAAATCGAATTTGAAAGACGAATTGGCGTTGCAGGGGCGTTATTTAATATTGATAGGCCCGGAAGGGGATTTTGCCCCTGCCGAGATTGATAAGGCTTTGCACAATGGGTTTAAACCAATATCTTTAGGTACAAGCCGCCTGCGTACTGAAACTGCTGCTTTGGAGGCCTGCTTTGAAGTGAATTTTTTAAACAGGGTATGAAAAGAATTAGGTTAGCATTGGTTGTTTTATCTGCGGCTATAGCAATGAGCAGCTTTAATGTTCCTGCCTATAAAATTGCCCGCCTCAAATATAATGGAGGCGGCGATTGGTATGGCGACCGCACCGCTTTACCTAACCTCATCAAATTTTGTAATGAAAACCTCAAAACCAATTTTGATGACGACGATGAGGTAGTGGAAGCAGGTAGTGCCTCGTTATTTAATTATCCTTTTACTTTTATGACGGGGCATGGCAACGTGATTTTCTCCGATCAGGAGGCCCGTAACCTGCGCAAATATCTTACCGGTGGCGGCTTTTTGCATATTGATGATAATTATGGGCTCGATCAATATATCCGTCCGCAGATGAAAAAGGTATTTCCTGAGCTTGATTTTGTTGAGTTGCCGGTTAATCACCCCATCTATCATCAAAAGTATGACTTCCCTAACGGCCTGCCAAAAATTCATGAGCATGATGGCAAACGTGCCCAGGGTTTTGGTTTGATATACAAAGGCAGGGTTGTATGTTTTTACACCTATGAGTGCGATTTGGGCAATGGTTGGGAGGATTATGGCACTTATGCCGGTGACACCCAGGAAGCCCGCCAAAAGGCCCTTAAAATGGGTGCAAATTTAATCCAGTATATTTTTACTCAATAGGTTCCTTATTTACCCTCATCTTTCACGGTGATTTTTTCTTCAAACTGTCAGTTAAGGATTTAGTTTGTTCATTGTTTCGTTGCGATTTAATTAATATCTTTAGTTTTATGTCAGCGGTGAAATAATTTGCATGTAAACCGCGTATCACCAAATCTAAATCCTATGTACAAATTAAATGTTAATGACCTGTACAGTATCGAAGTCGAAAGGACTGCTGCCGGAGATTTGCTTGTTGACGGGGTTAAAAGAGACGCGGATGTCAAACAGTTAAAACCGGCTGTCTATCACGTTATTGAAAATAACCGTTCATATAATGTCGAGATAGTTAATTTTAACGGTAGCGAAAAAACTGCTGAAATAAAGGTTAATAGCCACACCTATCATCTAAAGGCTAAAGATCAGTTTGATATACTTCTTGATAAACTTGGATTTAGTAACTTAAACAATGCCAGGATCAGTGAGATAAAGGCACCAATGCCGGGTTTAGTGCTTAAAGTGTTTGTAAATAAAGGAGATAATATAAAAAAAGGTGATAATCTTTTTGTTCTTGAAGCCATGAAAATGGAAAATATTATCAAATCGCCGGCCGATGTAACAGTAGAAAAGATCTTGATAAAGCCCGGTGATAAAGTTGAAAAAGGACAGATATTAATGCTGTTTTAACTGAGTGTTATTGTTTTAATGTGCGATAATAACATTTTTGTAATGGACGTAACGTATTTTTAAGGCTTTTGTTGTTTTTGCACATTTTTTTTACGAACTTACTTTCTTAATTAACAATATTAACTTTTATGAAGAAACATTTACTAACAATCCTGTTGTTATGTACTTGTATTACCCTTGGTTTTGCCCAAAACCGGGTTATTACAGGTAAAGTAACGGATCAGAAAGACGGCTCACCCTTACCTGGAGTAAGCGTAACCGTAAAGGGAATCACCGGATTGGGCACCCAAACCGATATTAATGGTGGTTACAAGCTTAGTGTGCCATCAACCGCCAAAATTTTGACTTTTAATTTTTTGGGTTTTAAACTATCCGAAGAGCCAATTAATGGCAATGTTGTCAATGTTCAGTTAGCAGCCGATTCAAAACAGCTTACCGAAGTTGTTGTGGTTGGTTATGGTACTCAGAAGCGCGCAAACATCACCGGTTCTATAGCATCTGTAACATCTAAAGAAATAGAAGGTACACCAACTACATCAGTTGAGCAGGCTATACAAGGTAAAGCTGCCGGCGTTTTGGTGCAGGCTGATAACGGAAAGTTGGGGCAGGGTATCAAGATAAGTGTTCGCGGTACTTCGTCAGTGTCGGCCGGTACCCAACCACTTTATATTATGGATGGTGTGCCTATTACTACCAGTGACCTGTCAAGTACAATTGCTTCAACAAGTCCGCTTGCTGATATTAACTTTAATGATATCGAGTCCATACAGGTGTTGAAGGATGCCTCTGCATCAGCAATTTATGGTGCGCGTGCATCAAATGGTGTAGTTGTTATAACAACAAAAAAAGGGAAAGCTGGTACAGCCAAAATTAATTTTACTGCGCAGTATGGTAAAAGTAATCCTTCAAGGCACCGGGATTTTCTTAATGCCAAGCAATTTGTTCAAATTGAACAGCGGGCCGGGGTTGGCGCCGCCAAGCAGGATTATGCTAATGGGGATTATGACACACTTGACGATGCATTGGCCGATTATAAATCATATGTTGAGGATAATCTTACCTTTTTATCAGCTGGAACTGATGATTGGAAAACTGGAAAAATTAACACCAATTGGGAGAACCAGGCATTTCAAAGTGCACCGCAGCAAATTTATGACCTGAATATATCTGGTGGTAATGAAAAAACAACATACTATTTGGGTGGTCAATATTTGGATCAAGCAGGTATATTGATAGGTAACCACTTTAAAAGATATTCGGGAAGATTAAACCTGGATACTAAAATAGATAAAAGGCTTAGTATAGGGATGAACCTTAGCTTTGCTAATACTATAAATGACAGGGTATCTAACGATAATGCTTTTAGTACTCCATTGCAAATCGTTGCCCTCTCACCAATTTCGCCGTTAATTGACCCCCGCAGCGGTTTAATAAGTGGTACTTTACCTGGCGAAGCAGAAGATTTTCCGCTGTATTATAATCCATTGATCAGTAAAAATAATGCTTTTTACAAAGCTAATGTGTATCGTACTATAGGTAATGTTTATGCAAACTGGGAGATAGTTAAGGGCCTTACTTTCCGTTCGGAGTTTGGTATTGACCAATTAAATCAGGCGGAAGACAGCTATTTCGGAGCGCTGACTTTCCGTAATACAGCCACTGATAATGGGTTTGGCGAAAACACCACTACACAAGTTTTAAATTATAACACCAATAATTATTTTAGCTATAAGACGCTGTTCGGTACTGATCACTCGCTTGATGTGGTTTTAGGTACAAGTTATCAAAAATCAACAACTACCGGTAATGACATTCAGGGAAATCAGTTTCCATCTGATGCTTATAAAAAATTGTCGGCCGCTGCAGTTAAAACCGATGGTTCTTCCTTGAGTACAGCATTTAGTTTCTTGTCGTACTTCTTAAGAGCTAATTATGCTTATAAAGATAAGTATTTGTTAGCGGGAAGTGCCAGGATCGATGGTTCATCAAGATTTGGGCCTAATCATCGTTATGGCTTTTTTCCTTCAGGTTCAATAGGATGGATCTTATCTCAGGAAGATTTTTTAAAAGACAGCAATTTGATAAGCAACTTGAAATTAAGAGCCAGTTATGGTTTAACCGGTAATGCCGAAATCGGTAATTTTGCGTCTCTTGGTTTGTTTGCACCGGCAAATTATAACGGAACTGCCGGACAGCAGTTTACCCAAATCAGTAATCCTAACTTAAAATGGGAAACTACCGGGCAATTTGACGTAGGTGTGGATTTTGGATTTTTTAACAACCGCTTATCAGGTACTGTTGAGTATTACAGAAAAAACACACGTGATTTATTATTGAATGTAAATCTTCCCGGAACTTTGGGAGTTGCCAACCCATCAGGTGTTCCCTCTTCAACACAGGTGCAAAATTTAGGTAAGTTATATAATAAGGGTTTCGAACTTGAGCTGTCAGGCGATATTTTCGTTGGCAAATTTAAGTGGACCAGTTCATTAAACGCTGCCTATAATAAAAATATAATAACTTTTGTTAACAAACAGGTTTTGGGGACAAATGATTTGAACCGTGTAATTGAAGGACAACCAATAGGTGTATTTTATGGCCGTGAATATGCAGGTGTTGATCCTGCTAACGGCGATGCCTTATATTATCTGAACACTAAGCAAGCTAATGGCAGTCTTGACCGCGCCAAAACAAGTGATTTTAATGCTGCGCAAAACGTAGTATTGGGCAATCCAACACCTAAATATATTGGTGGTTTCACCAACTCCTTCAGTTATATGGGTATTGATTTATCATTCACTTTTCAGGGATCTTTTGGTAATAAAATATACAATAGTGCGGGCCAGTACATGAGCTCAAGTGCTGGTAACGGTTTCGATAACCAAACTGTTGATCAGTTAAAATATTGGGATAAACCAGGTGATATCACTGATGTGCCCGAGCCAAGGTTATTTTATGGCAATGGTGTTAGTCCATCAAGCAGGTACTTATCAAGTGGTTCTTATGTACGTTTAAAAACGGCAACATTGGGATATACTTTACCTAAAAAAGCGATAAGTAAGCTGGGATTACAAAAAGTGAGGGTGTTTGCAAATGCATATAACTTATTTTTAATTACCAAATACAAAGGATGGGACCCCGAGGTTAATTCTGATTACCAGTCGGGTAACATCAACTTAGGTGTCGACTTCTATTCAGCCCCTCAGCCACGCACAATCACATTTGGTATTAACGTAGGTTTATAACATTAAAATTACTGAAATGAAAAGAAAATATTTTTTATATACTGCTGCAATTGCGCTTACTGTAAGCGTGGCCGCGTGTAATAAAGCACTTGATATAAAGCCTACAGGTTCCATTGATCAAAGTCAGGCTATTGTTACGGCAAAGGATGTTCAAAGTACCCTTGTAGGTACCTATAACAGAATGGCGCAATCAGATCTGTATGCTGGCGATATATTTATGTACTCAGATCTTATGGCTACGCAAGCGATTGTCAATTGGACAGGTACTTTCCAGGAGTTAACCCAGATGGTTAACCAAAAAATCATTGTTGATAACGGTTTTGTGGAAGATACCTGGCTTAGGGGCTATCAAACTATCAACTTAGCAAATAACGTATTGGCTAATTTAAGCAAGGTTGTACCCGATGATAAAGACAGAACTGAGGGGGAGGCTAAATTTATACGTGGTTTAATGTATTTTGATTTAGCAAGGCTTTACGGAAAAGCTTATAACGATGGCACTCCTTCTTCGAATTTGGCGGTGCCAATAGTGCTGACACCAACAACAGTGGTTAGTGATGCATCATATGTTTCACGGGCTACAGTTAAAGCTGTGTATGACCAGGCTATAAGTGATTTAACTGATGCGGAAGCCAAACTTCCTGAAGATAATTCATTCAGGGCTACAAAAGGGGCAGCGCAGGCTATTTTAGCAAGGCTTTATTTACAACAAAGAAATTATACTTTAGCAGTGACGGAAGCCAATAATGTAATTTCATCAGGTAATTATAGTTTAAATGCAACATATGCAGCTGAGTTTCCAAGCGGCACCAGCGCAGCGCATTTTGATAATACTTCTGAGGATATATTTGCCATACAAGTAACCTCTCAGCAGGGAATAAATTCGTTTAATACTTATTTTGCTTCATCAGGTTTTGGTGGCCGGGGAGATGTAAGAGCTAAAACAACTTTTGTGGCTGATTCATTTGCCACAAATGATAGCAGGGGTAAGTTTTTTACAGCCACAACTGATGATGATGGGAATCCCTTATATTATCGCACCAAAAAATATAATAATTCACTTGGTAACGCGCATGTTGTACGTTTAGCAGAAATGTATTTGATCCGCGCGGAGGGGAATTTTCGTAATGGGACCGCTATAGGAGCAACTCCAACAGCAGATGTGAATAAAATAAGAGTAAGGGCAGGCGCAACGCCTATCGGAACCGTAAAACTTGGTGACATAATCAGGGAGCGAATACTTGAGTTACACTTTGAAGGGTTTGCACTTCAGGATGTAAAACGATTGGAAGGTAAGGCAAATAATACCCTATTCAGCTCACCGTCATTGGTTTTTCCGGTACCTCAAAGGGAGCTTTTAGCCAATAAAAACCTGGTACAAAATCCAGGGTATTAACGTCAATAATACCCTTTTCAGCTAAAGTAAAATCCCGGATAACGAAATGTTTTCCGGGATTTTGCTTTATATAGATTTTATTTTCAGAATAATGATTACCAATCACTACTTAAATATGATTAGATTGTAATACTATAACCATCAAAAGCACAATAAAACCTCAACTAAGACACCATGGAAGATGAGCAAATACTTGCAGCCCTGAATACGCACTGGCAGGCATCGGCAGCCGGTGATATAAACGCAGAGCATGATATCTACGATGACGATGTAATCTGTGATTATCCCCAGTCGGGCGAACGGATTTTTGGACGAAATAACTTACAGGCCCTGCGGGGGCATCATCCTGGTAAGCCGTCGGGTTTCCGTGTTAGGCGGATCCTTGGAAAAGGTGATGTCTGGATAACAGAATATATCATCAACTACCAGGAGAAACCAGCGTACACTGTAAGTATTATGGAGTTTCGCGAAGGTAAAGTAACACATGAAACTCAATATTTCGCAGATCCTTTTGAAGCTCCGGCATGGCGAAGCCAATGGGTTGAACCGATTGATGGATAGCGCGTTGCTGCGGCAAATTAATGAAGAATTGCGATAATCTATTTTGTTTCTGGTCTAAAACAAACAAGGCCTTTCATTTCTGAAAGGCCTTGCTCAAAATATCTGTTATAAATTATTTTGTTTTAAATGGCTTTGCTTTTTTAACCGGATAATGAGGTTTACCGTTAGGATTAATTTCAGGGGCGCCAACTAATGTCATAGCGCAACGGAAACCAACTTCGGCACTTGCCTCGTCCTGATCCATAAAGCGGCGTGTAGACGGGTTTAACCAAAAGGCCATATCATTCCATGAGCCGCCTTTGTAAACTTTAGAGTGATCGTTAACCAATGTGGTTGTTCCGTAAAGGGCTTTATTAACTTCATCTTTTTCGCCCCTTGCATCAGGGTTGTAAGCCTTTCCTGAGTTTTTAGGCAGCAATGAATCAACCGGGAGTGAACCTGTTTGCGTAGTTGCAAGCGGTGCATTTGGATTGGCAGTTTGAGCAGCTGAGCTTTGTTGTTGTAAAGCCAAAAGCTCGCTGTATTTTAACTTTTTATTGGCATGTGCAGGATCTTTTATAGGCTTGCCATATTTATCTTTGGCATAAAGGCCTTTGCTTGGATCAGCCAAACGTTTGTTAGAAAACTCGTTACCACGAAAAGGGTTAAAGTCTTCAACTTCTTCAAATGATGTTTGACGATAAGTATCAGCAACCCATTCATTAACGTTACCTGCCATATTGTACAACCCAAAATCATTAGGGGCATATGAACGTACCGGAGCTGTAATATCCGCCTTATCATTCAGGTAACCGCCAACACCGGCATTGTCGCCGCTGCCGCGTTTAAAGTTAGCCATGATCAAACCACGTGTTTTACTTTTTGCCGAACGTACACCCAAACCATTCCAGGTGTATATTTTACCGTCGTCGATGTTTTCGAATTGAGTATTACCTGCAAGGGCTAATGCTGCATATTCCCATTCAGCCTCCGATGGCAGGCGATAAGCTTGTTTTAAGATACCATCTTCCATGCGTACCGGCCTAACGGCTTTGCCACCTTTTCCTGTACCTGCCTGGGCATTAGGGCTCAGGTTAGGCATCATCTTTTTACCGTCTACACCTGCACCTGTCATTTGACCGTTCAGATAAATATCTGTGTTAAATGGCTGTCCGTTAGCCGCTATACCTGCGTCGCCGCCGCCGCCTTTTTTGCCTTGGTCTTTCCAGGCTACTAACTTGCCTGTTTCACGTAAAATATTTTCGTTGGTACGGTCGGTACGCCATGAGCAATAATCCTGCGCCTGATCCCAGGTTATACCAACAACAGGGTAATCCTGAAATGCCGGGTGGCGCAGATAGTTATCTACATAAGGCTCATTGTATGATAATGGCCGGCGCCAAACAAGTGTATCTGGCACAGCGTTATAGTATAATTCGCGGTCCTGCGGGAAAGTAATGTTTATCCAGTGCAGATAATCAAGCCAGTCCTGGTTGGATACTTCGGTTTCGTCCATATAGAAAGATGGTACGGTAACCCTGCGGCGTACGTTGTTATAATCGTAAGTGATGTCCTGATCGGCACTACCACCCATAACAAAGGTACCACCTTCTATGGGCACTAAACCCGGCCCCGGAGATGGATGGCTTTGCCTGAAACGCTCGTAACCGCCATTGTTTTTATCGTTATAAGTTATACCCGTTTTTTGCGATTGCTCACGTTTACTGCAGCTACTCATCACGGCACCTAAAGCCAACAGTCCAAGAGCAGTTTTAGTAAAAAGTATTTTCATATTTTTACAGTTATATTAAGTGGTAAATTTATAAAAAAATGGATACAGTGCTTATGCTTATGAACCATTATTTAGAAATAAATAGTACAGTTATCGGGGGTTTTAACGAAAAATTGATGAAATTAGTTGCGTTGATTTAAATTTTTGGTTTAACTTTCAGCAAAAGGCCAGGGCTTGAAAATGCAAAACAAGCCATGATCCTATTATATAAATACAAATTGTGATAACCTAACTCCTACAAATGAAGCTTTTTACATTTCGAGGCCTTGCTATTATTACCCCCTTTTTATTACCTCTGGCAGCAGCTGCGCAAACAAATACTAACGGAAGTAATGTTAATGCAATTCCCACCGAAGTTCCTTTTTTAAATATTTCGCCGGATTCGCGTTCGGGTGCTATGGGAGATGCGGGGGTGGCTTTGTCGCCAGATGTAAATGCAAATTTCTGGAATCCATCAAAACTTGCATTTCTGGAAAGTAACGATGCATTATCGGTATCATACAGCCCCTGGTTAAGACACCTTGTGCCCGATATTAGCTTATCATACCTGAGCTATGCCCATAAAATTGATGAACGAAATACCATAGGCGCCTCGCTCCGGTATTTTAATTACGGTTCAATCCAGCTTACCGACGATAACACAAACGACCAGGGCACTTACACTCCAAATGAGTATTCGCTGGATGTTTCATTTGCCCGTAAGTTTGGCGATAATTTTTCGCTGGGCCTGACCGCGCGGTACATCCATTCCAATATATCAAGTATCTCGTTTGCTACCGGCTCAAGCCAGGCGGCAAAAGCAGGCAATGCTTTGGCGGCCGACGTTTCATTATACTATACAGCACCTTATGGTGATGGTAACCTTTTTGCCTTTGGAACACACATTTCAAATATTGGCACCAAGATCAGCTACAGCGACGTAGGTAATAAATATTTTTTACCCGCCAACTTAAAAATAGGTGTGGCCAATACCTGGCAGCTTGATGAAACCAATGAGTTTACAGCTACTTTTGATATCAACAAGCTGTTGGTACCAACTCCACCCCTGCGCGATGTGGATGGCAAGATTATAAAAGGAAAGGACGATAACGTATCTGTACCCGCCGGTCTTTTTCAATCATTTGGTGACGCACCGGGTGGCTTTAGTGAAGAGTTGAAGGAAATTAGCTTTTCGCCGGGCGTTGAATATTGGTATAACAAACAGTTTGCCGTAAGAGCAGGCTACTTTTACGAAAACCCTAACAAAGGCGACAGGCATTATGTTACTATGGGGATAGGTTTTAAATACAGTGTTTTTGATTTCGATTTTTCTTACCTGGCAGCCAGCCAGCAAAATAGTGCCCTGGCCAATACTTTGCGCTTCACTTTGTCGGCAAATTTTGGCGGTACAACAAATGCTTCTAAAAGATAATGGGTAAAATTAAGGTAGGTTTTGGGTTTGATGTACACCAGTTAAAAGAAAATCACCCGTTTGTTTTAGGCGGAGTTAAACTTGAGCACCATGCGGGTGCTTACGGCCACTCGGATGCCGATGTATTATTACACGCAATTTGCGATGCTCTGCTGGGCGCAGCGAACCTGCGCGATATAGGCTTTCATTTTTCAAATAAAGACGACCGCTGGAAAGGCATCAGCAGCCTAATCCTTTTGCAGCATGTTGTAGCTCTTATAAAAGAAAAGGGTTTTGCCATTGGCAATATCGATGCCATGGTATGCCTTGAAGCGCCAAAGATCAATCCGCATATACCCGCAATGCAAGCCTATATAGCCGAAGCTGCAGGGATCAGTGAGGAGGATATCTCCATTAAAGCTACTACCAACGAGCAAATGGGCTTTATTGGCCGTGAAGAAGGGGTAGTGGCTTATGCAGTTTGTTTGATTGAAAGAGAGTAGTCTGTAGTATAGAATAAGAAAAATGCTATTCGATTCTCTGACTTCGAATCCGTATGTAGTTGTAAACTACAGGCCCGGTAATACTAACTATAGTGCTTATAAAGCAAATATCCTATCGCTACAATCACAGCAACGGCAATCACTATATATATCGGCTGCGTTTTTTTACTGCCTGCACCGCCAACATTCACATTGCCGGTACGTTTAAGTACACCCCATCCGCTCAACTCGCCTTTTAAAGCTTTACGCAAGGATTTAAAGAGTACATAATACATCAGCTGCCGCCACATAAACCGCTGCGGAATAATGTAGATGAGCTTCCTGTAATCTTCCTTTTCCATACGGAAAGCGATGATGCCTACTATAAAATCAACCACCACAAACGCTACATAATAAAGCAGCATCTTCTCTGGCTTTTCGCCAAACAGGGCGAACAACATCATCAGGTCTGCAAGAGGGGAGAACAATGGTAATATGATCTGGAAAATGAGAATGTTAGGCATCCCCACCATCCCAAAAAATTTGTATTTTTTGTTAAATAGCGCATCACGGTTTTTCCAGAAGCTTTGCATTACGCCGAAACTCCAGCGGAAACGCTGCTTAAGCAACATATTGATGCTTTCAGGCGCTTCGGTATAAGCAATGGCTTCGGCGCAATTGCGCACCACATAGCCTTGTTTAAGGATGCGCATAGTTAAATCACAATCCTCGGCAAGTGTATCATAAGTAAAGCCTCCCGCGCGGAAAATAGCCGATTTACGGAATGCACCTATTGCACCCGGCACAACAGTAATACTATTGATAAGATCGAAAGCACGTCGATCCATGTTTTGGGCTGTGATATATTCTATCGACTGCCAGCGTGTAATGATATTGGTTTCGTTACCAACCTTAACGGTTCCGGCTACGGCGCCTATTTCCTCATCGGTAAAATAGGTCATCAATTGGTAAACAGCATCCGTTTTGAGTTGAGTATCGGCATCAATACAAATAACAAAATCGTTTTGTGCGTGAGTTATGCCAAAGTTTAGGGCTGATGCCTTACCGCCGTTTGGTTTGGTCAAAATTTTGATTAGCGGGTTGCCTTTATAAGCAGCCTCTACAACTTCAAACGTTTTATCTTTTGATCCGTCATCAACAAAAATAATCTCGAATGATGGATAGTCGGTTTTAAGCAGGCTTTGTATAGTTGCTACCGCATTTATTTCTTCATTATAAGCAGGCACAATAATGCTCACTGCCGGCATCGCATCAATATTGCGATCAAGTTTTTTGGATTTTTTATCCACGCTCCGCTGCCTCACTGCTAAAATTCCTATAAGTACAATGCGTACGATAGCCAGGAATATAGCCGACAGGAATACATAGATCAACGCCCAATTGATATAGTAATAGCCATGAACAAAAACGTCATAAGCCGGGCCGAAAATGCCTGTGCTTGGATCATTTTTAATCGGCGGCATCAGATCGTCTTTAGTTTTACCAAGCACATCAGCAATGGTTGTGAACTGGTAGCCGTGCGATTTAAAGTAATGGATGATCTCGGGCAGGGCTTTAACAGTTTCTTCGCGGGTATCGCCACCAGCATCGTGCAGCAATATCATCGATCCGTTATCTTTTTGCCTTATAGTACGGGCTATAATACTATCAGCAGTTACACCGGGCTGCCAATCCCATGGGTCGATAGATTCGCCGATGGTGATATAGCTTTGACGGCGGCTTTCAGCAACCGGGATAACCTCTGCAAGGGTTTGCGGCTCAGCGTCGGCATTAAACGGCGGGCGGAACAAAATAGTACTTCGGCCGGTTACCGATTCAATAAGTTTACGGGTGGAGTTAAGTTCCAGTATCACCCTTTTTAAACTGATGGTTGAAATATCAGGGTGGAAGAAGGTATGGTTACCTATTTCGTAGCCTTCTTCATATTCGCGGCGCAACAGTTGTATGTTTTTTTCGGCCATGGAGCCAACCACAAAGAAAGCTGCGGGTACTTTTTCGGCTTTAAGGATATCTAAAATACGTGGTGTGAAATCAGGATCGGGGCCATCGTCAAAAGTCAAAACTACTTTTTTAGGGGCATAACCATACCGCCGAATCACGTATTTGGTAGGAAGTTTTATATAATGCTGATCAAGAATAGTAAACGTGGAGGTATCCATTTTTACATTGATCTCGCCTGTTGTAGGCGTTGTGATGAGGTCAAGCACCTCGCCATCGCCATCATAATCAACATTTACGCGGTTGTTCAAACCTACCGAAGTAAGTTTGCGCATGTCGATACCTGTTTTTCTCAAAGAATCTATCGACAGGTTTTTCTGAAAAAACGTCCATAGGCGTGGGTCTTCTGCACCTAAACGCCATAAAGCCACGCCACCGGTTGCCCAGTCGTCGGCCATGCGGATCACGTTAAAATTGGTTGCGGCATCGGTAAAATATACAGTATGGTCAAGACTATCCTTGTCCATATAAGTATAGTGCAGGTTGGCCGAACTTGGGTCGAAGATGATCTTGCTTTTTTGCTCATCGGCAGTACTGATAGCCTGCTGATATCCCATTGTTTTACCTACGCTGTTTTCGCGCCAATCATAAGCACCACCTGCAAATGTTAAAATTATTTTTTCTGAAGGTACCTTTGAACACACATCATCCAGGATCTGCTCAACCCAGCGCTGGTTTGAAAGGTCGCCGGCGTTGGTAGCTTCATAATGCTCATCAATAGCCATGATAAACAGGAAGTCGTTCACATGCTGCAGTTTTGTAATGTCGAAGCTTTCATCTTCGGGCACTATGTTTTGCGTAACCAGAAAACCTTTTGCATGCAGGGTTTCATAAAGCTCTTTTTGAAAAGTGATGTAGTTTTTGCTGTTACGATCTTTGAGCTCATCAAAATCAACATTGATTCCCTTTAGCTTATTTTTGGTAAGTGCATTAACTATGCTATTAATGAAGTTACCACGAAGTGCTTTGTTGTTAACAATGCGGTCAACATCCTTAGTATCATAGCCACCATGTGCATTATCATAGTTTACGTAGTTTGATAGCGAAACAATAATAGGCTTGTTGTACTTTTTATTGAGGTTCATTAGCCCGGTATCGAGCTTGGTGATAACGGTATCTGTTTTTGGCGCTATAAAAAAACCTTCACTTACCACCATATCCAGGTGGCCGATATTTACTACCAGTGAGTTATAGGCTTGAGGTTCCCAAGCGCGGTAAAAAGCAGCATTGATCCGGTCTTTATTGTTGGGTTGTTTAAGCTGGTGAAGTTTTTTAGCACGTTCAAGGGCTTCTATTTCAGATTTTTGTATTTTGAACGATTTAAACTTAGTTGATTGTTTTAACTTCTCAAGCTCCTCTTTGGTCATTTTTTTTGGAGCAGGGTTAAGGTTGGGTAGCTCGGGGTAGTATGTTGAACGGATAGTAACAATTACGGCTATAATACCAATAATCAACACAGCCAGTAGTACACGGCTTAGCCATTTAAAACGGTTCCACCTACCGGGATTATCAGCCTGAAAAACTTGCTTGCTTGACGACATTAAGAGAAATTACTTTACTAAAAGTATTGGTTAGTTATGAAGATTGTATGAAATGGGAATTTAGCATTATTTAGCGGTTTTTCCAGGTTCAATACCTGAAAAATCAACACCACATTTGCAATTGCCACCACAACTTTTTTTGGTAGTAAGAGTCTTATACATCATACGGCCGATGTAGAAAACAGCGCCTGCAAAAAGTATCGCGATAATGATGATCTGCATATTCATAAAGACAAAATTAAGCATTATTTAATATATACGTACAGACAGGGTAATTAGTACAAAGTTTAACGGCGCATAAAAGCAATTGTGCCGCCAACCCAATTATAATCCTTGTTATAGCGTACTCCTATCATTTTTCCGCGGCTTAGCCGTGCAAGGTTGATAGCAAGCGTAGGTTTATCATCCCCCTCCGGCCAAAGGTACAGCAGCCTGATCTCAGCCTTTACGCCGCCTTCCGGTGATTGTAGAACGGGTTCGTAATTTACCTTTTGCTGTAAGATCCAATTTTCAGGATCTGTGATGGCCTCTATATCTTCCTTACTAATATCAATAATTACGCCCTGACCTGCAAAAGAGAACAACGGTTTAAGTACATAGTTTTCCAAATCGGCAGGAATTTGTTGTACCTGGTGCAAAAACTGCGTTTTTGGGATATGATCGCCTGTTAAAAAAGGCATGGTGAATTTGCTGATGCGGTAAAACCAGTTTGGGTGCGTGATCCATTCAACCTCAAGAGGCTGCCTGATATCGGCAAATTGAGTAAAGATTTCCGGGTCACCTGCAATCTCGTCAAATATCAAACGATTGTAGATACGTTTAATTTGTTTCTTTTGATCGCCGGCCAAGTAATATAGCTTTTTACCATCCTGAATCAGATCGCTTAATGACACCACTGGTATGCCGATGTACTTTTGGGTAAGATAAAAGTCGACTGCTGTTTTTTGTTCCGGGGCGTTCACATCCATCAATACAACTTCACCTGGCCGGTAAGGGCCGATGATTGTTTTTTTAAGCAGATCGAGATAACTTTCCTTATTCAATCCACTAAAAAAGATGGTTTCATTGTCGGGAATATCATAGACTTCCCGGTAAGTATCGCCCAAATGTACCTGGAAACCGTAAAGTGAAGGGAAACCCTGCAATTCGATCAGTTTTGGAACGATATTTCCCTGCTCATCTTTACAGATGCCAAAATCCAAAGCGATAAAATGAGAATGATTGTTTTCATTAGCTACCCGCCAAAAATCAGGAATGGCCCGTTCAGTAAGTTCTTTAAAATCAGGACGGAGGATGGAGTCTACGATATCATTCCCAGCTGCTATAAGCTTATCGCGGAAATCTTCAGTCAAAAAAACAGGGGTTTCCGCCACACGGAAGGAGACAAGCTCCTTTAAGCCATTATTGAGCTTGTCAAGAAATTGACTGTATTTCTCGTCGCTGAATTTTTCGTTAAATGTTTCTCTGACTGATGGATTCATAGATAATCATATTTAAATCACAGTAAGTTTATTATGACATAATTAAAAATTATCGTCATGTTGAACTTGTTTCAACACCTCACTCGCCAAGCCACATGCTAAGCAAATCGCCCACCTTTCTTGTGGGGTGCTGAAACAAGTTCAGCATGACGGCGTGGAAGTGAAATGACAATAGTGCCTGTCACCTTTCGACAGGCTCAGGATGACAGGCACTCTACACCCGACAGAAGATTATAATTACACCACACCCAATACACTTTCTACCGCTGCGTCCAAAAAATTTGGAATAAGCGTGTGTTGGGTATGCGTTATTTTATCCGGATCGTCAAGCCGGTCAAGCATCTCACGGTATTTAACCTCTCCATGCTCGCTGATCACTTCATCTTTTTTTTCTTCACGAAGCAACATCCCTTTCATTCCCCCAGCATCAGCTTCAGGATGAAACTGTGTGGCGAAAAAGTAATCATTATACCTGATGGCCATCATAGCCCGCGGCATGTCAATATGTGGTCGCTCTTTTTCGATAGCTACCAGTTGCATACCCAACTCATTAAACCGTTTTTCATCCGGATTGATCACCTGCCAGCTTCGCGAATCAACGGCGTAAAAAGGTTCGGCCAAACCTTCAAATAATGGTTCATTCAAACCCAAATCAGTCTTATTTACAGGTAGCACCCCAAATGAAGGCGAACGGCGCATATTGATATCGCCCAGTTTGTAATAACGGCACATCAGCTGAAACGAGTGGCACACGAAGAATACATGTTTTTTGTTACTGTTGTTTGACAGGTTGTGATCTTCCAGCTTGTTAACCAGGTTAAAGTATTTCTTTTCCCATTCGGTACCCTCGGTTTCCAAAGGGTTGCCGGGGCCGCCGCTTGAAATGTAAATATCAAAATTAATGCCCGGCATTTCGCATTTACGACGTACATCAAAAATCTGGTAACTTAAATTCAGATCATGTTCGGCCTTATATCGCTTCAAAATATCCTGGAAACCACGCATACCTTCGTTCGCTATCCCATCATACAGATCAAGTATGGCCACTTTTATTTCCGGTTTTTCCGTCATATTATAAAGTCCTGTTTTATCAATCAAAAAATCCAAGTGTCATTTCGACGAACCGGTTGGGAATTGCGAGGGGCGGTGAGGAGAAATCTTATACGCCATGCAGTGAACCCTGCATGGCGTATAAGATTTCTCTTTCGCTCCGGCGCCCGGCCTGCCCTGGCTCTATCGAAATGACATTTTAATTTGGCTCCTACAATCCTTTCAACGTTTGCGAAGTGATATAGTCAACCACGTCGGTAAAGTTATTGTTTTGCTGGTAAATGGCCAGTTGCCTGTCGGCACCGGTGCCATGCTCCAATATATTATGTACATATTGCAGGTCATCGCGCGAGCCAAGTTCATCAACTACATCGTCAACAAAATCAAGCAACTCTAAAATCAGCGAACGGGTATTTACCTCCATTTCCTTTCCAAAATCAATCATTTTACCGTCGATACCGTAACGGGCGGCACGCCATTTATTTTCATTGATGAGTGCGCGTGAATAGTTAATGAACGTCATGTTTTGCGCCCTTAGCTTATACAACTTAGCGCACAAAGCCTGGAATAACGCGGTAAAAGCTATAGTTTCATCAACCAGCATTGGGCAGTCGCAAATGCGGAACTCGATGGTTTCAAAGAAGGGGTGTACCCGGATATCCCACCAGATCTTCTTGGCGTTATCAATACAATTGGTTTTTACCAGCAGCTTAATGTAGCGGTCGTACTCCTCAATACTGCTGAAATAATCAGGGATGCCTGTACGCGGAAACTTGTCAAAAACCTTGGTGCGGAATGATTTGAAACCCGTATTTCGTCCTTCCCAAAAGGGGGAATTGGTTGACAATGCATAAATGTGCGGTAAAAAGTACCGTACCTGGTTAGCAATGTGAATAGCCATATCACGCGACTGGATGCCCACATGTACATGTAACCCGAAAATGAGGTTTGAACGGGCAGCCTCCTGCATCTCATCCACAATTTCAAAATACCTCGGATTATCGGTAATTAACTGATGCTGCCAGTGCGAAAAGGGGTGGGTGCCGGCGGCGCCAATCCGCAGACCAATATCGCCGGCCAGTTGAGCCACTGTTGTTCGCAGCTTACTTACCTCTTTACGGGCTTCCTCTGTATTGCGGCAAATGTGCGTACCTACTTCAACCACTGCCTGGTGCATTTCGGCCTTTACCTGGTCTTCATGGATCTTTTGCGCGCTATCTACTATTTTTTGCTCATGCGATTTTAGTTCCCGCGATACGGGATCAATCACCATAAATTCTTCTTCAACGCCTAAGGTAAATTCGTTCATAATTGGTTAGGGTTATTAATAAAAAACGTCATGCTGAACTTGTTTCAGCACCCCAATGCAGGGTATAAACCATGCAAGTTCAACTTAGCAGATGAGGTATCGAAACAAGTTCGGCATGACTTGGTATTATTTCTTAGCCATCTTTTTTGGCTTAGGCGCTGCTTTTTCTTTTACAGCCGCCGCTTTTACTACTGGTTCTTTTGCTACAACAGTTTTTGCAACCGGCGCTTTAACTGCTTTAGCTTTCTTCACTTCCCCTTCCGCTTCAATAGTATGATCAACTGCAGCTACCGAAACATCTGCTTTAGCCGCTGCTTTTTTAACGGCTGCTACCAGCGGTGTTTTTGCTGCCGATGTTTTTACATACTCGCCCCAGGTAAGGTTATCAATACCGTCTTTTTGACTTTTTGCGCGGTCAATAGCATAATCGGCGGCGGTTTCAACCACCCAATCGAAGTTTTCCTGGCCTACGCTGGTAACTTCGGCATCAGGGGCAGGGTTGCAGAAGTCGATTGCGTAAGGGATGCCATCGCGTATAGCAAACTCAACTGTGTTAAAATCGTAACCTAAATATTGGTTCAGTTTAATAACATAATCTTTAACAGTATCCAGTAATTTTTTTGATGCAGGTGCTTTGCCATGCTCGTAACGCAGGTGATGTGGGTTGCGCGGCTCATACTGCATAATGCGTACATGCTTGCCGCCAATGCAATAGCAACGGAAGTAATCGTCAAAAACAACCTCTTCCTGCAGCATCATTACATATTGTTTGGTTTTATTGTATTTGTCGAAAAAATCCTTCTCGTTTTCAATTTTGTAAACTTCTTTCCAGCCGCCGCCGTCAAATGGTTTCATATAGGCCGGAAAACCTACATAGTTAAAAATACCATTCCAGTCTAAGGGATAGGCCAGGTTACGAAACGATTTATTGGTAGTGTCGTTGGGCAGTTCTTTTGATGGCAGGATCACTGTTTTAGGAACCGGAACCCCAATTTTTACGGCGAGGGCATTGTTGAAAAACTTTTCGTCGGCACTCCACCAAAAGGGGTTGTTGATCACGGCTTTGCCGCAAATGGCAGCATTTTTTAAGGCTGCACGATAGTAAGGAACATCCTGCGAAATACGGTCGACGATCACAGCATAGTCAAGCGGTTCGGCCTGCATTACCTTATCAAGCCGAACAAACTCGGCACTGATGCCTTTTTCTGCTTTTTGGTTTATCCGATCAACAAATGCTTGTGGAAACGAATCTTCCTGTCCGAATAAGATGCCAATTTTTTTCATGATAGTAGGTGTTTATATATTTGTTTTTCTTTGGGTTTCAGTAGTATTAAATATTGTCTCCTATTTCTTTATTTTCTGCTTTTTTTTCTTGTCTCCTGGTTCTTAATTTCTCGACTCTTTGTTCTTGCTTTCTTGACTCTTTATTTGATGGTTGATAGATAATGTGGGAACATTTCGCGCCAGATGGGCCAGTCATGATTGGCAAACGGGCGGATATCCAGCCAATGTTTAATGTTTTTTTGCTTTAAAATGTTTGAGAGCTGGATATTATATCCTTTGCATATGTCGTGCTCGGATGTACCAAGGATGATATTCATTTGCCAAAGATCATGCTGGTTGCTGCCCGGCAAAAAATCAACCGGGTTATTATAAAATATATTGTCATCATAATAACCATCGGTAAACATTTTGATATCAAATGCCCCGCCCATGCTAAACAGGTGCCTTACCTTTTCGGGATGCTTGAATGCAAAATTGGCTGCGTGATATCCGCCGAAGCTGCAGCCGGCAACAGCTACTTTGCCAACACCTGTTTCATGCATGGCCCAGGGGATAAGCTCGTTCAGCAGCATACGGTCATACCCGGCATAGGTTTTGGCCCTGTCGGCCGGGTGGATGCCTTTGTTGTACCAGCTGCGGTCGTCGATGGTATCGGGGCAGTAGATCTTCACCAGGCCGTTATCGATAAACCATTTTACGCTCTCGATCAGCCCGAAATCTTTGTTTTGATAATAGCGGCCTTTGGTGGTAGGGAAAACAATTACGGGGTAACCACGGTCGCCGAATACCAGCATTTCGAGGTCGGTGTTGGTGTTGGGGGAATGCCAGCGGTGAAATTTTTCGGTCAAAGCAGTGTAGTTTTTATAATGATTGTAAGTTAGGAGGTTTGTTTGAAAAAGGCAACAGCCTGATAATATTAATCCTTAGCCCCAAAAAGTAAAAAGTATAGTTTATTTTTGCGCCCTTAATTTAATTTAGAAAGAGATGTACCCGGGCTGGCTTGATACTGAAATGACGATTATTGAACAAGATATAAATATAACCTCGGCAGTGCTTGGGCGGGAAGTAAACTTAACCATACTGAAACCCGAGGATAGTGATATTGCCGAGCCCCTGAACCTGCTGCTGCTTAACGACGGGCAGGAACTTGAAAACCTGGGACTAAAAGCAACCCTCGAAACATTATATAATACCAATCGCCTTAAACCCGTACTGATTGTGGCTATCCATGCTGGTGAAGACCGCCTAGATGAATATGGTATTGCCGGTAAACCCGATTTTAAAGGCAGGGGTGCTAAAGCTGATATCTATACGCAATTTATAAAAGAAGAATTGCTGCCTCAATTAGAGCAATTGACAGGTTTTAATGAATTTGATACAACTGCGTTCGCTGGCTTTTCGCTCGGCGGCTTATCTGCTTTCGACATTGTTTGGAACAATGCTGCATTGTTTAATAAGGCCGGCGTTTTTTCAGGGTCATTTTGGTGGCGGGGAAAAGACCTTGCCAAAGGTTATACAGAGGCCGACAGGCTGATGCACCAGGTAATAAGGGAAACTAAAGCTAAGCCCGCTATCAGCGCCTGGCTGCAAACCGGTACTAAAGACGAAAGCAGCGACCGGAATAAAAACGGCATTATTGATGCCATTGATGATACCATCGACCTAATCAGGGAAATGGAGACCAAAGGGTTTAAACGCCCGGAGGAAATACAGTATGTTGAAATAGTAGGAGGTACCCATGATGTTACTACCTGGGGCAAGGCAATGAGTAAGTTTTTGGTTTGGGCTTTTGGTAGATAGGGATAGTTTTAATTACTTATTTCTACGGTAGATACAAACTCGTCTTTCTTTTTGATATCTGCATTGGGAGCTAAAATTGATGATACACTATAAAGCTTATTGCCAATGATGAACATAAATAAGAAGTATTTTTTGCTTTTATCGTCAACTCCGGTACTTGTGTAGTTGGTAAATCCTTTCCATGTCCCTATTTTAAAATCTTCGAGCTCAACAGTTGGAAGGCTTTTTAGTATACCTGCTTTTAGTTGGGAGGCAAATTCTGGTGTAGTTTTATAAGGGGCAATTGCAGTTGAATCAACACCGGCAGTCGCCGCAAAATCAACGACGGTAAAAACGTAAGCTACCAATGTATCTTTGGATGTTGCGATGAAGGTGCCTTTTATTTTTTCCACCGGTTCAGTAGGAAATTTAAGTGAAACACGATTATCGGCTTTATGGGTTATCCAGTTAGTTTGGGCATGGATTATATTGACAGCAAATATTACCGTGAACAGGAGCGTGATAAGTTTTTTCATTTCGATCTAAATTCAGCAAAAATTATAGAATTGCCAATAAAAATTATAGAAAGAAGTAACAATTAAGGTCGTCCATGTATCTTTAAGGCTTATCCTGTAAGCGTTGTTTCGTAAGCATAGTGTATTAATTATCAACTATAACTTGTAAACGCTTTATAATCTCATATATTAAGCGTACCTTTGCGCCAAATTTTAGGGAGCATTTCAATGCAAAAAATAAGAAATATCGCGATTATAGCGCACGTTGACCACGGTAAAACTACTTTGGTTGATAAAATTCTGCACAGCTGTGCCATTTTTAGGGACAATGAGCAAACCGGAGAGTTGATCCTCGACAACAATGACCTTGAACGTGAGCGTGGTATCACCATCGTTTCAAAAAACGTTTCGGTAATGTATAAAGATGTTAAGATCAACATTATCGATACCCCTGGTCACGCCGATTTTGGTGGCGAGGTTGAGCGTGTATTGAAAATGGCTGATGGTGTGTTATTGCTTTGCGACGCTTTTGAAGGTGCTATGCCTCAAACACGTTTCGTAACACAAAAAGCTTTGGCTTTAGGTCTTAAGCCAATTGTGGTTGTAAACAAAGTTGACAAAGAAAACTGTCGCCCTGAAGAAGTTTACGAACAGATTTTTGAATTATTCTTCAACCTTGAAGCTACTGAAGAGCAACTGGATTTCCCGGTTATCTACGGTTCATCAAAACAAGGCTGGATGAGCACAGATTATAAAAAACCAACAACGGATATTTTCCCGTTAATGGATGCCATTTTGGAAAACATTCCTCCTGCACCTATTGCTGAAGGAACTTTACAAATGCAGATCACTTCGTTAGATTACTCATCTTTCGTAGGCCGTATCGCTATCGGCAGGGTTGCCCGTGGTACTATCAAAGAAAACCAGCCGGTATCATTGGTAAAACGCGATGGCACTATCCAAAAATCAAGAATTAAAGAACTTTATACATTTGAAGGTTTGGGTAAAGTACGCGCTACTGAAGTTAGCTCGGGCGATATCTGTGCCGTAGTAGGTATTGAAGGTTTTGATATTGGTGATACTATTGCCGATTTTGAAAAACCAGAACAACTGGAAGTAATTAAAATTGATGAGCCAACAATGAACATGTTGTTCACCATCAATACTTCACCTTTCTTTGGTAAAGAAGGTAAATTTGTTACTTCACGCCACCTGCGCGACCGTTTGTACAAAGAGATGGAAAAAAATCTGGCGCTTAAGGTTGTTGAAACCGAATCGCCTGATTCATATTTAGTTTATGGTCGTGGTATCCTTCACTTGTCGGTATTGATCGAAACTATGCGTCGCGAAGGTTACGAATTGCAGGTTGGTCAGCCACAGGTTATCGTTAAAGAAATTAACGGAGTTAAATGTGAGCCGGTTGAAACCCTTATTGTTGATGTACCGGGCGATGTTGCCGGTAAAGTAATTGAGCTGGTAACGCAACGTAAAGGTGATCTGTTGATCATGGAGCCTAAAGGCGATTTGCAGCACCTTGAGTTTGATATCCCTGCACGCGGTATCATCGGTTTACGTAACAACGTATTAACTGCAACAGGCGGCGAGGCTATTATGGCACACCGTTTCAAAGCATACGAACCATGGAAAGGTCAGATCCCGGGCCGTTTAAATGGAGTATTGGTATCAATGGATACCGGTAAAACTACTGCTTTCGCAATTGATAAATTACAGGATCGTGGCAGGTTTCACGTTGATCCGGGAGTTGACATTTACGAAGGCCAGGTTTTAGGCGAGCACATCCGCGATAACGATTTGGTTATTAACTTAACTAAAGGCAAGCAGTTAACCAACATGCGTGCATCAGGTAGCGATACCAACGTACGTATTGCTCCGGCTATTAAGTTCTCATTAGAGGAGTCAATGGAGTATATCCAAGCCGATGAGTACATTGAGGTTACACCGCAAAGCATCCGTTTACGTAAGATCTATCTTAACGAGAACGAACGTAAAATCAACGCTAAGAAATTTACCAGCCAATAATATCTGGTAAACAAGCATATGAAGCCCTCCGTTAACCGGGGGGCTTTTTTTGTGGTGTAGATTTTTGCTGGAGTTATTGTAATCATTAACTTTAATTATGGAACATTACGATAACCGGGTTGATGCCTACATTGAAAAATCGCCTGAATTTGCACGACCAATTTTAAACTACATCAGGGCCCTGGTACACGAAACTGCGCCTATGGTAACTGAAACCATGAAATGGAGCATGCCTTTTTTTGATTATAAAGGTGTGGTTTGCGCCATGGCGGCTTTTAAACAGCATTGCTCGTTTGGATTTTGGAAGGCATCTTTATTGTACGATCCGCAAAAAGTATTGAGCCTGGCCGATCAGGCAGCGGGTAGTTTTGGCCGCTTAAGCAGCATTGATGACCTGCCGCCAAAAGATGTACTGGTTGAATTTATACATCAGGCTATAATCTTAAATGAAGATAATAAAGTAAAACCAGCCCCTGCAAAAAAGGCGCCTGCCGAAAGAGGAGAGTTAATAATCCCTGACTACTTCATGAAATTTTTAGAGGCTCATCCGCAAGCGTGGCTTAATTTAAATCAGTTTAGCTATTCGCAGAAAAAGGAATACATAGACTGGATAACCGAAGCCAAAACCGAAGCTACCCGCCTTAAACGCATGGAAACAGCTGCTGAATGGCTTACGGAAGGTAAATCAAGGCATTGGAAGTATAAATAATTCGATAACTTTGGTTGAACAATGCCTTGCCGTAGTATTAATATATAACGCTTATGTTTCTTATTGATCTCGAATATATAGCACCTCTTGAGGTGGTGGATGCTTACATGGAAGTCCATTTAAATCATCTCAAAAAATATTATGATGAAAAGGTGTTAATTGTATGGGGGCGAAAAGTTCCGCTTACAGGCGGTTTTATCGTTGCAAATGCAAGTTCAAAGGAAAAAATAGAGAAGGTTATCAGCGAGGACCCATTTTATAAACGTAATGTTGCCAAGTTTACCATCACCGAATTTTTAACTTCTGTATACCACCCGGATTTAATGACGTTATTGAACTCCAAATAAACTTTAGTTCACTTTATCCAACCGGGTGGGTTTTTCATGCAGCGGGCTGTAAAGTATATACATCTTGCCGGCTTCGGTACGGAAAAAGATCTCATCTCTTTCGTTTTCATACATGAAAAATGAATCTTTAGCAAAGGGTACAAAGACTATAGGCGGTTGGTCATTGTTTGCAAAGTAAAGTTTGTTATCCGCTACATATAGTTTGAATTTACTTTTAGTACTATCGCCTGGTATAATATAAGTGCCGGTATATTGCTGCAGATCTTTAACAGGTATGCTTATCTCTTTATGTTTTTTACAATAAGCAAATGCAATAGCGTTTTGCATTACCTGGGCTAAGGCCGCTCCATGCCCGGCGTTAGGAGTGATGGCTGTTGCTATATCAAGACCTTTGCAGTGCTGACTTTCCATATATGCCTTAAAATCTTCAATGTTTTTGGCGGTGGTGTGTTCAAAAGAGCCTACGCCTAAAAATACCCGGCTGTTAAGATCATGGTTATTGGCAAAATATTTTTTTGCCGAAGGAATCAGCTCATTGCCGCCATTACCGGGTGCGCCTATAAAGATCATGTTAAACAGCTTGGGGTGCTCAAATAATACCATAGTGGTAGACATGCCTCCGTACGAATAGCCGTATAGGGCTTTATTGTCGCTTACACGGTATTTACTTTGTATAAATGGGATTACCTCCTGCTCAATAAACGAAATGAATTTTGATCCGCCGGTTGCAGGGTTCAGATCGCGGCTCCGTTGGTTAGTGCGCTCGCCGTAGCCTATGCCTACAATGAGTGCTTCGGTGGTTTCATAGTCCTGCCGCAGCATATTAAAGCAGTTCATGGCTACAGTCATGTTCCAGTCGCCATCAGTCATGTATAATACCGGGTATTTAGTTTTGGTGGTATCATAGCCCGGAGGGAAATGTACATAGATGGTATAATCCTCGCCAATAACTTTTGAGCTGTAATCCCACCGAACCATGTCTTTATCGGTAAACGTAGTGGGAGAGGTGCTTTTAACCTGGCTATAGGCAATATTCATCAGAAAGATAAAAGTTAACAAGGAGAAGCTGAGCTTAAGTGTTTGTTTTATCATGGCGGTGGAGTTGGTTATATAAGTAAGATGACCTTAATATACAAAAGGTTACAGTATCGTTATAAAATAATGCCCTTAGGTTTGAACTTAAACCTGCGTAAATAATGACTGTGGGAGTACAGATATCATTCATTTATCAGTTGCCATTTGCCCATTTGTGCCTTACCTTTAATTTATTAAATATAAAGCCTTATGAATACAGAAAAAGCCATTTTGGCCGGCGGATGCTTTTGGGGGGTAGAAGAATTGTTCAGACACTATCCTGGTGTTATTTCCACAGTAGTGGGCTATACCGGTGGAGATGTGCCTAATGCAACTTATCGGAATCATGGAACACATGCTGAAGGGATTGAGATTGAATTTGATCCTGCTCAATTACCTTATCGAAAGCTGCTCGAATACTTTTTTCAGATCCACGACCCTACAACACGGAACAGGCAAGGGAATGATATAGGGACCTCTTATCGTTCGGCTATTTTTTATTTGAACGAAAGCCAGCGTGAGGTAGCCAACGCGTTGATTGCCGAAATGGAAGCCTCTGGCGTGTGGCCGGGGAAAATCGTTACTGAAGTAGTACCTGCAACTGATTTTTGGAACGCTGAAGCCGAACACCAGGATTATCTTCAAAAAAATCCATACGGGTACACCTGCCACTTTGAAAGGCCCGATTGGAAATTGAGCTAAATATATTGTTCGAAACAGTTAATGGAATAAATAATATAAAGCGTCATTGCGAGGCACGAAGCAATCGCGAACTATACAGGGTGGACCTGCCAATCGGGATTGCTTCGTGCCTTATAATGACGTGATTGTAAATTACTGATTATCACGTATGTTTTTTTAATCAATTTTATAATATGGGCGTTGCCTGCGGCCCGGGCTTTCCGTTACAAGTCCTCGCCTTTCCTGCCCGCACTCCCTACACACGCTGTGGGCTTTACACTGCAATCCCTAACGCGGCCCCCGCGCACCATCGCTAAAACATATTGTAACATCATCACGATTTTTTTTCAGGATTTCCCTGAGGGTTACTCGCAATGACGCTTTTGTTTTGAGATATGGGGGATTAAAAATCCAACGGCCCCAACCTTTTCATATTCTTCATAATCAGGTACTGCCTGTGCCTTAAATATTTGGTTGGGTTAGTAGCCGACCATTTTAGCGGACTTGGGAAGATTACTGCTATGGCAGCAGCTTCCTGCCGGGTTAAATCGGAGGCCGACTTATGGAAATAAGCTTGTGAAGCGGCTTCCACACCGTAAATGCCATCGCCCATTTCAATTTCATTTAGGTAAACCTCCATGATGCGCTTTTTGCTCCAGAAGGTTTCAATAAGCACTGTAAAGTAGGCCTCGATGCCCTTGCGTAAAATGGACCGGCCTTCCCACAGGAAAACGTTTTTAGCCACTTGCTGCGATATGGTACTGCCGCCAATAAGTTTTTTGCTGTGCGAGTTTTTCTCGATGGCTTTTTCAATGGCGTTAAAATCGAAGCCGTGGTGCTCCAAAAACGTTTGGTCTTCGGCGGCAACGGCGGCCCGCTTCATATTGTCTGAGATGTCGTCAAAATCCTTCCACTTTTTATCTATCTTCCATTCCTTACCTGCCGATTTACGCTGAAAGCCCCGCTCAATCATCAACCAGGTAAAAGGAGGGTTGATAAAGCGGTAACCAATTACGCCGAGCAGGCTTAAACCAAAAAACAGAATGAATGTCAGTTTAAAAATTCTGAATATAAGTTTAGGAATACCGTAAAATTTCGATTCCGATTTGGAGTTCCGCTTATCCGACTTTGACTTCTGGTTGTTTTTGCTGAAAAACTTTAACACTGTTATAATATTTCCTTATAAAAGAAGAGGGTGCTTTGCCACTGACAAAACACCCTCTAAAATTCTAAATTTTTTCCAAAAATCCGAAATAAATATTCTTGATTTCGGATTTCGAATTTTCGATTTCGGATTTGTTTTTATTTAATTCTAATCATAAAAAAACAGGTGTTTTGAATTAACAAAACACCTGTTTAATTTTTCAAAATCCGAAATCTTAAATCCGAATTCCGAAATATAATTACTCCGCTACTACTGCAAACGGAACCTGTACTTTAACTTCTTTGTGCAGGTTAATGTTGGCAACATACTCACCAACAAATTTTGGCTCCTGGTCAAAAGTGATACGACGACGGTCAACTTCAAAACCTTCTTTTTTCAATGCATCAGCAATTTGGATAGTGTTGATAGCACCGAAGATTTTGCCAGTTTCGCCGGCTTTGGCACCAATGTTAAGTTTAACACCTTCTAAACGGGCAGCAATAGCATCAGCATCCTTGCGGATTTTTTCTTGCTTAAATTGAGCTTGTTTAAGGTTTTCAGCTAAAACTTTACGTGCACTTTCAGTAGCTAATATGGCGTAGCCTTTTGGTAAAAGGTAGTTACGGCCATAACCTGGTTTCACATTTACGATATCGTCTTTATCACCCAGGTTTTTTACATCTTGTTTTAAAATAACTTCCATTTCTTAAATCTCCTATTATTTTAATGAATCTGTAACGTAAGGTAATAAACCGATGTGGCGTGCGCGTTTAACAGCTTGTGCCACTTTACGCTGAAATTTTAATGAAGTACCGGTTAAACGACGTGGTAATACTTTACCCTGATCGTTAATGAACTTTAATAAAAAGTTTGCGTCTTTGTAATCAATATACTTGATACCGTTCTTTTTGAAACGGCAGTATTTTTTACGGTTATCCTCCACTTTTGGAGCGGTAACGTATTTAATTTGTTCGTTAGCCATTAGTTTGCTGCCTCCTCTGCTTTAGGTTTCTTGTTAAAAGCACCGCTACGTTTTTTGTCATTGTAAGCAATGGCATGTTTATCCAAAGCAATGGTCAGGAAACGCAAAACACGCTCATCGCGCCTTAATTCAATCTCCAATTTGTTAATTAATTCACCCGGAGCCTTAAATTCAGTTAAGTGATAGTACCCTGTAGTTTTCTTTTGAATAGGGTACGCTAATTTTCTCAAACCCCAATTATCCTCCTGGACAATTTCGGCTCCGCCATCAGTTAGAACTTTGCTGTATTTGGCATTTGCCTCTTTAGCAGTCTCTTCTGAAAGCAACGGGGTTAGAACGATCACGATTTCGTACTGTTGCATTATACTTGATTTTTAATTATTTACCCGCTATAACGGGGCTGCAAATGTACAAATAGTTTTGCAATATTCAAATCAAATATTGGCAGCCGTTAATAACTATTTGCAGGTTTTTTTAAAACTTATAATATAATGTGTCGTTTTATCTAAAAAACTTAAAGCTATGCAGTTAATAGCAAACTTTACCGGAGTTGAAAACTCAACAATACCATCGTTTGATGAGATCCTGATGTACGGCGGAGGGGATAGCCCTCTTGAGGGCGACTGGGACGATCAGGAAGACGAAGATTTTGATGATATACTTGATGATAAAGAAGACCTGCATGAAATACAGGTTGACGACGATATGGGTGAGCCTGACCCCGAAGATGATGATCATCTGCCTGATGATGATCTTCAATAAAATAATATCAAGTTTGAAGCTTTTAGCTGTTAACCCGCAGTAAAAGACTTTTAAGATACATACTGTTCCTCTTCAGAATTGCCATTAAGGCGATAAGGGTAGCTATTTCCTAAGCTGTGCCAAAATATCCCATACAAAGTTGCAGAAGGGCTTAATTCAAATCCTCTATGTAATCGTTTTTAGTTTCTTCAGAATTTAAATTTTTTCGATCTGATTTTCATTGGGTTAAACAAATAGTTAAATTTAATCAATGGTTAAATTTAAAATAGTTTAATACAATGCCTATATTGTGGTAGTTATGCTTGTTTGTTGGCTTTTTTAATGAAATTTTAATAATTAAATAACATTATAGTTAACAAAAAATCATTTTTCGTTTTTTGAAATTATTCGTTTGCCGAAACTATCTATCTATGAAAAAACTATTTGTTTTATTGCCGTTACTTTTATCTTTTTTTTTAGCAAAAGCACAATATCAGAATGTGCATATTAGTTTGGAAGCTCAGGGCATAGCAACTACAAATAATGTAGTGCCGTTTTGGCTAAGGGCAAATCAGTTTGGCAGTGTTCCGCTGTCGGGAGGTTCGGGAAGCTTGATCGGGAAAATCAGGAAAGATTATGATACAACAAAAACTTATGGCTGGGCCGCTTCCTTTGAGGGTCGGGGAAACGCTGGTAACAATAGTAACTTTATTTTAGTTGAGGGCTTTGTAAAAGCGCATGCCGGGATTTTTGAATTAAAAGCAGGCCGGTCAAAGGATATTGTAGGGCTTGCCGATTCAACGCTTTCTTCTGGTTCTTTTTCTATCTCGGGCAATGCTTTAGGGATACCCAAAGTGAGCTTAGGCATACCTAATTATTATAGCATCCCCATTTTGGGCAAACTATTTGCAATTAAAGCGACGTTAGCAAATGGATATTTGGGTAATGTTAAAGTAACAACGGGCGAAAAGCCAAAAGACTTTAAAGGTTATTACCTGGAAAATGCGCTATATGTTAAATTAGGTATGCCATCCTGGAGATTAAAATTCCAGGCCGGCTATAATCATGAGGCTTTGTGGGGGGACGAAAAGCAGGTATTTGGCAGCAAATTTCAATTGTCGGGACCAGCAACTTATTGGTATGTGCTTGCTGGCAGATTATATCGAGGCAGTAAAGTTGGTAATCATTTAGGTTCGTTGGACCTGGGAGCAGAATATAGATTTGACGCAGTTACAGTATCTTTGTATCGCCAAAGTTTTTATGATATTGGGGCTCTAAGATCACTTGCGAACGTTACCGATGGTTTAAATGGGGTTAGCGTTGTTAACAATAGTCCAGTTTCCGGTAATTTTTATTGGAAAAAGTTTTTAGTTGAATTTCTTTACACGGCGAATCAGGCAGGTACACTGGGTTCAAAAAGAACAAAATCGGGTGCCGAAAATTACTACAATAATTACGAGTATGAGGAAGGCTGGTCATACAATGATGTAGGCTTAGGCACACCATTTATAACCACGGTAAATGACGTAAGAGAAAATCAAATCGGGCATAATAACAAGCAGTTTTTTGTAAATAACAGAGTTTTGGCCTGGCATACCGGCGTGCAGTTCTATGTCTTTAAATGGCTCTATACAGGTAAGTTTTCTTATTCACAAAATATGGGTACTTATGAAAACGGTACTGAACCATACCGTTCGGTAGGGTGGAAAGTAAAGCGCCCGGGCAATTATGGAGCATTTAAACGGGTGAACCAGTATTCAGCTTTTCTTGAAGGTATCAGGCCGTTGAAGAACGGCTACTCTGTTGGTTACGATGTGGCGTATGACCATGGTGGCCTGCTTTATAATTCATTTGGTATTATCCTGAAAGTGTCAAAAACATTTATGTAAATAATACCGGGTTTATTATTTATGACATGATCAAGTGGCCAATGTTCAAAAAATTAGCAAAGGCACCCTTTCACCAAATCTAATTTCTCACTACCTTAGCCCTTGTGGATAATTTCATTGTTTCGGCCCGTAAGTATCGTCCGGCTACTTTTGAAACCGTTGTTGGTCAGCAACATATAACCAATACGCTCAAAAATGCTATAAAAAATAATCAGCTGGCACAGGCCTTTTTGTTCTGTGGTCCGCGTGGTGTGGGCAAAACTACATGTGCACGGATCCTGGCAAAAACCATTAACTGCACCAATTTGCAGCCTAACGGCGAGGCCTGTGGAGAATGTGCTTCATGCAAAGCCTTTGAAAACGGAAATTCTTTTAATGTTCATGAGCTTGACGCCGCTTCAAATAACTCTGTCGATGATATCCGCAGTTTGATTGAGCAGGTGCGGATCCCCCCGCAGGCAGCCCGTTACAAGGTTTATATTATTGATGAGGTGCACATGCTATCGCAGGCTGCGTTTAACGCATTCCTTAAAACGCTGGAAGAGCCACCTCATTACGCCATCTTTATATTGGCTACCACCGAAAAACATAAGATTCTGCCAACCATTCTTTCACGTTGTCAGATCTTTGATTTTAACCGGATCAGGGTTGAGGACATGGCCGGTCACCTGGCATCAATTGCCGGTAAGGAAAATATAAGTTATGAACCCGATGGCCTGCATATCATAGCTCAGAAAGCCGACGGCGGTTTACGCGACGCGCTTTCGATGTTCGATCAGATCGTAAGCTTTTCGGGAGGAAAGGTAACCTACCGTTCGGTTATTGATAACCTGAACATACTCGATTACGATTATTACTTTAACATAACCGAAAGCCTGCTTAGAGAAGATACTGCCAAAGTATTGTTATTTTTTGATGAGATCCTTTCGCGCGGGTTTGATGGCGCGCATTTTATAGCAGGTCTGTCTGAGCACTTCAGGAATCTATTGGTTGGGAAAGATCAGTCGACATTAAAACTGCTTGAAGTTAGTGAAGGGATCAAAACAAAATACCTGCAACAATCGCAGCAGGCATCCGTGTCGTTTTTACTCTCGGCTATGAATATTGCTAACCAGTGCGATATAAGTTATAAGCTTAGTAAAAACCAACGACTGCAGGTTGAGCTGGCGCTCCTCAAGATGTGCCACTTGCCATCGGTATTTAACCTGGCAACCACACCACTCACCGTAACGCCCGCTACCGACGGGGTATTAAAAAAAAAACCTGATACCTCAGCAATAGCACCTGTTAATGGTACACCGGCGAGCCCTGCTGTATCCATAGTAAGTGAAGCTGCACCTATATACAGAACTCCTGTAAAAGAGCCCGCAACAACATCTGCACCGGCAAAAGAAACCTCTCCGGCCGAAAAGCCGAAGATTACGATGCCTGCGCGAAGTACACTCACACCTTCGTTAACCGGCGAGGTTAAAACACAGGAAGCATTACTTGAAGAAGAAGACCCCTATTTAAAGGGAGAGGATAAAGAAGATTTTACCATGGACGCCTTTTTGCAATGCTGGAGCGATTTTGCCGCATTTGCAAAAAAGGAAGGAAAAAAAACTTTGCTAACCGTTCTTACATCGGGCGCACCGCGTATGCTAAGGCCATATGTTTTTGAAGTGGTAGTAGGCAATATGGTGCAGGAAAATATTTTCAGGGATGAAAAGCCGATTATGCTCAACTACCTGCGCAGTGCGCTTAAGAATTTTAGCATTGATGTAAATGCCCGGGTTGATGAACTAAAGGTTGTGCGCAAGCCTTACACCGCGCCCGAGAAATTTCAACATATGGCAGCACGCAACCCGGAGTTGCTGGAGTTAAAAAACAGGTTTAATCTTGATTTTGATTAAAGCAAGGTTTTAATACTGAGTTGTATGTTTAACAAAAACGCACAACTCAGTATTCGATAAATTATTTCAGAGATTTATTGTCATTTTTAGGATACCCCTCTTCGTCAAGGTCTTCCCTGTCATCCTCTGGCGTATGTGCCAGGGCAGCGTCAACAGGATCAACTTCTACGCTTTGGCCATGGTCAATATGCATTCCTAATTCATCTACATCAGTTTCAAGCGAACGGTCTTCGTCAAACTCGCCATCAACATCATAAGGGTTTGCCTCGTCATAGGTGGAGTTGATATCGTCACCATTTTTTGCGGTAGTATGATATGGATCGGGATGGTCGTAATCCGGGTCGTCGCTTTTAACATCATATTCGTAGCTGTTAGCTTCCGGATTATATTTCAAATCTTCCTGGTCAATAGTTTCACCAAGTTCATCTTTCAGTGTTTCGTCGCGATCAGGCAGGTCGTCATTAAAGCCTGCATCGTCTATTTGGTCATTGTTCATAGGTCTGTGTTTTTATAGTATAAATATACACAGTAAAAACCCTGCCAAAAAAGTAAACCAACCAAAAAAAAGATTTTTACTCAAAGCTTAATAATGGATCTGTTTTCGGTACGATGTAACACCGCCAATGGCAAATTTAAAGCCTAAAGTAATTTGCGAATAGGCATCGTTATGAGCACCGGCTACATAAGCATCAAGCTGATCGCCCATGATAAAATTATATTGGTAGCCCAGATCAATTTTTACTGCGGGCTGATTGTAGCTGTTGAAGAATTTAAATTCATAACCTAATCTTATAGGTATAAATATTTCATTTGTTTTAGGCTCGTATGGCAATACCTTGCCTTCGTCTAATAAAAGAACGTCATCTGTTCTGAACACAACATTGTTATTAATGTATCCTAAACCCGATGACAGGTAAAGATTTTTAAATGCGTTGGCAATTGCACTTTGCGAATAATCAATTAATTCACCTGCCTGCACCTGCACCCTGAAGGTGTAAGCACTAAAATGGTTTTCAAACTGCCTTTGTGTGGTTGTATTAGGCGAACCACCTTTTAAACGGCCAACCTCCACGTTAAATACATAATTTAAATAAGGGCTTTGGTTGTAGGTAAAATTAAGATTTATTGAAGGCGTTGTTTTTAAGGTTTGCACATCAGATGAACTGGCCTGGTCAATACCGGCGGCAAAGCCCACGTCATATTGCGCGTAATCAAATCCAACCTGGGCTTTTGCTAAAAATGATACAGAACAAAACAGGATTATAATGGAGAGTTTTAGTATAGATTTTATCATAAATGGATGGCAGCACCTATTTGAAAGGAGCTTGTTTTATGGTAAGTGTTTTATTTTATAAAAATAGCACCAAAGTTTATAAAAACAACAATGCCGGTGGTAATAATTGTCATTATAACGAAATCTATAATTTTTCATTGTATTATTTGACAAAATTGATAAAGTCAATTTTATATATTTGAGGCCGTTTGTATAACAAAACAACATCAGGCATGTCAAAAATAAAAGTAGAGAATCCGGTAGTTGAACTGGATGGAGATGAAATGACCCGCATTATCTGGAAATTCATCAAAGACAAATTGATTACCCCGTACCTTGATCTTGATATCAAATACTATGATTTGGGTATCGAGTACCGTGACCAAACCGACGACCAGGTAACTATTGACGCGGCTAACGCCATTAAACAATATGGAGTTGGTATTAAATGTGCTACTATTACCCCCGACGAAGCAAGGGTTGCTGAATTTGGTTTAAAACAAATGTGGAAATCGCCAAACGGCACTATCCGTAACATTTTGGATGGTACTGTTTTTCGTGAACCAATTGTTATGGCCAATGTACCGCGCCTGGTACCTAACTGGACGGCACCTATCTGTATCGGCCGTCATGCTTTTGGCGATCAGTACCGCGCTACCGATTTTTTAACCAAAGGTAAAGGCAAGCTTACTGTTAAATTTACTCCTGAAGATGGCAGCCCTGAGCAGTCATTCGAAGTGTTTAATTTTAAAGGTGATGGTGTTGCATTAACAATGTATAATACCGACGAATCTATTAAAGGATTTGCTCATGCCTGCTTTAACCAGGCTTTAATGAAAGGCTGGCCATTATACCTTTCAACCAAAAACACCATCCTAAAAAAATACGATGGTCGCTTTAAAGATATTTTTGAAGAGATCTATCAAAACGATTACAAGCAAAAGTTTGAAGCAGCAGGTATCACTTATGAGCACCGCTTAATTGACGACATGGTTGCATCAGCCCTGAAATGGAACGGTAACTTTGTTTGGGCTTGTAAAAACTATGATGGCGACGTACAGTCAGATACCGTAGCACAAGGCTTTGGTTCATTAGGTTTAATGACTTCAACCCTGGTTACTCCTGATGGTACTGTAATGGAAGCAGAAGCTGCTCATGGTACAGTAACCCGTCACTATCGTGACCACCAGGCTGGTAAACCAACCTCAACCAACCCAATTGCATCGATTTTTGCATGGACAAGAGGCTTGGAGTTCCGCGGTGTTCTGGATAACAACCAGGAGCTGATCGATTTCTGTAAAGCTTTGGAAGAAGTTTGTATCGAAACAGTTGAAAGCGGCAAAATGACCAAAGATTTGGCCATCACTATTAAACCAAAAGTGGAGCACGGTACTGATTACCTGTACACTGAAGAGTTTTTAGCTGCAATTGATGAAAATTTACAAAAACGCTTAGGTAAGTAATTACCCGGCAAATTAATATGGAAAAGCTCATACGTTAAGTATGGGCTTTTTTTATGCAGTCGACTGTTAGAAAATTGACGAAACTAATGCCAGGTAAATCAATTTAGCATTTTCAATTATCTATTTAACTCCTAACTTAGCGGTTAAAATACACAAACTATGTCGGCATTATATCCATTAAAATTCAAAACCATATATAAAGACAAGATATGGGGCGGTCAAAAGATCAAAACCTATTTGCATAAAGATTTTGGCAGCCTGCCTAACTGCGGCGAAACCTGGGAAATATCGGGAGTGAAATCTGATGTTTCGGTTGTAGCTGCAGGCGCCCTTGAGGGGGAATCATTAGCCGATTTGTTAGAACAGTACAAAGACGAACTGGTTGGCAAAAAAGTTTACGATCACTTTGGTAACATCTTCCCTTTACTGGTGAAATTTATTGATGCCAACGATGATCTTTCGGTACAGGTACACCCCGATGATAAGCTGGCTAAAGAACGCCATAACTCATTTGGTAAAACCGAAATGTGGTATATCATCGAGGCTGATCCGGGTTCGACTTTGATTACCGGTTTTAACCAGGAAATGACCGAAGAAAAATATGTTGACGCTTTAAACAGCGGCCATATTATGGATATACTGAACAAAGAGGCTGCAGTAGCCGACGATGTTTTCTTTTTACCGGCAGGCAGGGTACATACTATTGGCAAAGGTTTACTGATAGCTGAAATTCAGCAAACATCTGATATCACTTACCGCATTTATGATTTTGACCGTGTAGATGATAAAGGGCAGAAACGGGAGCTCCATACCGAGGAAGCTCTTGCCGCTATCGATTACAAGCACTACTCAGAATATAAAACAATATATGAGCCTAAGGAAAACGAGACCATAAAGCTGGTAAGTTGCCCTTACTTTACAACCAATGTGCTTGATTTTGATGAAAGTACATCAAAAGACTATTCGGCTTTAGATTCATTTGTAATCCATGTTTGCGTTGAAGGCGGTTATACTGTAAAATATAACAATGAGGCATACGCCGTTAAAATGGGCGAGTGTATCCTGTTGCCGAAAAGCATCGATAAAATTGAGCTGGAAACTACAGGTGGCTTTAAGATCCTGGAAAGTTATATTGAATAATTTTGATATTAAGTATGGAGTTTGTGTTAAGCTCCATACTTAAGTATTTGTTGGTCGTAACTTTGCGGCAGCTTGTCAAAGATCTCCTTTAAATGATTTACCCTTACCGGTTTAAAAATGTAATCGGTAATTTCAGAAATATTTTTAGCACGGAGAAGATCATTGAGATCAAGAGATGAACTCATGATGTACACCGTGATGTTTTTCCTCATTTGTGGCTTTAATTTCGCAAATTCAGTCATGAACTCCCAACCATCCATTACCGGCATATTAATATCCAGCAATATTATATCGGGCAACAGGTGATCTTCGTTGGTGCTTTTTAGCGCATTTACTGCTTCCAAACCGTTAATAAAGTGGCTTAACAGGGTATTCACCCGGGTTATACCTATTAGTTTTTTCAGGCCATAAACATAAATACTATCATCATCTACAATCCAAGTGTTAACGGGATTTTGCTCTTCAATCATCTCCTGGCAATTTAATTATACCAGTCTGATAGTAAATTTTGTGCCAATGTTTACTGTACTGTCAACTTTGATGTTTCCCCCTAATGCTTCTATCTGGTTACGGGTTATAAACAGGCCAATACCTTTGGCATCGGTGTTTTGATGAAACGTTTTGTACATACCAAAAATTTTATCGCCGTAACGGTCAAGGTCAATACCAAGGCCATTATCTTCAAAAATGAGATAAATGTGGTTCCCATCCGTTAAGGTATAACATTTTATGACAGGTTGTCTTTCTGGATGGCTGTATTTTAAAGAGTTGGTGAGCAGGTTTTGTAAAATACTTTCCATATACGCCGGGATATAGCTGATCTCGCGGCATTGGGTAAAATCGCCCTCAACGCGGGCGTTTATGGCTTCAATGTTGTTTTTCAGCGCCGAGCAGATATTTTTGAACATCTGCTCCAATTCAACTACCTTTCTTTCCTTAGTAATTTCTGTTTGGATCTTAACTATTTCGTTGATGTGTTCGATAGTAAGGTCAAGGCTATCGCTGATGGTTTTTATGTGCGAAAAGATTTCCTCGCGTTCATCGGTTGTTTCGGTTTGTTCAAACAAGTTAACCATAAATTGAAGGTTACCGGTATGTGAACGAAGGTTATGCGATACAATGTATGCGAAGTTTTGCAGACGGCGATTTTGATCTGTAAGTAAATTTATCGACTGCTCAAGTTTAAGCAGTTTTCTTTTTTCGCTGTCAATATCCTGGATAACCCCTTTTATTGCCGTGCATTTGCCAAAGTGGTTAATTACAGGTACAGCCTTTACTTTTAGCCATAACATATTGTTTTTGGCCGAGCGTAAAAGCAGGTCAATATCAAAAGGACGGCTATGGGCAATAGTATTGTTAATGGCATTTTGTAAAATTGGCCGGTAGGGGGGCTCAAAAAAGCTGATAAATTCCTCAACACTCAGGTTTAACTGGTTTTGAAGATCAAATAAATCATACACCTGTTTTGACAGCTCAATGCTGCTGGTGTTTTGAGCATTGATTTCCCAAATGCCTAACCGGGCTATTTTAAAGGCATCATCACTACCGGTTTGGTTATGTGCGGATAATAAGTCGTTGTGTTTGTAACGGTTGATGTTGATCAGCGAACCGTAAGCTATACAGCCATGCTCGTTGTCAACTTTCCTGATCGTAGTTTCAAACCATTGATAACCGTGTTGTTTAGTTAAAAAACGTAATTGCAGGGGGGGCGTGTTTTCTGCTATCCTGTTGTTAATAGCATTGATAAGAACCGGTTTATCACCATGGTAAAGCAAATGCTCAAAAAAAGTATAAGCACTGCATTCAATTTCATTGAACTGATAATCTAATACAGCATAAAAGCCTGTTGACCATTTTACTTCCTTTGTATTGAAATTATACTTCCAGATACCCGCATCCAGATCATTGATCAAAGGGATAAGATGTATATCATCGCCAGAAAGTTTACCCTTTTCAGAAAAACTCATATCAAGAATCCGTTCACTAATTCAATTTGTTTTTTGACACGTGCTTATTATTAAAATATGTGCCATGATTTGAAATTCTTAAATTTACAACCCCCAGTTGTTAGTTATAGCTTTCATTTCAATCATTATTCCACATTTGCTCAGCCTCAAATATAATATTTTTGATACTTTATAATGTATTCTTTTACTGGTATTTACGGTTTTTAGAATATCTTAGTATATGTACTCCTAATTGAAGTAATATTTTACAAAATATCCATTAAATACGTTAACCTCTATTTAGTTACATTTAAAAATGAAGATATCTTCAATAAAATACTTCGGCGTAATTTGATTGTAAAAAATAGAGGGTACTAAGTTAGTAAATATGGGTGAACTATTATTGGGTATTATAATGTCCTATTTTACAGGCAATTTACAGGGATTTAATTTTATGGAAAAATATTAAATTGTTATTTGCTTATTAGTTCATCAAGTGCGTTTTTTGCAATCCATTTGGCTGATTTGGCGGGCTGGTTATAAATATTTCGTGCAGTGTTAATGGCATTAACTTTTAATATATTATTTCGTTTGCCTATTTGCCGTAATGCCCAGTTAACAGCCTTTTTAACGAAGTTTCGGTTATCCCAGGCCTCTCGCTCCATGATGGGAAACAGGTTTATAAATACTTCGTCGGGCGCGGTTTTATGGTGAACGGCATACTCGGCCATTAAAACAAAACCAGCACGTTTTACAAATTCCTGCTCATGAGTACTATATTCAATAGCTTTATCAATGGCGAATGGGGTACGGTCGAAAAGATTACCGCAAACCTGGTCGCAGATATCCCACGAATAAAAATCGCCAGTCCAGCTGTCCATTAGTTCGGGGGTAACCAGTTTGGGATCGGCTATCAGAGAGGCCAGTATCCTGGCTTCGTGTATTTGGGTGTCCCAGAGAGCCAAAGCCAGCTCATGGTCTTTTTTAATTGTTTTAGCCAGCTTATGGATCTCGGGTAGTTTTACGCCCAATGCCTTCGAACTATCAATACCAAAGCGGGACATCCCTTTTAAATAAGTGGCATCGGCTTTTTCTTTGAGGTGTTCAAGTACAAATTGTATAGCATCCATTTATTCGGTCATGCTTTTCTTTTGAAGGGTGTTGTGGATAGGTACAACCTGCATTAATGCCGCGCTGCAATAAAAAGGGTGCAGTTCCATAACCAGGGCTCCTGCTTTGATAGCCGGATCGGTTTCGGTAAGTCTTTTTGCTTCCTCAACTGTTTCAACATTAAAAATAAAGATGCCGCGCAAAGGTTGGTTATCCAAAAATGGCCCTGCAACAACCAGCTTACCTTCGGCGGCAAGCCTGCCTATGTTTTTGAGGTGAGCCATCTGCAACTGCATGTTAGCCGCCGAATCTTTAAGTTGTGTAGGCCCTTCTTTTAAGAAAGCCAGCACATATTTTTTCATACCATAGTCATCGGCACCCAGTTTTTTTGCCAAAACAGCGTCATAAACGGGTTTGGATGCCGGGGTATTTTGGGCTAAACAGTTAAGACTTAACGCCACAGCAGTAATAACAAGTAAAGCTTTTTTCATAAAATGGTTATTAGTTATATCAAATATAACCTATTGTTGTTAAATTTCAGGGCCGGGCATTAACCTTGCTCTGAAATTTGCATGGTAATATATGTAATGCTAATTGCCAAATTTTTTACTTGTTCCGCTTTTATTATAAAAGGCTTTATAATCTTTAATATTCAGCATATCATAGATGGCTTGCTTTTTATCAATGCTGTTATCATAGTATCCTTTACAAATCTGGTAGCCAACCCAATAGCCCAGATCGGCTGGTTTATCGGTTGTTTCCTGGTTGGAGTTTGCTATCCAATTATAACCCCGGTTTAAATACATTTCCTTTTCAAAATCGGCCCATATTTGTTTTTCATGTCCCCTGGCCCAAACGTGCAGGCGCTCGTTGGCAGTGCGACCGGATATCAATTCACCTAAAAAGTCGGCCATACCCTCAATCAAAACACTTCTAAGTAATGTGGTGTCGCCTCCTAACATGCCGCCTTGATTAAAGTGAATAAGCTCATGCGCTACCAGGTTTGGGAGATAGTCAAGTTTGCCGAAATTGTTGTTTTCCCAAAGGTTAAGCTCGTCTACAGGTATATCGGGCGAACGTACAGCCTGGTCAAGGCCAATGAGCAAGCCATTATCTGATGATGTACCTCCTGACGAAAAGGCGCCGATAACAAAATAAACATCCGGAAATTTGGCCGGCGGATAAAGTTCCTTAAGCTTTACAAAGGATGCTGTCATCTGCGGTTTTTGTTTATCAACAGTAAAAGTGTTATTGCGGATTGCTGCATAAAACTTTGGCTTTTTATCGTGACCTTTTACAAAGTTTTTCATGTGTATAACTTTATAAGCAAAATAATCCTGCAAACCCGGCGATCCTTGATCAACGTAGTGCTGTTTGTAAATTTTGAGGCGGTTGGCAGTATCCTTTTGTGCCAGGTCATATGCTTTCCAAAAGTTTTTGATATCTGTTGTTACCAATTTTGCCTTTAAAGGGTTGGTGGTGCCGGTTTCAACTGATTTTAGCGAAGCTGTAAAGTTTTGCCATTGGGCCAAAGAGTGTAGTGAATCAAAATCACTGTCGATTTTTAAATGGTTAAAGTCTTTGTAGCCGCTGTTCACAGCCTGTTTTACAAGTATAAGAGCGCTATCCGCTTTGCCTGTCAGTGCATAACAACAAGCAGCATTATAATAGTCGCCGGAAGCTGAAACTTTAAATTCTGCTTGTTGGGCCGATTGTAAATAATAAGTGCCTGCTTGTGTGAATTTTTTTGCCTGATACAAACTATCAGCTTTAGCGCTTAGGCTTTTTTGCGCCAAGGCTGGTGTACTCAATAAAAGCAGTAAAAAAGGTAGGTATTTATTCATCTTCTAAAATAGAAAAAGCCGGGCATTCGCCCGGCTTTGAAACAAGATTTTTGCGTATTTCAAATTTAGTAATCGAAATTCCCAAATTCGAAGTCGATCAAAGATTTCCTCTTGCTTCCTGTTCACGTTCAATGGCTTCAAACAGGGCTTTAAAATTACCCGCGCCRAATGATTTGGCACCCTTACGCTGAATGATCTCAAAGAACAGCGTAGGCCTGTCCTCAACGGGTTTCGTAAAGATTTGTAGCAGATAACCTTCGTCATCGCGGTCAACCAAAATGCCTAAGTGTTTTAAAGGTTCAAGATCTTCATCAATATGGCCAACACGTTCGGTAAGGTCATCATAGTAGGTTGACGGTACGGTTAAAAATTCAACGCCGCGACTTTGGAGTTCGGTTACCGTAGCAACGATATCATGCGTAGCCAGGGCTAAATGTTGTACGCCTTCATCTTCGTAAAATTCAAGGTATTCCTCAATCTGGGATTTCTTTTTACCCTCGGCAGGTTCATTGATCGGGAATTTAACATAACCGTTCCCATTGCTCATCACCTTGCTCATTAAAGCCGAGTATTCGGTTGAGATCATTTTATCATCAAAAGTGAGGATATTGCGGAAGCCTAAAACCTCCTCATAAAAGTTAACCCATTCGTTCATTTTATGCCAGCCTACGTTGCCCACACAATGGTCAACATATAACAAACCGGCGTCTGTAGGGTTATAGCTATTCTCCAGTTTTCTATAGCCCGGCAAAAATAGGCCCTTATAGTTTTTACGTTCGATGAACATATGTACGGTTTCGCCATAAAGCTTAATGCCGCTGGTGCGTACTTCRCCATGTTCATCTTTCAAAGTTTGAGGTTGTTGATATGCTTCTGCGCCGCGTTTAGTGGTTTGTTCAAAAGCATCGTAAGCGTCATCAACCCATAAGGCCAATACCTTTACGCCGTCGCCATGTTTTTTAACATGTTCGGCTATGGGGTGATCGGAATGCAGGGGAGTAGTAAGTACTATCCTGATCTTACCTTGCTGTAAAACATATGATGCCCTGTCTCGCACACCGGTTTCGGGCCCGGCATAGGCCAGGTTTTGAAAGCCAAACGCGGTTTTATAATAGTGGGCCGCCTGCTTGGCATTACCTACATAAAACTCGACATAGTCGGTACCGTTAAGCGGCAGGAAATCGGTTGTAGTTGGTTGTTTATCTAAAGTTTGTGTGTTCATTTTTGTTGAATTGAAAATGTCATTGCAAGGAGGAGCGACGAAGCAATTGCATGCAACATAGGGCAAATATGCTTCCGTGCGGTTGCCGCGCTGCGCTCGCAATGACAAATGATTAATATTGCCAGCTCTTATAATAATTTTCGTCCTCTATCTTAATCGCATCCTCCGTAAGCATCAATGGCCTGAATGGATCTATCATCACAGCCAGTTCGTCTGTTGATTCTTTGCCTATCGATTTTTCTACCGATCCGGGGTGCGGGCCATGCGGGATACCGCCCGGGTGCAGGGTGATCTGTCCTTTTACTACGCTTTTACGGCTCATGAAATCGCCATCTACATAATATAACACCTCATCGCTATCCACATTACTGTGGTTATAAGGAGCGGGGATGGATAGCGGATGATAATCAAACTTGCGGGGCACAAACGAGCATATCACAAAGTTGTTACCCTCAAAGGTTTGGTGTACCGGAGGTGGCTGGTGTAACCTGCCGGTTATCGGTTCAAAATCATGGATGGATAGTGCCCATGGATAATGGAAGCCATCCCAGCCTATAAAATCAAAAGGGTGGGTGCCATAGATATAAGGATAGATAAGGCCCTGTTTTTTGATCAGGATCTTGAAATCGCCATGCTCGTCATAAGTTTTCAGATCGGCCGGTCGTTTAATATCACGTTCGCAATAGGGCGAATGTTCCATCAATTGTCCGTACTGATTCCGGTAGCGTTTTGGCGGACGGATAGGGCTGAAGCTTTCCACAATAAAAAGCCGGTTCGCTGTGCCATCAAACTCCATCTGGTAAATGGTGCCGCGGGGGATAATCAGGTAGTCGCCGTATTGAAATTTGATATTGCCGAAACCTGTTTTTAAAGTGCCGGTGCCTTCATGAATAAAAACCACCTCATCGGCCTGGCTATTTTTATAAAAATAATCAGTCATGCTTTGACGCGGCGCGGCCAGCGAAATATGCAGATCGCTGTTCACCAATACGGGTTTGCGGCTTTGCAGATAATCGTCTTCCGGTTGTACATTAAAACCTATCAAACTGGTGTGCTTCAGGTGTTTTTCGCGCGCTATTTTAGGTTCCACGCTGTAGGGCTCGCCAAGTGTTTTTACAATGGTAGGCGGGTAGGCGTGGTACACCAGCGAATAAAGGCTCGAAAAACCTTCGGTTGATACCAGTTCTTCGGCATATAAACTACCATCGGGCTTACGGAATTGCGTATGCCGCTTAGGCGGAATTGATCCTAAACTATGATATACAGGCATGGATTGGTTTAATTGGTTAACAATAAAACGTTTAAAATGCTGATTTGTGTTTGGACTTAAAAGTCCGCAACGCATAGGCCGGGCCATTAAATAGTTAATGGCTAAAAGTGTTGAAAAAAGGAGGGGAGAATTTAGTATTGCGCCAGCACAATCTTCGCGAGCATAGCATCCCTGAACGATGATGCATCGCTCATGGAGGTCAACCCCAGCGAAAACAGGAAATGCATTTGGACACGTAACATGGTACTAAGTTAGTATGATTATTATTGGAATGCAAATTTAGGTAATTGGTTTATATCGGGTTGGTTAAATGGGCGATGGTTTGTCTGAACAAATCAGCGCAATCAACGAAATCAAAAAAAACGCTATAAATCAGCGGTCAATTTCCTATCTTTGCCCATGCAAGAAAAAATCCTCATTCTTGACTTTGGCTCGCAATTCACCCAACTTATAGCGCGCCGTGTCAGGGAGCTCAATATTTATTGTGAGATCCACCCCTTCAATCATTATCCCGAAATTGACAGCACTGTAAAAGGTATCATCCTTTCCGGCAGCCCTTATTCTGTAAGGCAGGAAGATGCTCCTCATTTCGATTTTGAAAAATTTCATACCACACGCCCAATTTTAGGTGTTTGCTACGGTGCCCAATACGTTGCCCATTTTCATGGCGGCGAAGTATTACCCTCAAGCACCCGCGAATACGGCCGTGCCAATTTGGAATACATAAAACAGGATAACCCATTATTTAAAGATGTTCCCGGTGGATCGCAGGTATGGATGTCGCATGGCGATACCATTGCTACTATTGGTGATAACTTTGAGGTAATTGCCAGCACCGATAGTGTTAAAGTTGCCGCTTACCAGGTAACAGGTACCCAAACTTACGGCATCCAGTTTCACCCGGAAGTTACTCACAGTATTGACGGCAAACAGCTACTGCAAAACTTTTTGGTTGACATCTGCGGATGTAAGCAAGACTGGACACCAGACTCATTCATCGAAACAACGGTTGCTGCTCTTCGCGAAAAATTAGGCGATGATAAAGTAGTACTTGGTTTATCTGGAGGGGTTGATTCATCGGTTGCGGCAGTATTGCTTCACCATGCCATCGGCAAAAACCTGCACTGTATATTTGTTGATAACGGCCTTTTGCGTAAAGATGAGTTTGAGCAGGTGCTTGATTCATACCAACACATGGGCTTAAACATAAAAGGCATCGACGCGAAACAACGTTTTTATGACGCATTGGCCGGCTTAACCGATCCTGAAAAGAAACGTAAAGCTATCGGCCGCGTATTCATCGAAGTGTTTGATGATGCCGCGCATGAAGTGCAAGACGTGAAATGGCTTGGCCAGGGCACTATCTACCCTGACGTTATCGAATCGGTATCAGTTAAAGGCCCTTCGGCTACTATCAAATCGCACCATAACGTTGGCGGCTTGCCCGATTTCATGAAGCTTAAAGTTGTTGAACCACTTAATACCTTGTTTAAAGACGAAGTAAGAAAAGTAGGTAAAGCTTTGGGCATCGATCCTAATATTTTAGGTCGTCACCCTTTCCCTGGACCAGGCCTGGCTATCAGGATCCTGGGCGATATCACCCCTGAAAAAGTGGCGATATTACAGGAAGCTGATGCAATTTATATAAACAATTTACGTGCTGCCGGAGTTTACGATAAAGTTTGGCAAGCCGGCTCTATATTTTTACCGGTACAATCGGTAGGTGTAATGGGCGATGAGCGTACTTACGAAAACGTGATCTGCCTCCGTGCCGTTGAATCGGTGGACGGGATGACCGCCGACTGGTGCCATTTACCGTATGACTTGCTGGCTAAGATCAGCAACGAGATCATCAACAACGTAAAAGGAATTAACCGGGTAGTATATGATATCAGTTCAAAACCACCGGCCACCATTGAGTGGGAATAAGTGGTTACCGTTTTTTTGCATAGCATTGCTGCTGGCCGCGTGTTCACCAAAAACGCGGCCGGTAGCAGCTACCGTAAAAAAACCGACTGATAATACCGAAAAAAAGCCCGGCAACCTTTCCGAAAAACCATCGGAAAAAGCCCCGGAACAAAAGGTGGCCAATATTGCCATGATCTTGCCTTTTGGGCTCGAACACTTAAATCCGGCTCAAAAATACAGTCCCATACAACTAAGCCAGGCCAATATCGCTGTTGAATATTACCAGGGGTTTAAACTTGCGCTTGATTCGCTTACCGCTTATGGCAACAACTATAAGCTGCAGATTTTTGACTCAAGGGACGAGGCAATGCAAGCGCATGACCTGGCTTTAAACGCCTTTGTCCGCTCAAGCGATCTGATAGTGGGCCCTGTTTTCCCGGATGGGATAAAAGCATTTTCGGGTGCGCTATCATACTCTAAAGGCCTTATCCTGTCGCCTTTGTCGCCTGCTAATCCTGCTACTATCAACAGTAAAAATTTAATCACTGCTATACCTCCGCTTGAATATCATGCATGGGGCGCGGCCGAATACATCAACAGAACGGTAAAACCCAAAAAGATCTTTATTCTGCGTTCGGGCTTTAACCAGGAAAATGATTACGCGGTTAATTTTAAAAAGGCTATTGACAGCTTAAGCAAAAAGAAGGTAAAAGTTATCAACGTATATGTTGTACGCGGAAAACTGAGCAGCCTGCTTCCGCAGCTTTCCAAAACAGAAAAAAATGTTTTTGTGATCCCTGCTACCGACCAGGCTTTTTTGGGCGTAACCCTCCGGTCGTTAGATACGCTGAACAAACATTACCCGGTTATGGTTTTCGGGCACCCAAGCTGGGACAAATTCAGCTTCCTCAAACCACAGCTTTTGCAGCGTTTAAATACGCATATCACCTCAACCGAAAAAATAAATTACAAAGCTGGGGCTACAATAACATTTTTACGTAACTATAGGCGTGCTTATCACGTTGAACCGACCGAATACGCCATTAAGGGTTTTGATGAGGGACTATACTTTGGCAGGCAGCTTTTTGCCGACAAAGGCTTATCCGCAATTGAGGGGACCGATTTTACCGGCTTGCACAACAGCTTCCATTTTATAAAAAAGCCGGGGCTGGGCTGGATCAATACCCACGTAAACATATTAATGTACACTAACTTTGAGTTAAAACAGGTAGAATGAAGGCTATAAACCAGCTTAAAACGTTTCAGCGAATTTTGGGTGAATACCCTGCCGATACGCCACTAAGTAAATTTTTACCCGGCTTCTACCGGCAAAACAAACAAATGGGCTCAACCGACAGGCGTGTTGCCAACAGGTTGGTGTATAACTACTTTCGGCTGGGTAGGGCCTTACCGGATTTACCCGAGGATGAACGCCTGTTAGTTGCCGAGTTTTTATGCAATACCCAAACTAACTCCTACCTGCAAAATTTCAAACCCGAATGGGCTGCCTGCATAGGTTTTAATGACGACGATAAACTTGCCCTTGTAAAAACCTCTTATCCTGATTTTAAGCTGGAAGATGTATTCCCCTGGAGCAACCAGTTTTCGGAGGGAATTGATAAGGAAGCTTTTCTGAAATCGTTTTTTTGCCAGCCCGATCTGTTTATCCGCGTCCGCAATGGTTACGATCATTTGGTGAAGGCCGAACTAACTAAAGCACAGGTTGTTTTTAAGGATGAGGGTAACGGTTGTTATTCGCTGCCTAACGGTACTCGCCTCGAAACCATATTTGCCAAGCAGCATTGGTTTGAAGTGCAGGATTATTCGTCACAACAAACCGGCAACTATTTTAAACCGCAACGTTGGGATAGCTGGTGGGATGCCTGTGCGGCATCAGGTGGTAAATCGCTATTGTTGCATGAGGATGAGCCTAATATCAAGCTTGTAGTTTCCGATATCCGCGAATCCATATTGGCCAATCTCGACGAGCGCTTTCAACTGGCAGGATTAACCAAGTACCAGAAGAAAGCGCTTGACCTCACTCAAAACATCGATTCGGTGATGCATGATTACGCCTTCGACGGGATCATTCTTGATGCCCCCTGCAGCGGCTCTGGCACGTGGGGCCGTACTCCTGAAATGATAGCCCAGTTTGATGCTCACAAAATTGAGTTTTTCCAAAAACTTCAAAAAAGCATCGCCCAAAACGTAGTAAAATACCTTAAACCAGGCAAGCCACTTATCTACATCACCTGTTCGGCCTTTAAAGGTGAGAATGAGGATGTAGTTGATTATTTGGTGGCTGAGCTGGGATTAAAACTGGAAGAGAAGGCTGTATTGAAAGGATATGAACGGAAGGCAGATACCATGTTTGTGGCAAGGTTAAGCCCTGCGGCCCCCTAAAGGGGAAGTTTGTATGGCGGTTACTCTATAATAACGATAATTATAACTGCCGTCGCTCGGCTCCAGCCGAGTGACCACTATTGCGCGGCGTCTCGCCGCCGATTTGCTAAGTCATTTAAGTGCGCAGGCCAGAGGCCTGGGGATAGTAGTCACTCGGCTGGAGCCGAGCGACGGCGCAGGTGTGTATTTTGCCATCCCTTTTGGCGCAAGTCTTGAGTGGGGGATAGCGTGAAGGCTGACTTGTGCCTCCGCACGGCCTCTCATAAATCTTATCTTGGTCTTTTTATCACCGCTGTAATAATTCCACCTGCAATTAAGCCAATAGGTAAAATAACCTGACCGGGTAGAATCACCATTGAAATAATAGCTAAAAGAACACCGATTCCTATTTTTAATAACGCTAAATTAAAGAACGGCTTTTGGGCGTCATTAACGTCAATTATTTTCTGAACAGTCAAATTCATTAATACCTGCTTTATCAAATCAGCAGGAATGCCCTGCTTTTCGAGTCTGGCATAAATAACATCATTATCAAGGCCCTCATTTTTTAATCTTGAAGCTTGCAGGTAAGCTTTCCTTTTTAGTTCTTCGTCCATTGGTTTAGGTTAAAATATTCAAACAAATCTGGGGGCTACAAATGCGTGTTACTCCTGAAAAGCTTAATCGCTATGGCCAATAAAATAATCCCAAATGCTTTACGCAGCACACTCAACCCTATCGGCCCAAGCAACCTTTCCAGCCATTTTACATTTTTAAGTACAAGATATACCACCAGCGTATTTAAAACAATGCCTACGAGGATATTCTGCGTTTGATATTGTGATTTAAGGGAGAGCAGCGTAGTCATGGTACCGGCTCCGGCAATAAGCGGGAAGGCAAGCGGCACAATAGAAGCAGCCTGCGGCAGTTCCTCTTTAAAAAAATCGACACCTAATATCATTTCCATGGCAATGATGAAAATCACCAGGGAGCCTGCAATAGCAAAGGAAGAGATATCAAGCCCGATAACCGCCAGCAGTTCATCTCCAATAAAAAGAAACGTTACCATAAGTACCAGAACGGCTATACTGGCCTTTTCCGATTCGATATGGCCCACACGTTGCCTGAGCTGAATAATTACCGGTATGGCGCCCAAAATATCAATAATAGCAAAAAGGATCATCGTAACCGAAATGATCTCTTTAATTATAAACGGGTGCGGCATAACGTGTAGGATTTATTCTTTCTTCTTTAAACGGAAACTCAGCAAAAAGGCTGCTAAAATATAGCATGAAGATAAGAAGAAAATAGCATGTACCGATAGCAAAGCTGCAAAGCCTGCTGTGACCGGCCCGAGAGTTTGCCCTATAGAAGCGTACGACTGATTGATCCCCAATATTTTGCCCTGTTCTTTATGATCAATATGATCGGCAATAATTGCATTGAGCATGGGGTTACGCAGACCATTGAACAAGCCATAAATACAAATGCCCGTAACAAAAGGAATGAAATGATTGGTAAGCCCGGTTGCAAACATTGCCACAAGGCAAAGAAGAGTTGACAGTAACAGGATCTTTGATTTAGACGAAAACCATTTGGTAAACAACGGCACACAAAGCTGCATGATAATCCCACTTATGCCGAAACCCGCATACAAAATACCTATTTGTGTAGGTGTTATCTTCAATACATCAACACTAAAGGTTTGAAAACCGATGATCATGGTAAACTGTGCCATGGTAAGCATAAACCCGGTGAATACTGCAGTGCCAATAACCGGTAGTTTAAGGGTGGTCACCAATGCAGCGAACGAGAATTTAGTTTTTTCCGAATCTTTCTTTGTCTTATCGGGCGGGTTGGTTTCCTTTAAGAAGAACAAACTGCAAAGCGTACCTATAAGCGAAATGCCGGCCGCAAAATAGAAAGGAACCTGCATGCCATACCTATTGAGGAAGCCGCCAATGGCCGGTCCGATCACAAATCCAAACCCAAATGCAGAACTTAGTATCCCAAACCTCCTGGCCCTGTTATCCGGCCTTGCCGTATCCGATACCATGGCTTGTGCCACAGATACGTTTCCTCCCGTAAGTCCGTCCAAAATCCGCGCTGCAAAAAGCATGATCATGCTGCGGGCTTCGGCGAAAAGAATAAAGGAAATGCAGGTACCTGCAAGGCTGATGACCAGTAAAGGTTTTCGGCCCCATTTATCAGATAAAGAACCCAGAACAGGTGTGGCAAAAAATTGAGCTACTGAGAATGATGCTGTAAGGATGCCCAATGTTTCGCCTGTAACACCGAAGGTTTTACCGTACGAGTAAAGTATCGGTACAATGATACCAAACCCTAACGAGTTGATAACACATACAAATACTAACACCCACAGGTTTTTATCACCCTTCATGAAGCGGTTTTATTGGTTCAACGGCATAAAAAAGGGAATGTAACAAAAAAGGTCCTGAATATTCAGAACCTTTTTTGTTTATGATAACATTGTTATACTATTCAACAAATTTAGGGTTGATAGGGTTATTAGCTCCTTCAACTTTGCCATGGCGTACGTGTGAACGTTTGATACTGTAACCAAAGTAAACAGCAAAACCAATCAGTAACCAAACGATAAGCCTCGCCCAGTTTTCCCAACCTTCACTTGCAATCATACACAAGCAAATGATAGCGCCAAGCGGGCAAACGATCATATAAGCTGGTGTTTTAAATGGACGCTCGATATTCGGGTCTGTTCTTCTTAAAATGAAGATCCCAATACATACCAGCACGAATGCGAACAGCGTACCTATGCTCACCATATCACCTACATATTTATCCGGAATAAAACCAGCAAACAGCGATACAAACACAAAGAATAACCATTGTGATTTATAAGGGGTGCGATGTTTTGGGTGCAGTTTTGAAAATACCGGAGGGATCAAACCATCTGTACTCATTGTATAAAACACACGGGTTTGGCCCATCAGCATCACCAGGATCACTGAAGAAAAACCTGCAAGTATCGATACCGTAACAAATGAGGCTAACCATCCATAACCAGGCATTGCAGTTTTGATAGCGTAGCTTACTGATGCTTCTTTACCCTGGATAAGGAAATCTTTGTATGATACCAAACCTGTTAACACGTGCGAGAACAATATGTAAAGTGCAGTACAAATAACCAGTGATATCAGGATACCTTTTGGCATATCTCTTTGTGGGTTTTTAGCTTCCTGCGCAGCAGTTGAAACAGCATCAAAACCGATAAAAGCGAAAAACACAACACTTGCACCGCGTAATACACCAAGCCATCCATGATTAAAGGTATCGGCATAATTAACCGTGCCCGCACTCACTTTAATGATACCTGCATCGGCAGGGATAGTATAAGGCGTGTGGAAAGCCGGATTAATAAAGTGCCAGCCTAAACCTATGATCATTAATACAATGGCAACTTTTACAACTACAATGATGTTGTTTACAATTGCCGATTCGGCTGTACCGCGGATCAGTAACAACGTTAACAGAAACAGGATCAGGATAGCGGGAAGGTTAACAACACCTCTTGTGCCCACTTCGGCAGCGTACATGCCTGTTGTGGTATTTGAGATTTCCATAAATGAGTGCGACCATGCGTATGGTATATGCACGTTAAAGAAAGTTGTTAAAAACTCATTAAAATACTGCGACCAGCCAATAGCAACAGTAGCAGCGCCAAGGGCATATTCTAACACTAAATCCCAGCCAATGATCCAGGCAATAAACTCGCCCATGGTAGCGTAAGAGTAGGTGTAAGCAGATCCTGCGATAGGGATCATACTGGCAAATTCTGCATAGCATAAACCTGCCAGGGCGCAACCGGCGGCAGCTATAAGGAATGAGATAGTAACCGCAGGGCCGGCGTGTTCACCTGCCGCAGCTGCTGTACGAACAAAAATACCAGCACCTATAATAGCGCCGATACCGAGTGCTATAAGTGAGCCAACGCCTAAGGTTCTCTTAAGCGATTTCTCCGTTTCTGCCGAAGCAGCCATTAATTGAGCAATCGGTTTCTTAATAAATAATTTCATTTTAAATTAGTAAGATCAGTCAAAAATTAAAAATTTACATTTCCCCAAACGTACTTAAATTTATTGAAAACATAAAGTGCCGAATGAAACAACAGTTAAGTATTAATTATCAAAATATTAAACTGTTAAATTCGATTAAATCTATAGAGAATTGGATTTTATCTCTATTTAGGCTGTTAGGTGACTGCTAAAATTCATAATTGGGGATTAACAATGATTTTGCTAATCCGGAGACAGTAGATTTAAGAAATAATATGAGGTTTCAAACCGTCATTGATGCTCTTAATGCAGTTTTACGATTTAGCAGGCATTTGTTTTTTCTGAACCACGATTTTGGGATTAAAGGATTTCCTGATTTGGAGTTCGGGATGATCTTTTATTTCTGCTGCAAATGCTTAAATCTGCTCTTTGTAACTGCCAACTGTAAACTGCCAACCGTCTACTGCTCCCCATCCCGCTTCACCAATAAAACTTCGTCATTATCTAACAACAGGTAGCCATACTCGTAATTAAAAAAATAAGTCGACCCTGTTTTTGTTTGATAGATGCTGGTAATGTGGTCAAAATCAAAACCCTTTGCAGTGAGTTTCTTTCGGCTTGTTTTGGTTTTGCCGTTTGGATTCAGTTCTTCCAGTATACGGCGGTTACGGCGCAGTATGTTATTGATATTCCGTACCAGGTTATGACTGTTGCTGTTGAGTTGGTTGTTATAATTATTGCGGCACAGGTCATTACAAAACTTTTTATCGGCACGGCCCTGCAGTGGCGTACCACAATCTAAACAAACTCTTTCCTGGTTCATAATGATAAAGATAGCGATTAATTTAGCCGTTTGCAAACGTTTACAAACGGATGCTATCGACTATAAACGGTTAATATCCGATTAATTTTTCCACTCTTCCCACCTTTGTATCGTTGATTCAAACAACATTAAACGATAAAATATTAAAACGATGAACTCATTAAGAAACAGTGTACGCCTGGTAGGCAACTTAGGTATGGATCCGGAAGTGAAAGTATTTGACAGCAATAAAAAAATGGTGCGCCTTTCCATCGCCACCAACGAAAGTTATAAAAATGACAAAGGCGAAAAGATAACCGATACCCAATGGCATAACCTGGTTTTCTGGGGCCCGCAGGCTAAACTTGCTGAAGACCTGCTCAAAAAAGGCGATGAAGTTGCTGTAGAAGGCAAACTGGCCAATCGTAACTATACCGATAAGGATGGCATTAAACGTTACATATCAGAGGTGGTTGTTAACGAATTTTTAAAGATGGGCGCCAAAGGCTGAAGAGCAAATGGTGATACGCCTAAAGCAGTAGGGCATTGGCGGGTAAGGTCAGTTGATTCGCGGGCGCAGGTATCGCCAAGGGAAGAACAACCTTCACCAGAAGTTTAAAACCAAATGTTTTAAACTTCTGGGAATACCCCTTTATTCTTGACTCACGCATCCGCCCCAAAAGCCTTGATATATGCGGTTCTTTCAACAATGGAGTGAATAACACCGTCAAGTTGTTGCGATGTAGTATCAATATGTTCAATGATCTCTTTATTGAGCGGGTTTTGGAGGTCGTCGTTATCAAACAAATTAACCAAGCCCAAAATAGTGGCTACAGGTTTACGAAGCTCGTGCGAGCTGATATTGGCAATAGTTTGCAGGCGGTTATTCTGCTCGCGGATATTATCTTCAGTTTTTTTGCTTTCAATGAGTACCCGCAGAATATTTACAGTACGTTCGATAATGCTCAGCTCATCATCATTTGGCTCACGTATTGTGTGATAATAAATACCAAACACAGCTAAAACTTTTGAGTTTTTTGAACTCATTACCGGCGATGACCAACAAGCTTTAAGACCATAAGGTTTAACCAGGTAAACATAGTCAACCCAAAGCGGATCATTTTCAATATCGCTTACAATGATCTGTTTACGGTGAAATGCCGATGTGCCGCATGACCCTATATTGGGCCCTATTGACAAGCCCTCCAACTGGTTGCTGTAAGCCTGAGGCAACCGCGGGCCGGCAAGCGTATGCAATTTTTCCTGAGCATCATCAACCTCCAAAACCGAACAGATCATATCCGGAAAGATCCATTCAATTCCAGTAAGTAGCTCAACAGCGGATTGCGCAAGCGTGTATTGTGCCGTAGCGTTTAGTTCCAGCACCCGTTTTTCAAGTTCCAATATCCATTCCTGCATTTTTATTTCCGTTATATCACGTATAAAAACAGCCAGCTGGTTATGGTAAGGGTATATATTGATACGAAACCAGCTATTTGAATATTCATTTAAATATTGTATTTGTATCGATTTTTTGCAGGTTAATGAAAGTTGAAACTCACTCTCTACCTTTTCAGTTAAACCAAGGCTTTTGATCTCCATGAAATTGGCACCGTCAAGTTCAGTTAAACTAACGTTGACCATGGCCTGGAAAGCCGGGTTAAATGAAATTATATCCCAGTTGGCGTCAAGTACAATAAAACCCTCATTTAGACTTTGAATAGTATGCTGAACGATATCATCCCCGGATTGGCCAAGCATACCGGCCAGTGTATTACCACTTGAGTAAATCAGGTTATCATCTTCATTCAAAATTACCGACCAGATAATGCTAAAATAACAACCGTCTTTTCCTTTTATACGGCTTTGATAACCTATCAGTTTTTTATGAAGTAAAAGACTGGCTTGTGATTCGGCCTGTCGTTCCTTATCTGCGGGATGGCAGATGACCGCTATGTTTAAACCTGCTAAGTCCTCGTCGGTATAGTTAAATGTATTGCGGAAAGCATGGTTGGTATGCAGGATCACCCCACTCATATCCATGACAAAAAAAACGTCTTTTGAATGAGTGAAAAGTGATGTAAACCTTATATCCATTTGCTGCAGGCATAACATATTTATAATAACTAAGTTATAAAAATGTTTGCAATATTATATAATATTTAGGGTGTAGTTGCTGCTACAGGTATTATTTTTCCGTTAAAAAACTTACTTCCGGTTAAAGCAAAATCGGCGATGTATTTACCCATTTCAAATGCCATTACCGGCGATTCATAACCCGGGAAAGCCTGTTCCAGCATTTCGGTTTGTGCAGAGCCTAATGCCAGGCAGTTTACTTTTACGCCTTGTTCGGTTAATTCCTGCGCCAGGCACTCCGTTAGGGTGTGCAAAGCTGCTTTACTTGAAGAATAGGCCGACAAGCCTGGAAACTTAGCACTCCCCTGGAACCCACCCATACTGCCGATATTAAGGATATGCGAGCCGGCGGGCATCAAAGGTACCAGCGCCTGAATAGCTCGAACATGACCGATGAAATTGCTTTGCAGCATCTCCACAAAGTCCGACTCAAGCAATTCGGCAAATGGCTTATTGACAAGTACACCGGCGTTATTGATCAAAACATCAACGCGATCATCAAAATGTGATGCTATGAATTGCCGCAAACCTTCATAGTCGTCATGAACAATGTCAAATTTCAAGGCAAACAACTGGCAATCAGGATTTAAGCCGTGGGCTATCTCCAGCAAACGTTCCAGTTTATCCTGCGAGCGGGCCAGCGCTATCACCTTGTGGCTGCCCGAAAGTATCAGTTCAATTACGGCTTCAAAGCCTACACCACTGCTGGCGCCGGTTATTATAATGTTCATATGCCCCTAACCCCCTAAAGGGCGAATAATTGTTTGTTAATATTTTTTTCTTCCCGTCATTGCGAGGTACGAAGCAATCCCAGATTAGCAGAGCGGCCCTGTAAAGTTTGGGATTGCTTCGTACCTCGCAATGACGCCTTAAAACCGATTGTCATGCTGAGGAACGAAGCATCTTCTTCGCTCTGTATAGCAACTCTGCTTATCTAAGAAGATTCTTCGCTATCGCTCAGAATGACAAAAACTTATTGGTTTAATGTCATTTCTCCTTCATAGTCCGCTGGATTAAATATCCGCAATGACAATTAGTTTTGACATCCGCAATTATATCAATAAATATCAATGCTAAACTACCAATTTTTGCTCAACCGGGTGCTTGATCAGGTAAAAACCATCGCTGATGAGTTTACCATATTCAGGTTCATTATGTCCTTTTTGTTCAAGAAAATGTTTGATCTCGGCAGCTAATGCGGGCTCGACGCCTTCATGGTCAAGTATTTCCAATATCTCCAAAGCACAAAGCCAATCGTCATGATGGTCCTTTTGCAGTTGTAGCCATACGTTACCTAAAAAGCCATAGTCACCATGGTTTATACGGCAAGTGCGCACCTGTTGATACAACCTGTGCAACTCTTTGATTTTATGATCGTGCGAGGCATGGTGGGTCTCTGTTTTTGATTTATAAACAATGGTTTCGTAAGCTTCCCTGTCGGCTGCCCCGCAAAATACCGAAACGATCTCTTCGCCAACAGCCATATCATAAACGCCCCAGGCCGGATCAAACAACACCATTTCATCTCTATCAGTCACGATGACTTCATCAAAAGTGATTACCATGATCTTTTCTGCCGACGAGAGGATATTTTTTACCCTGCCTTTTAATTTGATACCACTTTCAAAATGCAATTCGGTTTCCTGACCTTTTACTATACCCGCCTCTTTCAAATCATCTGCCGAAAAATCCTCCAAAGCAATATCATAACCTTTTAGCTTACCAACCGGCGAACTGAAACCATCCTTATGATAATCTTTACCGTGCCCTTTTAACTGTTTATTGTTCAGGGCCAGCGCCGTGGGGCCTGTGGTTTTAATAAAATAAGGTTTACCACCTGTATCGGTTTTAAAATCGATAATAGTGCCCGAAACGTGCAAGCCCGAACTGTAAACCGCTGTACAGGTATTTTTACTTTCAACTGCTTTTTTTAACCCATAAGCACCGCCTTTCCTGAAGGACATGGTGTTGGCAAACTCTTCCAGTACGTTAATCAGGTTCTGAAAATCGGGGGTTACAAAAAGCTGAGGCTGGGGCTGGGTGATATCATAGCTATACTTAACAGCATCAATGGTATACCAAAGTTTTTTGATATCCTTTTTCATACAGGTTGAGCTTTCACCGATGGATGAAAGCAGGCCCGCGCCATAGATCTTAGGCTGTTCTAACGTTCCGATCAGGCCATATTCTACCGTCCACCAATGGAGGCGGCTCAGGAGGGCCATTTCTGATGGTTCGCCCATGTTTTCCTGGCAATAAGTTACCAGCTCTTCTGCCTTGATAATTTCCTGTTCATCTGCATCAGGCATTTCTTTTAATATCGACAAAGCCCGGATGGCTTCATACAGCTCAAAGTCCTGCGCCGAAAACATGGCTTTAGCACCTATCGACCCAAAATAGCTCAGGTATTCGTGGTAATCCTTATCGGCAATAATAGGTGCATGCCCTGCTGATTCATGGATAATATCGGGCGCAGGGGTATATTCAATATGTTTTAACTGGCGTATATCGGCCGCTATCACCAGCACCCGGTAAGCCTGGTATTCCATAAAGGCAGCTGGCGGGATAAATCCGTCAACCGTAACTGCACCCCAGCCAATTTTGCCAAGGGCATCGTTCATCTCCTGCAAATTGGGGATATGTTCAATAGTTAGCCCGGCTTTTTGCAAACCGGGGATATATGGGTAGTAAGCTACGTCTTTAAGATAGCTATAATTCTGGCGCATCACGTAGCGCCACACCGCATGGTCAACGGGAGTATAGTGCTCGTAGTGCTGGTCGACTATAAATTGCTTTAAATGACCGGGCAATGCCGCAACCTGCGGATTATTAAAATCATTAAAATGGCTCATTGATAAACTGACGATTTATAATATAACGCCAAGTTTAGCAGTTGGTTGCCATGAAAACAAACTTCAGTTTATTATTATGAAATTAGATTTAAAACAGAATATTATTCTTCTATAGGGTGATTTTCCATCTTTGGTTCTTCTCCTTTTTTAAGCCTGCCGTCCAAACGCTTAGGAGCTAATACATAATATACTCCAAATAAAGCCACAATAATTGAGATGAGGTAAAATCCGAAGCTCAGATAAACCGCCATATCTTCGGCTAAGTTAAACTGGCGGGCCAGTGTAAGGAACAGCGCATCGCGAATACCGCCGCCGCCCAAACTAAACGGAATAATTGCCGCTAACGATGAAAAAAGAAATGACAGCAGATATGGAGCAAATTTACCGTTGAAATCCTGCGCAAGCAGTAAACAAACAATGGTAAGCAATTGCATGCTTTGTACGCCTATGGCTTTTAAATGCGCCTGTAAAAAGTTATGGGTATATTCTTTAAAAAACTTACGGGCTACAAAATAATAGATCACGGAACCAACCGATACTATACCAAGCGGCCAGGCCAGGTGATAGGGGAAACTCGGTATTAAAATAATCAGGCCCACAACAATAGCACCTATGGCCCAAAAACCACTTAACCTATCAAACAGGATAGCCCAGAATACTTTTTTGGTTGGTAAATTATAACGCTTGTGCAGCAGGTAAATTTTGTAGCCATCGCCGCCGATGCCGCCGGGTAATAACACATTATAGCACAAGCCAAGAAAATATAGGCGTAGGTTAAAGCGCCAGTCGAGCCGTAAACCGATAGACTTAAAGTAGCTTAATAACCGCCATGAAGAAAAAAGCATCGACCCGACATAACAGGCTATAGCGGCTGCAAGCCAGGCCCTGTCAGCATGTACTAAGCGATATTTAATTTTAACAAAAGGTACTTTACTGAAAACCCAGTAAAGCAAACCACCGGTTACTACTATGATAAGGATTACTTTTACTACGCCCCAAAGCTTACCTTTCCAGGTTTTGTGTTCGGCACCTTCGTCAATGATGTCTTCTGGTTGTGTCATTCGGCTGCAAAGCTATGTTATTTTTTTATTTGGATGTACAGGATAGTCAATTAACAATTTTTCTTCATTTTGTTTTCACAAATATTAAAACCAGAAAATCAGGTTATTATTACAGAGCGATTTTTTGCCTGGTTAATTTATCGTTCCCGCAGTTAAAAACATAACCATTGTAATCAAATATTCAACTCTGTGTAATCATAATATCAAATCGGTGAAATCCTAATAACAAAGTGTTATTTTTGCGCAAATTTTTTGGAGATGAGTAAAGTAAACGTTGGTTTAGTACAAATGACCTGTACTGCTGATAAACAGCAGAACCTGGAAAAGGCAATTGTTAAAGTAAGGGAAGCTGCTGCCAAAGGCGCGCAAATAGTTTGTTTACAAGAACTTTTTACCTCACTTTATTTTTGCGATGTTGAGGATTACGACAATTTTAAGCTGGCCGAAGCTATTCCCGGCCCGTCAACCGATGAGCTTTCGAAGGTTGCTGCCGAGCTTAATGTGGTAATCATTGCATCATTATTTGAAAAACGTGCACAAGGCGTTTATCATAACACCACCGCTGTTTTGGATGCCGACGGAAGCTACTTAGGCAAATACCGCAAAATGCACATCCCTGATGATCCGGGCTTTTACGAAAAATTTTACTTCACTCCGGGCGACTTAGGCTACAAAGTATTCAATACCAAATTTGCCCGTGTAGGTGTATTGATCTGCTGGGACCAATGGTACCCTGAAGCAGCACGTATCACCGCCTTAATGGGTGCCGATATATTATTTTACCCAACCGCCATTGGCTGGGCTACCACTCAGGACGAAGCTACCAATGTGGAGCAATATAATGCATGGCAAACCATCCAGCGTTCGCACGCGGTAGCTAATGGTATACACGTAGTAAGCGTTAACCGCGTAGGCGAAGAAGCCGGTGTGAAATTCTGGGGTGGTTCATTCTTTGCCAATCCGTTTGGTACAATCATTCACCAAACATCACATAATGATGAGGAAGTTGTGGTACAGGAACTGGATCTGGATAAATCTGATTACTATAGGAGTCATTGGCCGTTTTTACGTGACAGAAGGATCGATAGCTATCAGCCGATCACTAAAAGGCTATTAGACGAAGACTAATTCTTTTCAGTCCGAAAGTCAGCAAAGTCCGTAAGTCCGAAAGAAAAAGTTTTAGTATGAGTTTTAAGTTTGAAAAGCTAATTGTTTGGCAAAAAGCTGTTGATCTATCAGCTGAAATTCATGATCTTACTAAAACTTTTCCGAAGGATGAGCTGTTTATTTTAACATCTCAAATAAAACGAGCGGCTGACTCCATTTCGTTAAATATTGCAGAAGGCTCAACTGGACAATCTAACGCAGAGTTTAACAAATTTGTCGGTTACGCACTAAGGTCAGATATTGAAGTTGTGGGTTGCCTATATTTGGCACAAAAACGAAATCTTATTTCTGATGAGACTTTTGTAAAACTTTATCAGCAATGCGAAGAAATTTTAGCAATGTTAAATGGATTACGAAACTCTCTTAAATAACCAATTATATTAAATGTCATCTTTAAAAGATATATCAACTAAATCCGGGCTTTCGGACTTTCGGACTTTCGGACTTTCGGACTCGCCTTTGGCGCAAGGTTTTTCTTTCCCTGCCGAGTGGGCCAAACATACCGCTACCTGGCTTAGCTGGCCTCACAAGGAAGCTTCATGGCCAGGTAAAATAGATACCATTTACGCGCCTTATATTGAGTTTATCAAGGTAGTTACCGAAGGCGAACTGGTACGTATTAACGTGGTAAACGAGGACATGAAAGCCTCAGTAATTTTTCAGATGCAAAATGCAGGTGTTGATTTAAGCAAAATAGAGCTCTTTGAATTCCCTACTAATGATGCATGGTGCCGCGATCACGGTCCGGCGTTTTTGATAAATCCGACTACCAGGCAAAAAGCCATTGTAGACTGGGGATATAACGCCTGGGGCGATAAGTATCCTCCATTCGACCTGGATGATGTGATCCCTACCAAAATAGGCAACCATTTTGGTTTGCCGGTATTTAATCCTGGCATCGTAATGGAAGGAGGCTCGGTTGACTTTAACGGTAAAGGCACAATTTTAACTACTACCGCCTGTCTGCTCAACAAAAACCGTAATCCACAGCTTAATCAGCAACAAATTGAAAGCTACCTGCAAAACTATTACGGAGCAGAACAGATTCTTTGGTTGGGTGATGGCATTATAGGCGATGATACCGACGGCCATATTGACGATATCACCCGCTTTGTGAACGAAGACACCGTGGTTACCGTTGTTGAGGAAGACAAAAACGACGAGAATTATCACATCCTTCAGGAAAACCTCGAAACACTGAAAACCATGCGCCTGCTTAACGGCAAACAGCTTAACATTGTTGAGTTGCCAATGCCTGATGCGGTAATTTATGAGGATACGCGCTTACCGGCATCATACGCTAACTTTTATATTGCCAATTCGGCCGTGATAGTGCCTACCTATCGTTCAAAAAACGACGATAAAGCACTTGATATACTCACCCAATGCTTCCCCGACCGCAAGGTTGTTGGCATTGACAGCACCGACATTATCTGGGGCCTCGGCAGTTTCCACTGCCTGAGCCAGCAGGAGCCGGAATGATAGCCCAAAAAAAGCCTCCTAAATGGGAGGCTTTTTTTTATGTAAAAACTGTCATTTCGACGGAGCTGCGGTGGAATTGAGCATTGGGGCGAAAGAGAAATCTTATACGCCATCCAAGTCTCTGTGCATGGCGTATAAGATTTCTCCTCACGGCGCCGCGCACCCCTTACCGGTTCGTCGAAATGACAATGCGATTTTTATCTTGCTTGTTACGTCCTGTCCTTCTTCCAGTCTTGCTTCTTTAATCTTGACCTCTTGCATCCTGCCACCCTGCCTCTGTTTTCACCGCCTTTATCCCTTGCTTTACCGACATCTCCCCTTACATCGCCAAGTATTGATTGACCTGCCTGCTGCATCGCTGTAGATTTGGGTAACATTAAAACTTAAGACGATGAACAACGATATAATAAACACCGAAAACAAAAGAAATGGCAAAATCATGTTAGGAATAATTTTACTGGCAGCCGGTGGTTTATTTCTGATAGATCAGCTTGATGCCTTACTTATTCCCGATTGGCTTTTTAGCTGGCCGATGTGGTTCATAGCCTGGGGCGCTTACATGGGTGCCAAACATGACTTCAGAAAACCATCATGGATCTTCATGATACTGATAGGCGTGATATTCCTGATCAATGAAAACGTTTACAACGCCGACCGCATAACCTGGCCAATTGCACTTATCATACTTGGCGCATGGATAGCCATCAGGCCGGCCAAGCAAACCGACAGGGAGTTTTGGGAAAAGAACGAAAAAGCTAAACAGCATTTCGACTTTGAGCAACCTAAAACCGAAGCTTAAACTCAATCATCCATCATATATCAAAGCCTGGGCATTTTTAAAAAGCCCCGGCTTTTTGTTTATATCTGCTACTTGTTTAAACGTTATAAGGTCACATAAAACCAGGGCATTTTAAAAAGCCCTGATTTTTCCATTACATGCACTGTTGAGCCAACCTTTGTATGATAGTAAAAAGATTGGGGAACAGTGATATTTTCAATTTCGTGGTGTTGTCCCCAACTATCAATCTGGATATGATAACTCGTTGTTTTTTTATGAGACACGTACGCCTCTGTTACAATAGCAGGATACACATGCGGCTGAGAGCCGTCAAAATAACAATTGATATTAATAGCCGCACCTATGCCATAACCTCCTGCCAATATAATCATCAAGGCCAGCTGCCCTATTAAGGAGCCATATGTTTTGTTAAATCCCTTAATTATCAGTGGCGCCAAAAATATAGCACCCAAAATCAGGCATGGGATCAATAAATTTTTATAATTTAATATATGGTAATAAAAGACAGATTTCACCAAAAGCAGCAACACCCCCATGTATAAACCCATCAGCAGACCATTATATGCACTGTTCTTTTTTGAAATCAGAGTTATCAGCCCCCTGCCCAGGTAAATTATAATGATACCGGCCAAAGGATATAGCAATAAAATCACGTCAATGTCATTACTATCCAAAAACAAGAATAGAGCAATAAACATAAGCGCAATTGCCGAAAAATTGTAAATCCCCGACGTGCGGGTAGCGGTTTTAAATTTTATAGCCCGTTCTTCGCTGGTATAGCCCAATTCGGGATTAGTCAAAATTTGATCTTTTTCTGTCTCAAACTCTTCTTTGTTCAGGTCTCTGAGGTTTTCGCGTAACCATTTTGTTAATTCACCCAGGTTACCAATACTTGAATAATCGTTTATTTTTATCTTACTGTAGCCCAGTTGCACAGGCTCAATAACAATGATTTTTTGCATGATCCTGAAACCTTTAATATCAGCTCGTAAAAGTTCTTTAGTTCCAAATACATTAGTCCTTACTATGCTGTAATCAGTAATTGTAAGCTTACTTTTAAACTGATTTATTAATGTAGCCACACCAACTGTTCCAAATAAAATAGGGAGTATAATAAGCCCGTTAGTGGCTTTTGGTAGCATGAACAATGAAAAAACAATTGCAGCTATTGCCATTGCGCTATAAAATATTCGCCAGCCTGTTGATAGGGTGTATTCCTGTTCCATTTTTTGATCTGATAAGTTTAGTGGGTTATTTAATGATAAAAAACCGTGGCAACATACAAATTTTTATTTTTGCCGCATGATAAAATATCAACCGCAACTTTTTCACCGCCAAAACATCCCCCTTTACCGATTTCTTTAAATATGTCACCAGTTTTTGTTTGGCTCAACTATAATGTTACCTTAGTTTTGGATATGATTTCAATTTGCAGATAATACAATGAACAACGATATAGAACATCCAAAAGATCCCAACAAAGGCAAGTCTGTTGCCGGGATCATTTTACTTGCTGTAGGCGGCATATTGCTGCTTCAGCAATTCCGAATTTTTTTCATACCCGATCATCTTTCCCTGTGGCCTTTATGGCTTATTTTCTGGGGTGTATATGTAGGTGCCAAGCATAATTACAAAAAAGCATCATGGGTTATGCTGGTAGCTTTAGGTACTATATTCCTGATAACCCAAAACGTCAACGACTCCGGCCGTATAGTAGGCCCCTTAGCAGTAATCGGCTTCGGTATGTGGCTGATATTAAGGCGTAATAAACATTTTGATCCGCAGCAATGGAAAAACGATTTCAAAGGAGATAAATGGACCAATTGGGATAAAAAAGAACCCTTTCAATTTGAAAAGACAGAACCTGTTGATTATACCGTAAAAGACGAAGGCGACCCAATTCCTCCGGTTGATCCGTATGCTCAAAAACAGCAGCAGTACAACACCAAATACTCCGGTGATGATTATATCGATACCGTATCTATTTTTGGAGGAGTTAACAAAACCATTCTTTCCAAACAATTCCGCGGGGGCGATATCGTTAACATATTTGGCGGCGCCGAGCTTGATTTTACACAGGCTGATATCAACGGTCGCATCATAATTGATATAACCCAGATCTTCGGCGGCACCAAAATTATTGTGCCATCAAACTGGCAGGTTGTATCTGACCTGGCAGCTGTTTTTGCCAGTGTAGATGATAAACGCATCAGGAGCACAGCAAGTGTAGGCAGCGAAAAGGTGCTGGTACTTAAAGGTGTATCCATATTTGCGGGTGTTGATATCCGCAGTTATTAATTAATCAAACCAGCTATTAACAATAAGCATTAACAATATGAACTGGTATGTAGCAAAATTAGTTTTTAGGGTGATAAGCGGGGATGGCGACCATCAGGCGCAGTTTGATGAGCAATTAAGATTGATAAGTGCGGATAACGAACTGGTGGCTTATGAAAAAGCCAACCGCATAGGTCACGCCAACCAGGATAGCTTTAAAAATATTGAAAAGCAAACCGTTAAATGGCAATTTATTGATGTGGCCGAACTTAACCAGCTTGGCGAACTTACCGACGGCACCGAGTTGTATTACAACATACACGAAACACCTGATGCCGACCTTTATATCGCCTGGGCGCATCATAAGTCGGCCTTATTAGGCATCAGAAATTAAACCTTAAACCACAGAAAGCAACCCGTTTTGGAAGTCCCATCAATACAAACATCAAAACTATACGCGGCATTTGTAATATGCGGCCTGGCCTGGGCTGCATTGCAAACGTATATCATTCATAGTTTTGGGTTTTTATGGTTCACCGCCGCAACCGATGGCCTAATGAGCGCCATATTGCTTTCATGTGCATGCTGGCTTATCAATAATAACTTGCGCTACTACCAACCGGGTAAGGGCAGCTATATTAACCTGTTTATATGGTGCGTGGCGCTCGGCGGTATTTGCACAGCCGGCTGCCGTTACCTTTTACCGCTTATTAATACCGACCAGATCTACACCGGTTTCCTGGCCCAGTCATTAACCATCCGCTTTTTTACCGACTTTTTAGCTATCGGCTGGATGGCAATGATCAGCTTACTATGGTTTTCACAACTCGATCAAAAAGAAACATTGAAACGTAAAACCGAAGCCGAGCAATTGGCCCGCGAGGCAGAACTATATAACCTGAGGCAGCAATTACAACCCCACTTCCTGTTCAACAGTCTTAACTCCATCAATGCCCTTATCGGCTTTAAGCCCGATGAGGCCCGCAGGATGATCCACCAGTTATCCGACTTTTTACGGGGAACACTTAAAAAGGATGATCAGTTACAGGTTAGTCTTACCGAAGAATTGGCGCATCTTAATTTATACCTCGATATAGAAAAAGTGCGCTTTGGGCACCGTTTACAAACAGAGATAAGCTGTGACCCCAAATGCGGATCTGCAATATTACCATCTATGCTGTTACAACCTTTGGTTGAAAACGCTATTAAATTTGGCCTCTATGATACTATTGGCGATGTTACCGTAAGTATTCGTGGTGAGATTGAAGATGGCTACCTGAATTTAATGGTACAGAACCCGTATGATCCACAAACATCAAAACCAAAAAAAGGTACAGGTTTTGGTTTGCGGGGAGTGCAACGGCGATTATATTTGCTGTATGCCCGCAATGATTTAATGGAAACCCATGCGAGCGATGATCTGTACACAACCATTATAAAAATACCGCAACTATGAAGCGAGCTTTAATTATTGACGATGAACCTTTAGCCCGCATGGTTGTAAGGGAATACCTGCTTGATTTTAAAGACATTGAACTTATACAGGAATGCAACGATGGCTTTGAAGGCCTCAAAGCTATTCAGCAATATCAGCCCGACCTTGTTTTTTTAGATATCCAGATGCCTAAAATTACAGGCTTTGAAATGCTTGAACTGGTTGAGCAGCCCCCTGCTGTAATATTTGCCACCGCCTTTGATGAATATGCCATAAAAGCTTTTGAGGCCCACGCGGTTGACTATTTATTAAAACCCTTCAGTAAAGAGCGTTTTAATAAAGCGGTTGAGAAATTCCTTGCTTCGGCAGCTCCAAAACCTGCTGTTAAACAAACAGAAGAATTATTGGAAACTGCCGCTACCCAATCGCCAGCACAGCACGAGCGCATCGTGGTAAAAACGGGCACCAAAGTAAAGATCATCCCCGTTGCTGATGTGGAATACCTGCAAGCCGACGACGATTATGTAAGCGTGATCACCAAAGAAGGCTCATACCTCAAAAATAAAACCATGAGCTTCTTTGAGCAAACGCTTGACCCTAATCACTTTGTACGCGTTCATCGCTCATACATCGTAGCTATACAACAGATCACCCGTATTGATCCATACGAAAAAGACGCCCACCTGGCTATCCTGAAATCGGGTGCTAAGATCCCGGTAAGTAAAACGGGATATGTGAAGTTGAAACAGGTGCTGGGGATATAGACTACTCCAGATAAAACCCGGTTTACCGGGTTTTATTTAATCATATTCAACCCTATAATAACCAATGAAAGGAAAATATTCTGTATTCACGTTTATGGTATCATAAATACCTAAAGGGAATGCAGCCTGTAAAGTCCCTATGGCAATACCCCGCCCCTTTGGATTACCCTGACCAAGATAAAAGAAACCAAAGCTTCCTATCTGCCCTCTATAAAAAATAAGATCTCCGGGTAAAGGATTATTAACTTTTTTATACTGTTTCATTATGGTTACCGAAAGTGGTTCGGCATTATTTCTGGCAATATTAATACCTGTTTGTTTTAATACATATTGAATGTAGCCTGGCGAATCAAAACTTGATTTGGGCGTGTTCTTACCCAATTCAAAGGGAATTTGTTTCCAAGTGGTTAAAAGCGCTATTGTTAACGCTAATTTTCTTTTGCCAGAAGGTAAATTAATAATAGTTTTCTGAATATCCGCCCAATTAATACTACCGCCATCGGCAAAGGCATTCCCCTGGTTGGCCTGAGTACTTTCCATTAAGCCTATTAAATATTGGTTGAGCTGTGATTGGTCGAGCTTTAATCCGCTTATCTTGTTTTGCAGTTCGGCTATTGCTTTTTTCTGTTTGCTTAAACTATCTGTAGATTTTCTAAGTTCAAACTGTATCTTCTTTAATTCCTTGTTTGAATTAAACAAATTGTAGCTGGCAAATAATAAAGAGGTAATAAAGATCAGGATGCCAATGAGGCTGATGATGGCCGATCTGCGCGAAGACTTCTCAAGGTTGTCCAGATCGTTCATCTTTTATATTTTACCTGTTACTATGATTTTTAAGGCCTGATCCCACATGCGTAAAAGGCGGCCACCAGTATATGTTATCAAACCTGAAGAACCAAACATCAAGGATAGTTCGGCCTTTCCCGCCTCTTTATTATAGATCATGAGCGAAATAGCTACAAGTAAGATCACCAGCGAAATACCGGTAACAGCAAGGTGAATAAACCGTTCAAACTTAAACAGCCTTACTAGTTTTTCAACAATTGAGTATCGTTCGTTTAACTCTTCCTGCTTCATAATAACTCATTATTAGCATGTTATACGAATTTATGAAATAATCTTGCATTTCAGCTTTGTTATTTCACAATTATTCGAGCGAGTATCAGGAGTACTTAAATTTTTGTAAAACTACTCCATTAACAACACCATCAAAGCCTCCGCTACTCTTTCCTCTCCCAGCAGTTGTTTGGCTTTTAAGTGTAACTGTAACTCGCGGGTTTGGCTATCGCCGATGGTAGCGTCAAGTACTTCTTTTATTTCTGGAGTAAGCGCAAATGCTTCGATAGCTTCATCGTTAGGTATAGCCTCCAGATTACCTAACTGTCCGAGGTTATTACCTGTAAGTACCCTCGAGTTACGAATGGCATAAGGCAGTGCATCAACCCCAATACCTATTTTAGTGTTTGGTTTGGCTACCCTAAAGAGGTTATCTTTAGTTACACGGCAATACCAATCTCCGCCGAGGCGGGCTACCAGGTCTATTTTTGCCTGATCTATTTTGCCCTCTGCATCTAAAACGGCATCACTGATGTGCATCAGCTTGATTTCGGCAAGTACGAGGTTCCCGGCACCATAACTTTGTCCTAATTCAATTACCTCATTCACCACACATTCCAGCTGCACATATGATTCGGCTACGCGCGGAGGTTTTACCAATTGCGATGGTACTGGCTTTAAGCCCGATTTGATAAACTCATTAATGCCCTGCGGGTATTCTACACTGAACAGTGAGGTTTGCTGCACCATATCGTAATTAACGATATTGATCACGCATTCGGGCACCTCCCTGATATTTTCGAGCGTGTGTTTGGTAGTATTATCCCTCACCCTGCGCGAAGGCGAGAACACACATATTGGCGGGTTAACGCTGATAATATTAAAATAGCTGAATGGGCTCAGGTTCACGTTCCCGGCCTTATCAACTGTAGAGGCCAGGCAAATCGGTCGGGGTGCTACCGCAAAATTCAGGTAGCTTTGAAGCTGAAGAGGCGAAAGATCAGATATATTGATGGTGGGCATGGATTTTCTTCACAACCATCATTGCGAGGTACGAAGCAATCCCCGATTGGCAGAGAACCTATGCAAGTCTCCCTGTATAGTTTGGGATTATTAATACTTATAATTTGTTTTTTATAGGTATTTATGAGCTTCCTTCGGTCGGTTGTCTTCGTACCTCGTAATGACGCGTTTTTTAATTTATATTATTGGACTTTACTTCTTCAATTTCAAAATCGAAAAATCACTATCAGCTTTCTTAATAATATTGCCCAGCATGCCTAAACCGGTGATCTCCATTTCTACTAAGTCGCCGGGTTGTAACCATTGCGGTTCATAGTCAGCATTGTTAAGTACGCCTGTACCGTTCAGTTCAAGAAAACAGCCGGTGCCAACAGTACCTGAACCTATTACATCGCCAGGTAACACATCACAACCATAGGCAGCGCGCTCAATGATCTCGGCAAAGGTCCAGTCCATATCGGCCATATTACCTGCCGATACCTGTTTACCGTTCACCACGCACTTCATTTCCAGATTATATGCACTCCCTGTATGCCCGGGTTTTGCAGGCACTTTGTATTGCTCCAGTTCATCGGGCGTTACCAACCACGGACCAATCACTGTCGAAAAATCCTTGCCTTTTGCCGGGCCAAGGTTCAGCAGCATTTCTTCCATTTGCAGGGTACGGGCACTCATATCGTTCATGATCATATAACCGGCAATAAAACTATCGGCTTCGGCAGCTGTAATGTTACGGCCTTTTTTATTGAGTACCACGGCAACCTCCAGTTCAAAATCGAGCTTTTGGAAATGATCAGGCATGCATTCAATTTCGCCGGGACCTTGTATGGCATTGTGATTAGTGAAGTAAAATATAGGGTACTGGTCAAACTCCGGTATCATATCCAACTTACGGTTGCGCCTGGCCGAAGCCACATGCTGCCTGAACGCATAACCATCGCGACATGATGTTGGGTGCGGTACAGGGGCGGTTAGTTCAAAAAACAATTCCTCTTTAGCCTCTATTTTCCCCGACCGGATATCTTCATTAACCCGTGCAGCGTGTACCATCAGTTCGGGCCCGCCCCATAAAAATTCGTTCATGTTATCGGGGATCAGCTTATCGCATGAGTTTAAATTATAGATATGGCCATTAACAAAAACGCCAAGATGTTCGCGGTCTTCGGTTTTATAGGATACTAATTTCATAGAGTAGCTTAATTGGTATGATCAAAGCTAATGATTTTGGTTGATGGGGGAAAGGTGATTGAATGAATAGTTGAGTAGTTAATTGGTTTTGATTGTGGCTGCGGCGTAGTTTCTATTTACCAGAAAATTCCTAATGGACATTCTTTAATAATCGAAATTCCAGTTTAGACTTTTTGGTAATTCAGCATCCAGTTAATACCATACTTATCTGTAAGCTCTGCGAAGTATGCTCCAAAGAACATATCGCTCAAGGGCATGCTCACCTTGCCTCCGGCCGAAAGTTCGTTAAACAAACGTTCAGTTTCTTCGCGGCTTTCGGGTTCAACGTTAATGTGCATATTATTACCGGTTTGTAATTTGAAACCCATGCTTTCCGGCGCATCGGTTGCCATCAGTACGTGGCCGCCCATAATGGTAAGTTCACCATGGATGATCAATTTCTTATCAGCTTCGTTCATCTGAACCTCAGCAGGCAATTCTATATCACTAAAACGCGTAAGTTTTTTGCCGGTAAATTCGCCCTTAAAAACCTCTTTGTAAAAGTTTAAAGCCTCTTCGGTATTGCCGGGAAAGTTTAAATAAGTTGTAACCCTTGCCGAGTTATTGGGCTTCAGATCTTTCCTGATTTTGAAAGCCGTACTCAGGTAATGATCAAGGTTGCTTAAGCCGGCAGTGAAACCTTCCTGGAAGCCCATGCCAACAATGGCTTGCATATCCTCCACTTTATCAAAATAAATATCTATGTTAACGGTGGTGTGCTCGCCCTCGCCGGTAAAATTCTTTTCCCAGTTCATGACAGGGAAATTTGTATTTGTTACACCATTTTCATCACTAAATGAAACCGCGTTGGTGATTTTTTGCGCTGTGATGATGGTTTTGTATTCTTCCTTGCACCATGTGGGATGTTCTGTGTGCTCAGGGCCAACCATTTGATACAGCCAGTAACCACCTTCCCTGAAGTCCATGAATTTGGTTTCGGCGCGATAGGGTTTAGGGGCCCACCACTGGTCGAGGATCTCGCTTTCGGTCCAGGCCTGCCATACTAAACTGATCGGCGCATCAAAAGTTCTTATCACATTTAGCTTTTTGTTTTGCAGGTCTTTGGTAAATACAGCTTCGTTGTTTGTCATGATTGTTTGTTTTTTAGGTTTTGTAATACGTTATCTAACTGGCTAAAGCGCGTTTCCCACAGGGCGCGGAACTGGTCCATCCAAACATCCACTTCTTTCATTTTTTGAGCGTTAAAATGATAATAAATTTCGCGGCCGGTTTGTTTTTGGCTAACCAACTGGCATTCGCTCAGGATTTGGATATGTTTGGATACAGCCTGACGGCTGCTTTGAAAATGTTCGGCAATGGCGTTGGGCGTCATGGCCTGCAAAGCCAGCAGGCTAATAATAGCCCGGCGGGTAGGATCGGCAATGGCCTGAAATACATCTCTTCTCATAAATAATTCCTATTTGCAATCAAATGATTGCAAATATATATGCAATTAATTGGTTGCGGAAATTTATTTTAAAATTTTAAGGCTAATTGTATTTTTCAAATAGAGGTCTCGAAATTAAGGGCAGGTTTTAATGGGAATGGGTAGTAGGGTTTTTAAACTCAAAGTTGTTTGATATGGCTATAC
>NZ_JBFUHE010000013.1:0-238769 GCF_056402535.1 Mucilaginibacter sp. P4_A11
TTCCGTTACAAGTCCTCGCCTTTCCTACCCGCAACCCTTACAAACGCTGTGGGCTTTTCACTGCAATCCCTAACGCGGCCCCTGCACAACATCCCTAAAATATATTTTTTCTACGTCATTACGGTTTTTTCCTGGGTTCCGTGGTGGATACTCGCAATGACGGTTGAGTAATGGATTAAACCGCTATTTCCGGAATCTCCCCCTCTACAATAAGCTTCCCGGCCGTAGCCTGTTTTATTTCCTCAACGCTTACACCTGGCGCACGTTCTATGAGCCTGAAACCTCCTTCGGGTAAAACATCAAATACACCCAGCTCAGTCACGATTTTTTTAACGCAGTGAACCCCGGTTAGGGGCAGTGAGCATTGAGGCAACAGCTTTGATTCCCCTGCTTTGTTTACGTGTTGCATGGCTACAATGATATTTTCGGCCGATGCTACCAAGTCCATAGCTCCGCCCATGCCTTTAACCATTTTGCCGGGAATTTTCCAGTTGGCGATATCGCCGTTTTCGGATACTTCCATAGCGCCAAGAATGGTTAGGTTCACTTTCTTAGCTCTGATCATCCCAAAACTCATAGCCGAATCAAATATGGCCGAGCCGGGCAGCATGGTGATGGTTTGTTTGCCTGCGTTAATGGTATCCGGATCTTCCTCTCCCTCAAAAGGGAAAGGACCCATTCCTAATAAACCATTTTCAGATTGTAATACCACGTCCATGGTATCCGGGATATAGTTGGCTACCAGCGTAGGAATGCCGATGCCGAGGTTAACGTAGTAACCGTCTTTTATTTCTTTCGCAATTCGCTTTGCGATGCCTTGTTTGTCTAACATAGATTCAATTTGAAAATGTATTAACTCCCCGTCATTGCTGTAAGGGTAAGAAGCAATCCCCGAGAAGCAGAGCGGCTAAGCAAGTCCCTCTGTATTGTTCGCGATTGCTTCGTGCCTCGCAATGACGTGGTGTTTAAAGCTTATTGTTTGCTCCTTACTGTCGCATGCTCAATCCGTTTTTCATAATTTTCTCCCTTAAAAATCCGGTGCACATAAATGCCGGGAGTATGAATGTGATCAGGGTCAAGCTCGCCGGGTTGTACAAGCTCTTCTACCTCGGCAATGGTTATTTTACCGGCCATAGCCATTACAGGGTTGAAATTGCGTGCTGTTGACCGGTATACAAGGTTTCCCATGGTATCACCCTTCCAGGCTTTTACAATGGCAAAATCGGCATCAAAAGCCATCTCCATTAAATAATCCTTGCCATTAAAGTTGCGTACTTCTTTGCCCTCGGCTACTTCGGTGCCGATACCTGCAGGAGTGAAAATTGCAGGCATACCATAACCAGCGGCCATGCAGCGTGTGGCTAAGGTGCCCTGGGGGATCAGTTCAACTTCAAGTTCGCCGCTTAGCAGCTGGCGTTCAAACTCGGCGTTTTCACCTACGTACGATGAGATCATTTTTTTTACCTGGCGCTGCTTCAGCATCAGGCCAATGCCAAAGTCGTCAACCCCGGCATTGTTGGAGATACAGGTGAGTTGTTTAACCCCCTTTTTAACGAGTGCGGCAATACAATTTTCGGGCAATCCGCATAAACCGAAACCGCCTAACATCAAAGTCATGCCGTCGGTAATGTCGCGGATGGCCTCATCGGCACCACTAACTACTTTATTCATATATTATAATTGGTTGCTATAAAAATAAGTAAAATAAGCCTTAAGCTTATTGTTATGTAGATAACTTATTATTCCCCGACTCTGTTTTTATCTACGTCGATTTATGAGTTTATTAAAACAATTGGAAATTAATTCTATTAATAATTAATACATCAACTATCAAAACCTATGGAATTAAAAGATAATGAGTTCAGGAGCGATGAGCTTAATCGGCCCGAACATGAAGAAAACAAACCCAATGCTTACCGCGTGGACGACGATAGCAATGAGGAGGAAAAAGACCTGAAAAGAAGCTTCCTGTTTGGCAGTTCGGAAATGAAAAGTCCGGATGATGAGGGTATGGAAGGCAAAGGCATGGGCGGACAAAATTTCGGCCAAAATAACATCACGCCGGCCGGGAACGATAAAGACAATCCATCGCAAATGGCGGGTAATAATAACGAATATTTTAATCGTACCCAGCCTGCGGAAGAACATCCTGAAAACAGCAACTTCAAAGATCCAAACCAGGCAGGTAACGCCAATTACAGTAATGTGATCAACGTGTCACAAAACGGGCGTTCGGATGAAGGTGAAGGGCAAACAGAAACCAATGATAAGAAACCCAATCCCCAGCAGCAATACCAGGAAGGGACTGCGGACGATGACGGAGATAGCGAAAGTAAACAACAAACTAATATTCCGGGCCCAAATGAAGTGCCTGACCAGCAAAAGGTAGGGGAGTAAGGTTAAATTTATGTCATTGCGAGGAGGGACGACGAAGAGCGGCTCTGCCTCTGTGAGGTTGCCACGCTATGCTCGCAATGACATATTTTATCAACTTTACCTACCATTTAACCGTCTTCTCCAAAAAGGGGATCAGATCATCGGCCATGGCCTGCTGCTCTTTTAAACTCGGGTGACCGGGAGTGTTTTTATACGGGATAAAGTGGGTATAAATCTGATTATCGTTAAGCGCAGCAACTGCTTTTTCAATATAACCGGGCCATGGAGAACCTGCTTTGGTTGCATCCATACTGCCCAATGCACAAACGATCTGCGCTTTGGGATAAACCTTGCGGATGCTTTTCACAAACTCTTTATAAGCTTTAATGAGCTGCTCCGGCTCGGGTGCTTTGTTGCCAAAGCGATCTTTAAACTGAGGGTTGTTGGGCTGATTTACGATCCATGAATCATTCTGAAACAGGTTGATCACTACCACATCAGGCGTGTATTTTTTAAAATTCCAAATGCTTGTTGGGTCGGTAGGGTCAAGGCGGTTATACATTTCGGGCATAATGAGCGGGAACCAGCTCACGGTAACACCGATACCGCTTTTTGAGGTGCATACGTACTGTGCATCAAAATAACGTGCCGTTAGGGCTGCATAGCTCAGGTAGCCGTTTTCATATGGGGCGCTGCCGCGATCCTGTCCGGTGGTATCTTCGTCGGCATAACCGCAGGTGATGGAATTGCCGAAAAACTCGATCTTGCGCTTTTTAAGCTCCGGTGGAGAAAGGGCTGTTGCATCTTTGGCTAAGGTAAACTGGTAAAAAAGGGTTTTTCCTTTGTCCCATTCAGTGCGTTTAAATAACTCAAGGGTATGCTTGCCCTCGGGTAAATTTTCGGCAAGGGTATAAGCCTGTTTAGTATTATCGAGGTGAATGGTATTGATCACCTTGCCATCAACGATGATCGTATAATAGTTTTCGCCTCGTTCATCCTGCATTAGGGCCGATGCGCCGGTTCCATTAAAGTTGATCTTTAAAGATGAGCCTGTCCAATAGAGTTCGGCTGCTTCGTCGGTTTGGTTGATACGCCCGGTATAACGGATGCGCTGGTCTTTGCTTTTTAAAATAACGCTTTGAGCGGCGCAGCTTATTGTTGAACCGGTAAATACAATAAAAAGTACAAGGAAATAGAGTTTGCGCATTTTATGAGGGTTTGGCTGACTTAAAAATAGGAAACTTATATAAAAGCGGAAAGGCTATTAACCTATCCGCAAAATATTTGTTAAGAAAGTATTATTCAATCGGCATCCCGAATTGTAGCAGATAGCCGTTAAAATCAAAAACGCCAAACTCGCGCATGCCGTAATTGAAATCTTCAATAGGGTAACAAATCACAGCCCTGTCTTTCAGCTCGCTCCATAAAAAATCAACTTTATCGGTACGGATATAGAAAGAGCCGGTAAATTTCGGCACAGTGAATGACGTATTATCAACAGGCAAAGCCAGCATGATCTCAATATCATCGCGGCTTACGGTTGCCCATCCCCAATCCTCATCATAACCAATGCAGGTAAACCCGAGGTTGTTTATATAAAAATCAACACTTTCCCGTACCTGCCGGGTGTATAACATAGGGGCAATAGATTTTAAAGACATATTATTTTGAAATAAGTTAGGTTGCACTGGTGTTAAACAAAATGCGTCATGGCGAGGTACGAAGCAATCCCAAACTATACAGAGCCGCCCTGCAGATCGGGGATTATTAATAATTATAATTTGATTTTTATAGATATTAATGAGCTCCTTACGGTCGGTTGTCTTCGTACCTCGCAATGACGTTTTTATGATATTTTAACGTTATGGTTACTTCAAATATACATAAGTTATTCCATCTCCGCCGCGATCGGCATGCTCATCTTCCATACGGTCAACCTGCTCATATTTTTTGAGATACTGCCTGATCATCTTTCGTAAAATGCCATCGCCTTTACCGTGAATGATCTTAAGGCTGTTAAAGCCCATCATCAGTGCACGGTCGAACAGTTTTTCAATGGCGTGCAGCGCATCTTCGGTACGTTGTCCGCGCACGTCTATCTCCGGACTAAAACTGGCCATATCATTGGTTTGTGCGCTGAAACTTCGTCTGATCTCTTTAGGCACAGATGATTTGGAAACTTTGATCACCCGTTTCTTTTTAGCAACGGTACGCAAATCGCCAATGGCTATCACAACGTTCTCTTTTATGATCTCAATCACCTGACCTGTAGTTTCCGAATCGGTGAGTTTTACCCAGTCGCCCGGTTTTAATTCCTCATCAACGGGGGCAGTTTGTTTTGGTGCTTCAACCTTAACGGTGTTCTTTTTAAGCTCAACATGCAGGTTTTCACGCAACTGGCGGGTTTTTTCCTTATCGGCATTACTGCTCTTGATTTCGGATATGGTGTTTTCAACCAGCTTGTTAGCGTTCAGGATAATATTCTTAGCCTGATCTTTAGCCTCCCTGATGAGTGAGCGTTGATTTTCCTCGAGATAGCTTTTCAGCTTCTCGTTTTCGGCCAGCAACTCGTTTACCTTACGTTGTTGCTTATCCAATTTTTGTTTAGTTTCAAAAATTGAACGTTTTTCGCGTTCCAAATCAACTAACAGCGTATCAACCTTTTTTTGCCCTTCGCTTATTTTGTTTTTGGCGAGATTAAGCACGTTGGCCGGTAATCCTATTTTCTGGGCTATTTCAAAAGCATATGAGCTGCCGGGCTTGCCAATTTCTAACTGGTAAAGCGGCCTCATCTCAATATTGTTGAACAGCATCGATGCATTTTCGATGCCCTCGGTATTACTGGCAAATATTTTAAGGTTGGAGTAGTGGGTGGTTACCATGCCCTTAACCTTTTTTTGGTTAAGCGATTCAAGTACGGCTTCGGCAATCGGGCCGCCAAATTGTGGGTCGGTACCGGTACCAAACTCATCTATCAGGATGAGGGTTTTACCGTTAGCCTGTTCCACAAAGTTTTTCATTTTAGATAAGTGGGCGCTGTACGTACTCAAATCACTTTCTATCGACTGATCATCGCCTATATCAACAAAGATTTGTTTAAATACGCCAACCACACTGGTTTCATCGGCAGGGATGAGCAAGCCGGCCTGCACCATCATCAGAAGCAAGCCCACGGTTTTCATACAAACAGATTTACCGCCTGCGTTAGGCCCGGATACCACGATGATGCGGGTACCTTCGTCTATCTGCATATTAAGCGGGACAACTGTTTTCTTTTCGGCCTTAAAATTCAGGAACAACAGCGGGTGACGTGCATTATATAGTTTAACCCTGGATTCGTTTACTATCTGCGGCATTTCGGCCTCTATATCAATAGCAAACAGTGCTTTAGCACGAACAAAATCAAGTTTGGTTAACAGACTATGATAGGAAAGCAGTAGTGGCACATAAGGCCTTAATTCGGTAGTTAAGGCGGTCAGGATCTTTACTATCTCACGGCGGCGTTCAAACTCCAGGTCGCGGATGCGGTTGTTGAGCACAAAAACCTCTTCTGGCTCCATGTAAACCGTTTGGCCTGATGCTGACTCGTCATGCACAAACCCTTTCAGTTTACGCTTGTTTTCGGCCAGCAGGGGGATCACCAGCCTGCCATCGCGTACGGTTAATGAACCATCAGCAGCCCAACCGTTTGATGTGGCATTTTTAAATACCATATCAATCTTTTTGCGGGCTTCCTGCTCGGCCTTAGCAATGCCACTGGTAATTTCCATCAGCTCGCGCGAGGCATTGGGTCTGATCTTGCCTTTTTGATCAATCACGGCATCTATCTTTTTAAGGATAGCTTTTTCAATAGGCAGGTGCTCAAAAAGGGCTTCAAGATTTGGGTACAAACCTTCACGTTCGTTAAAGTACGCTATAACGGAAAATACGGTATTGAGCGAAGCCTGAACCTGGTAAAATTCTTCTTCACTTAAAAAAACGCCCTCAATACGGGCTTTATTGGCAAGGGACTTTATATCGAAAAAATGCTGGATGGGCAGGGCCTCATCATTAACCAGGATATTCTTAAACTCGTTTGCCTGGTTCAGGAACTTATGTATCTGGTCGTAATTACTCATCACCTGGATCTTGTCAACCATTTGTTGACCCATTTCGCTCAGGCAATGCGCTTTTATCAGTTCTTTTATCTCGGTAAAACCCAGCTTATCTACACTATTTTGGGGGTAAAGCATCAGGTTATATGTTGGGATTAGTTAACGGTTTGGATTTCTTGCTCTTCTTGTTTTTATGACGGTGGAGCTTTTTATCCAAATAAGCTTTAGTTTTTAAATTTTCCAATGAGTCGGCTTTGCGGGCAGCCTGGTTTTCATGAGGAATAACTTTTCTTGCCGAATCCGTTTTAGTTTTAATATTTAAATTTTTTAGCGAATCGGCTTTGTGGGCGGTCTTGCTTTGTTCAAGCTGTACCTTTGCAAGCGAATCGGTTTTACTTTTAATTTTAATATCTACCTGGTCATAAATGGCCAGTAGTTTATCGGGCTGTGTGGCGTAATAACGCATACTCCGGTTAAAATGCGCGGTATCGGTATGCAGGCGTTTAAACATAGCAACGTATTTGCCTGCACCGTATTTATACAAACTATCTGGTGCCTGCATAACATTATACAAACTACCATCAATGATGTGCATCTCGGTTAATACGCCGGCCATTGCCTCGGGTTTAAGCACATCGCCGGGGACACTTTTGCCATTGCAGGCACATAAAAAAAGTGCTGCTGAAAAAAACAAGGTTATATATTTATGCATTCAGTAATTTAGCGGCTGATTAATTAAGCAAATTTACGGATAAATGAGCATTGCAGATAACATCAAAAGCTTAAAAAAGGAAACGGAAGCAGATAAGGTAATATTATTGGCTGTATCAAAAACAAAACCTGTTGAAGATGTACAGGAAGCTTATGATGCGGGGCAGCGCCTGTTTGGCGAAAATATAGTGCAGGAGATGGTTGAAAAGTATGAGCAATTGCCCAACGATATTGAATGGCACCTCATCGGTCACCTGCAAACCAACAAGGTGAAATACATTGCGCCTTTTGTCAGCATGATCCAGTCTGTTGATAGCCTGAAGCTTTTGCACGAGATAAACAAGCATGCCGAAAAAGCCGGGCGGGTAATTGACTGCCTGCTGCAGATCTACATAGCCGACGAAGAAACCAAATACGGGCTGGGCTTTGATGAAGCGATAGAGTTGTTGCGGTCGGACGAGTTTGCTACTATGAAAAACGTTCGCGTCCGCGGATTAATGGGCATCGCTACAAATACCGATAACGAGAAACAGGTAAAAGAAGAGTATTACGAGTTGAATACCTTTTTTGAAGGTATAAAACTAAGCTATTTCAGAAAGGAAGAAAGTTTTGATATCTTGTCTATGGGCATGTCATCAGATTATAAGCTGGCTATTGAACAGGGCAGCAATATGGTGCGACTGGGCAGCACGATATTTGGCGGCAGGGTAATTAAGCATTGGAAGAATAACTAACCGGAATTTGTCTGAACCTGAATTTAAGGAATTTAAGAATTGACAGAATGAAAACACAATTCAAATAATTCGCCTAATTCGATAAATTCCGGTTCATAAAAATTCCCGCCCGTTGTTGGTGTTGTCACCAAGAACATCTTTTTTGAAGCGAAATTTAAGTGTTCAGTTTTTTAAAAACGGGTGTTCAGCTTTTAAAATTACGAAAAGTTAAGTGATTGATTGTCAGTGCATATGTGTTCGCTTTGTTTGAATGAGTAATAAATTGCAAAATTAAATCGCTGATTGTCAATTAGATTTGTTTTGAGAAATAACTGCAAGTGTTTACACCTAAAAAAGTTGAACACCTGTTAAATAGATAGGAAGTTGTTGGTGACAACACCAACAACGGCGGGGTGTTGGAAAAATAATTAATAAAATATGTCATTGCGAGCGCAGCGTGGCAATCGCACGGAGGCATAGCCGCCCTGTACAGTATGCGGTTGCTTCGTCGTTCCTCCTCGCAATGATATAACTTTTCGGTAATTGCGAAACAATAAAATGAATAATACAGAAAATAAAACTGAACAGGGAACATCTGAAGTAATTATCAGGGAAGCTATTCAGGCCGATTGCCCGCGTTTGATGGAATTGGTACATGAGCTTGCCTTGTATGAAAAAGCACCCGACGAGGTTACCGTTACGCTACAGCATTTTGAAGAAACCGGTTTTGGCCCCAATCCTATTTGGAAGGCTTTTGTTGCCGAAGTTGATGGCCTGGTTGTTGGTTTTGCGGTATACTATATCCGCTACTCAACCTGGAAAGGCAGCCGCATGTATCTGGAAGATCTGATAGTGACCGAAGATATGCGCGGCAAAAAGATCGGCAAGCTGCTTTTCGACAGGCTGATCCGGGAAGCTAAGGAGCGTGGTTTCAGCGGTATGGTTTGGCAGGTGCTTGACTGGAATGAGCCTGCTATTAACTTTTACAACAAGTACGGCGCGAATATTGAGGCTGGCTGGTTAAATGCTTCGCTCTCAAGGGAGCAGTTGCTAAACTACTAAAACATAATATCTATGAAAAATCTGTGCCTGTTGTTTTTTATTGCGTTAGGGTTATCATCGTGCCAGTGGGGCGTTCCTCATAAGGTTGCTGAAAAGTCGTTCGATACCCTGCACTATGCCTATAAAGTAATAAAAGCACGGGCGGCAGATTGCGGCACAAAGCCTGACAGTGCCTGTACAGTAGTGAAAATTAACTATCCTTTTTTTGACAGCGCCAAAGCTTTAAATGATACTATAACCCATAAGCTTACAGTGATGTTTGCCATGGATGGCAAACCAGACAGCAGCCTGGAACTGATGACCAAAAAATTCCTGAAATCATATGACGATTTTAAGAGGGATGATTCGCGGTCGGGAATGTTTTTTACGCTGGATGATTCTGTTAAGGTGATCCACCAGGATTCGAGCCTTACCACACTCCAGGTGAGCGGTTATAGTTACCAGGGTGGGGCTCATGGAGGATCATTTACCGGCTTTATCAACTGGAATACAAAAACCGGTAAGAACCTCAAACTTAGTGATGTTTTTGTCAGCGGTTATGACGATAAACTAACTGCTGTTGCCGAAAAGATCTTCAGGAAGAATGAAAAGCTAAGTGACACGGCTTCGCTGAAGGATAACTATTTTTTTAAGGATGATAAATTTGCGCTCAACGAAAACTTTTCTATTACACCACTTGGGATCAAATTTTTGTATAACCAATACGAGATAAAACCATATGCAGCCGGTATTACCGAATTGTTTATTCCCTATACACAGATCAAATCATTAGTACAACCGGGTTCGGTTGTAAGTCAATTCATCAAATAAATGCTTGTTTTTAAATTCGGAGGAGCATCGGTTAAGGATGCTGCGGGTGTTACCAACCTTGCTAATGTTGTAAAACAATATACTGATCAACAACTGCTCATCGTGGTATCGGCCATGGGCAAAACCACCAACGCGCTTGAAAAGCTTACCAAAGCCTATATGGATCAGGCTGATGATATGCACGACATCTTTAACGAGATCAAAGAATATCATTACAACATCCTTGGCGGATTATTTGAGCCGGGCCACCCGGTATTTGATGAAGTGGCCAATACTTTTGTGGAGATTGACTGGGCTATAGAAGATGAGCCGCATGATAGTCACGATTTTGTGTACGATCAGATCGTATCCATCGGCGAACTGGTGTCAACCCGTATTGTCAGCGCTTACCTGAATAAAGAAGGCCTGAAAAGCAAATGGCTTGATGTGCGCGGTTATGTTCATACAGATAATACCTACCGCGAAGGTATAGTTGATTGGAATAAAACAAAGGCAAGTATCGTTAAGGATATTCCGGCCATGCTCGAAAAAGGCATCGTAGTTACACAGGGCTTTTTAGGCGGCACATCTGAAAACTTTACTACTACACTTGGTCGCGAAGGATCGGATTATACTGCTTCCATATTTGCAGCCTGTTTGGGTGCCGAATCGGTTACCACCTGGAAAGATGTTCCCGGCATCCTGAATGCTGATCCTAAATATTTTACTGATACCGTTAAGTTTGATGAACTTTCGTACACCGAAGCCATCGAAATGACTTATTACGGTGCCAGTGTTATCCACCCCAAAACCATTAAACCCTTACAGAATGCCCGGATCCCATTGCTGGTAAAGCCCTTTACAGATCCATCAGCACCAGGCACGATAATTAAAGAGGATGGGCACAACCAGTTTATCAAGCCGGTGATCATCCTGAAGCAAAACCAGGTACTACTGTCGGTATCAGGCAAGGATTATTCATTTATTACCGAAGATCACCTGAGCGATGTGTTTCGCCTATTTGCCCAGAACAATGTTAAAGTAAACGTAATGCAAACTTCGGCATTAAGTTTTTCAGTTTGCTTTGATTTAAATGAGGAACGATTTGAAAAACTTTTAACGGGGCTTAAGCAGGACTTTAAGGTGAAGTACAATAGTGGCCTGACACTTATTACCGTGCGCCATGACGGGATAAACACCATCAAAGAATTAACCGATGGCAAAACTATCTTGTTAGAGCAGATCAGCAGGAATACGATACAGGTGGTGGTGAGGTAATTAATTTACTAAAGACTTACGAAGTTTCAAAAACTTCGTAAGTCTGCTTTTAAAGTAGTTAATATTCATTAGTCCACCACCAAAACGCCATCAGCCATAATTTCAATATCTTTTTTAGGCTGATCGATCTTTGCTATTTCTTCTTTGCTTTTACCAGCATCAGCGGCATAATGCTGCAGTTTGGCTACGCTGGTTTCATTTACGGTTGCTGTGCCTTCAATCACTACGTTTTTACCTACAATGTTTTGCGGCATAAAGTAGGCATAGTCTGTAAAATGGATCATTACAGGGGCTGCATTTTCACGCGCTATTTTCATGAAACAGCCTTTTTTTCTACATACTTCAACTACTTTGCCAGTTACCTGGCCTTTATAAACAGGATTGGTATTTAAGGCAGCGCTTAGTGTCGTGGTATTGATAGGTTTGTCGGCATTAATGCTTTTACCATAGCTAATGCCCGGGGCGGCAGGAGTTATGCTGCTTTGTGCGAAGCTGATACTGGTAATAAATAATGCGGCAATTAACAGGCTAAATGTTTTCATAATTTGCAGTGATAAACAGTGTGATATGAACGAATATAATAAATAAAACAATTACAGGCCTAATGTTGCAGGGCTTTTCATGCCAGCCTTTAGCCTCAAAAAGCTATATTTGGGCATGAAGGCAATCAACATTATCAAGGATTCAACTAATATCGGACTCGGGATTTTATCTGCAGCGTTTGGCCTCAAAGGTTTTTTGCTTTCAAGCCATTTTATCGACGGCGGCGCTACCGGGGTTTCCATGCTGATATTCGATATTACCTCCATACCTATATCAATATTGATCTTCGTAATCAATGTTCCTTTCCTGTGGATCGGTTACCGGAAGCTTGGTCTTTGGTTCGCGATAAAAAGCACAATTGCTATAGCCTTATTAGCTCTTTGCCTCGCGCTGGTTAGCTTTCCCGACGTTACTCATGATAAACTGCTCACGGCAGTATTTGGTGGGGTATTTATTGGTACAGGCAGCGGGTTGGCCATGCGTGGCGGTGCTGTGCTTGATGGTACCGAAATAGCGGCCGTATTGGTAAGCAAAAAAACACAGCTGCTAAAAGTGAGCGATTTTATTTTGCTGCTTAACGTTTTGATATTTGGGGTTGCGGCATCGGTATTGGGTGTTGAACCGGCCATGTATTCAATATTAACCTATATGGCTGCCGCCAAAATGATCGATTTCTTATTGAATGGTATCGAGCAGTATTCAGGCGTTACCGTCATCTCAACCAAAAGCGATGCTATCAGGCGCGCCATAACGGTTACTCTTGGTCGTGGGGTTACTATTTACCAGGGTAAAAGCGGTTATGGTAAAGATGGACATGTGAACGACCCGCGTGACATTGTGTTCACTGTAGCTACACGTTTGGAGATCCCATCATTAAAACAAACCATTTTGCGGATAGACCCCAAAGCTTTTATTGTGCAGCAAAGTATTGATGATACTACCGGCGGCTTGTTAAAGCGGAAGAAACTACATTAATAAGCTGAAAGCTCAAAGCGTAAAGCAGAAAGCTTTTTACTTTAAAATAGTCTTTGGCTTTTAGCCTTCTGCTTTCAGCTATATGCTCTACAAAACGCTTATCGGGTGCTTATGCTCGTCAATTGCAACAAAGGTAAAAGTACCGGTGATGGCTTTTTCACGTACAAAAGAGTACATTTCTTCAATATAAATTTCAACTGAAACTTTGAGGCTGGTATTACCTATGTGGGCTACGCTACCAACTAATTCAATAATAGTACCTGCGGGAATAGGACGTTTAAAGTCGATCCTGTCTGAAGATACAGTGACCATTCTTTTGCGGGTGAAGCGGGTGGCAGTAATGAAAGCCACCTCATCCATCATGGCCATTGCCGAACCTCCGAAAAGCGTATCGTAGTGATTGGTGTCGCTTGGGAACACAGTTTTAAATATTCTCGACTCCGATTCTTTAATTCGCTCTTCAGTTGTCATAATCTTTTGGTGTATTAACAAATAAGGCTTTCCTGTAATAAAGGAAAGCCTTTGTATTTTTAGTTTGTTTTATAAAAGGTTGTTATCTCAATTTACCCCACTTCAAATAAGTGGCACCCCATGAAAAGCCCGCGCCAAATGCTGTCAGGATCATGTTATCGTTCTCTTTGAAATCTTCTTTGAAATCCCACAATGCCAGCGGAATGGTTGCAGCCGTAGTGTTACCATAACGATCGATATTGATCTTAACACGGCTTTCAGGCAAGCCCAAAGCATCGCCAACAGCATGGATAATACGGTAATTAGCCTGGTGGGGGATAAGCCAGTTGATATCGTTTATGGTAAGGTTATTGCGTTGCAGTACAGATGTGCAGCTTTCAGTCATGCCTTTTATGGCAGCTTTAAAAACCACGCGACCGTCCTGGCGTATGTAGTGCAGTTTACCGTCGAGTGTTTCTTCAGAGGCCGGGTTCATAGAACCGCCGCCTGGTACATATAAATGTTCCCTACCGTGCCCATCTGTTTTAAATACGCTGTCGATAACGCCGATATCTTCAGTTGAAGGTTCAAGCAATACAGCGCCGGCACCATCTCCAAAAAGGATACAGGTGTTGCGGTCGGCGTAGTTTACAATGGCGCTGTTTTGATCGGCACCGATAACTATTACTTTTTTATAACGATTGCTTTCAACCAGGCTTGAGCCAAGGGTAAAGGCATAAAGGAAACCGCTGCAGGCGGCATTAACATCAGATGCCCAGGCGTTGCTTAGTCCGCATTTGTCGCAAACAATGCTGGCGGTAGAGATAAGCAGGTAGTCGGGAGTTGAAGTAGCTACAATAACGCAATCTATTTCAGAGGGATCAATTTTGGCATTTTCAAGTAAGTTTTTTACTGCAAAGGCCGCCATATCCGACGTAGCGAGCGACCTGTCGGCAAGGATCCTTCTTTCTTTGATCCCGGTACGCGAAATTATCCAGTCGCTGTTAGTTTCAACCATTTTTTCTAAATCGCTGTTAGTTAAAATGTTGTCAGGAACATAGCCGCCTACACCGGTGATCACCGCACTGCTTTTTAATGCCATAAGTATTATCTATTCTCAAAAAAACATGCAAAGATAGAGAATTTTGCCGGTTTAAGCTTGTCATGTAACTGTATGTTTATAATCAGATGTTTTCATGCTACTGTAACTTACTGTTTGTCGACACAAAAAGGCAATTAAGCGACACATGTTTCAAAACTGAGCATGCAGCTTTTACTTTTGAATCAACACATTAGATTAAAGTTAAAAGGAGAACATGCAATGGAAAGAAAGAATTTTTTAAAAAGCCTGGTGATCGGTGCGGTGTCATCATCGGTATTGGTTGAAGCCTGCAAAAAGGATACTGATACTGCCACAACTACAACTACTACTTCAGGAAGTTCATCTTCCGGAAGCACTTCGGGTTCAACTGATTCAGGCAGTTGTAGTGTTGCGCCTACAGAAACTGAAGGGCCTTATCCAACAAAATCACCTGCATCTTATGTAAGAAGCGATATTACTGATGGCCGTACCGGTTATAAACTTACCGTAAACATCACAATTAACAACAGTAATAATAGCTGCGCCGCACTTTCGTCTGCATTGGTCGATATCTGGCATTGCGATGCCGAAGGAAATTATTCAGAATATGGTGGCAGTGGTACGCAATCAACCAATTATACCTCGGTACACTTTTTACGAGGCAGGCAAACTACCGACTCAAATGGTCTGGTAACTTTTACCTCTATATTTCCGGGGTGGTATACTGGCAGGGCTACACATATCCATGTGCATGTGTATAATTCGTCGGGTACGTCGTTGAAAGTGACGCAAATTGCTTTCCCCGAAGGTACAGGTACGGCCTTGGCTGCCGTTGGCGGTTACAGCAAAGGCATGAGCGGTTATACGTACAATGCAAGTGACGGTGTATTTAGCGATGGCTACACGCTTGAGCTTGCTACAGTAACCGGTAGTACCACCGCCGGCTTTGTTTTAACTATCAGTTTGAGCGTACCTGCTTAAAGTTTTCATTTTTGTTTTGTAACAGGGTGCCGGCTTGTGTTGGCGTCTTGTTTTTTAAATCATAATATGCAAAAACGTGTGATCATTTTGTGTTATCGTAAAATCATCGATACCGGGTTGGTTAAACAATGGGATAAGCTGGTTTTTGAAAATACATACCTGGAATTTAAAATGCAGGCCCAGAATTTTAGCCATGGAACCGCCTATACTTCCTATGCCGAATTAATGAGGAATGTGCCTAATGCCCAACGTATAACAGGCCTGGTTACGCCATCGGTTACGGCTTATATTCAGCAGCTTGGCAGTATCATGCCCGATATTTTAAATAATATTGGCAGGCGGTTTCTTACATTTAACAAGTTTCAGCTGGAGATTATCAATTCGGATATTAATGATAAAGATAAACACCAGGTTGCCGTTAACTTTTATTCTGAACCGCTGGTGTGGCATGATACCATAGATAGTTACTTGCTCTTATCCGTCAATTCGCCCGAAAATAATAGCATATCTACCAACCTTATGCAGTTGCAGCCGTATATAAACATAAGTTCATTAGAATATCACAATTAGCATGGAAAAGATCTCACCGGGACAAATACATTTGGCCGACGAAAGAGGCTTTACGAAAAGTAATACCCTGATGCGTTACAGTAATTTTAACTATGGTGATTATTTTAATAAACATCGCACACCCTTTGGCCGGCTGGAGGTATGGAATGATGAAATGCTGGCAGGCGGCAATTCAACCACCGTTATTATCAAAAACTCATGCTGGTTTGTTTTGATACCGGTAACAGGCGAAGTATTGTTGAAAAGGTTGAACGGAGACATTCGGTTGATTGATGTTGGGGAGGTTTTTGTAGGTTATGTAGTTGCCGGTGAGGCTCTTGAATTGGCAAATCTTTATAAAAGCGATTGGATCAATTATATCTATCTGCAGTTAAAAGACAATGGGGATATAAATGTACCGCATGATGAGGTTTTTAAGTTTGATTTCGCCGGCAGGCAAAATGAACTGATTGACCTGGTTCCGGGTTACAGAAATTACCCGTTTCGCCTGCATTTTGGGGTGTTTAGCGGAAGAGCAGACGCGCTTTATCAACTTCAAAGCAAATCATTATTTTACGGATTTGTGCTTGCCGGAGCGTTTGAACTACAGGGCCGCCTGATGCATGAACGTGATGGTTTGGCACTGTGGGAGTTGGACGAAGCCGATCTGGAAGCGCTAAGCAATAACGCGGTGATTGTGATATTAGAAATGTTGCAGTGATTTTTGTAGAGGCTGTATCATAAATCAAATTGACCACCCTTGGTGCTGTGTTACCTATGAATTGAAATTTAGCCGATAATATTTACACAAAAGGGGGTTAACATATTTTTTGAAAAGAATATACTTAATTGATTGATTATTAAGCATATGTGTAAATGGTAGCCCCGGATTGTGTTAACCCTATTAACCCCCTTTGTTAGTAGAGTCAATCTAACGCAAAACTATATATCGCTTAGGTATCTGAATACGAAAAAAAAGAGGCTGATCAATACAGTCTCCTAAAGTGCTAATCGGGTTCCAAAATCAAGGGAATATCTCACAAGTTGTTATGAGATATTCCCTTGACTCAAATCTTTACCATTTTAAACAAACATGCCGCCCGAAGCTTCAATACGCTGAGCGTTTACCCAGCGGGCATCTTCGGTACAAAGGAAAGCTACCACGCCTCCAATATCTTCAGCAACGCCCGGCCTGCCTAAGGCTGTTATACTGCTCACCATTTTCTGTGTCTCTTCGCTGTTGCGAAGATGGCCTCCACCAAAATCAGTCATGATGGCGCCGGGAGCCACTACGTTAGCCCTGATACCTCTTGCCCCAAGTTCTTTAGCCAAATAACGGGTGAAGACTTCTACTGCCCCTTTCATTGAAGCATAGGCCGAAGAACGGGGAACCGATACACGTGTCAATCCGGACGATACATTCACAATACCACCACCATCAGCCATCAGCGGGATCAGTTTTTGGGTTAAAAAGTATACGCCTTTAAAGTGCACATTTAAAAGGTCGTCAAAAAACTCTTCGGTAACATCAGGGATAGCGTTGTAGCCACCTTGCCCGGCATTATTGATCAGGAAATCAATATGATCGGTTTTGAATTTATCAGTTAATACTTCGCGGAGTTTTTCTGCAAAGGCATCAAAGCTTTTAATTACTCCGGTATTTAGTTGCAACGCTGCCGCCTTTGCTCCGCTTTGTTCAATTAAGTTAACAACTTTCGCCGCTTCATCGGCATTGGTGTTATAAGTTAATATAACGTCAATGCCTTTTTCGGCAAGCCTTAAGGCCATATCCCTGCCTAATCCGCGGCTGCCGCCGGTTACTATGGCTATTTTATTTTTGTTTTCCATTTACTTTTGATTTATAGTACAAAAGTAAAACGGATGGGGAGTGAAGTGTTTGAATAAATCAATCCATTATTTGCAAAATTCAAATAATAGATTGACGGGCCTGTTTGATTTTAATAATCATACAGCTGCGGTTTAAATCTTTTTGCAAGGTAGCTGGTAGCTTTTTCCAAGTCGATATCGACTACAATTACACCTGTTGTTCCGTAGGCCTGGTAAACTAAACAGGTACCATCCGGTGCAATAACCGAACTTGCCGACTCGGGATAAAGTGAGCCATAGTTAGAGCTTGCGAAATAAATGGTGTTTTCCAACGCGCGCATCATCATGGCCTTTTCATAATATGGGTTGGCCATACTGCCCCATTCGGTAAGCAGCACGCCTTCAGTATTGCTACCCGAAAAATGCGGATGAAAAACAATATGCGCTCCATTACGTGCCGCCCATCTTACTGATTCAGGATAACGAAATCCTTCGTGGCAAATAGTAACGCCAAATTTTAAACCATTCACTTCAAAAATGCTTCTTTGAGTACCCGGAACCCAGATTGCATCTTCCGATGGATCTAACTGGTTTTTGGTTTGGTAGCCAAGTACTTCGCCGGTTTGGGACACTACATGGGCAATGTTCAAGAGCCCGTCATCACCATACCAATCCATTGGCATTATTACTGCTATCTTATTTTCAGCGGCCATCCTGCATACTTCATTCAATGTCGATTGCAATATTGCAGGCGATGTTGGTTCCGGATCGGCTATCATGCCCGGATAGCCCGGTATGTATGATTCAGGAAAGCAAATCACTTCTGCATGCTGCGCTGCGGCTTCCCTAATCAGCTTTTCTGCTTGCAATAAACCGTTATTAATTGATTTCGGAAAAGGGGGAGTGGCTATGGCTATTTTCATGCGATGCTGATCTATAATGCTAAATTAAAGGTTTGCATTTACCTGCGGTTAACATTCTCTCCTCATGTGTCACTTTTTTATTTCAACGTCATAGTTGGCTAATATTTATAAAAATATCATTGTACATTTGTTATGGAGATCCTCTCCAAACTCATAAATCATCATTCACAAACTAACATTTACTACTATGATTGAAACTAAAGCGTATGCCGCGCGAGATGAAAAAACGCCGCTAGCTCCCTGGACTTTTGAAAGGCGTGAAGTTGGTGCTCATGACGTGCAGTTTGATATTCTATACTGCGGCGTTTGCCACTCCKATTTACATCAAATTAAAAACGACTGGTTCCCCGGTATTTTTCCAATGGTGCCTGGGCACGAAATTGTTGGCCGTGTAGTTAAAGTTGGCGAGCATGTAAAAGGTTTTAAAGTTGGTGACCTGGCTGCTACCGGTTGTATGGTTGACTCATGCCGTGTATGCGAGAATTGTAAACGCGACCTGGAGCAATATTGCCTAAATGGCAGCTCCCAAACGTATAACGGCCTTGAGCAGGATCATAAAACACCTACTTACGGTGGCTATTCAAATACTATTGTTGTTAATGAGGATTTTGTGCTGCACCTTAAAGAAGGAGTTGATCTTGCCGCTGTATCTCCATTGTTGTGTGCTGGTATCACCACTTACTCGCCGTTAAGGCACTGGAAAGTTGGCAAAGGCCACAAGTTGGCTGTGCTTGGTTTAGGTGGCTTAGGCCACATGGCTGTTAAATTTGGTGTAGCCTTTGGTGCAGATGTTACCGTATTAAGTACATCGCCTAAAAAAGAAGAAGATGCTAAGAAATTAGGCGCTCACCACTTTGTGGTTACTACCGATCCTGAACAGGTTAAAGCCGCTAAAAACTCGTTCGATTTTATCCTGGACACAGTATCTGCCGAACACGACTTTAACATGTACCTCTCGCTACTGCGTACCGATGGTGTTCATATCTGTGTAGGCGTTCCACCTAAACCAGCCGAGATCGCTGCTTTTAGTTTGTTAGGTGGTCGTAAAAGCTTAGCTGGTTCGGGTATTGGGGGCATTAAGGAAACCCAGGAAATGCTTGACTTCTGTGCCGAAAATAACATTGTTTCGGATATTGAAATGATTGATATCAAGGATATTCACACCGCTTATGACCGTATGGAAAAAGGTGATGTGCGTTACAGGTTTGTAATTGATATGGCTACGTTGTAAGCAACGTATTGTTTGTTAAGAAAAGGCCGTGCGAAAGCATGGCCTTTTTGTGAAGCATCGATATTGAGCTGCATTATATCTAAGAGTAACAGGCGATATGTAGCCATTATAAAAAAATCTGCAACCCAAGGCAACGCCAACCTTAAAATGGTAGTAATCATTATGTACACAAAATATCACTACATGAAATTACTATCAAAGTTAACAGCAGCAGCCCTTGTGATAGGAGCCCTGTTTTTTACAAATACGGTAAAAGCGCAAACCACTCCTGCAAATGCGTTCCGTTTAGGTTTAGGAATTGAAACCGGCTTACCTACTGGTGTGGCAAAACTTGGCAGCACCTTTACATTAGGCGGTACAGCCCGTTTGCAATACGGTATAAGCGATAGCTTCGCACTTACTTATACCATGGGCGGTTATCACTTCTTTCCTAAGAAAAACCCGGTTACAGGTAAACGCTATGGAAGCTATGGCGAAATTCCCATCAAATTTGGTTTCAAGGAGTTTTTTGTGCCCAGTATATATGTTGCCGGCGAAGCAGGTATAGCCTACGAAAAACTGGAAGAAGGCTGGGGGCCACACAGGCTTGATCTTTCGCCGGGTTTAGGCTGGGCTAATAAAAGCTGGGATGTAAGCCTGCGCTACGAAAACTTTTCGGGTGCTAATCAAGACCACTTTGGTATGGTTGGCTTGCGTTTAGCTTATGGATTTGCCCTGTAACGTGGTTCTTCTTAACTATTAACTAACAGACCCGACTCACCCCAGTTACGTTAGGTTGACTGACCCTCTTTCGGCTTTACCGGAGGAGGGTTTTTGTTTAGTGTAGATTGCAGCTTTGTTTTGAATAAACCGTTAGGTTTTACCCATACCAAGTGCAATCATCGCCATACGATGATGTCAAATTGAAAATTAGTTATGATTTTATAGTCTTAAGTTATAACAGTGCTGCTGCCGGATGTGTTGCGTTTCTACTGTAAGTTCGGATTAAATGGATTAGACCCTTGTTTTGATGCCTGCCTTGAAAAACTCAAAAACAGGATATTGTATCATACCCAATTTGACAGTAATTTTTTTAATATTGAGATACTTGAAGATTTGATTTTCGAAAAAACGGGGCGTGAAATTAATCCCAACGCCCTTGATATGGCATTTGGCGTTATTTCTTACAAATTTAAGTCGTCAACCTATACGCTTGATCCTTTGTCTATACATTATGTTTACGCCAACTTAGATGATTTTTACATAATAATATAGAAGGTTTACCTACCAGCTAAACTTTAAAAAAGCCACTCCCTGTCTTGGTAAAGTTACCGTAGCGCCTGATAATCCTGATTTAGCTATCAGCGAAACAGATTTTCCAAATTTTTGTAGCTGCCCTTCTTTTTCAAGCTCCTTAATTTGCTTAGCAGTAGGATTTTGCGGTGAGCCCATCTTTTTCCAAGCTTCGTAGGCATTGCTATGCTCATCATCTATACGATACTGAGTAAGTTTTACAAAAGTGGGCGGAAGGTTTTCTATCCTGACCTGTACTGTTTTTCCTTTATCATGCAGGTCATCGTCATGGTAATTCCACAGCAATACGGTCATTTCTTTTTTATCTACAGATGCCAATGCACCGATATCTGTATTGCGCCCCCTGATGCTTGAATCGGCTACAGTTTTAAGCGGGTACATCTGGTCGCCGGTTACTTTAAGGCGTTTGCCTTTCATCATGCCCAGCATTCGGAAAACGTTGAGTACCGGCTTATCAACCCCATTGGTAGCCAGATCGCGGAAGCCGTAAAACCAGGGCTGGTTTTCAAACTCGAATGACCATGATACCGAGCCCATAAAGTTTACACCTAACGAATCTGCCAGCTGGTATTCTCTTGCTATCGAAGCCGCTGTATAGCTCGAATACATGGTGCCGTTACGGTAAGCGTTTGATGGATTGGTAGCCATACCGCAGGCTGCACAACCTTCCGGGTCAGATTCACCTATCACTATTGGCGTGTTTTTAGTTTCGGGATATGACGCTACAATTTTAAACCCTTCCCTGATATCACGGATTTGCGGCCCCATGTTCATGCGTACTTTACCATTAACCAGCGATGGTTGTCCTTTGGCATGGAAAGAGATCACGTCAATGGGCGAACCTATTTTGCCGGTTGCATAATTAGTATCGGCAATGCAATGTTTAATGAACGCGTTCAAAAACTTCATCCCGCCAGGGCTGGAGCCACCAGCAACTTCAGGGCCGCCGACGTGCGCGGTAGGCAGTGCCGTTTTACGCCCTGCGCGGCATAATCGTATAATTTAAAAAACTCTTGCATGGTGCCTTTCCAATAGCCGATATTGGGTTCATTCCAAACTTCCCAGTACCAGCTTTCAACCTCAACCTGGCCATAACGCTGTACCGAATGCTTTACCCATTGGTAAACAAGCTCTTCCCATTTGTTATAATCTTTTGGCGGATACGCCCAGCCGGTGTAAACATCATCATAATTATCGCCGGGTTTCCAGTAGTGGCGATAAGGTTTTGGGTGTGTTGATAAAGCTTCAGGCATAAAGCCAATCTGTGCGTAGGGTTTCATACCCAGTTTAACGTAAGTGTCAAATATACTATCTACCAAATGCCAGTTGTAAATCGGGTTGCCGTTGGCATCCTCAGTGTAAGCATTGGTCGATCCCCATTTCAAAGCCGCTGTGCCATCGCCGCTGGTAAGCAGGTTATGAACGCGCATGCGGACCGGTACCGGGCTCAAAGCGGATAACTCAGTAAGGAGTTTGCGGCCGTCCTTCATGTAGGTGTAATTGGGCTCATCGTGGCCAAACCATGCCCAAATGGGGTACATGTCGCCAACCTGGTCATGTAAACTGATGGTGATATGGGCCTGGTCCTGGGCAAAAATATGGGTGCTGATAAGCAGCAGGAAACAGGGGATAAGTTTAAGGATTTTCATTCAGGTAGTTTGGTGGTTATTGGAAGTGTAAGCCAAACATAAGTAAATTTATTTATTGTTAAAAACACAATTAAAGCAAAATCTATCCACCTCAAAATCAATTTGAAAGTGTGTACAACATATAGGGTGTAATTTACGTTAACAGCGTGTTAATTTATTGTTTATGCGCTTCAGAAATTCTACAGAATTAAAGTGTATAATTGTGTTTATCAGCGCTTAATAAGGGGGATTCTTTGCAAAAGTTCAGGTTTTATTTTATTTCGATGCTATTGGCGGCTTCGTTTACGCTGCCATCATATGCCCAGGTTAAAGATACATTACAAAAAGTTGCAGTAAAGAAGGATTCTTTGCAAAAAGACTCTGCCAGGAATATCCTGACTTTGCCGGATACTGTTAAACATCTTGAAAGTAAATTTCCATCATACATACCGCCGGCCGCATTTATTACTTATGGTTTATTATCGTTAAAAGTAGGATTCATACGCAATATCGATTATCGTGTGCGGAATGATATGAACACAGATCATCCGGGTTTTCATACCAAGGTGGATAATTATATGCAATACGCGCCGATAGTATCTGTTTATGCGCTGAACCTGGCAGGCATACATGGTAAAAATACTTTTATTGACCGTACTATGCTGCTTGTACTTTCAGAAGCCATATTTGCCGGTACTACGTTCGGTTTAAAACGTATTACTCACCGTGAGCGGCCCGATGGTTCAGATAAGTTTTCATTCCCATCGGGGCATACCGGCAACGCCTTTGTTTCGGCCGAATTTATGGCCCAGGAATATGGCGACCGCTCGCCTATATACGGTGGTGTAGGGTATGCCTTTGCAACTACAACAGCTATATTGCGTGTATACAATAATAAGCACTGGTTTAGCGATATCATTGCCGGTGCCGGTTTCGGAATCCTGTCTACCAAGGCTGCTTATTATTTGTATCCACTGATCCGTAACGGTGTGTTCCGAGGCGGAAATGGGAAGAGCAACAATAATTCTTTATTGCTTCCAACTTACCAGGATGGAAAGGTAGGCTTAACCTTCGCCAAAAGTTTTTAAAACACTGATCTTATTATTTATAATATGCAACCACCTTAGCATTAGGGTGGTTGTTTTGTTTTAGGTAGAAATTTTTTTCGATAAAAATAACTTAGCTATTGCAACGTACGTTTTAAATACATACCTTTGGTTTATGAGTTTGTTTAAAAAGGATATTACTGCTGATTTAACGCCCACCAAAACCGAAATGGATGTATTGCAGGTGTTATGGAAGTACGGCCCCTCAACAGTGAGGTTTGTGCATGATAAGCTTAACGAGCAAAAGGAAGCCGTAATTTATACCAGTACCCTTAAGTTGATGCAGGTAATGAAAGAGAAGGGGATGCTTGAACGTGACGAAACCAATATGAAGCACATTTATAGCGCTGCGGTTGAAGAAAACAAGGTAAAAGGAAATATGCTTGGTCGCTTTGTTGATTCAATGTATAATGGTTCGCCGAGCGATTTGATGGTTGCCTTGCTGGGTAACAATAAAACATCGGCCGAAGAACTCAAAAAAATAAAAGAGCTGCTCAAAAACATGGATGATAAATAATTAAACCTTTACAAATATGTACCTGCTCCTTAATTCCAACACCATTTCCCACAGCCTGATACAGGCTTTTAGCTGGATGCTGATCCATTCACTATGGCAGGGGATGTTGCTGGCAGTTATCAGCGCAGTGGTAATGCTCCTTACCAAAAAAACAAGCGCCGCAGTAAGATACAACCTGGTACTTGTACAGTTTATATTATTTATTGGTGCATGCGTGTTCACTTTCGCCTGGGAATGGAGCAAGCCACAACAACAAAGCATGGTGCAGTTTGGTAATGCTATAGGAGGGAGAGCATCGGCTTTATTTAGCCTTAATACCGATGGGATCCGGGCTTTTGCCAATACCTGTGTTGGATATTTTACTGCTAATGCCCCTATGGTAGTGTTGTTATGGCTTGTGTTTTTCCTGTTCCGTTCGGTGCGGATGTTGCGTGGACTCATATTTATCAATACCGCTAAACACAGGCAGGTATCGGAGCCGACTGATTATTGGAGAAACAGGGTAGAACAGCTTTGCGAAAAGCTGCAATTGAAGCGGGCTGTGAAACTATTGGAATCGGGTTACGTGAAAATGCCCATGGTTATTGGTCACCTGAAGCCGGTTATCCTCATCCCCGTGGGGTTGTTGGCAGGCTTGCCGCCCGAACAGGTTGAGGCCGTATTACTTCATGAACTCGCCCACATCCGCAGGCATGATTATTTTGTTAATTTTTTACAAACTATAGCTGAAACCGTTTTCTTTTTCAACCCGGGCTTGCTATGGATTTCGGCCCTGCTGCGTGATGAGCGGGAAAACTGCTGCGATGATATCGCCATTGCCCAGACAAAAAATAAGCGGGAATTTATCCAGGCGCTTATTAGTTTTAAAGAACACTCTATTTACGGAGCAAACTATGCAGTTGCGTTTCCAGGCAAAAAGAACCAGCTGCTGCAAAGGGTAAGCCGCATCCTTGATAATAAAAACCAAACCGTAACTCCGGGCGAGAGGGCGTTTCTGATAGGCGGTGTTATTGTCCTTTCTGCCATTATTGCTACCGCCGCCATTGCACAGATCAGGAAAGTTAACTATCCTGAAAATAGCAGTGCTCATGTATACAAGCAGGAACAGCGTGCGGTACAATCTGCCGCTACGCAATCTGCAGCAATTGTTAAACAAGCTGATAAGCCCAGACACCTGAAACGCAAATACATTGCTGATGTTCAGAAACCTGTCCAAACCAATGAAAGTGCAGTTATGGCTAATGCTGAACCTGCTACGCCGCATGAGCAGGTTGAAGCCGACGCATTGACTGCAAAGCAGCGGGCTGAGCAGGAAAACCAGCAGATCTTAGCTGATAAAGCACAGTTTAACCGTGAGCAGGAGCAGTCCAAACGCGATCAGGAGCAAGCGAGGCTTGATCAGGAGCATTCGAAAACAGATCAGGAACAAGCCCGGCGTGACCAGGAGCAGGCCATGCGCGATCAGGCGCAAGCTAAGCTTGACCAGGAACAAGCCGAAAGGGATCAGGTGCAAGCCCGGCGGGATCAGGAGCAGGCCAAACGTGACCAATTACAGGTAAGTAAAAAGCCCAAAATAGAACCTATAAAAAGTAAAACAAGCTTTCAGGAGTAAGTAAACCCTTTTGTTATTGGTTTGTAATGCGGTAGTGCACCCCGTTTATAGGCCTTAGTGTAAAATAATCATTATTGTAGCTATCAGTTTTTAAACTGCCAATCGGCGGATGGAAAAGCTATTGCCCAATTTTTAACTTTTAAATCAACAGAAAAATGAAAACAAATTATTTAAGAAGCGCCCTGTTGCTGATTGCGGCAACAGCGCTGACAACTGCCGCAAATGCTCAAAAGCCGGGTAAAAAAACGCCCTACGCATCGTACAACAATTACGATACCTTTGATGGTAAAGGGCGCGAACGCATCCAAACTAACTGGAAAGGAAAAACATATCAAATGGAACTGGCCAATAACAAGCTGATGGCCCTGGCAGTAGATGGTGAAATTATACCTTCAACCAAATGGAATGAATACAGTACGGTTATAGCAGCTATTCGTGAGCAGATCAGGAAAGACAGGATCCAGGCAAAAAAAGATCAGGCGCAGGCCAAACGAGACCAGGAGCAAGCCGGCAGGGATCAGCAGCAAGCCAAACGAGACCAGGAACAGGCTAGCCGCGATCAGCAGCATGCAAAAGTTGAACAGGAGCAGGCCGAACGCGACCAGGTGCAGGCTAAGCGTGATCAAGAACAGGCTGCCAAAGACCAGCAACAAGCTAAACGCGACCAGGAGCAGGCAGGCCGTGATCAGGAGCAAGCTAAACGCGACCAGGAGCAGGCATCCCGCGATCAGATCCAGGCCAAGCGCGACCAGGAGCAGGCCGCCGAAGATCAGCGGGTATTAAAACAGATGATCAACGATTTTGTGGCTGATCGTATTATCCCGAACGAAAATGCACTGCGTGATCTTTCTTTTAACGGCGAACAACTGATCATAAACGGCAAAAAACAACCAGATAGCATATTTAAAAAATACAGCGAAAAATATCCCCGCTTTGCTAAAGGCAACACTTCCTACGAAAATGGCAAAAGGCAGTTTAATGGGTTGCATATTCATCGGAATTAAAATAGCAAAATTTTTAACTAATGCCGTGAGCTAAGCCGTCATTGCAAGGTCCGAAGCAATCCCCGATTTACGGAGCGAATCTGCATAGTTCGCGATTGCTTCGTACAGCAATGACGCTTTTAGATTAAGATATCTCCTTAAACTATTTTAAAAACAAGACGTGGCTTTACCGTTTACTTTTTCAAATTCCTCGCTCTTAACTTACTCAAAAACTCGGGCGAAATACCCAGATAGGAAGCAATATAATGCTGCGGCACCCTTTGCGGAATACTGGGGTAGCGATTAATAAACTCCAGGTATTTTTCCATTGCCGTAGTGGAGATTGTTTTAAACAACCTTTTTTGAACCACGGTTAAATGCCTTTGCAACATGAGCCTGAACATGCGCTCCAGTTTGGGCACCTCGGTTAACAGGCGCTCTTTCGAATCGCGGGTGAGGATGAGCAGTTCGCAATCTTCCAGGGTTTCAATGTACATGGTGCAATGGCTTTGGTCCTGGAAACTGGCCAGGTCGCTTACCCACCAGTCTTCAACGGCAAATTGCAGGGTTACTTCCACGCCGTTTTCATCAATAATATATTCGCGGATACAGCCTTTGTTTACATAAGCTTCAAAGTTGCAGATATCGCCGGCGGCAAGCAGGCGGGTCTTTTTGGGTACTTTACGATATTCCAATATCTCGTTAAACAGCGCCGTTTCGTCTGTAGTTAAGTTAACCGATCGTGCCGCGTAATTATTGATATTTTGAAACATGGTTCAAATATAAGTCAGGCTATAGCCATACCAGCAAATATCGGACTGTAAATAATTTCATTTCTTGTTCCAGTTCAATGGATTTTCAGGATAGATAAGTCAATTTTACAGCACATAATTTTATTGATCAAATATGACCTATCTACCCAATCAAAACCGTTACCAGGATATGGAATACCGCCGTTGCGGTAACAGCGGTTTAAAGCTGCCTGCGGTGTCGCTTGGCCTGTGGCATAACTTCGGTGGTATCGACAGCCTGGAGAATGCCCGTAATATTTTACGTTTGGCCTTTGACAAAGGCATTACCCATTTCGATCTTGCCAACAACTACGGTCCACCGGCAGGATCAGCAGAAGAAACTTTCGGCCATATTTTTAAAGATGATTTCAAAAGCTACCGCGATGAATTGATCATTTCAAGCAAAGCCGGTTGGGGGATGTGGCCTGGCCCATATGGCGACTGGGGCTCAAAAAAATATTTGGTGGCCAGTCTGGATCAAAGCCTAAAACGTATGGGCCTTGAATATGTGGATATTTTCTATCATCACCGCCCGGATCCGGAAACTCCTATCGAAGAAACCATGGGCGCGTTGGACCTCATAGTACGCCAGGGCAAAGCTTTGTATGTTGGTATCTCAAGTTATAGCGCCTCTGAAACTGAAAAAGCGGTTGCCGTATTGAAAGAACTTGGTACACCATGCCTGATTCATCAGCCTAAATACTCTATGTTTGACAGGTGGGTTGAAGGCGGCTTGCTTGATGTGCTGGAAGATAAAGGTGTTGGCTGTATTCCGTTTTCTCCGTTGGCACAAGGGCTGTTAACCAATAAATACCTGAAAGGTATCCCCGAGGGTTCGCGGGCTGCAGCTCATCGTGGTAATGGCGCTATTGATGAAGATGCAATAACCGACCAAAACATAGCCAAAGCTGCAAAACTGAATGAACTTGCCTTACAGCGCGGTCAAAATCTGGCGCAGATGGCACTATCATGGATATTGAAAGATAAGCGTATTACTTCGGTATTGATAGGCGCGAGTAAACCTGAGCAGGTTACAGACTCTATCGGTTGTTTAGCCAATACTTCATTTACCGATGAAGAGCTGAAGCTGATCAATAGCATATTGGCATAAAATTAACTAATTGAATCATTATGATTAAAATAGAGGGGCGCCGCATTATATAGAATAATTGTGGCCTCCTTTAATTTAATAGGAATAAAATTATACCAATCCTCCCATCACACCTGCTAACTTATAAAAATGAACTCAAGCAGGGATTCTCTAATAAAAAAGCGGTTTTACTATCTGGCGGCACGGCTATGTTTAACAAGTTAGTGGGCCATGTAACAATATTTTGTAAATCAGGTCCGGTTCGATTTTAATTATTGTTTAAATGACAATTAAAAGTATTTTTTTGAAACCTTAGATAAGCGCGGTTGATACGTTATTTTTAACTCCCCTCAGTCTCAATTAATACCTTGCTCGTTTTCGGCATTTGAATGCTATTAAAACAATTTAGCATCATAGACGGATGATAACCAGAATAGTGCTGGAAAAATATTTTAATTGTTTTTTGAACAATTAAAATAAAATATTATACCTTAGATTTTAATTAAAGGAATCGCCTTGCTTTAATTAAGACCAATTACCAATTATATTGATTTGAACCATACAGGAACCGTTCTCCGGTTTTTGATAAAAGTAATTATAACAGGTTAAGGAATGTTGGATACCGAAATTAAGTACTTGCTTAATGATATTGCTCTAAACAGCAGCAGAGTTTCCTTTAAGAGGTTGTACTTGTTTTATCATGGCAAATTATTTAATCTGGCAAAGTCATTGGTAAAGCAGGATGAACTGGCCGAAGAGATCACCAACGATGTTTTCATGAACCTTTGGGCCCGCCGGGCTTCATTGGCCGAGATCAATAACTTTACCTGGTACTGCTATACATCAATAAAAAATAAGGCGCTTACCTGCTTGTCCAAAAATCAGCTCAAAAGCGTAAATATTGATGATGCGAATGTAGATGTTGCCGATTCAAGTGCAACCGGCGAAGATAAACTGGTTTGCGAGGATCTTACCAAACTGATCAATACTACATTAAGCAAACTCTCCGATCAATGCCGCCTTGTTTTTAAACTGGTAAAAGAGGACGGCTTAAAATATCGTGAAGTAGCCGATCTGCTCGATATCTCCATTAAAACTGTTGAATACCACATGGGCAATGCGCTGAAAACCCTCGCTCTCGGGCTAAAAGACACCTCAAAAACGTCGGGTACAGTTAACCCCGAAAAAATTTCAAAAAATATTTAATCTTCCCACTGGGGTATCCTGATTATTTACAGTCTTTATTTATAGAGCTGTAAATAATGATCAACAACATCTGGATACTTATTGGTAAAAAGTTAAATGGTGAAGCCTCGCCCGAGGAGTTACTTGAACTTGAGCAACTGTTGCAGCAACAGGGGGCAGCCGGTATGTACCCGATGGATGAGCTGGAGGAAATCTGGAAAAATGATCAGCAAACCGCCCAGGATGAAAAACTGCTGAGCAAATGGGATGCTTTTGAAGCCGAACTTGATGCCATTGAGGAAAAAGAAGCTGAAGAAGCTGTGCAGGTTATCGCTATCCAAACCAAAAAGAAAAAAGCCAGGATCATTAAATTAGGATCGTTATTAGCCGCCGCCTGTTTATTGCTGGGCGTGTTTTGGTTCACCCGCAAAGAAACCATTGTGGGGGACAAATCCAACGAGATAACTGCTCCTAAAAATGGCATCAGCAAAATCCAGCTTCCGGATGGTAGCCGCGTTTGGCTTAACATGGGGAGTAAGCTTACCTATAGCAATGATTTTGGTGCCGATCAAAGGAAGGTGTCTCTTGTAGGTGAAGCTTTTTTTGATGTGGTTAAAGATCCGCAGCGCCCTTTTGTTGTTACTACCCCAACCATCAGCATCAGAGTGTTGGGCACTAAATTCAATGTACGCTCATATAATAACGATAAAACATCCGAAGCAGCACTCATTCGTGGTAAAATTGAGCTTACTGTTTTAAGAAATCCTGAAAAAAAGATCATCCTTAACCCTTCAGAAAAACTTACGGTGATCAACAACCAGGAACCCCAGCTTAAAAGCAATATCCCAACAAACAGGGTGGCCGAAGAAACGCCGCTTATAGCATTGAGCCGTATCCACCAGGCCAAAAAGGATACGTTGCCATCAGAGGCGTTGTGGCTTGAAAATAAACTGGCTTTTGATGCCGAGGATTTTGAAAACATCGCTCAAAAGATGGAGCGCAGATATAACGTGAATATCGTTTTTGAAAATGAGGATGTAAAAAAGCTGCGTTTTACTGGAAAATTTCAAAAGGAATCGATTAGCAGGGCTTTATTGAGCCTGCAAAAAACGGCTGCATTCAATTATAAAATTGACACTAACCAAATTGTAATTTATTAATTATTAAACCTTTATTAAAAAGCCTATGCGTACATAAGTATCAAACCTTAAACCATAAAAAATGGAGAGATGTTCCCGCATCCCCCCATTATAATGTGGTACAAGTTAACTACCAGTCCTTCTATAAACCAAATAGTTAAATAACCTTAATGCTAAATTATGAAAAAAAATGCACACCGCATTAACCCATTGCGGCTGAACCAATTTTTGAAAGTACTTCTTATGTGTAAATTTATCCTTATCCTGGTCCTCGTCTCCTCGTTGCAGGCGTTTTCAAAAGGATATGGTCAGACAAAAATCAATGTGAACTTCCAGAATGTGTCCCTGAAGAAGGCGCTTAAGGAGATTGAAAAAAAGTCAGACTATCGCTTTTTGTACAATGACGACATGTTGCTTAAAAACGACGTGCAGGCCAGTTTAAATACAAAAGATGCATCCCTTGAAGAGGTGATGAAAACCGTACTTAGCAATACCAACCTAAGTTATTCGCTGAGCGATAATAACCTGGTTATCCTTACTGAAAAGGGAAAAGAATTTGCTGCCAATACAGTAACGGGTAAGGTAACTGATGAAACGGGTTTACCCATTCCCGGCGTAACCGTAAGGGTAAAAGGTACTGATGTGAGCACCCAAACAGATGTTCAGGGCCGTTATATGCTCAACGTACCCGATGCCAATGCTGCTAACGCGGTACTTGTATTTACTTTTATCGGCTATACCACCCAGGAGGTACCTGCAGGTGGCAATTCATCACTTAATATTCAATTAAAGGCGGCATCAAACTCATTAAATGAGGTAATTGTTGTGGGTTACGGCACGCAGAAAAAGGAAAACCTTACAGGTTCGGTTACCGTAGTAAACCTAAAAGATGCTACTAAACGTACGACTCCAGATGTTGCAAGAGCTTTGCAAGGCCAGGTAGCAGGTGTACAGGTAAACGGATCAGGTGTACCGGGCGAAGGTGTATCAATCCGCATTCGCGGTGTAAGCTCGTTAATTAATAACAACCCGCTTTATATCATTGACGGGGTGCCAACTATGGAACCATTTGATTTTCCGCCTTCAGATATTGAAAGCTTACAGGTGATCAAAGATGCATCGGCAGGTGCTATTTACGGTTTCCGCGGCGCTAATGGTGTAATTATCATCACTACTAAAAAAGGCAAAAGCGGGGCTATGAAAATTAACTATAACGGTTATGCAGGCTTCCAGAAAAATCCTAAAACTTTATCAGTTACAGATAGGGTAGGTTATCAGCAAATTGCAAACGCTGCCGAAACCAATGCGGGTTTATCATTGGCGCCGGGCAATGACCCTTCATCAAGCAAATTTATCAGCAATGTAAATACCGACTGGCAAAAATCAGGTTTTCAGACAGGGCATACCCAAAGCCATGACCTTGGCTTATCGGGCGGTAACGAAAACATGAGCTACAATGTTGCTTTAGATTACTTTAACCAAACAGGTACAACCGTATCCGGCCCGTCATATACCCGTTATAACCTGAGCGGTAATATCCAGGGTAAAAAAGGTATCGTATCGTTCGGTACCAAGTTTGCCTACACCGAAGGCGACTATAATAACCTTGCTTACCCGCATTTACACGGAACAGGCAACCAGATAGTTGACCTCGTTACAGCTATCCCAACCATGCCTATTTACGATCCTAACCGGGTTGGGGGCTACGGTGGTGTTGACCAGAATACGCAAAGGGCTATCTCCCTCAATATTATTGGCGTAAATAATTTATTGAACAGCACTGGGCAGCGCAACCGTATGCTGGCCTCGGCCTGGATGGAGGTAGAAATTATTAAAAACCTGAAATACCGTCTTAGTGCAAGCTATGACCGTAACGATTTCAAGAACACCTATTTCGACCCGATTTATGACCTGGGCTGGTTCTATCCAAATACAACCGCCTATTACAGCGACGCACGTGGTAATTACTATACCGCCCTTGTTGAAAATACACTGAGTTATAAATTCAATATCAAAAAACATAACGTAGAGTTACTGGCAGGTACGGCTTATCAAAAAGATAAAAATGATAACCTTACAGGCATTGCCTACAATTTGCCGCAGCCATACCTGTTTGCGTTTGACAATGTAAGCAACACTGCCGATAAAACAGTATTTGGTAATAGTAATGAGCGTAAATTTTACTCACCAATATTCGGTCGTGTAAACTATAACTATGATGACCGTTACCTGTTAACTGCAAACTATCGCCGTGACGGCACATCGCAGCTGCCTGCTTATAACCATTTTGGTAATTTTGCCGGTGTATCTGTAGGCTGGAATATCAACAAAGAGAAATTCCTGCATCTTCCCGAGACTATTAGTCAATTAAAATTAAAAGCGGGCTATGGTACATTGGGTAACGTGAACGCGCTTGCTTTTTATCCATACCAGGCTGTAGTAAATGCAAATGCCAGTTATGTATTTGGGAATGCCCTGGCACCGGGCGCAACCCAAACACAGGTATTTGACCAAACCAACAAATGGGAGCAAAAACGTACTACCAATATTGGTTTGGATTTAAGCCTGTTTCATGACCAGTTGAGCTTTTCGTCAGAATATTATGTGAACAAAATTATAGGCATCTTACTGCCGGTGCCAATCCCGGTTTCGGTAGGCGCAATTAATACGCCGTTGGTAAATGCTGCTTCGTTTACCAATAAAGGTATCGAGTTTACGGTAACCTATCGCAGCAGGGACACCGGTCCGTTTAATTATACCATCAGTGCAAATGCTTCAACCGTTAAAAATAAAGTATTATCGCTGGGTAACGGCGGTAACCCAATTTACGGAGCATACAGTAAAACAGCTGTAGGCGGCGAAGTTGGAGAACTATACGCTTTTAAAACAGAAGGTATTTTTAAAAATGCCGCCGATGTTGCAGCTCACGCCACCCAAACAGGTGCGGCCCCGGGCGATGTTAAGTTTGTTGATACCAATAAAGATGGTATTATCAATGATGCCGACCGTGTTTACTTAGGATCAGCCATTCCCAAATTGTATTATGGTTTTAACTTCAGCGCAAGCTACAAAAGTCTTGATGCCTCGATATTTATTCAGGGTAACTATGGCAGCAAAATAGCCAATGGTGTTTATCAGTCTTTGATGACCGGTCAGTATACCAATGCAAGCACCGATGAGCTGAATTACTGGACACCAAGCAATACTAACACCAATGTGCCTCGCCCAATCATCGGCGATCCTAATGCCAATAACCGCAACTCCGACAGGTTTATTCAAAGCGGCTCGTATGCCCGCTTACAAACTGCGCAGCTGGGTTACACTTTACCAACAGGTTTGTTAAACCGCACACATGTATTCAGAAGTGTAAGGATCTATCTGTCGGGTCAAAATCTGTACACCATTACTAAATACAAAGGCTTCGACCCGGATTTTATTAATGACGGTACAATTAACCGCGGTTTTGATTATGGCTCGTTCCCTAACCCGCGCACTTTATTAGTTGGCTTACAGGTAGGGCTTTAAAAATTGATTAACGATTTAACATTATTTATAATGAAAACGATATATACAAAGGCGGTATTTACACTATTGTTGGTAGCTGTATTTGCCATGGGGTGTAAAAAAGGCGATTTAACCACGGTAAACCCTAATGCACAAACCACCCAAACATTTTGGCAAAATGCCAGCGACGCTGTAAAAGGAATAAACGCAGTATACGGCAGCTTAATTATTGATGGTTCATACATGCGCTTTTCGCCAATAGTTGAAAACACAAGGGGCGATGACGCTACAAGCTATAGCCCCTGGGACCAGATTTACAACATGGGTAAGTTTAACATGCAAAGCACCGGTGATGGTGTGTTGTTTTCATGGACTGCCTATTATCAAGGTATTTTACGGGCAAACGAGGTGCTGAAATATGTACCCGATATTAATATGGATGCGGAGCTAAAGAAACGTGTATTAGGGCAGGCTTATTTTTTACGTGGCTTGTATTATTTTCACCTGGCCGATTTTTATAAAAACGTGCCTATGCCATTGGCACCAGCTGCTTCAAGTGCCGATTATTTCCAAAAGCAACAACCGCAGGATGTAGTTTGGGCACAGGTGATCAGGGATTTTAAAGCAGCCGAAGGTATGCTGCCGGCTACTTACAGCGGTTTATCGCCCGATGGGCAAATTGGCAGGGCTACAAAAGGCGCTGCGGCAGCATATTTGGGCAAAACATACTTGTTCACTAAAAAATATACTGAGGCGGCAGCTGAGTTTAAATCAGTAATTGATATGGGGACCTATAACCTGGTGCCTAATTATTACGATAACTTTTTTGCGAATAACGAGAACAACTCAGAATCAATTTTTGAGGTTCAGTTTTCAAGGGATGCCGGAGGTACAGATCTGGGCTGGGGCGGTGATCCCTCATCAGGATGGGGGCGTACATCATCTCGTGCTATCACTTTTGGTGCGGCAAGTTTCGGTTTTACCGATGTGCAGCCGACACCGGCATTATACAACGAGTATCTGCAGGAAAAAACTACCACTGGTGGTGTCGATCCTCGTTTGGATGTAACCATGTATTACAACAAACCAGGCGAGAAATTATATAACCAGGATTTTGCCACTCGTTACGCCGGTAGCTCATCATTGAATGCCCTGTTTTGCCATAAGTATGAAAATGGCGACAGCGGCCAGACCGATGAGTACGACTGGAGATCGGGTATTAATGAAAGGTTGATGCGATATGCCGATGTATTGCTGATGTATGCTGAATGCTTGAATGAACTGGGCCAAACAAATGACGCTTATCAATACATCCAGAAGGTACGTAGCCGGGTTGGTTTGCCAAACCTGGCCACAGTAAAGCCGGGCCTGAGCCAGGCAGATATGCGTGAGCAGATAGGCCATGAGCGTTTCCTGGAGTTTTCGCTGGAAGGTCATAGGTTTGATGATATCCGCCGCTGGGGCTGGTTACAGGATGCAACCAAACTCGCCTGGTTAAAGGCCCGCGACCCGGAATTTAATACCTATACAGTAGGTAAAGAGTATTTACCAATACCGCTTACCGAGGTGCAAACCAACGTCGGGTTGGTGCAGAACGCGGGGTATTAACATTAACAGTTTTAATTCCCCTCTTTAGAGGGGGTGCGGAGGGTAAAGGTGATGGTAGGGGTGTGTTATGCGTGCGATTATTAAAGCAGAAACACACCCCTCCACCCCTCTCAAGAGGGGAATCGCACAGTCCTGCGCTTTTCGCAAGGGTTAGTTAATAAATAAACAAATAAAGAAAATCTCTTCTGTCAGGGGAGATATAGAGGGGGCTTATGAAAGCGAAAAATCTATACTTAATAGCAGCACTGGCAACAGCAATGTTTTCCTGTTCAAAAAAGGAAACGCCAACGCCAACCAAAACGGATACTACTACCACCACACCGGTGACAACAGCGTTTGATATCAACAGTATCAGTGATACTTATGCTGATATCGCTGCATTTACCTACTATCCTAAATGGACAGTATATAATGTGCATGACCCGTCTATAAAAAAGTTTGGTGATTATTATTATTGTTATAGTACCGATGTGGCTTTTGGTACCGATGTAAGGTCGGGCCTGCAAATTCGCCGGTCGAAGGATTTGGTGCAGTGGGAGTATGTGGGCTGGGTATTCTCTTCATTGCCTGCGCAGGGCTCTGCCTATATTACCGGCAAGGGCGGTGCGCCTTACAATGCTTTATGGGCACCCTATGTAATGAAGGTAGGTTCGGAATACAGGTTGTATTATTCATTGTCATCGGCAGTAGCCCGGTTAAGTGTTATTGGAATGGCGACAGCTTCGGCTCCTGATGGTCCCTGGACTGAGAAAGGCATTGTAGTAACATCGGCCAATGATGCCAGTATCCAAACCAATGCCATCGACCCAACTGTAATTACCACAACCACCGGCGAACAGTATATGTATTATGGCTCGGCCTGGGATGGGATCTATATCCTGAAGCTTGACCCTTCAACTGGCCTCGCTGTATCTCCCGGCGATAAAGGCAAACGTATTGCCAACCGCGGTTTTACCGGAGGCAAATACAATGGCAACATAGAGGGTGCTGAGGTGATCTATAACCCCGATCTTAAAAAGTATTTCCTGTTTATCAGTTATGATTGGCTGCAAACCAAGTACAACGTAAGGGTAGGGCGGGCTGATAGCCCAACCGGGCCGTTTTATGATTATAACGGGCATGATGTCAATACTGATGAAGATCACGGGCCGATGATCCTGGCACCGTACCAGTTTACCAACCAAAGCGGCTGGCAGGGTACAGGCCATTGCGCAGTGTTTGACAACGGCAGCGGGCAGTATTTTATGGCGCATCAGGGTAGGCCGGGTATCAACTCCTTCTTTATGGACCTCCACGTTCGCAAAATATCATGGACACCTGATGGTTGGCCTGTAGTATCGCCTGAAAGATATGCCAATGTTGCCCAAACAACTATAGCATCAACTGATGTTGCCGGAACCTACGAAAAGATCACGCTGAATTATCATGTTGTACCGGGATATGGTACTGAGCAAACCAATCCGGATTTCCAGGTGTCAACAACCTTTAAACTGGATGCTACAGGTACTATTGACGGTAATGCAGCCGATAAATGGACATTCACCGCTCCTTGGCTTGAGCTTAAATACAGTAGCGGTGACACTTATAAACTAAAAGTTGAGCGTGAGCGCGACTGGGAAAATAAAATAACATCAACCCTGATATTTACCGGGTTAGATAACCATGGCACTGCCATTTGGGGAAAGAGAAAACAATAGGTTTGTTTTTATATAGGTTGGTAGCCCCTCGGTTTAATTACTGAGGGGCTTTTTTGATGTTTTTATTTCAGCAGTACATTCAATTTTTCGGTAAGTTGGTCGGGATAAACATTATCCTCAATAATCTTTCCTTGTTTATCTATCAGGAAATTATGAGGTATGGAGTTGATGTTATACAGTATAGCAACCTCGTTTTGCTGACCTTTCAGATCAGATAGTTGCGGCCAGGTTAGGCCATCATCTTTAATGGTTTTTAGCCACGTTTGCCTGTTAACATCGGTTGATACACTGATGATCTCAAAGTCCTTACCTTTAAATTTATTATAGAGTTTCACCAATTGCGGATTCATAGCGCGGCAGGGCCCGCACCATGATGATGAAAACTCCAGCAAAATATATTTACCTCTAAAGGCAGATAGCTTTACAGGCTTTCCCTGCTGATTTACCTGTTCAAAATCCGGCGCTATTTGCCCAATTTTTATTTGATTGTAGCTTTTGTTCAATTGTTGTACAAGGTGACCGTATTTTGAATTTTGAAGTTCCGGGTCAAATTGTTTTAGCAATCCGTTGGCTTCTTCTGTAGAAAGAGTTTTATCAATTTTGTTGTAATAAAGCAGAATTATACCTGCGTATGAATGCTGGTTCGATTGAATAAAAGTCGTCATCGTGGTTTTCTTTACCTCAGCAACACTATCCAGGCGGCGTTTAATACTATCCTGGTTGTGATAAGGGAAACTAATAACAATCTCGTTCCGTTTATCTTCAATAGGGCCGGTTATTTCGTGCAGTTTGATTAGGCTATCCCATAAAGCCGAGCCTGAAACGGTCATGCCTTTGCGATGTGCCGTGTCCCCGGTAATTTTAATGTCGTGTTTATCGCTCCAAAAGCTAATCAAAAGATCATTGGCCATGCCACCCATATCCTTTACCCTGCCGATCGCAAGCGCGTCTGGCTCACCTGTATATTTAAAATAAAGGTGACCATTTTGAACTATACATGAGTCCAGTCCCACTACGCTGGGACCGTTTAAATAATATTTATCATGATCCTTTAAGCCTTTTATCTCAACAGATATAGTAATAGGGGCTTGTTTTTTGTGTTGGGCGTTTAAATTAAGTACCGTAAATAGGCTAAACAGTAGCAGCAGGAAGGTTTTCATAATTCAGGTTCAGGTAAATAACAGGTTAAGTAATGCAAAACTAAGGCAATGCTTTAACCAAACAATGGACCTAATAATTAATTAGATGGATAATACGCTCATGTTGTATATGGTATTATTGAATTATGCTGGATTTGTAGTTTTAAAAAATAATCCATTGTTTTTCTGCTACTTATTCGTAAATTGGAATTACCAAATTAACCTGAGTATTTATGAAAAGTGTAAAGCATATCCTGGCTCGCAAGGGGAGCAATGTTACTGCCGTACCTGCCGAAACTACTGTGTTTAATGTGTTGAAGTTGATGGCCGATAAAAATATCGGTTCGGTAGTAGTGACCGAAAACGGCAAATATGTGGGCCTGATGACCGAGAGGGATTACTCCCGTAAAATTATCCTGATGGGCAAGCACTCCGACGAAACCACTGCCGGCGAGATCATAAGTACCAACTTCCCGAGGATCACTCCCGAATCATCGGTTGATGAATGTATGCTGATCATGAGCGAAAACAATATCAGGTATTTACCGGTGTTTGATGTGGCAGATCAGCTATGTGGTATCATTTCTATGAGTGATGTGGTATACGAAACCCTCCACTCACAAAGGGAGACCATTGAGCAGTTGCACAGCTATATCCAGTCAACATAAATTATAGTTGGGCTCATTTTACCAGGCTTCGTTAAACTTTACCCAGTAAATATCATCCCAGCCGTTGCCGGGGCTGTTCAACAGTGCCTGTAGTTGTTGATATGTTTTGGTTTGGCCGTTGCTCAACTGGCTATTAATGCGATTACTGGTAAAGATCAGGTATTTTTTATCGGCAGTTACAAAAGGGCAGTAGTCAAGTGCTGTACTGTTAATAGGTGCAGGCAGATGTTTGGCTGGCAACCATTTGCCTGTTTTATCTTTATGACTTATGTACAGATCACCATGCCCCAGGTCATCGGCGCGGCCGTAACAGCTAAACATAATGAACTGCTCATCGGGGTCAATAAAAGCGTTAAACTCATCGTATTTGGTATTCACGTCTTCGGGCAGGCTTTCGGGTTTGCTGTAGCCAGTTACTGTTGGTTTACAAACTACAATATCCTCACTTCCTTTGCCATAATCGGCCTCTACGGTAAAATAGAGGTTGCCGCTTTTAGCCACACTGGGATAATACTCATTTTTGGAAGAGTTAACTTCCGGCCCGAGATTTTCGGGTTGATCCCAATTGCCATTCCTGGTACGTTTAACCCGCCATATATCGAAATTTTTTTTGACGATGGAATCGCTCAGAGGCCTGTCTGATGAAAAATAAATGGTTTGTCCATCTGGCGAAAAGCTTGCTTCCAGATCACGGTAGCGGCCCGAAAAGGGAGCAACTTCGGGCTTGCCCCACTTGCCGTTTTTCTTTTGGATGTGTAAAATGGTGCTGGTTACAAAACGAGGCTGCTGAAGTGTAAAAAAGATCTCATCACCCTGTGGGGATACAGTAAAATCGCGGTTGCTCAGGCCATCTGTAAGAATGCATTCGGAAAACAGGCGTGGCGTATCCGCTGGCAGAGATGCATCTGGATAGCTTACCTGCGCGAGGCTCCTGCCAACTATCAGTATAAAAACACAAAGTGAAATTAATTTCCGATACATCATGATTATCAAATTTATGCCGTAGAAATTACTGGCTTATCACCCCAACCGGGGGATATTGGGTTTGGCTTAAGTAAAATACAGTTTATTATTTATGTTTGTTAACCAGATCCAATTTATGAAGGTTTTTATTGTAGCTATCGGCGCGTTTATATTGTGTGTATTCCCGGCAAAAAAACAACAAACATTTGATGCCTTTTGCAAAGATTTTGTAGCAGGGTATAATGAACTGCGCTTACCGCAGCTGGAGTTAAGCTATGTAAGCGGATTGGAACATATCGGTAGCGCCGCAGATGTTCAAAAGCAATTGGACTTTTTTACAAAAGTAAAGGCTGGTTTAGCTGCTTTTAAGGCAGATCAGCTCACCGGGTCAGAAAAAGTAGATTATCAGTTGATCAGCTATGAAACTGGCCTCAACATGGAACGGATTGCCCTTGAGCAGGATTGGTTGGCGCACAAGCCTGCTACTATTCCAACAAACGGCATCATCAATATCCCTAACGGAAAAGCCTGGTATGCTTATCTCCTAAAGCGGTGGACAAGCGCCAAGGCCACGCCCGACGAGATCTACCAATTTGGATTAACAGAAGTAAGCCGGGTTCAAAAGCATATCGAAGCAATTCGTCTACAAACCGGTTTAAACGATGACGACTTTTATAAACACCTCAATGATCCTTCCTTTTTTATCAGTGATCCGAAAGTGGTGCAGCAATCGTTCGAAAACACCAAAGCGGTCATTTATGCTAACCTGCCCAAGCTGTTTAACAATACTAATATAGCACCGCTAAAAATTGTAAAGGGTGAAAGCAGGCAGCTTGCTCAAACACCCGGTTATTATGACAGCAACGTGTTTTACTACAATCTATTTGATAAACCCTATAATAAGCGGCAGGTTGACTGGCTTTTTATCCACGAAGGCGTGCCGGGACACCATTACCAAGCCAGTACCGAGGCTCAAACCAAAACATCGGCAGTACAGCAGCTTTTTTATTACATGGGCTTTGCTGAAGGCTGGGGGGCTTATACTGAAGAGTTAGGCAAACAACTTGGGGTATACAAAACGCCATATGATGAGCTGGGCAAGTGGGAGTGGGATATTGTGCGCTCTGTTCGCGTACCGCTGGATGTGGCGCTGAATTATTATGGCTGGACAGATGAACAGGCACTGGCCTTCTGGAAAAAGAATATCCGTGGGCAGGATGATATAGCCATGCGCGAGATAGCCCGAATCCGTCGCTGGCCGGCACAGGTAGTAACCTACAAATATGGCGCACTGCAAATACTACACTGGAAAGAGGAGCTACTGCAAAAGCAAGGTGCCCAGTTTAATATCAGGGATTTTCATTCACGCATACTTGATCACGGTTCGCTGCCATTGTTTATGGTAAAGGAAAATGTGTTTAAAAAAGATTAAAATCCTTTCATTAGGCCAGGCAATTTATAGGTTGCACCAGAGGTGCAAAAGGTTTGTAGAATTAAAACGGTAATAGATTTTAGCATGCCAGAGGTACGCCACTCCTTAGCCGGATAACGTTACTCTAAAATCCTTTGTTCAGCAGCTCCTGGTAGCAATCAATATACTGGCCCACGTGAATGCCATCAATCAACGCATGGTTTACATGAATGGATAAGGGCATGGTGCGCTTACCATGATGTTCAGTCATTTTACCAAACGAGATCTTGGGGCAGCTATCCACAAATGAAAACATGCGCGCATGTGACAACGAGGTAAAGTTGATCCAAGGCAGTGAAGAATAGCGGATCACGTTGTTTAAAGCCTTACGCTCAAGCAGGTTGTTGCTTTGTACCCGTTCAATTTCTTTAGTGGCTTCGCTGTTAAAATCCTCAAACGAAGGATAAAACGCCCATTCGCCAAAACCAAACGTGCCATTAGCCCGCGGAACGGTTGAGCTGGCATCGATCCGGTCATAAATAAAAACCTCGTCGCCTTCCATGCGGTATTTGAATGGCTCAATGATTTGCGAGGCGGCTAACGACTGGTACATGGTATAAAGGAAAAATGAGATCCCGTTATCCTTAACAAACTTATAAGCCGCGGTTACATCAATATTTACGTTTAAGCCGTAATAAGGCTCCTCAAACTGTTTGAAAAAGTTGTAATGCTCTTTCCTGATCCAGTTTTCAATATCTACTTTTTGTTTCATAGTTTTTACTGATGCAATATTAGGGATATTAATAGTATTAAGTCGTAAGTTAGAAGTACTAAGCCTTAGTCCAAAGCTTGTTTTTTGACTTAAGACTTACGGCTACAGATTATATTTAGCTTAATTTCGAAACAAACTAATCAGCCTCAAAATGTCTGCAATAAATAATTCCCAATATCAAAAAGCCGAAGTTTTTAAAGCGTTGCATGAACGCGATGGTTTGTTCATCATCCCTAATCCATGGGATGCCGGTTCGGCTAAAATTTTAACGGGATTGGGTTTTGAAGCTTTTACCACCACAAGCGCCGGGTTGGCCTATGTGCTTGGCCGGCCGGACGGGCATGCAATGATCAGTAGAGAGGAAACGCTTGATAACGCGCTGGCCATTATCAACGCCACACATTTACCAGTAGCTGCCGATTTGGAGAATGGTTTTGGTGATACCCCTGAAGCATGTGCCGAAACTATTTTAGCAGCGGCAGGAGTAGGCTTGGTGGGTGGTTCAATAGAAGATGCTACAGGTAATGATCAAGATCCTATTTATAACTTCGACCTGTCGGTGACACGGGTAAAAGCGGCAGTTGAAGCAGCGCGCAGCCTGCCTTTTCATTTTACACTAACTGCCAGGGCAGAGAATATGATCCACGGGAAAATAGACCTGCAGGATACCATCAAACGGCTTGTTGCTTATGCTGAGGCGGGAGCTGATGTACTTTTTGCACCCGGTCTTAAAACAAGGGAACAAATAAGCGAAGTGGTAAAAGCTGTCGCGCCAAAACCCGTAAATATTGTGCTTGGCGCGGCGGGTTTCGATATCAGTTTTAATGAACTTGCAGATTTGGGCGTAAAAAGGGTAAGTCTTGGTTCGGCATTGGCGAGGGCGGCTTTAGGTGCTTTTCAGCGGGCCGCTATTGAGTTAAGCAAGGGCAGTTATAATTTTGTGGATGAAGCTGTGCCTTATCTGGAATTAAATAAAATTTTTGGAAAATAATTCAATCTCTTTTCTATCGCTAACCATGCTGGTTTTTGAACTGTTTCTGCTTTTGGTCACTGCCATAACCCGGTAATATTCAGTAGGTAAAGCCTGTTCGGATTGATATATCAAAATACCAAATGGTATATATTTATATCTTTGCGCCGATTTTAATAAAACCATCATGTTAAACAGAGTAGTTATAACAGGTCTGGGCGCATTGACACCGCTTGGAAATAATGTAAAAATTTATTGGCAAAACTTAGTTGCCGGTAAAAGCGGGGCGGCCACCATCACCCGTTTTGATGCATCCTTGTTCCGTACGCAATTTGCCTGCGAGCTGAAAGATTTCAATATCACAGATCATCTGGATAGAGCCGAATTAAAACGTACCGATACATTTACGCAGTACGCACTTGTAGCAGCGGATGAAGCTATTAAAGATTCGGGTTTTGATTTTAGCAAAATGGATCCGTTTGATGTTGGCGTTATCTGGGGCAGCGGACAAGGTGGTATGGAAACTTTTGAAGAACAGGTAACCGAATATGCTAAAGGTAACGGCCAGCCAAGGTTCAGCCCTTTCTTTGTGCCTAAGTTTATTTCTAATATGGCATCTGGTATGATCTCTATCCGCAATGGTTTTATGGGGATAAATTATACCACGGTTTCGGCCTGTGCAACATCCAACACCGCTATTATGGATGCCTTTAACTACATCCGTTTAGGTAAAGCTAAGATCATCGTAACAGGTGGTTCTGAAGCGCCTATTACGCCTGCTTCTATCGGTGGTTTCAGTTCAATGAAAGCGATGTCGGCCCGCAATAATGATCCGCAGCATGCTTCAAGGCCATTTGATATAGATAGGGATGGTTTTGTAATGGGCGAAGGCGCGGGTGCTCTGATCTTAGAAGATTACGAACACGCTGTTAGCCGCGGCGCACATATTTATGCCGAAGTAACCGGAGCATCTATGACCGCCGATGCTTACCATATGACTGCAACCCATCCTGAAGGATTAGGTGCTGCCCGCGCTATGCAGCAGGCCCTGAATGAATCGGGATTAAACATTGAAGATGTTGACTACCTGAACATGCATGCCACCTCAACCCCGGTTGGTGATCTTTCAGAGATCAACGCGTTATTGGCTGTTAGCAAAAATAAAGAGATCAATACCATTATAGGTTCAACCAAATCAATGACCGGTCACCTGCTCGGTGCTGCCGGTGCTATTGAAGCAATTGCAGCTATAAAATCGATAGGAGATCAGGTGATCCCACCAACTATCAATACCACAACGCTGGATCCTGCAATTCCTGGTAATTTAAAGTTTGTATTGAAAGATGCCATCGACCATAAAGTGAAAGTAGCCATGAGCAATACTTTCGGCTTCGGTGGGCATAATGGCATTGTAGTATTTAAGGCTATATAAAGCAATTGAAGACTTACGAAGTTTCAAAAACTTCGTAAGTCTGAATTTTATAGACTATCTAAGGCAACAGTTTCCAGGTTTTAAGTTCGCCTTTTATCACTACCATAATTTTGTTGGTTACCATTTTATTCAGGATAACTTTTGCACCTATCCACAATAAGCTTTTGGTAAGCCAGCCCAAATCTGCTACATTGAGCATAATGGTTTGGATCCGATTTTTCATGCCGTCACTAAACCGGTCGATATCCTGTTCTTTAATGGTAGGCCAGTTATTGCCCGAACTGAATTTAATATCGGGGAATTTGATGTCTTCTTCAAACACGGGGATGATCTGGTAACTATCGTTTTGGGTTGATTTAAATTTGGCTTTATCGGCATTGGCATAACCATCTTTAAAAATAGCGTTGGTTGTAAGTGCCTTGGCTGGTACGGTAAAGTAGTCGCGCAAAAAGATCTTGCAGTTATGGCGGCCCAAAAAGAAATCGTGCACCCTGAACTCTTTATTTAAAAAGCCGCTGAACCCGCTCAAGGCACCACATGCTATGGCTTGTTCGCCGGTAAGATCGGTGGATTTACCATCTGGCGTATCTACCCTTCGTGATGGTGTGATCAGGTACTGACCTGCACAATCTGCATCCATGGCATCTTTAATATTAACCGCTTTTGAGCGCATTTGCGATAACATGGATGACAGTGTTAAGCCTATCACGTTTGACACAGCCCTTGATTGTGAAATTGGTTTGGGTGCCTGGGTAGGGAAGGGCTCAATCATCAGCACGGTTGAAACAAACTTGTTATAATTGTTGTAATCCACATCCGGCTGACCGGTAAGATCATCCAAAACACTCCTTACTTTATCAAAAGGCTCGTTATTGATCATGCCGCCGTCAACATTCAGGGTTTGATAGCCGCCGTCAGCAATAGGGCTATTGGTTAAATAATGGCTTAGCCAGGGGTTATTGTTAACATATTGAGCGTCACGTTTAACTATGCGGGATTGCAGGCCAACCGGAAATGCACCGGTAGCCATAGCGGCGTCAGCGGCTATATCGGTATTAACTTTATTTTTCAGGTCGAGCGGCATCCAGCCGTTGTTATGCCCGGCGATGGCATTTTCAGTAAGTTCAAAACATGCATAGTCATTATGGATACGCATATTATATTTGGTAGGCACCGGCGATGAAGAGTTGAACGGAACATTGTAAGCGTAGCCCTGCAGGTTGGTTAACGTCGTGAAAATCTTCAAGCCCGGTTTGATATATGCAGGTAAGGGTTGCCATTGTTTTGGATCGGCAGCAACTACCCGTTTGGCAACATCATTAATAAAATCTGAGTTAAGGGCCGATATTACACCTGAATTTTTAATATCGCTGGTATCCAGCATTTTTGTGAACATATCTGCCTGGATAAGATCTACCCACGAATGGTAGAGTTTATTTTCGGGATGCTCGGCTAAAATATCTCCCGATGGCTTATCGAGATGGGTTATAGGATTGTTAAGAGAGGAAGCTGCCATGATACTTGTCATACCGCCTGCAGATGCACCGCCCATTACCGGGATCTGCACCTTGTGAGATGGTACACCAGGCTCATTGCGGCGTTTGTCCCACTCGGTTAATGCCTGAAGCAGGTAATCAAGAACACCTGCGGTATAAGCACCGGCAGATACGGCACCGGCCATACAAAGTCCTACATAAAATACTTGCTCATCTGAAGTTTTATCTGCTGCCATAGGGTAGATTTTAGGTTTGGTGGTGAAATTTAAAAAAAGGATGTTGTAAAAAAGCACGTAAAAATACGTTAGTTGATAGCGGGTTTTACCCAATTAAATAGCTTTGCCAGCTTTTTGAGGTTTAGGGTGCTCTCTGGGCTTAAGTTCCTGATCAATAATCTGTTGCTCAAAGCTTTTTTCGTCTTTACGGTCGGTTTTAACTATCCATATCATTAATGCTATTAACAGGATTATCACAATGGCTATTATGAAATAATTGATCTGCATGTTTATATATTTGGTTAACTAAATTTAACCGACCTGTATTAACTGGCGATTAAATTTGAGTGTGAAATAAAACAAGTCAGTATCCTGGTTTTCGGGAATTGATAGCATCCGATAAAATAATTACATTATGCAGGCCCATCTAACTTCAATTACCCTTGCTGTTAAAGATCTTGCTGCGATCAAGGCATTTTACGCCATAAAATTCGGATGGTAAATTCTTGCCGAAAATGAAAAGGTAATAATGTTAAAGTTTGATAATTTGGTGCTCACCCTATGCGATGAGTTGCTTTTTGAATAATACACAAATATAAGCAATAATGCCCGGAGTAAGAGTTTTTATCTCACGATAAACCTTGTTTCAAAGAATGATGTTGATGCAAAAATAGCCCAGTTAGATCAAGCGGGTGTGCAAATACAGAAGCTGCCTGCGGAAACATTTTGAGGCGGCTATGCAGGTTTTATTGCCGACCCCGAAGGGAATTGCTGGGAGATTTGCTATAATCCCTATACCTAAAGCTGAAAAGTAAAACGTGTTTCTTCGGATGTTGACATTACGAAGAGCCTGCCGCCGTGCGCTTTTGCTATCTCTAAAGAGATGTATAAACCCAAACCTAAGCCCTGCTGTCCGGGCTTAACCTCTCCGCGTGAGAAGGGCTGAAACAATCGTTCCATTGCCGCTTCCGGAATTTGTTCGCCGGCGTTGGTTACTGAAAGCGTAAAGCCATCATCGGCATTGCTTGCAGATACATTAACGGGAGCATCTTTTTTACCGTGTGCTAATGCGTTCGATAGCAGGTTGGAGAATAGTTGTGCTATCCGGGTACTGTCGCAAAATACGGTGCCGGTAATATTAAAATCGGTAATGATCTCCCGTTCGGGGGATGCCAGAAGCAGCTCAGAGATTACATGCGTAAGTGTTTTTTCAAGATGCTCATGATGAGTTAAAGATAGTGTAATGCCATCTCCAAGACGGCCACGTGCAAAATCAAGCAGGTTATCTATCAGTCCTTTCATGCGCATGGATGAATCCTGAAGGATGGCGGCCAGGCGTTTAAGGCGGTCATCAAGCGGCATCCGCAGCATTAGCTGGCCAACATTTGATACAGCCGTAACCGGATTGCGGAGATCGTGGCCTAAAATGGCAATAAACTGCTCGCGTAGCTCGGCTGTTTTTTGCTCTTCCAGAAGTTTCTCTTCAGTAAAAGCCAGCTGTTCAATTGCCTGTAAATGAAACGAGATGAGGTCGGCATAGAGCTTGAACATGTTGATAACCTCGGGCGTATTAAGCCGGGCCGGGTTTGGATCAATAGCGCAAAGTGTGCCAAAGAAACTACCATCCTTACGGATAATAGGCATTGAAATATAGCTTTGAAAGCCATACATTAAAGGCGTGTGATGGTTACGAAACCGCTCATCCTTTTCAACATGATCAATAATTACTGCTTCTTCACTTTGCCTTATTTCATGGCAAATAGTTGTTTCTAACTGTAATTCGCCACCCGGTACCAGGCCAAACTGAATGTTATCCAATACAGCACATGCTATCCATTTTTTTTCGGTAACACGGGCTACGGCTGCAAACCCCATTCCGGTTGTCCTACAAATAACCTCCAGTATCGAACTTATTACCGGAATCTTGTTTACTGCTTCCAGATCAGCCTGGAGATTGGGGTCTAATGTGCCTGTCATTTGGGGTTTTAAATTCGCGCGTTGTGTTTAAAAATACAAATATTAGTAACACAAAATAGTATGTTTTTGTTGAATTAAGAATAATTTAACCGTGCTGGTTAAATTATTATTCTTTAGTTAAAATTGTACTATTGCAGTTGTATTAATAGAAAGATAGGTACGGAATTTAAATTCAGTTTAACGGTATTGTAAACCAAAAGGTGCTGCCCTTGCCAATTTCGCTTTCAACGCCCATTTCGCCGCCATGCCGTTCAATAATTTCATAACTGATATATAAGCCCAGCCCCAGCCCTGAGTATTGAATGCCGGAGGTATCAACCCTGTAATAACGTTCAAATAAATGCGGAATATTCTCTGCCGGAATCCCTTTGCCGAAGTCCTGTACCGATACCTGGGCCATATCACCCTGTTTACTAATGTTAATGACTATCCGGTTGCTGTCGGGCGCATATTTAACCGCGTTGTTTATAAAGTTAACAACAACCTGGTCAATGCGTTGCCTGTCGGCGTATAGTTCAAGTTCAGTATCGCCGGTAAGCTCCAGTTCATGCGTGCCGGCAATCCTTACATGGTCACAGCAGTCATTGATCATTTGGGCCGCTACAAAGCGCGTTTTATGAAGGGTAAGCTGCCCCGTTGTAATTTTTGAAACATTAAGTAAGCTATCAACCAATTGCTGCATTTTATTCAGACTGTTGTTGCCGCGATTGATAAACTGGGGGATCTTATCAGACGAGGGATCAACTTTGATCAGCCTGTCAAGCAGCTGCATTGATGCCTTGATGGACGTCATTGGTGTTTTAAGTTCATGACTGGCTACACTTATAAAATCGTCCTTTTGTTGTTGCAGGTGCTTAAATTCAGTGATATCAAGCAGGGTGCCCAGGATCCTTAGAGGCTTGTTTATAGAACCGTAATAAACTTTACCTTGTACCCGGATCCAGCGCAGGGTGCCATTAGGCCAGATTATTCGCGCCTCATAAAAAAGTCTTCCGCTGGTAAGCGCTGCTTTATGGGCATTGTTACGCAATTCAAAATCGTCGGGGTGCAGTGCTTTGACAAATAAATCACGGGGCACATCCCGGTTAAACCCAAAGATAACGTTAAACCTTTCAGATGTAAGTATTTCATCAGTAAGCAGGTCAAGGTCAAATGTGCCTATTTCGGCAGCTTCAACGGCCAGCCGGGCCCTTTCTTCAGCTTCTTCAATTTTGCGGCGTGCAAAAACTTTTTCTGTTACATCAATGGCTATTACCATAATAGCGCTCATTTGCCCATCAAAACCCCTAACTGGCTCATAAACAAAATCAACAAATACCATTTCGGGTACGCCATTACGTACAAGCAAAAGTTTATGTTCCTTAGCGGTGATGGGTTGCCCTGTTTCAATAACGTTATCCATTACCGGGGCATATAGTTCGGCGGCTTCAGGTATGGCCTCCCAAATATCCCGGTTTTCCATTTCTGATCGTTTACGGCCAACGAGTTCAAGGTATGAGTCGTTAACTACTTCAATTACCAGGTTATCGCTGTTTACTATGCAAATGCCAACGGGGGCCTGCCTTACCATGTTATACAGAGTATATCTGCTCTCTTCCATGGCCTGGCGGGCGTGCTCAATTTCGGTAACATCGGTCGAAAAACAAATAACCCCAACTATTTTAGCGCGCGAGTTACGTACCGCCTGGAAGGTAAACTTGTAATAATTGATTTGCCGTTTACCGTTAATTATAAATTCGGCCGGCTCATTGTTGCCATAGTAAGTTTCGCCGTTACGGTATACCTCGCTTATCAGGCTGCTGAACGGTTGGCCTTTAAGATCAGGCAAAGCCTCATCAAAAGGTTTCCCAATTATAGATTTGTCCTTGCCCCATGCTTTTAAAGTGGCATCGTTAGCAATGGCAATAAGCTTATCAGGCCCCATGCACATATACACGGGAAAAGGCGAGGCCTCAACAATGCTTCGGAAAAAGTTTTCAGTAGGTTCCAAGTTGCGGTAGTAGTTTTATTCGGTAAACGATGCTCTCAAAAATAAAGATATTTTCGTACAGATTTAAATACCTGTGCCGGCTTCTGCTATTGTTTATTGATAATTAAAGAATTATCACCATTGGCTTCGGGTAAACAACATATCTGCCGGAAATGTGCGAAAAGCAGCCTTGATAGGCGAAAAGCACCTGCTTGCTATATTCGTAGCTATAGGCTGTACATGCCCTATGGCTTAGGTGTGATAGGCACATTTTTTTGATCAAAGCCTGCCCACATTTGATCAAAAAAATATCACAAATGAAAAATAAATTTTTATTGGCATGCATAGTAGGATTATTATCAGCCAGCACCATGTACGGCCGTCCGGTCACCGAAACAGGATACACCACCGTGATCCGCGATTTCATTGACAGCCATATGACCTCCAACTTCAAAAAATTAAAATCAATAATGAGCGATAATTCTGTACTTAAAATTCCCCGCGGCGAAAAGGTGCTTGTACAGGAAAAAGATGACCTGGTAAGTATGATGAAAAAGGATGCCGGTACCCAGCAAAATTGCCAGTCCAACTACGAAGTACTCGCTAAAAGCGATGCCATGGTAATTGCCAGGGTTGATTTTAATTACGAAAACTGTACCCAGCATGATTACCTGATCATCGAAAAAAATGATAAACAGGATTGGAAAATTACCCAGGTATGCAAACTGTTTGAAGATATTCAAACACCGCTGAATAACAATAACTCTGTAGTAGCTAAAAACTAATTTTACTTCCTTAACTGATAATAATTAATCACCCTGTTAGGGTGATTTTTTTTATTTTAATTAGCTTTAATTTAACTTTTTAATTGTACCCCCATACAAGTAATTTAAATTACGTTTTTAATTGAATAAGCTATCGCGTTTCCCCGTTTTTCTGCTTTTGTGTTCCCTGGTATGTATGGTACTATTTACAGACCGGGCCTACGCACAGAAATACATTTTTGCGCACTATGATATCGAGGATGGGCTCATCCAGTCGCAAATAAATAAGCTCTCAATGGATACCGACCACCGTCTGTGGATAGGCACATTTGGCGGGGCCTGCCGTTTTGATGGAAAAGATTTTACCGCATATACCCGCTTAACCGGCCTGCCGGATAATTATGTTTCAACCATTTTTTCGGATAAAGGGGGCTGCACCTGGTTTGGTACTATGAACGGGCTGGCAAGACTTTATAACGGGCATATTATCAGGTACAAACCTGATATACCAGTAAAACGTTATTTCGTAGGTAATATAACCCAGGACGGCGAAGGCACCATCTGGGTTACATCGGGCGGAATACTTTTCAGGATTAAAAACGATAAGATGCAGCACGTGGTTGTTGGTGATGATCCGGAACTTTTTGTTACCAGTTTGGCGGTTAACAGTGCCGGTGTATTATATGCTGCTGTTTATAAAAAAGGTATCTATCGTCTTAAGGGACAAAAATGGGAGCACGCAATTGATGTTCCATCAAAGGATGATGAGCAAATTATTAAACGGATCTTTTTCGATCGCTTTGATAAAAGCAAAACTTACCTTTTAACAAGAACTGGTTTGCTGTGCGCAAAGGGTGGCATTGCTACGCCATGTGTGATAAAGGCTTTTGTTGAAAAAATGAAAGGTCAGCTGTTGTGTATTGAGCAGGATGCTGATGCCAACATTTGGCTGGGTACAGATAACGGCGCTTACTGTATTATGGGTGATGAGGTGATCCACTATAATTCATCAAACGGACTTACCGACAACTCTATCCCCGACATTTATTTAGATGCCGATAAAAACCTATGGCTGGGTAGTCTTGGTAATGGCCTTTATCGCTGCGAAGGCGACCGGTATACTGTTTTTGACCGTACGCAAGGTATCCCCGAATCCAAAATTGTAATGTCGATAGCCCAGGATTGGAACAACAATGTTTTAATGGGGATTGACGGTGCAGGTCTTTTACGCTATGACGGAAAAAAGACCAGCGAAGTGCCTGTACCTACAGGTTTGCCATATTTAAAAGGGGTACAATGTTTATATACTGATAAAAACGGAACCGTTTGGATTGGCACAGGCGGCACCGGGTTATGGCAATATGATAAAAACGGTTTCCGGCAGATAAAAAACAGTTCGGGTTTTGCCTGCAATTTTATTACTGCCGGTGCTGACGGTACTATATGGCTGGCGACATCTATGGGCTGTTTCTATTATCAAAACGGGGAGATGAAACAGTTGGAAGGGGTTCCATCATATTCGGCGTCAATGCTTGGTCTTGGGCGCGATTCAGTTTTAATAGGTACCCAAAACGGCGTAATGCTGGTGGTGAATAAAAAGATTGTCCCAGGCTTTAAACTCAAATCATTCCCAACAACCGCGGTTTACAGTATGATACGTTACCGTGACCTGCTGTTAGTAGGTACCGATGATAGCGGCCTGTACACCTGGGATATGACAACCGGGGCTGTTAATGTTTACAATATTGATGACGGTCTTAAAGCCAACAGTATTTACAGCCTCGCGGCCGATGAACGCGGTAGGCTCTGGATGGGTACCGGTCGTGGAATTAACCGGATGCAATATGATCCTGCAAAGAAAACTTTTTGGGTAATTGATAATATCGGTTCAAAAGAGCCGGTTGTTGAAGCCAATCAAAATGCCATTATGCACCGCGGCCACGAGGTTTGGATAAGCACGACCAAAGCAGTCATGGTATATAATACCATGACTAAGATGGTAGCCTCACCGCCTCCGCATGTGTTTATCAAGTCGGTACAACTCATGAAAGAGGACGGAGAAAAACGTTCCTCGATCGACCTGAATGACTGGGCCGAACTTAAACATAACCAAAATCATTTGTCGATATCTTTCCTGGGTGTTTACCTCAAAAACCCCGATGCTGTATCGTATCAATATAAACTGGTTGGGCTGGATAGTGCCTTTAGTTCGCCTATGCGCAACAATGTGGTAAATTATCCTTCGCTGCCGCCGGGTAAATATACCTTCAGGGTAAAGGCAATTAGCCCGGATGGGCAGGTGTCGCCACAAATGGCCAGTTTTAGTTTTGTGATCATTCCACCATTTTATCAGACATTCTACTTCAGGTTGCTGGCTATTGTATTGTTGGTATTGCTTGGTTTCGGGGTGCAAAATCTGGTGCATCAGCGTAAAATAAAACGGCAAAAAGCTATTGAGGCCATGAAACGGGAAGAGAAACTGAAGATCCGCCAGCAAACGGCCGAAGATTTTCATGACGATCTTGGTAACAAATTAACCCGGATCACCGTCTTATCAGAGATACTGAATGCTAAAATAGGTAAAGAGCAGGCAGACCAGCGAGGAATTGTTGATCAGATCAAGCAAAACGCGGCGTCATTATACAACGGTACAAAGGATATCCTTTGGGCGCTCGACCCTAAGAGTGATAATCTTTATGAAACCCTCAACCACATCCGAGAGATTGGGATAGAGGTTTTTCATGACGTCCCCGTTGATTTTGAGTTCGCCGCTGTTGACGAGGATATCCAGCTGGTAAAGCTGCCTATGGAGTACAGCCGTAACATCACCATGATATTTAAGGAGTTGTTGAATAACATCCTTAAGCATGCCGATGCAGGGCAGGTAACTTTTGAGCTTGATCAAAGTGATAAAAGCGCAATAGCGCTTCGTGTTACTGATGATGGTAAAGGATTTGACAGCGGAGCAGCCCATCGGGGCCGGGGGATCAACAATATTAATGCCCGGGCCAAACGGATCAATGCAACGTTGCTCATTAACTCGCAGGAAGGCAAGGGCACATCAGTAACGTTGAAGTTTAGTAAAAACCAGTTAAGTAATTAAGCATGGCCCGTAACATTAAAGTAAGTATTATTGAGGATGATGAAACCCTGCGCGATGGTTATGCCTTTTTAATTGGTGCTACTGAGGGGTATGATGTGATAAGCACTTACTGTTCATATGATGAAGCTGCTAAAAAAATTGCTGCCGATAAACCAGATGTCATACTGCTGGATATAGAACTACCCGGTGTTAACGGGATTGACGCTATCCCCAAATTAAAAAAGCTGTTGCCTAACTGCTATATCCTGATCCTTACTGTTTACGAATCGGAAAAACAGATCTTTAATGCGCTGGCTAACGGCGCATCGGGATATCTTACTAAAAATACACCATCAACCAAAATTATCGAATCGATAAAAGAAGTACGCGAAGGCGGCGGGCCTATGAGCATTAATATTGCCCGTTTGGTGATTCGCTCATTCCAAAAGAACCAGGAATCGCCCTTATCCAAGCGTGAAACCCAGATCCTCGAGTTAATAGGTGAGGGAAAGAGCCGTGGCCAGATAGCCAATGAATTGTTCATTGATCTTGAAACCGTTCGCAGCCATATCAAAAACATATACCTCAAGCTTGATGTAAACTCCCGCGCCGATGCTATTAAACTGGCAAGGCAGAATAAGCTGATATAGTCGACGAGGCGTCCGTGGGGACACGGCCGCTGGGGTAGATAATCATATCCCCGATCCGTGTCCCACGGATCGCCTGAAGCCCGATAATAGCTCCAAACACTCAAAACTCCACTAATTCATAAATCCCCCAAATAGGGGGATACTATCCCCCTGCCGGTAAAGTACCTTTGATATGTTAAGTAGTTTTAACTGACCGGCTACTGTGAACCCGCTTCGAAAAATTATCCTGTATGCTGCCCTTGGCCAACAGGTTGGTTTCCATTATTAAATCTGGTTTCTGTTAAAAACTACTGCAAAATGAAATTGAAATATTTACCTGTGTACACAGCCGACTTTGATGGCCAAATTGACTTTTATACTCAAAAATTAGGCTTCAGGATAACAGGTAAAATGACGTTTTATGAGGGCAGGGAGAGCACAGTGATCCAGTCGGATAAATTAAATGTGGCGTTGCTTGTAACTAATAATGACAGCAACAGTGATAAGAGTAATATCATTATCAACACAGCCGACTGTTTGAACGATTACCATTTACTCCGTACAGCAGGCGTGTTTTTTTGCAAATCGCCGGCTTATTTACCGGCGGGGCTGGCAGCCGAATTTTTGGACCCGGCGGGGAACAAATTTATGTTACTGGAAGAAAGAAATTATAACGAATAATAAAATCATATCACAATGGACTATTCAAAAGTATTACGCAACAACAATAAGATTGTAAGCCGCACCGGCGGCCAGAGACAAGGGCAGCAGTATACTTCAGATTTAAGCCTACGCTTTGTTTTAAGCGGTAGTGAACGTTATGATATTGGCCGCAGGCATTTATCCATATACCCCGATTCGTTTCTGATCCTGAACCGTGGAACTCAATATTCAACCGATACCGACCTGGATCAGCAGGTACAATCGTTCGCCATCAACTTTGATCAGCAGTTTTTGCAGGATTTTAAGGATTGCTGGACTTTCGACGACGACAGCTTGTTAAACAAAGGCTATAGTAACGGTAAAACGCAACCCGAGTTTAACGAAACTATCTACCCGTTTGCCGGCGATATCAAATACAATGTATTTCATCTGAAACAACACCTGGACAATGGTATGCAGGACGAAATGCTAATCAACGAATACCTGCACCATACGCTCATCAACTATTTTCATATTTATAATGATGAGATCTGCAAAAAAGCTGAAAAGCTCGACTTTTTAAACCAGGGTACCAGGGTCGAGATATTACGCCGTCTTAACCTGGCTAAGGAGTTTTTGTATAGTAATTATAATCAGAATATTAGCCTGGAGGATCTGGCCGAACATGCTTGTCTTTCAGTTAATCACTTGCTGCGTACTTTTAAACAGGCATTCGGTTTAACGCCGCACCAGTTCTTAATCCAGCTGCGTTTAAAACGCTCATTAATGCTGTTGAAGGATACCCGTTACCCTGTGAATGAGGTAGTTGGCATGGTGGGTTTTGAATGCCCAAGCTCGTTTATCAGGCTGTTCCGTACGCATTATAAGATAACTCCTTTAAAGTACAGGCAATCAGCATGATATGTATTTTAATTGCGTGTTAAGATGGTGTTTTTCACACATGTAAGCCGCTTTTAACACCCTATGTTTGCAATACCAGATAGTTTTTTTGTTAAGGATATTTGGTCAGTTAATAGTTAATGAAAAAGTCAGTAACGCGAGGTCACTGACTTTTTGTTTTTTGGATAACGACAACTCTTCAACACGGTTACTGGTCGAAGTTTAGCGATAGCGTAACTTCGTCCTAAAACGAAGGAAGCATCCTGCTTCCATATCCTGAACTAATCATGGGTTTTATCTTATTGGGTTAAGCTGAAAGCTTAACATATTTTAGGACGAAGTTACGCTATCGCTAAACTTCGACCAGTGTAGGACTGGGAAACCATGCAAATTAGCCCTGTAAAGTTGGCGATGCTTCGTACCTCGCAATGACGGTTATTATAGTAACTGGATGTATATGAGATTAATTAGCACCCATAAATATGCGAAAATCAACATTTCCAGCCTCAATTGTAACATTCCCAAAAAAACATCGTCTTTTAAGTTAAAACCTACTGCTATGAAATTTTTTACCTTATTGGCCGTTACCGGCGGATTGTTTTTTACTTCACTTCAGATCGAAAAAAACAGCATGGCAAACACGAAACACAATAAAAACAAGTGCTGCGTGAATGCTAAAAAATCAAAATGCCCGCTTGCATGCAAACGGGCAAAATCAGTTAAGTTAAACAGTTAAAAACGATACAGGGTTTCATCCCCTCAGGAGGCGTCCGGTGATTTAAGGGGAATCTGTTACCGGCGCCTTTGCATTTTTATTTATTTAAGTCGAATTTTAATAGTTCAGCATCACCTGCTTTTACCAAAACGCTGTTTGTGTTAGCGATATCACTCCCTGATAGCAGCAATTTGGCTTTCATCGCTTTATCGGCCTCAATACCAATTCTTTTTGCATCAACAGTGTAGGTTTTATCCGTGTCTCCATAATTAAACAGGGCAAGGTAAAAGTTGTCGCCGATTTTAAGTGTAAACTGTTCTGATGTTCCGGTTTCGGTATTCCCTTCAACCGGTCTGAAAGCTTTTCCATTTTGAACAACCTTTAAAATTTCGGGATTTTGATACATGGCTTTAGCCCTTTCACTCCACTGTCCGTGTGTCGAAAAATCGTCGCCGGTTATAAAGGTGCCGGTAACAATGGCCGAAAGCATCCTCGCGCGGTTAGCGCCTTCGTTTTCGGTTGAAAGTACGACGTGATCGGCATCAATATAGTTGTACAGGTAGGTTTGCCACCAGCCATAATTTACACTGTTGAGGGTATAGCGGGTATCTTTTATAGTTTTAAAAGCATCGCAGGCAATCCGCCTCATATGTGCATAACGACCGGTTGCCAAGCTGGGGGAGATGGCAGCATAGATCAGCATCTGATCACCAAGCTGGTCAATCAAATGTTCCATGCCTTTTTTATAAGCCTGCATACCGGTGGTGATTTTAGGATCGTAAAAATGACTCGATTCGGCGGCAGCATGGCCAAGAAAATCGATCTTGATCATTTTAAAACCACAGGCTTTTAATTTACCGATTACATAATCAATATGCTGTAAGGTACCGGGGTGAGTTGGATCTGTGGCGCGGGCGCCGTCAATATCGTGGTAGACATCACCAACCTTAGTCCAGGTTTCGCCATAGGTATAGTTGCTGCCTAACACCTTACGGTTAGGGCCGCCCTGCCATCCCCAATCTGTAAAGGGGGCCCAGTAAACACCGGGCTGCAAACCCTTTGATTTACAGTAATCGGCAAAGGATTTCAGCTTGCTGAAATCGCCTTCCCAACCGCCGCTGATCATATTATCCCAAAACGAGTCGAGATCAATAAAAGCGGTATTACCATTGCGGAATGCCGGAATGCTATCGGCAAAAAAGTCGGCTACTTTAATAGCTTTATCATAGTTCAGTTTTTCCTGCATTACGCCCCAGCTGTTCCAGCCAACGGGAGTGGGCTTTGTCCAGTTAAAAGCGTACGGCGGTTCGGCAATACGGTTAGCTTTACCAAACTCTTCCATACCTGTGCGCCAGTCGGCAAACCAGCCCACAAATACTTTTGGCGATTTAACCATATTGCCGTTGACATAACCATGAGCTATTTTATCACGGTTTACGGCCTCGTCAGTATAACCGCCCCATACCTCAAAGGTGTTGGCACTATCTTTCTTGGCAATGGTACGCACGCCTGTTTTCCATATTTCGTGCTCAACAGAACCAAGCACTACTCCATTGCGGTTTTTATTATCAAAAATTGTCCCTACCTCGGCACTGGTATTAGTTAACGGTGCTTTGAAGGTTTTTGAGTTATAGCTGATGAAAGTATCGTTATCAAAAGGTACAAAGAGGGAACGGGTATCGCCGGGTATTGCAGCCATATTACCGGCTATCGGCTCCATATAATTTGTTTTCAGGTTTTTACCCTCAACATAAACCTCCACTAAAAAGTAACCTTTATGCGATGGGTAGGTATAAAACACCTGTACCATGTTAGGTAAATTATTACCGGTTAAGGTAAAAGTATGTTTTACTCCTTTGCCAAAGCCGTCGGTTACCAGTGTTTTATTGTAAGAAATGTTTTTGTACTCCTTTGAAGTAATAAGCTTTCCATTGATACCTGCTTTACTAAAACAATTGCTAAGTACAATTTTGCCGTTTTCAATAACAGAGAAGGTGCCGCCTTTTTGATCGTAACGGATAGTACTGGCAGGGCCGTACGAAAACGATATATCGCTTTGCTGGTTTGGTTGATTGTTAATCTTTTGGGTTGATGCTGAAACAATTGCCGGCTGCCAAACGCAAAGCAAGCCGGACAACTGCACAGCAATTATAAAGCGATTAAGATGTTTTTGCATGAATTTAAGGTTTATTAAATGTCTAAGTTACATTTTATTTATTGTGCACAAAGATTATTTTAAATCATAACGTTTTGTTTACGAATGCTCGTTATGCTTTTTGCGCCATCACCTCTTTTACCACGCCGTTTATCTTCATTTTAACCTTTCGCGGCTGAGTTGAGGTGATACGGTAACTGGTTATTTTACCATCGCTCCATTTAAAATCGACAGTAAAATTGCCTCTCGCCCTTAAGCCTTTAACCTCGCCGGCTTGTTTCCAGTTAGCGGGTACAGACGGCAGCAGTTCAATAAAACCAGCATGACTTTGGATCAGCATTTCGGCCAATGCTGCAGTAGCTCCGAAATTGCCGTCAATTTGGAATGGAGGCCCTGCCGAAAGCATATTGGGATATATGCCGCCGCCATCGCCATAATTCATATTGGTGGCAAGGGTAGGGTGAATGAGGTCGGTAAATAGTTTATATGCCCGTTCGCCGTCATGCAACCTTGCCCACCAGGCAATTTTGTAGGCAATAGCAAAACTCGGACCGTCATCGCCACGGGCTTCCAGCGTTTTTTTGCTGGCTTCGGCAAGGGCAGGAGTAGCTTCGGGTGTAATGAGCGATGCCGGGTAAAGACCATACAAGTGCGAAATACAACGATGATGCGGTTCTATCTCGGTATAATCTTCCAGCCATTCCTGGATGCGGCCATCTTTGGCGATAATGCCGGGAGGAGGTAGTTTTTTGAGTTTTTCCTGTAGTGTTTTACGGAAGGCTATGTCTTTACCCAGCACCTTGCCTGCGGTGATCACGTTATTGAACAGCTCGCGGATGATCTGGTTATCAATGGTTGGGCCCATACAAATGCTGGCGTGGCGACCATTGCCATCGGGCATTAAAAAGCCGTTTTCGGGCGATGATGACGGTGAGGTTACCAACCAGCCCGTTTTAGGATCATTGATAAGCATACTGCTATAAAAAAGCGCAGAGCCTTTCAGTACCGGGTAAATATCGGCCAGGTATTTTTTATCGTTGGTAAAATCATAATGCTGCCAAAGATTATCGCACAGCCAACCCGAACCTACTTTGCAAATTCCCCATGAGGCGGCTTCGCCGGGCTCTGTCCAACCCCAGATATTGGTTATTACGTGAGCCACCCAGCCATCGGCATTGTAATAGGCTTTGGCTGTTTTTTCGCCGTTTTTTACCATGCCTTTTACCAGCTCGGCAAGGGGCAGATTTAGTTCAGACAGGTTGGATACTTCAACCGGCCAGTGGTTCATTTGTACGTTAATGTCGAGGTGGTAATCGCCCGTCCATGGGGTGACTATCTGGTTAGCCCAAAGGCCTTGCAAGTTAGGCGGCAACAGGCCAATGCGGGTGCTGCAAATGCTCAGGTAACGGCCAAACTGGTAATATAAAACGGGCAGGGCGTTATCGGCCTTAGGAGTTTTATGAAAGTTGGCTAACCGGAGGTCGGTAGGAATGGTATCCTGGTAGCTACCACCTAAATTTACCGTAACCCTGTTAAACAGTTTTTGATAATTAGCGATATGCTGCTGCTTTTCCTGATCATATGGCTTTTTCATGGCTGCAGCCAGTATGTTAGCTGCTTTTTGAGTATAGTTAGGCTGTTTATAGTCGGTGCCTGCCGATACATAAATGATGGCCTCGGTGGCATTTTTAATTATCAGCGAATTTTCTGTAATGTTTTGGCTGCCTCCTTTTAAACTGGCTTTTACTTTAGCCAGGTAACGCATCCCTTTGCCATCAATACCGTTATCCAACTGCCCGAACATTTCAAGCTGATTATTTTGGGCGGCAACAGCAAAGCGCTCCGGCCTGTCCATAGCAAGGCTGAGGTTCAGCATACCGGGTTTATCGGCGGTGAGTTTAATGATGCTGATATCATCACCAAAACTGGTAAAGTATTCACGTTTGTAGGTAACGCCGTTCACCGTATAGCTACATTTAGCAATAGCGGTATTTACCGATAACTCACGGTGATAGTTGGTGTATTTAACATCTTTTGCGTCGGTTTCGGCATAGTTAAATGCTATGTTCAGGTTGCCCATGGTTTGATAACAGCCATAATTAACGCCTGCTGATCCCGGGCCTTTGCAAATAAAATCTTTATCAATAATCTCCTGCGCATCTGCATTTTTCCCCGCCAGCAGCAAGGCCCGGATTTGCGGAAGCTTTTTATAAGCCTCGTAATTATTCGCATCCTGCGGCGCACCCGACCACAGCGTGATATCATTTAAGGTGATGGTTTCCTTTTCAACACCGCCATCAGGCATCATGCCCAATCTGCCATTACCAAGTGGCAGGGTTTCTTCCCATTGATTAGCCGGGCGATTAAACCAGATCTTTAATGGTTGTGATTGTGCAAGGCACAGGCCGGGTATGCAGGCGGCTACAATGCTTAGCCCTGTCAGGTACTTTTTAAACATAGGATCTCCTGTTTATAGTGTGTTTTTTTAAAACCCTTCTTGAGAGGGGGCGCGGTGGAATGTGCGGTAGCAGGGGTGTGTTTCGTCGCTTTGTTAAACACACCCCTACACCTCCTGATTAATTTCGGAACAGGCTCTCTCAAGAGGGGAATCGCACGATCCCTACTTGTTGAGTAGGATTTTTGTCGATTTAGCCTTTAGTGGCGATAATGTTTTTCACCTCGCCATTAACTTTCACTTTCACCATACGCGGGGTAGGTGAGGTTACTTTATAAGCGGTTACTTTACCATCTTTCCATTTCATATCCACGGTAAAATTACCACGGGCTTTAAGGCCTTTAACTTCGCCCTGCGCTTTCCATGCATCAGGAATAGAAGGGATAAAATCAATGAACCCGGCGTGGCTCTGGATCAACATTTCGGCAATACCGGCCGTTGCACCAAAGTTGCCATCAATCTGGAACGGCGGACCAGCCGATAGCAGGTTAGGATATACACCGCCGCCCGCGCCATAGTTAATATCTGTTTTGATAGTTGGCTTCATTAACTCTTTAAACAGTTTGTAAGTACGGTTGCCATCATGTAAACGTGCCCACCACAGTATTTTATAAGCGATAGACCAGCTTGGGCCATCATCACCACGCACTTCCAAAGTTTTCTTTGCAGCTTCGGCAAGGGCAGGGGTAGCTTCCGGTGTAATTTCTGATGCCGGGAATAAGCCATATAGGTGCGATACGTGACGGTGCTGCGGCTCGGTTTCTTTATAGTCCTCCAGCCATTCCTGGATGCGACCATCTTTAGCTATAACGCCCGGGGGAGGGAGTTTTTTCACTTTGGCAGCCAGCGTTTTGCTGAAAGCCTCATCTTTACCCAGCACTTTGCTTGCAGTGATCACATTATTAAATAACTGACGGATGATCTGGTTATCAATGGTTGGGCCTACACAGATACTGGCGTGTGTGCCATCGGGCAGATAAAAGCTGTTTTCGGGCGATGATGATGGCGAGGTAACCAGCCAGCCGGTTTTAGCGTCGCTGATAAGCATGCTGTTGTAAAATTGAGCGGCACCTTTCAGTATCGGGTAAATCTGTTTCAAGTAATTCTTATCGCCTGTAAAATCGTAATGCTGCCAAAGGTTGTCGCAAAGCCAGCCCGATCCCACTTTGCAAACTCCCCATGAAGCACTTTCACCCGGTTCGGTAAAGCCCCAGGGGTTAGTGATCACGTGGGCTACCCAGCCATCGGCATTGTAATAAGCTTTGGCTGTTTTTTCTCCGTGTGGTACCATACCTTTAACCAGGTCGGCAAGGGGCAGGTTCAATTCGGACAGGTTGGAAACCTCAACCGGCCACTGGTTCATTTCAATATTGATATCCAAATGGTAATCACCGTTCCAAGGGGTATGAACTTCATTAGCCCATAATCCTTGTAAGTTTGGTGGTAACAGACCAACACGGGTACTGCAAATGCTCAGGTATCGGCCAAATTGGTAAAACAGAACAGGCAGCCCTTTATCCGCATCCGGATTGGCATGGAAAGCGATAAGCCTTTGGTCGGTGGTTAGTTTCTCGGCTTCAGTTGTACCAAGATCAACTTTTACACGATTAAAGAGTTTTTGGAAATTGGCGATATGCTGTTGCTTTTCCAATGCATAAGGCTTATTCAAAGCCGTGCTCATTGCGTTGTTCAATTTGCTGAGGTATTGCGGGTTTTTAAAATCGGTGCCTGCCGATACATAGATCAAAACTTCGGTAGCATCTTTAATAACCAACGACGTAGCCGTTGTGCTTAACGAACCACCGGTTAATTTCGCTTTTACTGCGGCCTTGTAAGATACGCCTCTGCCATCGGTACCATTATCCAACTGACCGATCAAATCAAGTTCATCGCCGGTAGTTAAGGTAACGCCACGTTCCGGGCGACTGATATTGATGCTCAAATTGAGCATCCCCGGTTTATCGGCGCTTAGTTTAATCAAATCCACATCATCGCTAAAACTGGTAAAATACTCGCGCTTGTAAGTAACGCCATTTACCCGGTAGGTGGTTTTGGCAAGTGCATTGTTTAATGAAAGCTCGCGTTCGTAATTTTCATATTTTACATCTTTATCCTCAACGCCTTTATACTGATAACTCAGGTTCAGGTCGCCCAACATCTGGAAGCAGCCAAAAGGTACCCCACCCGATCCTTTGCCTGTACACACAAAAGATTTATCAATAATAGCCTGGGCTTCTACGTTTTTACCGGCTGCAAGCAAACTCCTGATCTCGGGCAGTTTTTTATAAGCCTCGTAATTATTGGCGTCCTGCGATGACCCCGACCACATGGTGATATCATTCAATACCACTTTTTCGGCAGTAACGCCACCATCTGGCATCATACCCAGGCGACCGTTACCAAGAGCAACGGTTTCTTCCCAACGCTGGGCGGGTTGCTTGTACCAAAGTTTTAATTGTTTTGTTTGCGCGTGTGTAAACGTTGTAATACCTGTTATCATTACAGTTATTAGCAGGGGCGTTCTTTTTGGCATGTTTATATTAATTAGGTTTTCTGTTTTAAGCTTGTTTATTTACCCGCGGCAATTACAGGTATTTCTTCGGCGTTTTTATTCAACTCCAATACAATCACATTGCTGTTTGCATCTGGTAAGGTTTGCGGCAAATCAATGCTATAGCCTGTTATATCCTGTTTATAATTTACTTTGGTTCCGCCCAGCACATAGGCGTTGGTTATGTTAACGCCGGGCAGGTTTGGTAATGCAATTTTATCACCTTTTTTCTGAAATATGTGCAAATAGATTTTGTTTCCCTTACGTGTAACAGCATAGTTATCATTTGGAGGATAGGGGCCTCCTTTGGTGCTATAGATACTTTCGCCATATTTTTTTAACCAGGCACCCATTTGCTGCAGGGTTTCAACCTGGCGGGCTTCAATGCGGCCGTCAGGCATCGGGCCAACATTAAATAGCAGGTTGCCATTGCCGGCAGCAGTTTTAACCAGTGTTTGGATACATTCCTGCACGGTTTTTATTTTATCGTTAGGTTTCCAGGCCCATTGCTGGCAAATGGTGATGCAGCTTTCCCAAGGCTCGTTCATATTAAGCTGACCGATACGTTGCTCCGGGGTAAGATAGTCACCTACAGACTGGTCATTTAGTTTTTCGCTCTCTTTACCTAAGCGGTTATTTACAATAACGTTTGGATCAACACTTTTGATGAAATTGTAGATCTCCTGCCCGTCGGCATTGGTCCATGGTTTTTCCCAGTAACCATCAAACCAAAGCAGGTAGGGATGATATTTAGTGATGAGCTCTTTTAACTCATTCTTCATTTGCGTTTTAAAGGCTACCATATCGCCCTTAACATTCTTTGTCGAATCGTAAGGGTTGTGGATAGGGTAGTTGGGATCGTGCCAGTCGAGCACGGTGTGGTAGATGCAAAAAAGTATGCCTTGTTTTTTGCAGGCTATTGCAAGCTCAGCTACCATATCGCGTTTATAGGGTGTTTTGCTGATATTGTAGTCTGTAAATGCGGATGGCCACAAAGCAAAGCCATCGTGATGTTTGGCGGTGATCACCAGGTATTTCATGCCCGCGTCTTTTGCTGCTTTTACAATGGCATCGGCATTAAATAAAACCGGGTTAAATTCCTTATACAGATTATCATAATCTTCCTGCGCTACTTCTTTATTGCGGCTCCAGCCAATTTCGGTGCCGCGTAAAGTTACAGGCCCAAAGTGCACAAACATACCGAAGCGCCTGGTCATGAAATCGTCCAAAACCGCTTTCGGGGTTTTTACAGAAACGGCCTGCTGGCTAAAGCCAACCTGGCTTATCGAAAATAGGTAAAGGAAAATAATTGCCGCTTTTTTCATTGAGGAATTTCTGATTTGGTTATTAATAGAGGTCTTCGTCTTTATAATTTTATAAGATATGACCAGGCCGCAGGGCGGCCCGGTCATAGGGGTGTTGTTATAGTAATGCGTTGTTCCAGAAGGTAAGCTCACTCATATTAGTGTAGTTACCCTCGTTGTTTGAATTGTGTTTGATCCTGATGCGGATGTAACGTACCGGAGGCGGGTTAGGGTCAAAACTAACTTTCAATGGCGCGCTGCCATCGTCAGTTCTTTTGATCTCTTTTAGCAGCTTCCAGCCTTTGGAAATTGCCTCAGCAGTCCAGCCTGCATCATTGGCTTTTAAGTTGGTTGTTGCATTAGTCAGATCGGCTATGCCCCATACTTCAAAATCATCGGGGTTGTGGCAGCAGTTACGGCCTGTTTCTTCAATGGCAACCAAGCCTTTGTAAAGTGCACCCATATCAAAAGTGATAACTACCGGCAGCGGGCCGTTACCATCACTGTGGAAAATGTTAGGGAAACCCTGCGGGCCAACACTGCCATCCCAAAGTCTGTCGATATCTGTATCTCCTTCGTAAGGTTTGGCATCATTTGTTAAATACACTTTTTTGAAGAGACTTTTATCGCAAATAGCTACAGAATTAATTGTTGGAAAGTCTTCATAGGTAGATACATAAAAAGTATCAATAGCGGTTTTGTCAGGCATAAATGCCGAGCGGAACTGGATTTTGGTGTCGGCCTTATAATCGGGCAGAGCAATAGATAAGCTATCTGCATTGATCCTGCTAAAGCTTTCTTTTCCGGCTTTGTTCGTGTATTTAACGTCAGTGAACACGTTATGTGCACTGGTATCCATCAAATTAAAGTTAAGTTTTACTTTACCATCGGCACTGATGCCATAAGGATTTGAAAGGTTATAGTTTCTGTTTGAAAGGCCTGACTGGTAAATAGGCCCATAAACCTTAACATTGTTGACGTCGCTTGGAACAGAACGGTTGCCTTTGGCATCATACGAAAACACCGTGAATGAGTAAATATATTCATTAAGGTTTGGTACAATAACCGTTAAGCTATCCGCCGGGTTATGATTGTCTGAGTTAAAAACAACTGAGTCGGCTTTGTTATTCCAATACACAACGTATCGCGTTATGCTGGGGTCGCTGCTTGGGTGAAAGGTGAGGCCGGCGCGCAGGTTGCCCGGGCGGGGAACTATCTTACTTACTATGCCGGGATATTTAATTTCATGCCCGTTTAAGAATGATTCAAACTGCGTGTCTTGTTTGCTGCAACCGTATAGCAGGTACCCAAGCAAACCTAAAGCAGTTAATCTGATAATATTTTTAATTTTCATTTGATCTGAATTTTTAATGCTTATTGTGGGTTACCATATATTGAAAGCTCCATCATGTGGGCAAAATCACCGTTCGACCACGTGCTATGTGCCATAAACCTGAAATATTTAATAGGTGTGGAACCAGGCGGGATATTGAAGTTCACTCCCGCAGCAACAAACGAAGCATCAGCCGCGTTGGTAAACCCTGGTGTAAGGCCGGATGGCGGATTCGGAAAATGATAATTGCCTATATTCACCCAATTGCCGATAATGGTTCCAACCGGTGCATAATCAGGCAATCTTACATCCTGAGGGGTGTTGATATTCGATCCCCAGATTGAGAAATCCTTGGGGTTACCGTGCCCGTAAGCATATTGATCCGGACGTTCCCATAAAACAAAACGGCTTAACTGGGCCGATACACCCAAACTAAAAGTAACTTGCATTGGCGCAGGCGCGCCCGGTGCCGTATGCCAGCCGTTTGAGTAGCCGTCGGTTTTATTATCCCAAAGGTAGGGCACTTCCCAGCCGTAAGCGGTTGGGCTGTCTGTTGGGCTTTTATAAACTGCGAAGTTTGCTTTGTTTAGCAGTGTTTCAAAAATTGGTGTTAAAGTAACAACGGTAGTATCTGAAATGTTGCCGAATTTATCGGTAACATACACGCCAAATTGCCGCGCTACTGCCTGGTAACCCCTTACCGAATAGTTTATGGTATCTTCACTGGTATAGTGCTGATCGGCAACCTCAAGTGCCTGGGTCGATTTTTGAAAATCGAGCAAAACAACACCTATATCCCTTGCTGTGGGATTTAATGCCTTGACATTGACACCACCAAAATCAGTTGTGATATTCAGGGTAGATTTAATGATCTTATAATAAGGCTCGCCGGGATGAACTTTAACCGTTAATGGGTCTGACTTTACGTTGGCCCTGCTCACCGAATAAAGCGTTACATCATAGTCCTGGCTTTTGGCAAAGCCATCAACCGTAACTGTATCAGAATAATAGCTCGCTTTAGTTTGACGAACAGTTTTATCATTAATGCGATACTCGGCCTGTATGTATAACAGGTTATCTGAGCTTGGCAAGTCATAAGTGATATAAGCGCCGCCGTTAAAGTTTTTAACCTTTACGTTGGTAACTGCCGCGGGTTTACTTAAATCGTTGGATACCTCTTTGATATATCCGTCGTTCTTTTTGCATGAATTTAAACAAGCTGTAAACATTAGCGCCAGGAGCGCTAATGCTGTTACCGGATAATTTTTAATGCGTTTCATAATTCTTATTTATATTGAATTAATTCGTTTATGATCAATAGGGAGAGGCCTACCAGTAGGTTGTTTGTACCAGGTTGTTGTTAACCGTCAAATCGTAATCTTTTATCGGCCAAAAATAATTGCGCAACCCAAAAACAGGGGTCATCACGGTGTTAGGACGATAATAGTTTCCTGCTTCGGTTTCGTAAATATTCCAACCCTGCATAGGTGCGCTCAGCACCTGCTGAATCTCTTTCCAGCGTCGCAGGTCCCATCCGCTTTGCGCTTCAAAACAAAGCTCAATACGTCGTTCTCGGTGAATAATATCGCGTAAGCCCTCTTTGGTTGTTGGCTTTGATGGGTTTCTTGAATACGTAGCCCATGATTCAACCACGCCTTTCAGGCCGGCCCTGCTCCGCACTTTATCAATATAATTATAAACCTCAGGTGTTGGACCGCCTGTTTCATTCAAGGCTTCGGCGTAAAGCAGGTATAAACCTGCAAGCCTCATTAATGGCAAATGAAATTCGATAGATTGAAAACCATCATCATAAACCGAAAGGTAATTAGCCAGTTTTTTTGGCCAGTAGCCGGTAATGTTAAGTGTGTTACGATCTTTAGGGCCGGCTAATGAAGTATTACCACGAGCTTCCACATGGTAGGCCTGGTCCTGGTTGTAGATACCGTTACCATACCAGATACTGCCGTCGAAAGCAATGTTGGCGTAAAAACGTGTTTCGCGGCCATAATGCTCATTAATGGTGGTGTAACCTTTGGCGATATGATATTTGTCGGCATCGCCGGCTGTTTTAAGTGCGTAGCGGTTGGCGTAATCATAATCTTTATCCTCAGTAACCGGCACACCGTTGGCTGTATAAAAAAGCTCCTGTGTTGAAATTGGCACCGCGAAGGTTGAAGGGTTTGAGAATATATTTACCGCCGATTTTGGAGTTAACCTTGGTGTAGCATAACCCTGGCATGGAAAAGTTGGGTTTAAGGCCCAGATTAGTTCCGGGTTTTGGTCCCACTTTTCGGTAACAGCATTTTGGATGGTTAACTCATTACGTAACTCGTCAGACAGGGTACCAACTGTTGGCGGCGAAACGAAGGTGTACAGCTTTAACCCGTTTGCTTCACATGCATCAATAGCGGCTTTGGCAGCATCTGCAGCGCGTTTCCATTTTTGCGGATCGACGGTGGTTGAAAATAACAGCTGCCCGTCCTTGTTTTTCATACTGGCGTAATCAGGGTTGCCGTTAAACAGCGGGCTGGCCTGTGTAGCAAGCATTTCTGCTTTGATAGACATTGCGGTTAGTTGTGTAATGCGGCCCAGCTCTTTTGCCTGGTTGTTAATAACAGTAGGCAGATCGGGAATTGCCTGGTCAAGCAGTTGTACACAATAGTTAAATACCGAATCAACCGGTGCGCGTTTTACCCTTACCTCTTCGGTGCTGGCCGAGATATCAACGTTGGCTTTTATAAGCGGTACCGGGCCGTAAAGGCGGCACAGGTAATAGTGATAATAGGCTTTTAAAAACTTTACTTCGGCAATCCAACGTGCTTTTTCTGTAGGAGTAAGATCGAAGGCTTGGTCGATGTTTTCCAAAAAGATATTACACCTGCGTAGGGAACGGAATAATGCCTGCCCTCCGTTTGCTCCGTCCCACCAGTTAACACCCGGGTTACCGCTGTTTTGCATGCCGCGGATAAGGTTAAAGCCGTTTTCATTTAAAGGCTTATTGGTAAGGTTGTTAGGGTAAATGATCTCAGACGAGGTGGTGAAACCAACGTTTGAAGTGGGGTCATAAAACTGCTGCAGCGTGGCGTAGCAGGTAAACAGGTAGTTTTCGGCCTCATTGCGGTTCCTGAAAGCGTATTCCAGAGTACCGGTATTATCTGGTGTTACATCAAGATATTTTTTACATGATACACCCGAAACCAGGAGCCCTACCAGTAATAAAAGTTTATAATATTGTTTCATAATACTAAGTATTGATCAGTAAAAATTATAAGTTAACGTTGATGCCTAAGTTGAATACCTTTTGTATCGGGTAGGCAAAACCGTTTCCGCGCAGCTCCGGATCCCATAATTTAAAGGGGCTCCAGGTGTACAGGTTTAAGCCGTTAAAATAAATACGGCACTTGGTTACGTTTAAGCGTTTCAGTATCGATGGCGGCAATGAATAACCAATCTCTACCGATTTTAGCCTGATAAAGCTGCCATCGCGCATCCACCACGTACTGCTTTGGCGGTTGTTTTCAATTTGGTTGCCGGTAACGCCTAACCTTGGATAGGTAGCGTAAAGATTTTGGTTTTCCTCGCTCCAGTGGTCATCGGCAAAAGCTTTGATTAGCTGGGTATTACCGTATATGTATGGATCAGGACTTTGAATAAACGGACTAACGCGGTTAGGATCGATAAAGAACGAAACGCGGGCCTGCCCCTGGAAAAAGCAGGAAAGATCAAAGTTTTTGTAGCCGCCCGATAAACCGGCACCATATACAATTTCGGGCACGGTTGGGTTACCGATAAAAGTTTGATCGGCTCCGTCAATTTTACCATCGCCATTCAGGTCACGGTATTTGATATCGCCGCCGCCCGGAGGCACACCATTATTTGAAAATATTTGTGAAGGAGAGTTCCTGGCCTCGTTATCGTCAACAAATAAACGCTCGGCAATGTAGCCGAACTGCCTGTTTATAGTTTGGCCCGATTGATAGCGATAGGCTTCGGCCCATTGCGGTTCTTCATATTTACCGTACTTGCTGGTGGCGAGTGTAAAGTTACCACGGCCCTGCAACCAGCCTTGTTTGCCAACCTGGGCTTTATAATCTAATGACAGGTCGATGCCTTTCGAATCGGCTGTACCGATATTAGCAGTTACGTTAGGGTTGCCATATTGATCAAGTGCCTCAAGGCCCATAGTTGTAGGCAACGATGAGCGTAATTGCAGGATGTTGTAACGATGATATTTGTAAACCTCGGCAACTACGTTAAGGTTTTTAAACATGGTAAACTCAAGGCCGATGTTAAGCTGGCGTGAGGTTTCCCAGGTGATATTAGGATTTTCGTAGTTGTTGATATAAACGCCTTCGCGCCTGTAATTATTAAATGTGCCAAAATAAGCAGGGTTACCGCCGTTGAGGTTAACATCCGAAAGGTAGAAAAAGCGCTGCTGGCCAATGGCGTCGTTACCCACAAGACCGTAACTTGCCCTCAATTTTACGCGGGAAAATACATTGTACAATCCCTGGCCCCAGAACTTCTCGTCGGATACGATCCATGATCCGCCGATGGTAGGGAAGAAGCCGAACCTATGATTGGCCGAAAAACGTTCGGTACCGTTGTACCCAAAGTTAAACTCTAAAAAATAACGGCTTTTAAATGAATAAGTGGCACGACCGGCTACCGTAATGTTACGGTATGGTAATGAATACTGTAAGGTTGGCCTATCCAATATAGGGTCTTTAGCATCCGAGTATACGGTTTGCTGGCGCGTACCAATTAACGAGGCGCTTACGTTATGATCGCCAAAAGCATGGCTATAATCTAAAACACCCTGAAAAAAGATAAAGGTATTCAGATTATCAGTTCTCGGATCGCGGTTATAGGTGAGGTATTCGGTTGGTACATTTGGCACATTGTTACCGGCAGGCTGCGAGTTAAGCCACGTTAAGGTGTATTTGTTTGTAGCCTTATCATAGTTATCTACATTCGCGTTATAGTAAAACGGCGAATAACTCATTTGCGATTGGAAGTACGAATACCTGTTGGTATGGAACAAGCCGTGAAAATTAAGCCCGTCGGCTAAAAAATTCAGTTTCTGGTTTATCTCCAGTTGTGCGGAGAGCCGTGATTCTGAAAAGTTTTTATGTCCGCGTAACAATGCGGCGTACGGGTTATTGTAGGCAATGGAATTTGGCCCCGGAGTACCATTGGCTACATCGGGAGCGGCATTACCAAATAAAATGTGTTTGGCATTGCGGTTTGCCGAATCGGCCGGGAAATACGCCGGGAACAACACCGGGCTGGTGTGTACAGCTACGTTATATAAGTCGGTAGAGAATGAGGCATCAGCGGTAATAGGACCATTATACTCATTAAACGAACCCACCAACCTCACAACAAGCTCAGTGCTTTTGCTTAAGTTGATATTAACGTTTGAGCGGAGCTGGTAGTTTTCAAACTTTACGTTATTGTTGTTATTGTTGGCGATATCCTGCTTTAAAATACCATGATCAACATTGTATGATCCTGATACATAGTAGCGGGCAACATCACCGCCGCCGCTCACGCTTAAGTCTGCACGTTGGGTAGCGGTGCGTTTTTTGAAAAGCATGTCCAACCAATCTACAGCGGGATAAACATATTTATTGCTGCCCGGATCGCCGCGAAGCGCCGCTTCTGTATTTAATATTTTATTAGGTGTAAAGGGTGGTGGGCTTGTAGGATCGCGGGTTACGGTAGCTTCGTTAAAAAGCTTCATATAGGTGATAGGATCACTAAGCTGCAGCGTTTTTGCCGATTGACTTATCGAGTTCTCTACTCGGGCATTGATCTTGGCCTTACCAACTTTCCCTTCTTTGGTGGTTACCAAGATTACGCCGTTTGCGCCACGCGCACCATAAAGGGCTGTGGCACTGGCATCTTTCAATATCGAGAAGCTGGCAATATCATCAACCTGCAAACGGGCAAGATCTGAAGCTGTAAGCTCAACGTTATCGATCAGGATAAGCGGATCTTTTTTATATCCGAAGGTTGTTACACCACGGATAAAGAAGCTTGAGTTATCCAAACCCGGCTGACCGGTGGGCTGGAAAGCGATAATGCCCGCCACCTGGCCGGCAAGTGCATTGGTTAAGTTACTGGCCGGGATTTTCAGGTCCATAGGTTTAACGGTAGTTACCGAACCTACAACTGCTTCACGGCGTTCCTTTTTGCCGTAAGCTAAAACCACAACTTCATCAAGGCCGCGTTTTGATTCTTTCAGTACGATATTAACCACCAGTTTGCTGCCGGTAACTGTAAATGTTTGATCGATAAAAGTCACGTACGATACTTTAAGGATGGTACCCGGCTCGGCATCAATCACAAACTTACCGTTGGCATCGGTAGTTGTACCCAGATTTTTGCGGTTAGTAGCAATAATATTTGCGCCCGCAATTTTCCCGCCCAATGTGTCGGTCACGAGGCCGGTAATGGTTACTTTACTTTGTGCATTTGCAAATTGTGTCGAGCAAATAAAGCTCAGCAGTAATAATACAAAGCAATAAAATCCGGGTACAGGCTTATGAGAGGGCTTAAGCTCGCGCCGGGTTTTGATTAATTGGTAAAATTGTTTCATGAATTGGTTGAATAATTGGTTTTTTGGTTTTGAGTTTAGTTTGGGTGCTTTGGTTTTGAATGCCATTTAAATGCGAAGCAGGTAAAAGGTTTTTGCAATAATTAAAGGTTTGATCATGTTTACTTGGTCTTTAAAATATGTTAAGTTGACATTTAAAAGTTTTGAGGCGCGTTTATAGCTTATTACTATTGTTTGAAAAAAATCAATTGGTTAAAAAATAAACTACCTGGCACGTGTTCCCTTTGCTGTTTTTATTTTTATCGCTGTCAATTTTTAGATTGAGCGTATGTGAGCCTTTTTTAAGATCGGTACTGAAGGTTACATACCATGGCAGGTAGATCCAGGAGCTAAACTCTGTGTACAGGTCCATCTTTTTTTGGGCACCACCATCAATACTGTAGCTGATAATACCTGCGTCAGGACCAGACGCGATGGCCATACCTATAGCCGTACCACTAAATGGCAACGTCAATGACGCGCCGGGTTTAGTGCCGATAAGCATAGGCTTATGAACAAAACCTTCGCGGGTTGCCAGGTTATTATTTGGAGCCCAATCGGGGTTGATGGCCCAATCGTTTAGTTTTTTTGCATTTTGGATGCTGTAATAGCGGCCATTGTCAATATTGAATGTGTTAAGCGGCCATGGTAATGGATTCGTTTTTTGGACAATAGCCTGCTGCTTATCAAAGCAGGTATTAAGCAGTCTTTTTATAGAGGCAAAGTAAAGTTCCTGCCCATAAATGGCCGGGTGCAGGTCTTTAAAATCATATTGCCATGAAAACTCATGGTTGTTGAGTTTGTCGGTAACTTCTTTGGCCAAATTGATGGATGGTAAACCGTAGTGCTCTGCAACCAGTTCATGGTTTTTTATTTGAAGCGGGGTTTTGCCGTTGTTATAATCCCTGATCTTATCCGGATCAACAAACGACATCATCACAATATCCATTTGCGGATTGGCTTTTTTGGCATGCCTTACAATACCTTCTAAAGTGCGTACTTCGGTCAGGCTATCCAGGCCGTTTACATTATCATTTACTGCGGCCTCAACAAATAACAGATCAACTTTGCCAGAGTCAAGCACATCCCGCTGTAAGCGGAAAGCATGGGGAACACTTCCCAATGATGGGATCCCGGCCTGTATAAAATGAAAATCAGTTGATGGAAAGCGTTCGGTAAGGTAGCGGCTTATCTTTTCGCTCCAACCAGGATTAAAGGTGATAGACCCACCCAAAAAGGCTACCGTAGCTTTTTTGCCCGAATAGAATGCGTTAAGGCTGTTGGCCAGGCCGTTGCGGGTGGTAAAGTAATCGGTATATGGTAATGTTTTTTTCACAGGATAGCTGTAACTGATGATCCTATCGGCCCATTGTTCCGGGTGTTCAATAGGGAAGTGGTGCCCGTTCAGTTCCTGCGGACCAGTAGTTACCGGGTAGATCGTCATCGGCCCACCTAAGGCAGTATAGCGTTGTGCAAGGATATTAGTATTATCTGCGTTGGGTACTACCTGGTCGTTTATACCTATGATGTGCATTACAGGTACTTTAAAAGCTGCAAGGCCATCAAGGTTATCAATTGGATTGTCTTTGTAATCGAGCGCCTGTTGCTCTGTTATATGATATACCTGCTGTAGCTGTTTCCAAAGATTGGCATCGCCCGGGGCGCTTAATTTACCACCAGGCCAGCTTTTGATATCGCAAACCGGGGCTTCATTGTAAATGCAACTAACTTTATCGGGGTTGCGTTTAGCCCAGCCATACACATATAAACCTCCGCGGCTTACACCCTCAAGGGCTACTTTAGCGGCAAAAGATTGTTTGGTGGTTAAATAGTTGTAGAATGCATTCCATACCTGTAAAGCGTAGGGACTGCCGTATTGGTCGTCAACATTTACAAATGCTACGTGAAAACCTTTGGTTAGCAGGATACTATCAATATCAGTATGCCAATCCGGAAAGGAAGCCCGCCATACCCATGGATTGCCTTCCAGCGGCTTTTTAGGATTTACGTAATAGGCTTTATGAGGGCCTATGGTGATGTTAACACGTTCAAATCCCTTCCAGTTATCGTTAGCTGTATTTTGAATGGTATATACGGCTGGGGCATTGCCCGCAACCCCATTTTCATGGTTTTGTGCTGAGGCAATACCGGCCGTGAACCCAAATAATAGCGTAATTAGTAAAGTTTTAATCATTCAGTATTGGTTATAGCAATTCCATTTCAAAAACTTCGTCCTTTTTTTGGATTGCTGTTTTCGATTAAAAAATGTTTGGTAAAAACCTTATTAGCTGTTGTTTATAATCAGGATAAAAATATGTAGGGTATTAACAATAAATTGCACTTAAATTGATTTGTTTCGATACTATTTTGACATTGTATTTTTGATTTAGTGCTCAAAATGACCTTTTGAAACAATTTAGTTGTAATAAGTGTGTTTTCTACAACAAAATAATGCTGAAAAAGCTAAAAGTTGCGCAAAATTGTATTGGTTGTATTGGTTTAGTTAATGGTTTATAGTTCATAGCAGGGCCGCTAAAAACTTACGAAGCTTTTAAAACTTCGTAAGTTTGGGTTGCCTAATGCCCGATTGCAGTTAATAACGGTTCTTCAGGCTCATCCGAATAAGCTTTATTCTTTACAACATAACCCTTTATACCATAATAAAATACGTATACATAGCAAACAAGCGGCGCTATGAATGCCATTCGGATACCTGAATTATCTGATATTAAGCCCATTATTGGCGGGATGACTGCTCCGCCTACAACACCCATGATCAGCAGTGACGAAGCTACCTTGGTATAATCGCCTATGTTTTTGATACTGAGGGTAAAAATTATAGGATACATTACCGAGGTAAACAGCCCGACCATTGATAATGAAATTATGGATACGTATCCGCTTGTAAGCACCGATACCAATATCAGTGTAAATGCACCAATACTGCAAATAGTAAGTACTTTATTGGGTTTAACCTGCTTAAGCAAAAATGCTCCGAATAAACGCCCGGCTAAAACCAGCGCCATATAAAGTGTGATAAACAACGCCGACTTTTGTTCGGTAATGCCGGTAATATTCAACGATTTTGTATAGCGGATGATGAAACTTACCACACCAACCTCGGCGCCTAAATAGGCAAAAACCGCCAATACACCCAAGATTGTATGCCTAAACTGAAATACCCCCGAAAGTTTTTGACGACTGTTACCCTCATGTATAACCGGCAGTTTCAAAAAATAGAGTACCACGCAAAGGGCAATAAACAGTGCAGCCAGTGTAAGATAGGGGGGGATAACCAAATGCGCCTCGCTGCTTAAAAATGTTTTTAACTGTTCGGGGGTAAAGGATTGGATGAGGTTTGCCGGGATATCTTTTTCATGCAACAAAAATTTGGAACCGATGAATGGCCCTATAGTAGCTCCCATAGAACCAACGGCAGCAGCCAGGCTTAACCGACTTGATGCATGATCCGGATCGCCAAGTTTTGAAATGTAAGGAGTGGCTGTAACTTCCAATATAGCAAAACCTGATGCCATGGTGAATAATGCTAACAGGAATACCGGGTAAAACCGGGTGGTGGCAGCCGGATAAAATATGGCAGCACCAATAGCAGCCAATATAAGGCCGGTAAGCATCCCTGCCCTGTACCCCATTTTTTCGATAAAACGACCCGCGGGTAAAGCCATCAAAAAATAAGCTCCAAAAAATGCCGACTGGATCAGCGACGATTGCAGATCAGATAATTGGCAGGCCCTTTTCAGGTGCGGGATAAGCACATCATTAATATTGCGGCTCAAATTCCAGAAAAACATCAGGCTCATTACTATTAGTAGCGGAGCCAGGTATTTCGATGCGTTACCGTTGGTTTTGTTCATGGTTAATATCTTGATTTATCGTCTGTATCCTAATTCGGCCCCGCCGCTTACAGGCATGATGCAACCCGTTACAAACCGTGCCGCGTCCGAAAGCAGGAAAACTGCAGCGTCGGCCACTACATCGCCCTCGGGGCAATAACCTAAGGCATGGATATCATTCAAATATTTTTCTATCGATCCGGGATCCGGCTGTTCGGCTGCCCACTGTTTAAGCAATGGCGTCCATACACCGGCCGGCGAAATTGCGTTTACCCTGATGCCATATTGCGCGTAGTCAAGCGCCATTGATTTGGTCAAGGCATTGATGCCGCCTTTGGTTGCCGTATAAGCAGCATGCTGGCTTTGCCCAATATCGCCGGCCATGCTGCTGGTATTTAAAATGCAGCCTTTTGATGCTTTAAGTAAGTCTATGCCATATTTGGTTGTCCAGAAAAGACTTTTTAAATTAATGTTCATCAGGGCATCCCACTCATCCTCTTCCGTTTCATCAACAGGTTTTGAGGGATGGGCTATTGCTGCGTTGTTATGGATAGCATCAAGTCTGCCATAATATTGTTGAATGGCATCAAAAGCGGCTTTTACATCAGCTGCCTTTGATACATCGCCCGGTATGCCCTCATGGCTTCCGCCGAAATGGTCAAGCGCCTTATAAAGGGCACGCTCGTTAACATCCATTATGAAAACGATTGCCCCCTCGCGGATATAGGCTTCGGCACAGGCCAACCCAATGCCCGATGCGCCTCCGGTAATAAATATTACTTTGTTTAATAATTGGTCCATTTTTGGTTTTTAGGTGGTTGCCAGGTCGCTGCTGTTGCCTGCTTCGGCAGGTACGGCGTAATAGCCCCCGCTAATGTTGGCCGGATTTTTAAAGTATTTGGCCAAATGCGGTATGTGTTCCAAAAATAAGTTTTCGTGACCAATAGCCACATGGTTAAACAATACTAAATGCTGATGGATCTGTCCCATATCGCCAACATGCGGCACTACCGGAATGTTAAACTTTTTTGCCAGCAAGCTTATCGTCAAAAATTCAGATACACCGCCAACCCGTACGCAATCAACCTGGCAAAAATCCATGGCGCCGGCCTGCAAAAAGTTTTTAAAGATGATCTTGTTGGGGATGTGTTCGCCGGCTGCAATTTTAAGCGGTGCAATTTCTTTAGCCAGTGTTTGATGGGCCAATACATCGTCAGGGTGGGTAGGTTCCTCTATCCAATAAGGATTGATCGTGCTTAGCTCTTTACAAATGGAGATAGCTTGCGGCAGGTTCCATTTTTGATTAGCATCAAGCATAATGGTTGTTTTGTTACCAGCTTCGGCACGTACCAGTTTCGCCCTGCGGATATCACGCTGCGGATCATTTGAGCCTACTTTTAATTTCATGGCTGTAAATCCCCGGTCAAGGGCGCGTGCTACGTTCTCTTTGATCTTCTCATCCGAATAATTAAACCAGCCTACCGATGTATCATATGCCTTATAGCCAGTTTGCAAAACCCCGTTGCGCAGTGTACGGCCTGTAAAATTGCCTTTTAAAATGTTTTCAGCTTCTTCAACGGTCAATACATCTTCAAGGTAATGCAGATCAAGCGTAGCTACAAGTTCTTTTGGGCTTAGATCAAGTAGAAGCTTCCAAAGCGGCACCTGGCGGCTTTTGGCCCAAAGATCAAAACAAGCATTTACTATGGCCGCCAGGGCCAACTGCATAACCCCTTTGTGCGGCCCCAGCCAACGATAAGTAGGCGAGTCAAGTATCGAACGGTAAACCGAACCGAAATCAGCCATAAGTTCTTCGATCTCGCGTCCTTTGAGTGTTTCAGATAGATATTGTATGGCTTTGCATACCAGGTCGTTACCGGCACCAAGGGTGAACGCCAGGCCAATGCCTTTTATACTGCTGTCAGTATGCAGCTCGCAAATAGCATAAGCATACTGGGTTGAATCGTTCACGGCATCAGATCCGGCGCCATTACCCAAATTAAAACGCTTGTCGGTAACTTCAATTTTATTGATGTACATGTAAGTAAATATATTTTGCAAATAGTTTCAGGCTGTTTCAACTGAAATAGCCACTGTAAAATCTTGTTTCCTGTGTTTATAAATCGGTTTATTATATCTTTTTGGATAAGATATGATATTGTAAAATTAGCGCCGTTTGAATTTTTGCTTTCATTTTAATTGACAACTTTCGATAGTATATTTGCTTATATTTACTTTTTCTGTTCATATCTTGTTAAAATGAAACCAATTTTAGCCGTATTGTCTGACGGGGTGCAGTCAGAAGACCTCTTTGTTGCCAGGGAAGTAAAGCTTCCTTTTTTCTCAAGTGAGTTCCATTTTCACGAAGAATGTCAGCTTGTACACATTATAAAAGGCTCGGGCAAACGCATCATCGGCGATCTGGTTGATTATTTTGAAAGCGGGGAGCTTATTTTTCTTGGTTCAAATATTCCGCATGTTTGGCATAATACCAGGGAACAACCAAACGAGGATGATCCAGAAGCTTACGCGCATTCATTATCTATTCACTTCAACCCATCAAAATTGTTGATGAATCTTTCGGCGTTTGGTAACGTACGTAAAGTTGAGTCGTTTTTAAGTAAGGCGCAAAGAGGGGCGGAGTTAACGGGCCAAAGCCGGGAGCTGGTAATAAAACTAATGTACCAGATAGTACAACAAGAAGGGTTGCAAAGGATCATCACCCTGCTCGAGATCCTTAATATCATGAGTGCAGACACCGAGCACAGCCTGTTGGCCAGTATTAATTATATCAATTACTATCAATATCATGACAGTAAGCGTATGGATCAGGTATTTAAGTACATTTTTGATAATTTCAGAGAGGATATCTCATTAAATACTATTGCTGATGTGGCCAACATGAATACTTTTGCGTTTTGCAGATTTTTTAAAGCGCGTACGCAAAAGTCATTTACCCAGTTTGTAAATGAAACAAGAATAGGCTATGCCTGCAAACTGCTTAGTAATAAAGAAAACAGTATAACAGATATAGCCTATGAGTGCGGTTTTAATAACGTATCGAACTTCAACCGCTTTTTTAAAGTGATTAAAAAGGTTAGTCCGCGCCAGTACCGAAATCAGATATTATCTTAGTTTGCGGTTAATTTAAAGAGTTTTTAAACCTGTTTAATGAACTATTAGCAGGCGTTGTTTCGGCCCATTTTATTTCATCGTTCATGAAATGCTCGGTACGGCAACCATTGTTACGGATACTTTTTATAAAATCAAAATACAAGTCATTAAATACATATACGTTTTCTTTTAGTATAGCGTAATTGCTGAGTATGAAACCGAGTGTATTAACTTTAACTATGATCTGTTTTGAATCGTCGCACAGTTTAATGTGGCTTTTAATATTATTTACAACAGCAAGGTGATTGCTTACAGGCAAAGTTAGCTTTATTTTTAACCCGTCATAAAGCACTCTCATAAAGGGGGTGAAACCGCCAGCCTGCTCACTGTAAATGCGGCTTATTTCATTGAAAATATCCCTTGCCTTGTCTTCATAGCCCGATGCCAGGTATGACTCGGCCATGATAGTTTTCAATATCAATGAATATCCTGCGGAATAACCCTGGTATACCTTATTTAACCCGTTAATAAATTTGGCCGTTTTATTGTGTTTTTGGCAAATGGTTGATGTGTATAAAGCCAACAGGTAAACCACTTCGGTAAAGCCTTTTGAAACACCTGTATTTGGGACCGGATTGAAATAAAACTTGGTGATCTCAGTGAGCGACTCCTTTTTAATAATGCCGTATTTCAGATAAAACAGTATAGTTTCGATGCAATTTACGGGGTTGATTGGCAAATTTTGCAGACCTTTTAAATTATGCTGTTTTAAATCGCCAAGGTGTTTTTCAATCTTTGTCAAATCAAGTTGTATCACCGCAATAACAGCAAGGCAGGTTTTTATAAGTATTTGTTGCTGGGTTGATAAGCGGAATTGCAAAAAAGTTTCCAATACCTCTTCATAGCCAATATCAATAAACTCAAGGCTGATGAAATAATTAAAGAAATCTTCACTGCATACCTGTTTAAACAAATCCTCCATCCGCTCGGTCATGCGTGCGTTCACATGCTGGATTTTTAACAATTCACCAATAAAACTTATGATCTCTGATTTTTCATTTGGCAGTAGCTGCACGTTCAGCAAAGCTTTGAGCTCAAATTTGTAATCCTTATATATGGCGTTATAAATAAACCATTTTATAATCGGCAGTTTTTTATCCCTGCTAAATACAAGGTCGGTTAAGTTTACCAGGTTATCGTCAAATATATAATTGTTGTTATACATAAGGATCATGGCGAGCGCATACTCAAGGGTAGCTTCATCAGCCATTTTAACGATAAAATTCAGCTTATTTTCGCGTGAAAGGTTCAATTCTTCAAGAATCCCGGCGTTGATCATTTCCTGGTAAGCAGATCCGTACTTTTTGATCAGTTCGTAAACCTTTATTTTGCTAACCTCATACACTTTATTATCGGTATCCATTTGGTTGATGATGCCGGTGATGAGCAGCAATTTTTCAATTGCATAATGTCCTTTATAAACACTGTGATAATAGTTTGAGCTTACAAGATCATAGCTGGTAAGCTCATTGAAATGATTTAAGCTAAAGTTATCGCCATAGCGCTGGTAATAATATTGGAAGTATAAAGGATGGCTTAGTTTATCAATAATAGGTAAAGTTATATCATGAGCAATATTGGGGTTTATATTATCACAAAGTTTTTGGATTTCTTCAGAAGTGAACAGCGGCACGTTAAGCTTTTGATTGGTATCCATCATAAAGCCGGTGAACCATACATCGGGCTTGGCGATGACATCTTCCCTGAAGTTGCTCCAGGTTGATGAACGCATGGTTAAAATAACTTTAAACCAGGGATATTTATGGTACATGGCTATAATATCGGCCAGTTGATTAAATACTGTTTCGAATGTATTGTTCCTGAAATAAAATTCATCAAAGCCATCAATGATCAATATGAAACGGCCGCTAAAGTCTTCGGCTATTTCGGCTAATGCCTCAAGGTCTTCATCCGGGGAGAGACCGATAAGGCCCATCAGCCAGTGGTTGAGGTGTATATTTTGCAGCGATGAATTGAGCGTATTGCCATTAAAAAACAATATCAGATCCTTTTCATCTTTTTGCATATTAGCTTTTATCAAATCCTTTACCCAGTGGCATAACCCAATTGTTTTGCCGTAGCCTGCCGGAGCGGTGAAAACGGTAGCAGTGTAAGGTTGCTGCATGAATATTGACAATTGCTCGTTAATAAACTTTCGGGGTGTAGTATACTGAAACGGCATGCCCGAATGATTAACCTGGGTTTGCAAGGTGAAATTGGTAATCCGTTCTGCTTTGGCTGTTATTTTGCCAGGTTTATACGCATGACTCTCCTTTTTGACAATCGTTTTTTGCCGGCTTTGGCAAAACGCATCCCAACCGGTGTATCCACAAAACTCAGCAAGCGCGTTCATTGTGAACAACGACGGGGTGAACTTACTGTATGCAAACCCAAAGATCCGCTTCAGCGTAGTTTCACTAATGCTTTTTTGCGTTTTGTTGAATAACATTAATGACAAGGCCTTACAGTCGGCAGGGGTGATGTAAGCCATGCCCGCTTTTTCCGTTAGTTCTTTTTTTAATAAATCAAAATGATACGTCGAAAATAGATGCATCGGTAAAGGTTTTAAAAAGTGAATATATTAACTATAAAGTCAGTCAAACAAAATAGCACAACCCGTATCGGCAAAAACTCTTGGTAACTTATATAATAAAACTTATAAAAGGTTAAGGTAACTCCCTGGGGTAACGGGAGATTGTAAATACATGGCTAAACAAATATTTTCAATATTTTGTTCATTCAATAATACGTATGTTAACTGGGAATAGATTTATATTTTATGAAAAATGATATTCCGTTAGGTTGTATTTTGTTAATGAATAAAATGAACGGAAAATGAACGGAGAAAACAGAATGAACAAATGTGCAGTAATACTGAATAATATGGCTGGACTGATTTTTAATGAATGAAAAGCCTTTTTTGTATTGCATAGGCTTGATTTAGCTTTACGAGGTCATTTCAAACATCTATGCCTTATGAGAAACCTCGCCTTTAACAAGAACGCTTTTTTAGTGTTATTTATTTTATTGGCATTGTTTAATATTAAATATGCGCAAGCGCAACGGACATATGCCACATCCGAGCAACACGGAGCAACAGGTGTTGCCTGTGTAAACTGCACAATGTTAAATGCTGCAAACGCGGCAGATGGTAATGTTCAAACATTCTCTTCCATAAATGTAACTGTTGGCTTAGCAGCACAAACCTACCAGGAGTTAATATTTCAAAGCGCAAAATCATCAGGCACCCCGGTCACTGTTAAGTTAGGATCGGGTGATAAACTGTTAAGCCTTACAGCCCTCGGAGGGGTTTTCTTACAGGCATATAACGGTAATACATCCATTGGTAGCCCGGTAGCCGTTGCTACATTGCTAACAGCACTAAGCAATAATAACCAGGTTGAGGTAAGTATAACACCGGCCCAGGCTTATGACAGGGTAAGGGTAACGGTTAACGGAGGCTTAGCCGGTGTTTTGGCAAATACTTATTTATATGATGCTTTTACTAACGGCACTGGTGCCGGTATTTGCGGTATGGCGGTTGATGAACTACATGGTATATCATCGGCTTTACTTGGTTTGGGTGCTAACGTGGGAGGCGTAGCAAATCCTCAGAACGCCATCGACGGTAATATTAATACAGCATCCACCTTAAACGCAGGTGTGGGTTTGCTTGGTGCATATGCTCAGCAAACTGTTATATATGAAAGTCCGTCGGTAACAGGCGATTCTGTGAGAATGACATTGTCAGTACCGCAAGCACTGATAGACGTGGGATTGCTGTCAAATATTTCGGTATCAACTTATCTTGGCAATACTTATAATAATGATCAAACGGCAATAAGTGCGTCGCTTTTAAATCTGCGATTGCTCAATCTAACTAATAACAGGCGGAAGGTTACGATAACCTTTGCGCCTACTCAAGTTTTTGACCGTGTGCAGCTTACCCTTGGCGGCGTAGCCAATGTTTTATCAACCCTTGATCTTTATGAAGCTATTAGATTAATACCAAGGCCGGTAACAAAAATTAATAATGCATTGGGCGTAACAGCTCAAATTAATTCTGGTTCAACGGCCACCCTTACTGCAAATGCCGTTGCCAATACTACATTTAACTGGTATACCCAGGCGACCGGCGGTTCGCCGGTTGCAACAGGGCCAAGCTATACAACACCGGCGCTCACAGCATCTACTGATTATTATGTATCTGCTTCGCGTACCGGTTGTACTGATGAGTCAGAAAGGACGAAAGTTTCGCTTACTGTAGGCACTACAACGCCAACACCTCCTGTAAACCCATCAGGTGTGCGGACTTATGCAAATGCACAGCAACCGGGAGCTGGTGGCTTGCTATGCCTTGGTTGTACGGTTACCAACCCTGGTAATGCTTCAGATGGTAACCTGCAAACCTATTCAACTTTAAATGTAACTGTTGGCCTTGCAGCCCAAACCTATCAAACCTTAACATTCCCCGGCGGTACCAAGCCTGTAGGTACACCTGTTACCGTTAAATTAGGTACAGGCGATAATCTACTTAGCCTTACAGCGCTTGGCGGCGTTGTTTTGCAGGCCTACAATGGCAATACGCCGGTTGGCTCGCCGGTTTCTGCCGCAACTTTATTATCGGCTTTAAGCAATAACAATCAAACTGAAGTTAGTTTTGCCCCAACGCAGGCTTATGACGGCATCCGTGTAACGCTTAACGGTGGGCTTGTTGGGGCTTTAAGCAGCATTTACTTATACGAGGGCTTTGTAACCACAGCAGGCCCCGCAGTTTGTAATACTGCTATAGATGAGTTGCATGGCATCTCTTCAGCGCTGTTGAATTTAGGGCTTAATGTAGGAGGCGTGGTCAATCCACAAAACGCTATCGACGGAAACCTGAACACAGCGTCCACATTAAATGCCGGCGTTGGCTTATTAGGAGCTTATGCGCAGCAAACAATCATATTTTCAAATCCATCGGTAATAGGCGATTCGGTAAGATTAACCCTTTCGGTGCCTGAGGCCTTACTGCAGGTTGGTTTACTGGCAGGTTCGTCGGTAAACACTTATTATGGTAATACCGATAATAATGATCTTACCTACTTAAGTTCATCATTATTAAAGGTTCGTTTGCTCGACCTTACCAATAACAGGCGTAAGGTTGTGATCACTTTTGTGCCGGGTAAGGTTTTCGACAGGGTGCAGCTGAGGTTAGGAGGTGTTGCCAACGTATTATCAACCCTCGATTTATATGAGATCCAGCGATTAATTGCCAAACCGGTAATCAAAATAAATAACGTAGCATCCAATGATGCCCAGATCTGTACGGGTACTACGGCGACATTCACTGCTACCGCAGTTCCTAATACAGTATTTCACTGGTATACACAAGCAACAGGCGGATCGCCGGTATTTACCGGGGCTGCCTTTACAACTCCTGTTTTAACGGCTTCGGCAACCTATTACGTTGCCGCCATGCGCAGCGGATGTACCGACGAGTCGGACCGAACTAAAGTAACTGTTACTGTAAATGCTGTACCGGCAGCACCGGTTATAGCCAACAATACTGTTAGCGTTTGTTCAGGGCAAACCGCTACGTTTACCGCCACCAGTGTAGCCGGCGTTACCATAAACTGGTATAGCGCCGCTACCGGCGGTACATTATTGCACACCGGCGATAGCTTTACTACACCGGCCCTAACTGCTGCCACAAGCTATTATGCCGAAGCAGTAGTTGCCGGCGGAAGCTGTGCAAGTGCAGCCCGCACCAAGGTAACTGCTAATATTACAGCGCCACCAGTTGCTCCAACACTTACTGCCGCCAACGTAACCATTTGTAGCGGCGGTGTAGCTACTTTATCGGTAAGCGGAGCGGTGGCAGGTACTACTTATAACTGGTACGCTGCTGCAACCGGAGGCACCCCGGTATTTACAGGGGCGACTTATACTACAGCCGCTTTAACCGCTAATGCAACTTACTATGTTGAAGCTGTAAATGCCGGCGGTTGCAGCAGCACTGCACGTACACAGGCAACTGTTACCGTTACACCTCTTCCTGCTGATCCAGCAGTATCCGCAGCAAACTCATCGATAGCTGCCGGGCAAAAAACAAGTATCAGCGTAACCAGTCCGCAGGCTGGTATTACTTATAACTGGTATACATCAGCAAATGCAGGTGCACCGGTATTTACAGGTACTACCTTCCAAACACCTTTATTATATAACAACACAACTTACTATGTAAGTGCTGTAAACGCTACCGGCTGCCCTTCGGCAAACCGCACTGCCGTTACTATTACAGTAACTATCAATACTAATGCGCCTTGTACGTTTGCTAATCAGCAAACGATGACTGTAAACGGCCTTTGTTTGGGTTGCACCGTTACCAATCCGGCTTTAGCTACTGATGCGGATACCACTACAGCTTCAACCATCAATGTACTGGCAGGTTTGTTAGGTGGTAATATTCAACAGGAACTCCGTTTTCAGCAGGCAGGTTTCGCAGGCGATACCATTAAACTGGTACTGCAAAATCCTAATGGTTTGTTAGGTGCTGCTGTTTTGGGTAATATTGGTGTAACACTTGCCAATGGCACAACCACTACAGCAAGCTATCAGCTTAATAACGCGCTGATCAAAGTATTCCTGCTTGCAGGCAGCTCTAATAAATATGCGGTTTATATCCCGGCAACCGGCGCCTACGATCGCATCACAATCAGCATCAACTCGGGTGTTGCAAGCTTGTTAACACCGCTTAATATTTATTATGCTTCGCAACAATTCCCGAAACCGGTGTTTAACCCAACTTCACCAGAAATTTGTAAGGGCAGCAGCGCGGTAGTTAATATTACTTCGCCAGCTAACGGGACATTTACCTGGTTTACTACGCCAACCGGCGGTACTTCGGTACATACCGGTACTTCATACACCACACCGGTATTAAATGCCAACACTACTTATTATATCGAATATACCCGCGGCACCTGTACAGGTACCGTAAGGTTCCCGGTTACTATTTTGGTTGATGATGTGCCGGCCGCACCAACTGTTACTGCCCAAAACGTAACTATCACCAGCGGACAAACAGCTACTTTAAATGCCACTGCCAGCAATGGCGCTACCATACAATGGTATGATGCAGCAACAGGCGGGAACCTTGTGCATACAGGTAATCCGTTTGTAACACCTGTGCTAACTGCCAATAAAACTTATTATGCAGGTACTGCCTTAGGTAGTTGCGTATCTGCCACCCGTACATCCGTTAATATTACTGTGCAGCCAATAGTTATACCTACTGTATCGGTAACACCTCCAACAGTTGCGCTGAATGCAGGACAAACAACTTCGTTTACTGCTTCATCAACTACGCCGGGGGTAACCTTTAACTGGTTTACTACGCCAACAGGTGGTACAAGCATCTTTACAGGCGCTACCTATACTACACCGCCGCAATTTGCCAATACTACTTTTTATGCCGAAGCTACAGTAACTGCTACCGGTGTAAAATCAACTACAAGAGCGCCTGGTGCAGTAACTATCAATCAACAGGCTTCAAATCCTGTACCTTGCGATGCTGCTATCGATCAAACCAATACTACAAGTGGTTTATTATGTTTAGGCTGCGGTATACTCAACGCAACGGGTTCGGTTGATGCAGACAGGAACACATTCTCGCAATTAGTAGTTCCGGTTGGGTTACTGAATGCTTATGCAAGTCAGACATTAAGGTTTACGAATCCTGGTCTTGCAGGCGATAGCGTAGTTGTTGAGTTGGGTGTTCCCGGAACGTTGGCCAGTGTAAGCGTACTTTCTCAAATTCAGATAGGTACTTACAATGGCGCCACTTTCAATAACGACTATACAAATGTAAACGGATCACTGATCAATATCCAGTTATTGAGCGGCACCAGCCGTTTCAGGGTGGCGTTTAAAGCAACCCACAATTTCGACAGGGTAGAGGTTAGGCTGAACGCGGCGCTTGCAGGCGTATTCAGCAGCCTGAATATTTACGATGCTTCGCAATCGGTAGCAGCTCCGGTTATCGCTGTTTCGCCGGTAACAACCTGTTCAGGTGCGCCGGTTACAATTAGCGCTACTGTTCCGGCTAACGTAACTGTGAAATGGTATACTTCGGCTACCGGCGGTACTGCTGTTGGTACAGGAGCTAATTTCACTACACCGTCCCTTAGTGCTACAACAACTTATTATGCCGAAGCAAGCCGCACATCTGACGGTTGTACACAAACTGTACGTACTCCAGTTAACATCAATGTGGTAACCATACCGGCAGCGCCTGTTGTGGCAGCGCCTAACGTAACTGTATGTGTGGGGCAAACAGCCTCGTTTAATATAACCCCGGTTACCGGTGTAACTTACAACTGGTACTCGGCAGCTACCGGCGGCACATTAGTGCATGCCGGTAACAGCTTTACGACTGCTGCCATCAACGCAACTACCAGCTATTATGCAGAAGCAGTATCTGGCGGAAGCTGTATCAGTACAACCCGTACCAAGGTAACAGCAACTTTAGCACCACCGCCAACAGCACCTGCACTTAACGCTACAAGCGTTAGCATTTGCGATGGTAGCGTTGCAACTTTAGCTGTAACCAGTCCAGCTGCCGGAAATATCTATAACTGGTATACCACAGCAACCGGTGGCGCGCCTGTATTTACCGGACCGACTTATACAACTGCTGCCTTACATAACAATACAAGTTATTATGTAGAAGCAGTAAACGCAGGCGGCTGCACCAGTGCCCAACGCACCCAGGCCGATGTTACTGTTGTTCCGCTTCCAGCTAATCCAACTTTATCGGCAAATAATACATCGGTAGCTGCCGGACAGAAAACAACTATAGGCGTTACCAATACGCAAACCGGTGTTACCTATAACTGGTATACATCTACTAACGCGGCAACACCAGTATTTACCGGTACTACTTTTGAAACACCTTTACTTTATAGTAATACAACTTATTATGTAAACGCGGTTAACAGTACCGGTTGTACATCGGCCAGCCGTACGCCAATCACCATTAACGTAACTATCAATACCAATGCTCCATGTACGTTTGCTAACCAGGAAACTGTTACGGTAAATGGAATTTGCCTGGGCTGCGGTGTAACCAATGAATTACTGGCAACTGATGCCGATACTACAACAGCATCAACAGTTAATGTATTAGCCGGTTTACTGGGTGGGTACGCTCAGCAGGAACTGCGTTTCCAACAGCCGGGTTTTGCAGGCGATACTATTAAACTGGTATTACAAAATCCTAATGGATTATTGAGCGCGGCAGTTTTGGGCAATATCCAGGTAACACTATCTAACGGTGCTACTCCAACTTCAACGCTTGCGCTTAACAGTGCTTTAATTAAAGTATACCTGCTTGCAGGAAGTTCTAACAAATACGCGGTTTATATCCCGGCTACCGGAGCTTACGACCGTATCACGGTAAAAATAAACTCAGGCGTGGCAAGCTTGCTTACACCGTTGAATATTTACTATGCGGCACAACAATTCCCTAAACCAATATTTAACCCAACTGCTCCCGAAATTTGTAAAGACAGCAGCGCGGTGATCAATATTACATCACCTGCCAACGGAACATTTACCTGGTACAATGCGCCGATAGGAGGTACTATTGTGCATACAGGTGCATCCTATACAACACCGGCTTTAAATGCAAACACCACTTATTATGTAGAATACAGCCGTGGTTCATGCGCGTCAACCGTAAGGTTCCCCGTAAATGTTATTGTTGATGATGCTCCGGCCGCGCCAACAGTTACGGCTCAAAATGTAACCATCACAGCCGGACAAACAGCTACTTTAAATGCCACCGCCAGCAACGGCGCAACTATACAATGGTTTGATGCACCGACAGGCGGCAACTTGGTATTTACCGGCAACCCTTATGTTACCCCAGTTTTAACCGCTACTAAAACTTATTATGCAGGTACCGCACTTGGCAATTGCGTGTCGGCTACGCGTACACCTGTAATTATCAGCGTACAGCCTGTTGTAATACCTGATGTAAGCGTAACCCCGCCAACTACCACAGTTAGTCCGGGACAAACAACTTCGTTCACTGCGTCATCAACCACGCCGGGAGCAGTATTTAACTGGTTCACTACGCCAACGGGCGGTACAAGTATCTTTACAGGAGCCACCTACACAACTCCACCTGAATTTGCCAATACTATTTACTATGCGGAGTCATCTATCCCGGCAACCGGCGTAAAATCTGCTACAAGGGCGACCGGTATAGTTACCGTAAATCAACAGGGCTCGAATCCTGTACCTTGCGACGCAGCTATTGACCAAACTAATACCACAAGCGGTTTACTGTGTGTGGGTTGCGGGGTGCTGAACGCTACGGGATCTGTTGACGCAGATCGCAACACCTTCTCACAATTATTAGTTCCTGTTGGATTGGTTAATTCATACGCCAGCCAAACTCTACGCTTTGCCAACACTGGTATAGCAGGCGACAGCGTAATAGTTGAATTAGGTGTTCCCGGAACACTGGCCAGCATAAGTGTACTATCACAAATTCAGATAGGTACTTATAATGGCGCAGCCTTTAATAATGATTACTTCAATATAAATGGCTCACTGATTAATATTCAGTTACTGAGCGGTACAAGCCGTTTCAGGGTAGCCTTCAAAGCCACCCATACGTTCGACAGGGTAGAGATCAGGTTGAACGCAGCCCTTGCCGGTGTGTTCAGCAGTCTGAATGTTTATGATGCTTCACAATCGGTTCCGGCACCTGCTATTACGGCATCACCGGTAACAGCTTGTTCTGGTACGCAGGCTACGCTGACAGCCACTGCTCCGGCAAACGTAACTATAAGGTGGTATACTTCGGCCACTGGTGGCTCACCAGTATTTACCGGTGCTACCTTTACTACTCCGGCATTAACCACATCAACAACCTATTATGCAGAAGCCAGCCGTACTGCCGATGGTTGTTCGCAGGCTGTTCGTACGCCAGTACAAGTAAATGTTACTGCGCCACCGGCTGCCCCGGTTGTGACGCTACCTAATACAACAGTTTGCGCCGGTCAGCCTGCAGCCTTTGCCGTGACTCCGGTTAATGGTGTTACTTATACCTGGTATGCTTCGGCTACTGGCGGCACTCCAATTATTACAGGCAACAGCTTCACTACTCCGGCTTTAACCGCTACTACTTCCTATTATGTAGAAGCAGCAAACGCAGGCCAGTGCAGTAGCAGTGCCCGTACCAAAGTAACTGCTAATGTAACTGCTACTCCTATTACGCCAACAGTATCGCAAGCAAGTACACAAACCTGCTCTGGTTCTTCGGTTACTTTAACCGCATCCTCAACTCAGCCTGGGGTTACCTTTAACTGGTATACAACTGCAACGGGCGGTACTCCTGTACATACAGGCGCACAATATGTTACGCCTGCTTTAACTGCCAATACATCGTATTACGTTGAATCTGCTACCGGCACCTGTACAAGTGCCAACCGCGCCAAAGCTGATGTTATCGTTAATCCAACCCCGGTTGCGCCGACTATTACGGTGGTTCCGGTCGGCGGACAGATCACATCCGGACAAACCGCTCAGTTATCAGCCAGTTCAACAACTGCTAATGTTACCTTTAACTGGTATAGCACAGCTAATGGTGGTACGCCGGTTCATACTGGGGCAAGCTTTACTACACCTGCCTTAACTACCAATACGACTTATTATGTTGAAGCGGTATCAAATACAACAGGTTGTATCAGCACAACCCGTACACCGGTTACAGTAATTGTTAACCCGGTATTCTCTACTTCATGCGATTTTGCATCAACCCAAACTAATACTACCAGCGGCGTAGCCTGCTTACTGTGCGGTGTAACAAATCCTGATAATGCTGTAGACGTTGATACAGTCAACTTCAGCCAACTTAACCTTGGGGTAGGTGCTATAGGCTATGTAGGCCAGAAACTGATTTTTGGCGATGCAGGCCTTGCCGGCGATACTGTGACTGTGAAAATTAAAGTACCGGTTAACCTGGCATCAGTAGGTGTATTAGGTCAGCTGCAGATAGGCTCGTTCAACGGTAATACGGATAATAACGACAGGATTGCACTGAGCAGCACACTGATCAAAGTAACCATACTTGCAGGCGGCCAAACAGCTTTGGTGAAATTTGTTCCGAAAGCTGCGTATAACGCGGTTGAGGTTAGGCTAACCACAACCGTATCGCTGTTTAACTCATTAAATATTTATTACGCAACCAAGCAGGTACCAATACCTCAGCTTACTGCTAAAACAGATAATATATGCGCCGGTGGTACTGCTACGTTTGCAGTGGCCAACCCGGTTGCAGGTGTAACTTATAAATGGTATTCGGCTGCTGTAGGAGGTACTTTGCTGCACACCGGCAATAATTACACTACCACTGCTTTAAATGGCACAACTAATTTCTATGTAGAAAGCAGCCGTACATCAAACAGCTGTCCTAACCCTAACAGGGTTGCCGCGACAGCAAACGTAACGCCGGCTCCGGTAAATCCGATACTTGCACAAAACGCGGTATCAATTTGCTCGGGCGATGCAGTTACCCTGTCGGTAACAAATGCAGCCGGTGCAACCGTGAACTGGTATGATGCGCCAACCGGCGGTACCTTAGTATTCACCGGTGCCAACTATCAGGCTACACCAATTGCAACAGTTAGCTACTATGCAGAGATCACTAATGGCAGCTGCATAAGCCCATCGCGTACAAAAGCTACTATTACAGTAAATCCTCGTCCGGCAGCACCGGGTGTACAAGCAAGTACTGTACAGGTTTGCCCTGGCAGTACCGCTACTTTAGCTGTACTTAACCCTGTTGCTGGTGTTAACTACGAATGGTTTGCTGCAGTAACCGGCGGCGCAGTGCTGCATACAGGTAATACTTATACTACAGCGGCTCTTACTTCGGATGCAACCTATTATGTACAGGCAACCAATGCTACTACAAGCTGTTCAAATAACGGTGCACGTACAGCTGTTGATGTAACGGTAACCAATTCACTTACAGCTCCTGTATTAAGCGCTGCTACCACTAATGTATGCAGCGGCGGTAGTGCAACCTTAAGTGTTAACAATCCGGTTAACGGCTTAACATACAAATGGTACACAGCTGCAACAGGTGGTGCACCAGTATTTACCGGGCCGATATTTACCATTAATAATTTAACAGCTGATGCATCATACTTTGTTGAATCATCAAACAGCTCAGGATGTACAAGCCCAACTCGTGCCCGTGCCGATATTACCGTACAGCCCATACCAACGGCTCCGGTTATACAAGCCAGTGCAGGCGGTCTTAATGTTTGTGAGGGTGAATCAACAAGCCTGAGCATCGCCAACCCGGTAACAGGTGTGGTTTACCGCTGGTATACCGCTGCAACCGGTGGCACATTGTTGTACACAGGCACACAGTATAATACACCCGTTTTAACTGTGGATGCTACATATTATGTTGAGGCCGCTCAGGCAGGTAACTGTAATGCCTCAACCCGTACGCAGGTTAAGGTAACGGTTAACCCATTGCCTGCTGATCCAATACTGGCCAGCACCAACGTACAGGTTTGCTTGGGGGCTCCGGCTACATTGAAGATCCAATCACCTGTAGCGGGTATCACTTACCAGTGGTTCAGCACCGCATCACAAACTACCAAACTGTTTGAAGGTACAACCTACATAACAGGGCCGCTTACCGCTAACGCAACTTATTACGTTGCAGCGGTAAATGCTTCAGGTTGCCAAAGTGCCAACTTAACCATTGCCCAGGTGAGCATTCAGGCAGCTCCATCGGCACCTGTAATTGCTAATGGTAGCACCGTACAAACCTGTATCAACAGTATTGTAACGCTTAGTATTTCAAATCCGCAAGCTGGGTTTACCTATAACTGGTACAGTGCAGCTACCGGTGGTACACCATTGGCTACAGGTACAAGCTTTAATACACCGGCACTGGCGGGTAATGTAACTTACTACGTCGAGGCGGTGAACAGTACAGGTTGTACATCAACCGGCCGTACATCGGTAGCAATCAATGTAAATCAAATCCCAACTGCGCCTACGGTAACAGCACAGGGTGGTGGAAATACCACCGTATGTTCAGGTAATACGATAGCGCTTACAGCTACCAGTACTACGCCTAACGTAAGCTTTAACTGGTATACAGCTGCAACCGGAGGTTCACCAATATTTACTGGTGCGACTTATACAACGCCTCCACTCACTGCTGCCACAACTTATTATGTTGAAGCGGTAAGCAACGGCAGTTGTGCTTCAACTACACGCACGGCTGTACAGGTAACTATAGGCAATACTACAACGCCGACACCACAGGTGGTAGCGGCCGATCTGTCAGTGTGTCAAAACAGCGCGGCCACAATTCACATCAGTAACCCTGATGCGGGTACCACCTACAACTGGTATAACGTAGCAACTGGTGGCAGCTCGCTATATACCGGCACTGCGTTTACAACACCGGTATTATCGGCCAATACCACTTATTATGTGCAAGCTTCAAACAGTCAAAGCTGTAATGCTTCGGCAAGGCTGGCTGTAAATGTGGTTATTGTTCCGCAGCCAAACGCACCGGTGCCAACATTGGCTAACGTGCCTGTATGCAGCGGAAATACAGCTACTTTATCGGTACAATCGCCGCAGGGCAATATCATTTACAAATGGTATAGCAATGCAGCCCGCACCAACCTCTTGTTTACCGGTTCAACCTATACAACTGATCCTATCCTGGCAAACACAACTTTCTATGTTGACGCCAGCAACGGATCATGCGCCAGCTCGTCGGCTGCAACTGTTCAGGTGACTATTTCGGCACCACCATCAACTCCGTTGCTGGTTAACAGCGCTCAAACCGCTTGTGGTGGGTCGCAGGTGCTGCTAAGTATTTCGAACCCACAACAAGGCTTTAGTTATAATTGGTACACTGCGGCTACGGGCGGTACCCCGGTTTATACAGGTACAAACTTTACCACGCCTTCGTTAACAGCCAGCAAAACTTACTATGCCGAAGCTGTTAATGGTACCGGTTGTAGTTCAAGTATAAGGGCATCTGCAACGGTTACTGTACTCGGCGCTCCAACTGCACCTACAGTAAGCGGACCAAATGCAGGTATCTGTCCGGGCAGCACAGCAACACTTACAGTCAGCAGTACTGCTAATGTTACCATCAAGTGGTATGCTAATGCAACAGGAGGAACAGCACTGGCTACAGGCGACAGTTTCACCACTCCGGCGCTAAATCAAACTACAACCTACTATGCCGAAGCATCAAACAGTGGTGGTTGTAATTCAGGTACACGTACATCGGTAACCGTACAGGTATTGCAAAAACTTGCAACGCCGGCGGTTAATGTTACAGAAACTACCGCAACAAGTATAACCTTTGGCTGGGCTGCTGTAACCGGGGCAACCGGATATGAGATCAGCTTAAATAACGGTTCCACCTTCAGTAGTGTAGGCACCGCGCTTATCTATAAGGTTGATAATCTGCAACCATTGCAAAGCGCTACGATAGTGGTAAGGGCCTTGGGTGCATCTGGTTGTGAGCTGAGTGATAATTCGGCAGCGGTGACCGGTACAACAACCAACCCGCTTGGTAACAGCATATTTATCCCTAACGCCTTTAGCCCTAATGGGGATGGCAATAATGATACGTTCCTGGTATTTGGCACCGTGATCAAAGGCATGAATATGTCGATATATGATCAGTGGGGTGGATTAATCTTCAAATCTACCAATCAGTCGGCCGGATGGGATGGAACATATAAAGGTAAGGCGCAGCCGGTAGGTGTATATGTGTACTACGTTGAGGCCACGCTAAACGACGGAGAAGTGATCAAAAGAAAAGGAACTATCAATCTACTACGATGAGAAATAAAATCACAATTGTAACCCTGCTATTGCTTATTGTGGTAGCAGGGCGGTTATCAGCTCAGGTTGACCCGCATTTTTCACAGTACTACGCTTACCCGTTATGGCTCAACCCTGCATTAACCGGAGTTATCAATGGCGATTCGCGCGTGAACGCAAACTTTAAAAGCCAATGGGCAACCATCAATAACGCCTATCAAACGGCGGCTATCTCTGCCGATATGCGCGCAACTGATAAACTTAGCCTGGGTGTAAATATCCTCGACCAGTCATCGGGCGGGCACAGCTTTAATTACCTGAGTGCTTATGGAGCTTTAGGGTATGCTATTTCTATCTCAGCAGATGGTAACCAGCGTTTAAGCTTTGGTGTTCAGGCGGGGATCATCAACCGTAGTTTTGATATGAACAAGCTTCAGTTTGGCAGCCAGTACACCCCAATAGGTGGTTTTGACCCCAATATGCCAAGCTTTGAAAACTTCAATACCACCAACAGTACTGTATTTGATGCCAACGCCGGTGTTTTTTATTACGATGGGGATCCGTTTAAGGATGTAAACGCTTTCGGGGGTATAAGCATAGGCCACTTGTCGAGGCCTAAAGATGCTTTCTCTGCAAATTCAGCAGGTAAGATCCCCTTGCGTTATACCGTTCACGGCGGCTTTAAGATCAAAGCTTCAGACTTTTTCGACCTTACACCAAACGCTGTTTATATCAAGCAACAGGGTGCGGATATAAAGGGCCTGGGCGCTTATTCTGAATTTAAGTTTCAGAACGATAATGGCCTTATCCTTGGTTTCCTGTACCGCTTTAAGGATGCTGCCGTTGCCGATGTAGGTTACCACGTAAAAAGCCTGATTATAGGCGCCAGTTACGATGTAAACACATCATCCTTAAACCGTGCCACAGGTGGCAATGGTGGTTTTGAATTATCCCTGAGCTATGTATTCCGCAAACGTGTGCAGGAACCTGAACCTGTTTGTCCAAGGCTTTAATTGCTTAACTATGAGAGCTATAATTATAACTATTTTCTTATCGGCCATTACCCTGACGTGTTTTGGCCAGTACGGTAAGGATTTTCGTAACCTGGGCGATAGGGCATTTGCGGATAAGGATTATTACGAAGCTGCCTTTTATTACCGTAAGGTTGCAGAAGGTATGCACCTGCTGCAAAGCAAGGAGGTGCCTTTTCAAACCATGAACAAGGCGCCCAAAAAGGATAAGCCATCGGATGCTACTTATGTGAGTTACAGGCTGGCCGAATCATACCGTTTGTATGAAAATTATATAGAGGCCGAAGGCTGGTATAAAAAGACCATCGATGCCCCGGATGCGGCAACATATCCACTGGCAAGGCTTTGGCATGGGGTGTGCCTACGGGCTATTCAGCATTTTGATGATGCTATTACTGAATTACAGCAATTTAACGTCGGTTATGATAAAACTGACGAAAACAAAGCTATCGCCAATAAGGAAATAGCTAACTGTACTTTCGCAAAAGAGCAATATAAATATCCGCAATTACTCGAAGCTGTAAAGCTAAAAGGGGATTGGAATTCGGACGGATCAGATTACGCCCTGCTTCAAACAGGTGATAACTTTATGTTTACCTCATCGCGCTTTGCAAAGGATGATAAAAAACACATCAACCGTATTTACACTGCCAATGCAGCCAGCGGCCTTAAACCGCAGGTAATTACTTTAAAAGATAATGATGCCAAAAAAGATGCCGAATACGGTACGCCATCATTAACCCCCGATGGTAAGCGGATGTACCTTACCCGCTGGTATAAGGAGGGAAGCAAGGTTTACCATAGTATTTATTTTACGCAAAAGCAGGATAGCACCTGGCAGCCACTGCATAAACTCGGCAGCAATGTTAATGCTGATGGTTACAATGCAATACAGCCGTTTGTTTCTGCCGATGGTAAGAAACTGTTCTTTGTTTCGAACAAACCTGGTGGTTTTGGCGGCGATGATATTTGGGTGAGCGATTTGGGCGATGACGGTGATGCCACAAACGCAGTGAACCTGGGCAGCAGCATCAATACAGATCGTGATGAACAGGCACCTTATTATAATGCTGATGAAAAAAGGTTGATATACAGCTCGAAAGGTTTTATTGGTTTAGGTGGATTTGATTTTTTTGAAAGTAAAGGTGATATCGGCAGCTGGAGTGCCCCGGTAAACATGGGCTATCCGATGAACTCGGCCAAGGATGACCTGTATTTTATGCCTGATAACAAGGATACCAACAAATGGTACATCAGCTCGGACAGGGAATCAGATTGCTGCTTGAACCTGTTCGAGGTGCATAACAAAAGCTTTATTCTGGCAGGCATAGTTACCGATTGCGAAACGCATAAACCACTACCCGGTGTTAAGGTAAGCTTTATCGACTCGCTGACAAAACAAACCCTTAAGGAAGTGACCACGGGGGCTGATGCCAAATATGCTTTTAAAGTAACCTCAAAAAGGCCATACAATTTAAAGCTCGAAAAAACAGGCTATTTCGCGAAGGTCCTACCTATCCCCGCAAGCGGTCAAATGAGCAACGATACGTTGTATAATGCCGAGATCTGCCTGCAAGCTTTTGAAAAAGATAAGCCTATTGTGATCAATAACATCTTGTATGATTTCAATAAGGCAACGCTACGGCCCGAATCTAAAACAGTGCTTAATGAATTAGTTACCATCATGAAAGATAACCCTAAGCTGATTATCAGGCTTGGCGCGCATACCGACTCGGTGGGCAGTGTAAAATATAACATCAAGCTATCACAAGCCAGGGCGCAGGCATGCGTGGATTATATTATAAGTCAGGGTATAACAACTGAGCGCATCTATGCCAAAGGATATGGAAAAAGTATGCCTGTTGCGCCAAACTCCTTACCTAACGGTAAAGATAACCCGGCAGGGAGACAACTGAACAGGCGCACAGAATTTACAGTGGTAAAAACAGAGTAATCATGGATTTATTAACCTAAGCTATTTTTTATGAAAGAATCAGCAACATTTCACCGACCGTTTTTAAGAACAAAAGGATTTTCAACGTTTCACATTCACATTTTTGAGCTGATACTGCTTGGCAAGGCCAATCGCGAGATCAACAGGCTTATGGGGTATACACCCAAATCGCACATGGTGGTTGACCACTCGCGCCAGGTTATGAATAAGCTGCTCTCATACGAGGGCCTGTGTAAACGTGATTATAAGGATAGGGTAGTATACCCCCGCAAATACCAGTTTTGGTGGAAAAAGCTGCTTGAAAAACATAAAAATACCCTGATCCAAAAAGCCATAATACCAGAATATTATGAAGATGTAGCGCCAGGTATTTAAAGATAAAAGGGCATATTGTTAGTTGATGTGCCCTGGGTTGTAATGGTTAGTACGAGCCCCGCGGATAAGTTTCTGTGGGGTTCGTTGTTTTTATTATTTCCGTAGAGACGCATCACATGCGTCTGACGCAGGATGAGGCACTTTTCCAATTTGGCAACTCCCATAATTGCATGGGGGAGACGCATGTGATGCGTCTTTACATTGAATTTAATAGCCGTAACAATTCAATTACAAATCCATCGTCGCCTAAAATAAAAGTGTAATTAATACACACTGAATGTTTTAAATAGTTATTATTGTGTAAGCCAATTGTTTGAACAGCCCTTTTAGCAACACTGCATTTTATATTTTTTTGCCTTGTACATAAATCCTTTTAGCAGAGCGAGGGGATAATGCTGCTTTTATGGCTGTTCATTTAATGTAAACCAATAATAATCTCAATATGTCATTAAAAACAAAACTCACCTACGTTTTTTTGACAGGATTAACCTTCCTGCTTTATTCCTTTAAAAAACCGTTTGACAAGCCGCGTGTGCTTGTATTTTCCAAAACTTTAGGCTGGCACCACTCGTGTATTCCCTTTGGGATAGCTGCCATTCAAAAATTAGGCAACGAGAACGGTTTTGATGTAGATACCACCACTAATTCGGCCAATTTTAATGACGATAACCTTAAAAAATACCAGGCCGTAGTATTTAATTGCACCACGGGTAATGTGCTTAATGCCGTTGAGCAAGCTGCTTTTGAGCGTTATATCCAGGCAGGTGGTGGCTTTATGGGCGTACACTCTGCCGCCGATACCGAATATGACTGGCCATGGTATGGCAAACTGGTTGGTGCTTATTTTTCAAGTCACCCCAATAATTCAAATATCCGCAAAGCGACAATCGATGTAACAGATAAAAGCCAGCCGGCTACTGCCAACCTGCCAGCAAGGTGGGAGCGTACCGATGAATGGTATAACTACAAATCTATTTACAGCGGTATTCATGTACTTGCAAGTCTTGATGAAAATACTTATGATGGTGGCACCAATGGCGCTAATCACCCCATAACATGGTATCACGAGTTTGATGGCGGGCGTGCTTTTTACACCGGTTGCGGCCATACTGACGAAAGTTACAGCGATCCTTTGTTTTTAGGTCAGTTGCTGGGTGGCATCAAATATGCTATGGGCAATGGCAAGCCGCTTAATTACAATAAATCCTATTCAAAAGTAGCACCCGATCAAACGCGGTTTATTAAAACTGTACTGGTGAGCAACATTGCTTCGCCCATGGAACTGGCCGCAGCTAAGGATGGCCGCGTGTTTTTTACCCAGCTTATGGGCAACTTTTCGGTTTATAATACCAAAACCAATAAGTTTAAGGTGATCCATAAATTCCCGATCACTTATGAGGGTGGCACTGGGGTTATCGGCCTTACGCTTGATCCTGATTTTGATAAGAACCAGTTTGTTTACATTTATTATATGCCCGCCGGACAAACTGTTGAGCCGCTTAATTTTCAGCTTTCACGTTTTAAATTAAGCCCGGCAGATGTACTCGACCTGAAATCGGAAAAGATTTTACTTAAAGTGCCCGTACAAAAGGTAAGCGGTGCACATCATGGCGGTTCGCTGGCATGGGATAAGGATAAAAACCTGTACCTGTCTACAGGTGACAGCTCAAGCCCGTTTCCTTCCGATGGTTATGCGCCTTTGGATGAGCGTCCCGGCACGGAACATTATAGTTTGGACGCGCAACGCAGCGCGGGTAATACCAATGATTTTAAAGGTAAGATCCTGCGTGTTCATCCCGAAGCTGACGGTACGTATACCATCCCGGAAGGAAACCTTTTCCCTAAAGGCACAGCCAAAACCAAGCCCGAAATTTATGTAATGGGCTGCCGTAACCCTTACCGGATTGCAGTGAACCCTAAAACGTCGGTTTTATACTGGGGCGAGATTGGGCCCGATGCAGGAAACGATTCACCACGCGGGCCACGCGGATACGACGAGTTTAACCAGGCGCGTAAAGCCGGTAACTTTGGCTGGCCGTATTTTGTGGGCAATAACTTTGCTTACTCACACTGGGATTTTGTGAACGCTAAGCCCGGACCAAATTTTGATCCTAAAGCGCCTGTAAATAATTCGCCTAATAACACCGGGCTCAATGTGCTGCCTCCAGCTACACCGGCGATGATCTGGTATCCTTATGCAGCTTCTGATGAGTTTCCGGAATTGGGTATGGGCGGCCGCTGTGCCATTGGCGGTGATTTTTATGAGTTTGATAAGAGTATTAAAAATCCAAACAAATTCCCTGAATATTATGATGGTAGTTTGTTTGTTGCCGATTGGATGCGCAACTGGGTGATCGACCTCCGTTTTGATCAGAATGAAAACTACCTGCGTAACGAAGCCTTTATGCCAGGCAACGGAGATTTCAGGCGGCCGATTGATATGGAGTTTGGGCCAGATGGTGCTTTGTACATGCTGGAATACGGTTCGGTTTACGGAGCGCAGAACGAGGACGCCCGGTTAGTTAAAATTGAATACAATACGGGCAACCGTGCGCCGATAGCAAAAGCCAGCATTTCGGACACAGCGGCTTTCAATAAGTTTAATAAAATAAAGTTCCTGACTTCTGAAGTAAAGGAATTTCCGGCTAAGAAGGAAATAGCAGGGCAGGCCCCGCTTAAAGTAAGCTTCAGCAGCCAGAACAGTAAAGACCTTGACGATGACGATAAGATCACTTATCAGTGGCTATTTGACGGTAAAACCGTTGGTGCAGCAACACCATCGGCCAGTTATACATTTACGAAGCCGGGTGTATATAAAACCATTTTAAAAGTTACTGATAAAGGCGGTTTATCCGGTCGTGATACAGTGATTGTAAGGGTAGGCAATACTAAACCTGAAGTAACCATAGCAAGTGCAGATAATAAATCATTTATATGGAAGGGTAAACCATTCCGTTATCATGTGATGGTTAGTGATAAGGAGGACGGTAAGATCGACCCTAAAAGAGTGAAACTGTTTTACATCTACAATCCACAGCCGTCGGCCAACAGCACAATACAAAACTTAAGTGCTTTATCAACTACTGAAGTAAGCTATCCCGGCAAAGGTTTGATAGCCGGTAGTGATTGTAAATCGTGCCATACTATTAATAAAACTGCGGTAGGGCCAAGCTTTTTGGCTATTGCTAACAAGTATAAAACACAAAAGGGAGCTATTGATCAGCTCTCTAAAAAGATAATCGCGGGCGGTGCAGGCAGTTGGGGCACAGAACATGTAATGAGCGCCCACCCGCAACTATCAAATGCCGATACGCGGGAAATAGTGAAATACATTTTTTCGCTTACCGATAAAAAGAGTCCGGTGTTGCCGCTGCCTTTAACCGGTACGCTCAATTTGAAATTTAATGATGCTGAGCCGCGTGGTGAGTACACCTTGCTGGCTTCTTATACCGATAAAGGCGGTAAAGTTGTTGGTCCGCTAAAGGCTACGGATATGGTAGTTTTGCGGAACTCAGCGGTTAAAGCTGTTTATGCCGATGAATTGAAAGGTTTCAACCGGTTCAAAAATGACCTTTCGGCAGGTAATCATAAATCATATATGCTGTTCAGGAATATAGACCTGACCAATATCAGCAAGTTTGCTTACAAATACGCGTCGAAGGACTATGATGGCGAGATAGAGGTGAGAATAGATTCGCAAGCCGGACCGGTGATCAGTTCTGCGGTTTACCAAACCACAGGCTCATGGGATAAAACCGGCGAAATAACCGGGCAGTTAACTAAGCCAATAAGCGGAAAGCATGACGTATATTTCTTCGCCATAAAACATTCTAAGCCAAGTGACGGTATTTTAAATTTAAAGGATATTCAGTTTGTTGAGTAGCCTTATCAATAATCACGTCATTGCGAGGAACGAAGCAATCGCGAACTTTACAGATCGGACTTGCCTGGCGCTCTGCTTCTTGGGGATTGCTTCGTGCCTCGCAATGACAGCTTTTTATAACCATTTTATAAGGATAGTCCATTTAGTTTAAACCATGAAAAAATCAATCATTCCTATAGCCCTTTTAGCCGCCATGACTTTAGGGCAACAGAAAGCCTCGGCACAAGGCAAGCCATTATTTACCAATTCAATAGGGGTACAGGCCTATACCTTTCGCAGCAGCATGCCCAAAGCAACTGCCGCTGTGCTGGATACCATAAAATCATTAGGCATTACCGAAATTGAAGGCGAAGGGCCAAAAGGCATGCCACCCGAAGAGTTCAGGAAAATGTGTGACGACCGCGGCATCAGCATCCCATCAACCGGGGCTGGATATGAGGCTATTGTGAATGACCCGGGCAGCGTGATCAAGCTGGCTAAGATACTGGGTGCTAAATATGTGATGGTTGCCTGGATTCCGCATGGTAAAGAGTTTACTTTAGATGATGCCAAAAAAGCAGCTGCTGATTTTAACCGGGTAGGCAAGATCCTGAGTGAAGCAGGTTTAACCTTCTGTTACCATAACCACGGCTATGAGTTTGGTACTTATAACGATGGTACGTTGTTCGATTATATCGCCCAAAATACCGACCCGAAATATGTCTCGTTCGAGATCGATATCCTATGGTCGTTCCATGGCGGGCAGGATCCTGCTGCGCTGATCAACAAATATCCGTCGAGGATTAAACTAATGCACCTGAAAGATATTCGCAAAGGTGTAGCTAACGACCTTACCGGCGGTACGGATACTAAAAATGATGTGGCCTTAGGTACCGGGCAAATTGATATTTCGGGAGTGTTAAAAGCTGCGAAAAAGGCCGGCATTAAACATTACTTTATTGAAGATGAAAGTCCTTCGTATAGCCAACAGTTGCCTGTTACAATAGCCTATCTGAAAGGTTTAAAAGATTAATATATGAGCAATTTAAACCGCAGGCAAGTGTTAAAAGCAATAGGTTTAACGGCAGGTGCCGCTGTATTAAGCGAACCAGGAGTTTCGGCAGCACCGATAGCGCCCAAAGCGGGGAACGGCTTCGTTTACTCGTTAAACATGAGTACCATCCGCGGGCATAACCTTGGTTTTGTTAAGGAGCTTGAAGTGGCTGCCAAAGCCGGTTTTACTTCTGTTGAAATCTGGATTGATACCCTGCAATCCTATTTGCAGGGCGGCGGCTCATTAAGCGAAGCCAAAAAGATTATCAACGGCCTGGGACTTAAAATTGAAGATGCCATAGGCTTTGCCCCATGGCTGGCCGATGATGAAGCTATCCGCAAAAAAGCGCTGGTGCAACTACAGCAGGAAATGGAAATGCTGGCGCAGATAGGCTGCCATCACATTGCTGCCCCTCCGGCTGGTATGACCAAAGGGCCGGTGCTTGATCTGGATGTAGTTACCGAACGATACCTTACCATCTTGAAAATGGGCGAACAAACGGGTGTTATGCCTCAGCTGGAAATGTGGGGCGGATCGCAGAATCTCAAGCATATAAGCCAGTTACTTTATGTGGCTACCCAATGCGGTAATCCTAACGCACGGATGTTACTGGATGTGTTCCATATTTTTAAAGGCCAATCGGCAGTGGAGAGCCTGAACTATGTTGGACACCACGCACTTGATATTTTTCATGTGAATGACTACCCGGCAGGGATCAGTCCGGAGCAAATCTCCGAACCCGACAGGATCTATTGTGGTGATGGTATTGCCCCGCTTAAACGGATCCTGCAAATAGTTAAAAACCCCGAACGGCCACTGGTGATTTCGTTCGAGGTTTTCAATAAAAGCTATTATGCGCAGGATGCTTTAACGGTAGCTAAAACAGCGTTGGCAAAAATGAAGGCGGTGGCCCCCTAAGCCCCTGAAGGGGGAATTACTTACAGTTGTTTATTTCCCTCCATAAACAAACTCAATGCTATCCTTTAATGTTAGCCCGCTCATATTTTGACCTACATAAATAACAGTATATTTTGATGGCTTAGTGATATCATACGCCTTTAGCAGATCAACAGTAACAGATAAGCTATCTTTAGGGTTAACTTTGATATAGCTGCTGGCAGGCGGCGGCATTATTCTTTTAGCCATAGCGCCTTTGTATAACATTTCCTGGCCGCTTGCATCTTTAACGTCGAGATATTTGCTCATGAGCGGTTCAAATGGGGTATGCCATTTGCAAAACTGACGAGCGGTATCGGCATCGTTATAAACCGTGAATTTTAGTTCAACAGGGTCGCCGGCCTTGATGGTATTCTTTATTTGCAATTTGGCAAACAGGCCTGGGCTTGCAGCAGGAGCAGAGTTTTGATCTTTAGCAGAATCGGAACCGGCAGAGGTGCTTTTTACCTTGTTAACACTACATGCAGATAAGGCCAGCAGGGCCGCAGATAAGATTATTTTGTAGTTTTTCATGCGGCAAAGGTAAACACTTCAATTGCCATAAGGAGGATAAACCATCTAAAACATCTTTCTTGAAATTATAAGCATGCTTCAATGTAGTAATGCTCTTTACCGGAAATATGAAACTTCAATTTAACCCTTTCTTAATATTAGTATACGTAATTTTGTAGTTATTATGGAGCAAATAGCTTTAATTTCAGCATCAAAACATATTAGTCCGGTTATCAAAAAAGACCAGCCGGACGATAGCTATAAATTTCAGCCGCTGCCCGAACACTCCGGCAATTATCCTTATCATTTATCGGTACATGATGTGGTGACTGGTATTGCTGATGATAAAATGGTTTTTCATATGGTGGGAGATACGGGCAGTATCCGTAACCCCGGCTCACAAAAACGCATAGCAAGCTTAATGGCCGCGCAATATAAAGCGTTTTCCGGCGCCGACAAGCCCATGTTTTTATATCATTTGGGTGATGTTGTTTACAACTACGGTGAGGCCCACAACTATTACGACCAATTCTTTGAGCCTTACAGTGTATATCCTGGGCCAATTATTGCCATAGCAGGCAATCATGATAGTGATGTAAACCCGGCTGCCGCAATGCCGTATCAAAGCCTTGATGCTTTTACAACCGTGTTTTGCGATACGGTTTCACGCCCGGTAATGCTGAGTCGCAAGATAGATCGCAAAAGCGTGCCGCAGCCCAATATTTACTGGACAATGGATACTCCGCTGGCAACTATCATCGGTTTGCACACAAATGTGCCTAAATACGGCGTTGTTACTCTTGAGCAGCGCGATTGGTTTATAGGGGAACTAAGATCGGCGGATAGCCAACGGCCTGATAAAGCTATTATTCTTTGCATGCACCACGCCCCTTATTCAGCAGATATTAATCATGGGGCAAGTTTACCGATGATTGATTTTCTGGAAGGCGTTTTTGAAGAAACCGGGATCAGGCCCGATATTGTTTTCAGCGGGCACGTGCACAACTACCAGCGTTTCAGCAAACAATATGATGATTTAACAGCAGTGCCATACATTGTAGCCGGTACCGGAGGGTTTGACGAATTACACCCCATTGCTTTGACTGACAATGAAAGGTTCACTGCCGAAGACTCACGCTTTGATGGTGTAAGCCTTGAACATAATTGCGATACCAAACATGGTTTCTTAAAAATAAGCCTCGAACGGAATAATCAGGGACTTAATTTAACAGGTGAGTATTATACGATAGCAGATGAAGACGAACATACAGCTGTTTTGACGGATAGTTTTGTTGTGAAGATCTGAAAGATAAAAAGCATAAACAAAAAAGGGAGGCCAAAGCCTCCCTTTTTTGTTTGCTATTAAAGTTCAATAGCCTGTATTGCTTTGTCCAAAGCTGTTTCCTGTAAGCCGGGCATTTTTACACCTTCAACTCTGAAAGCTTTGATATCCGTCATTCCTAAAAAGCCTAAAGTCGTTCTTAAATAAGGTTCGGTAAAATCATAAGGTTTCATAAAACCTTCTGAGTATACTCCACCCGATGAAATGGCCAGATATACCTTTTTGTTTTTTACCAGGCCTTCAGGACCTTTTTCGCCATAACTGAAAGTTTTGCCTGCGCGGGCAATATGGTCTATCCATGTTTTTAAGGTTGATGGGATACCGAAGTTATACATAGGTGTATCAATAACTATGGCATCGGCACCCATTAGCTCAGCAATTGCTTCGTCTGAGTGTTTAACGGCTTCAACAAGCTCTGGCGTTCTTTTTTCTTCGGGAGTATAAAAAGAAGTTAGGTGCGCTTCTTCCAGGTGCGGAAATGGGGTGGCTGTTAAATCATGTGTGGTTAATGTATGATCCGGATGCGCCGATTGTAATTCACTGACAATGGCATTGCCTAATTTTACGCTGAATGATGCTGCGCCCTGCGGACTACTGATTAGATGTAATATTTTCATTGCTCTATATTTTGTGAAAGCAAAATTACCCTACTTAACTATCAAAAAGATACTACTATCCTAAAGGATACCGGTATCCTTTAGGATAGTAGTAATCATGTTGTATATATTTGTTTGAACATCAGATAGATGTGTTGTTTGCATAGTAGCTGCTTATCTGCTTTGCATGATTTACGCAGTTTTAAAAATCAGTGCTTCGTAACGCCTCGCCAATTACCTGAAAAACCTCGTTTTTATTAAAATTTAAAGCTTTTGTGTTTTTTTAACCTATTCATTACCACGTATTTATACGTGGGTCGATTGCGTATAAATACGCGGTAATTAACGTGCATACACTTGCAGGTTACTAAAGCCAGATACCCAACTTTGAAATAACATCAGCAGTCAAACTGCAACCACCTATAAACATCTAATTATCATGATTTACCAGACCTTAAGTTTTTTAACTGAGCAGTTGAACAACTATCTCAAAACAACCGATGGCAACAGCGGGCTCAGTTCAAGCTTTACCCAGCTTAAAAATGTGGCCCACCTGAGCGATGACGAGATCAAGGGGCTTGAGAATGTCCTGGTAACACTGGTAAATATCTCGGAAGAATTTACCATGAAAAACATCCCCAATTATGTACGCAATGGCGATGATATTAACTATCGTAATGCACCCATGTACCTTAACCTGTATGTTTTGTTTTCGGCGTGCCTTCATTCTTCATATGAAAAATCACTGATCTTCCTTTCATATATAGTTGAGTTTTTTCAGGGGAAGAACACCTTTACTAAACAAAACAGCCCGACCACAAAAGTGGGCCTTGGCGATTTTCGCCTCATCCTTGATATCTACTCGCCCACATTTGAGCAGGCCAATTACCTGTGGAGCACGCTGGGCGGCAAGCAATTTCCATATGTACTGTACCGCGTAAGACTCATTGAAATATTGCGCGACAATGTGACCGAAACACGCGGCATCATTAAGAAGATAGAACTGACCGATAAACTGAGTTAATGATTAGTGCGGGCGATTAACCTATAAATGATAACCCGATGGTACTTGACCTGAACTACGAAACACTGTTTGAGATTGACATCCGCCATCATTATCACCTTGACGACGGTGTTACGCTTTTTGATACGCTGAGTGCCGATGCGCGGTTGGCTATGCTGGGGCGTTACGATATAGGCAGTTTCATGAGTGTAACACCTACCAATGCTACCAGGGCCATGTTTGCAGGTTTGCATATCGTTTATAAACAAACAGAAACCGGCATTATAACCGGCATCCCATATACCTTAAATGGCACCAAGGAGCAGCCGCAGATAGTACCTGCAGATACTACGGTATTTAGCTTTAATTTGGCCATTAACGATGGACTTTTTGCCAATTACAGTTCGCTGCCTTTGAAAGCGCCGGATGGTATGGTGTACTTTTTCACTAACGATCCTTCGTATTCGCCGCGTGTAGCCCCTTTTTTGACTGCCACGCCAAATGTGTACAAAGCTGCTACCGATTATTACCCGGGCGATATGCTGGTTGATAACCAGGCTACGCCAACCAAATTATTTATCGCGCAGCAAAAAAATAACCTTGATCCAACTGCCGGAGCTACGCCTGCAGGTAACTGGATTACCGATCCGCTTGTTGGCGGAAAACCTTTGGCTTACACCGGTAGCAGCGACCTGATCCGCCAGTCCGGGCGCATATTTACCTACCAGGTAACAGTAGCAGGCAAAGCTCCAGTACTAACTATAAAAGATCGGGCCGGAAATGTGGTAAATGTACTTACCAGTATGGAAACAGGTCCGTTGAATATTATAAAGGCCGATCTGGGTAGTTTACCCGAAGGCTTATACACAGCTCACCTGGCTGATACAGGTTATACAGATGATTTTCCGTTTTACTACAGCATAAATTCATCGGCCTGGGCTTTTATTGATATCTGTGTCAAAACAAGCAACGCCGTATATAATCTGTTACAGGCTGATACCACGCTGAAATCGCCGGTGTTTAGCTTACGGTTTAAAAACAGGGCAACTTATTGGCGGTACATAGGTAAAATTTTCGGAGCAGCATCAGTGAGTGATAATGCATTGCCTCTTACAAGGCAGGGTTTTATAGCCGTGAAGGTAAAGGATAAAAATAATAATCCAACTACTATTGACCTGCCAAACGCAACGGCGTCGCTTATTAAACCAGAAACCAATCAGATTTTTTCAGACATATTTTTTTAAGAAGTAAAAAACAGTAATATGGCAACAACATACAAAACTCCGGGTGTTTATGTGGAAGAAATTCCGCTCCTACCTCCATCGGTAGCCGAGGTTGAAACGGCTATCCCTGCCTTTATAGGCTACACACAAAATATTAGCTATAACGGGGCCTCACTGCAGTACAACCCTATCAGAATCAAATCGCTTAAAGAATATGAGCAGATATTTGGTTTTGCTGAAAACACGTTGTTCACCACTGCCGGAACAGCAACCGGTATCAAAATCAAAAAAGCGGCGGGCGTGTTTTCATTTGATGCCGCTGTCGATGACCCTTATGCGGCGCTGAAATTCAGGATGTACTATTGCTTGCAGCTTTATTTTGCCAATGGCGGCGGTCCCTGTTACATTGTTTCGGCGGGTCAAACCGGTGCGGCAGTTAACGTTGATAAAGCCCTGCTTACCAACGCGCTCGCCGCGGTTCAAAAAGAAGATGAGCCAACTATCCTGCTTTTTACTGATGCGGCTACCCTTACCGTCGCTGCCGATTATTATGGCTTATATACCGCGGCTTTGGCCCAGGCGGCATTTTTACAGGACAGGGTAGTGCTTATTGACCCGTACGTGGCAGTTGCCGATAAAGGGAAAAAAGCATTTGGCGATATCGCAACGGCATTCCGTACCGCTATTGGAGTTAATAACCTTAGTTACGGTGCTGCGTACTACCCATGGCTGCAAACCAGTATCAACTATTTCAGCAATGAAAGCAAGCAATTGATTGTAACAGGTGCAGGCGTTACCGCAACAGATTTTCCAGCCACTGCTGTTCTTCGTGATGATGCCAATACAGCCAATTCTATCTATCACATCAACAGTGATCTGTATAACTATATTAAACAGCAAACCAGCCTGTTCTCGGTTATTTTGCCTCCGGCAGCGGCAATAGCAGGTGTTTATGCTTATGTGGATAATACCCGCGGTGTTTGGAAAGCGCCGGCAAATGTAAGCCTCAACCTGGTATCGGCACCAATGGTTAAAATTGATGATTCCGATCAGGAAGATATGAACGTAACCAGCACAGGTAAATCGGTAAATGCTATCAGGGCATTTTCGGGCAAAGGTGTATTGGTTTGGGGGGCACGTACACTTGCAGGGAATGATAACGAATGGCGTTACATATCAGTAAGGCGATTCTTTAACATGGTTGAAGAATCGGTTAAAAACTCAACGCAACCCTTTGTATTTGAGCCTAACGATGGTAACACATGGGCAAAGGTACGCGGTATGATAGCCAACTTTTTAATACTGCAATGGCGCGCAGGTGCCTTACAGGGCGCCAAGCCAGAGGATGCCTTCTTTGTACACGTTGGTCTGGGCGAAACCATGACCTCGTTGGATATACTGGAAGGCAGGCTCATTGTTGAAGTGGGTATGGCTGTGGTTCGCCCGGCTGAGTTTATCATTCTGCGTTTCAGTCATAAAATGGTTCAATCTTAAATCAATTAGTCATGGCTTATAAAACACCCGGAGTTTACGTGCAGGAAATTGCACTGTTTCCGCCATCAGTTGCCCAGGTTGAAACCGCTATACCTGCCTTTATTGGTTTTACCTCGTTTGCGTTAACACCAGAAGGTAAATCGTTGTTGAATGTACCAACCCGTATAAAATCACTATTGGAGTTTGAGAGCCTGTTTGGCGGCGCTTACGTACAGCAAACGTTTAGGGTTACTGTTGACCCGGCTACGAACCAAATCCTGAATGTTGCACCTGATAAAACTTTTCTCCTGTATCCATCGTTAAGGCAATACTTTGATAACGGCGGAGGGCCATGTTATATAGTTTCGGTTGGAAATTATTCAGCCTCAGTAACAGCACCGCCTATATCCGCTGGTATCGATGTCCTGTCGGCCGAGGATGAGCCTACCCTGATCCTATTCCCTGACGCGGTTACTTTGGTAAGTGCAGGCAAGCCCGATCTTGTTGCCTTTAGCGGCCTGCAAACCCAAGCATTAGGCTTGTGTGCCGCTTTGCAAGACAGGTTCTCAATATTTGATGTTTTACAGGGCTATAAACGGCAGGATGCCACTTATAAACCTATTGATAACTTCCGCAGTTCTATCGGCATTAATAACCTTAACTATGGGGCGGCTTATTATCCGTGGATTATAGTTAGTTATGACATTAATCTTGATTTCAGGCAGCTTGAGTTTTGGAGTAATGCCGCCGTGCCTGCCAAGATCACCAACTATGATAGCTTTTCCAAAAGCGCCGCCGAAAAAGCGCTGGTGACAAACTTGCAAAACGCTATAAAAGATAGCGATAAAGTAATTGGCTCAATATTTAGCACCGCCGCAGACGCAACAGCATTGAGGTCAACCGGCGTTGATGCTGTAAAGGCAAAGTTAACTGCCCTGGCAAATAATATCGCTAAAAACGTAACTCCTGATGTGCAGTTAACCGCTTATCTTGACTTGTTAGCGGCTATTGTAACAGCTGGTAAGAAGGCTAAAGATGCACCTGCTGTTAGCGCATTATACGGCAATGATATTGACGCGCTTAGCAAAGATGCTAAACTGGAAACTGCTATTACCAAACTAATAGCATATGAAAAAAATGCTAAGGTGGCTGCCAATACTACGGCTGGCCGTAACCCAACACCTGTTTATTCTGTATTAGATAATACACCATGGTTAGCAAACTCAAATTACGCTGCAATAGCTGCCAATGCCGATAATTTTACCAAAGACGCGGCGGGCGCGCTTTCCATTTTACAGGCATTGCAGGATACCGTTGCCACTATTTTAACAGGTCTTGGTGGTTTAATAAATGGAGCCCTGTTTTATGAAAACCTGGCCGAACAGGCATTGTTTGCAGGTAGCGCATTCTTTGGTAGCGTTAACTCGGCAACAACGCTTAAAATGAACACTATCCCACCATCGGGAGCAATTGCAGGGGTTTATGCAAATGTTGATGGCACCCGCGGCGTTTGGAAAGCACCGGCTAATGTGAGCCTTAATAACGTGATTGGCCCTGCAGTAAAAATTGACAACAGTGACCAGGACGATATGAACGTCACCGCTACAGGTAAATCAATCAATGCTATTAGGGCATTTGCCGGTCGGGGCACCCTCGTTTGGGGCGCACGTACCTTAACAGGTAATGATAACGAATGGCGCTACATTCCGGTGAGGCGTTTCTTTATTATGGTTGAAGAGTCGGTTAAAAAGGCTACCTATCCTTTTGTGTTCGAAAACAATGATGCCAACACCTGGACAAAGGTGAGGGTAATGATCCAGAACTTTTTAACACTGCAATGGCGCGCCGGGGCCTTACAAGGCGCTAAACCCGAAGACGCGTTTTTTGTACACGTTGGCCTTAACGAAACCATGACCGCGCTTGACATTTTGGAAGGCCGCATGATAGTTGAAATTGGTATGGCTGTAGTAAGGCCTGCTGAGTTCATCATCCTCCGCTTCTCACATAAAATGCAGGAGAGTTAACTAAATCAATTGAATTTCATTTAAAACAAATAAAATGGCAAATTATCCTCTACCCAAATTCCATTTCCAGGTTGACTGGGGTGGCACACGCATCGGTTTTACCGAAGTAACCGGCTTACAAATCGAGACCGAAGTGGTTGAATACCGCGAAGGCAGCAGCAAGGAATATAACAAGGTAAAAATGCCTGGCATGCGCAAATACGGCAACATCACCCTAAAACGCGGCACATTTGCTAATGATAACGAGTTTTATGACTGGATGAATACCGTAAAACTAAACCAGATAGAACGTCGCGACCTTACCATCAACCTGCTCAATGAAGAGCATCAGCCGGTGGTTACCTGGTCGGTTAAAAATGCCTTCCCGGTTAAGATCCAGTCGGCAGATTTAAAGGCAGACGCTAACGAAGCTGCAATTGAAACGCTTGAAGTTGCGCACGAAGGTTTAACCATTAAAAACGGCTAATCATGGCCTTCGACGCTAAATCGGGTTATCCGCCTTTAGGCTTTCATTTTAAGGTGGTGTTTACGGGCATTGGCGATGAAAATATCGACAGCCGGTTCCAGAACGTATCAGGTCTATCCATGGAGATGGAAACAGAATCCAAAAAGGAGGGTGGCGAAAACCGTTTTGAACATGCGCTGCCGGTGAGGGCGAAGTTTCCGGCACTGGTGCTAAAACGGGGGCTCATTACCGAATCAAAACTGCTGATGGACTGGTGCAATAATGTGTTCAAAAATTTCATTATTGAGCCTAAAGACCTTACTGTAAGTCTGCTTAACGAAGAACATGACCCGCTTTTAACCTGGAACGTAGTACAGGCCTGGCCCAAAAAATGGAGCCTGAGCGATTTGAACGCCGAACAAAACAGTATCGCTATTGAAAGTTTTGAGCTGCAATACCAGTATTACACCCTTCAAACCTGATGCTATGCCAATCGAGATCAGAGAACTGAATATCCGCTTAAGCGTAAACCAAAGTCCGGCCGAACAAGATTCAAAACCTTCAGGAGGAGGTGGGAGCCAGGGCGGAGGAGGCGGTGATAAAGACGAGATCATTGCCGAATGCGTGGAACAGATATTGGAGATTTTAAAAAATAAAAATGAACGCTGATGGCCGATAATGTAACCAAAATGAAGATCGTGGCCTGGTCCGATCCGAAGAGCAAAAATGAGGAAGGCTCCATGTTTGTGCAAGTCAACCCGGAAAGCTACAGCCAGAAGATCGAGATCAAGTATTCTGATAAACAGGCGCAGGGAACATCGGGCAAGTTGCCTAAGTTCTCGAAGATCGAGCCGCAGAAGATGGATTTTGAGCTGATGTTCGATCGTACAGGGGTAATCAATGGTGCTACAGCCGGCGATTTAGGGGTTGATGAAGATATCGACAAACTGCAAAAGCTCATCATTGAATACCAGGGTGATAAGCATAGGCCAAGGTTTGTAAGTATCTATTGGGGAACACTCCAGTTTGACGGAGCTTTGGAAACCATGGATATTAGCTACAAACTGTTTGATAGTCAGGGTCGCCCGCTCAGGGCTATTGTAAAAGCTTCGTTCATTGGTTCGGTTGAGGATAAAAAGCGGGTTGCAAAGGAAAACGCACAATCGCCTGATCTGACCAAAGTCAGGGTGATAAACGAGGGTGATACGTTGCCGCTGCTTTGCTACCAGATCTACGGCGATTCAAAGTATTACATCGAAGTAGCCCAGGCAAACAGCCTCAACGATTTCAGGTATCTCGCAACTGGTACAAAGATCAAGTTTCCACCATTAAACCAATAACAGATCATGGCAGATAGCCGCACCATAGAAACCACCCGGCCCAGTACCGTTGTTACCCCGATTGTAAAGGTTGAGGGTACCGAGATACCGCGTACGATGCAGGTGGAGGCTATATCAATTGATAAAGGTGTAAACCGCATAGCTGCTGCCAAACTGGTGATCATGGACGGCGATACCTCGGCCCAAAAGTTTGATGCCAGCAATGGCGACTTATTTGTGCCGGGAAAAAACATCGAGATCCTATGCGGTTACGAATCGGATAACTATACGTTGTTTAAAGGTGTGGTTATCAAACACAGTATCAAGCTGCGTAACAGTGGTTCGCAGTTGGTTATTGAATGCCGCGATAAGGCCATTGCCATGACACTTGCCCGCCACAGCAAATACTTTGGCGAAAATGTGAAGGACAGCGACGCCATAACCACCGTTGCAGGTACTTACAGCGGTTTAACTGCCGATGTTGCCGATATGAACATCACTACCAGCGACCTGGTACAATACGAAGCTACCGACTGGGATTTTATAACGGGTCGTGCCGAGTTAAACGGGATGCTGGTTTATACAGATGATAACACCTTATCCATTAAAAAGCCGGAAATAAGCGGTACCGCGGTTGTGGAATTATCATTTGGTGCTACCATGCTGGAGTTGGATGCCGAGATTGATTCAAGGATCCAGTTCCCCTCCATAACAGGCCGCACCTGGAACCCGGCATCACAGGAAATTGAAAAGGTGGATGCCAATCCGCCATCGGGCGAGTTGAACGGAAATCTGAGTTCTGATGACCTGGCAGGGGTGTTCAATGAAAGTAATTATCACTTAAATCATGGCGGGAAGCTTTCGCAGCCTGAGTTACAGGCCTGGGCAACATCGCTCAAGCAAAAACAAGTGCTTTCAAAGGTGCGGGGCAGGGTAAAGTTTAAGGGGATTCATACGGTTAAACCGGGCATGATCATCAAACTCAGTAACCTGAGCGACCGCTTTAACGGCAATACTTTTGTCAGTCATATCCAGCATCATATCTCTGCCGGCGACTGGCAACTGGAAGTACAGTTTGGTTTGGATCCGCAATGGTTTACCGAAAAATTTGAAACCAGTATAAAACCAGCTTCGGCCTTGATCCAGGCGGTTCCGGGTTTACAAATAGGGGTAGTAACCCAACTGGAAAGCGACCCCGATGGCGAATGCCGCATTTTGGTACGCATGCCGGTGATTAGCCCTGATGATCAGGGGATCTGGGCACGAGTAGCCACCCTGGATGCCGGAAAAGAGCGTGGAAGTTTCTTTTTGCCCGAAGTCGGTGACGAAGTAATAGTCGGTTTTTTAAATAGCGATCCGCGTAAACCGGTGGTGCTGGGCATGCTGAATAGCAGCAACAAAACTGCCCCTTTAACTGCCGCCGATGCCAATAACCAAAAGGGTTTTGTAACCCGCAGCAAAATGAAACTCATTTTTGATGACGATAAAAAATCGGTAACCATCGAAACGCCTGCCGGGAAAAAAATAATCATGGATGAAGATGCCGGGGCGATAGAGATAAAGGACGAAAACAACAACTCGATAAAAATGAACAGCGATGGCATAACCATCGAAACCAAAGGCAAACTGGTGCTTAAAGCCCAGCAGGATTTTAACGCCGAGGGAATGAACCTGGGCCTGAAAGCCAACACCGCACTTACGGCCGAAGGATCGGCAAGTGTAGAGGTAAAGTCAAGCGGTACGGCCACACTGAAAGGCTCAATTGTACAAATAAACTAATAACAAAAAATGGCAGCAGCAGCACGGATAGGCGATATGCACGTATGCCCTATGTTTAACGGGCCATCACCTCATGTAGGCGGGCCGGTGATAGGGCCGGGGGTACCAACAGTACTCATTGGTGGTATGCCGGCCGTGTGCGTGGGCGATATGTGTACCTGCGCCGGCCCGCCCGACTCAATCATTATGGGTTCGGCAACGGTCATGATTGGCGGGAAACCCGCCGCCCGCATGGGCGATAGCACGGCGCACGGCGGATCGATAGTGTTAGGCTGCCCAACAGTAATAATCGGAGGCTGATCAATGGAACCAAAAATACCTTTTATAGGCAGGGGATGGAGTTTCCCGCCAAGTTTTGACAAGGCTGCCGGCAAAGTTGAAATGCTTACCGACGAGGCCGATATAGAAAGCAGTTTGGGCATCCTGTTTACCACTCGGCTGGGCGAGCGCATTATGCAGCCAACCTTCGGGTGCGATTTGCAAAAAATAGTTTTTGAGGCTGTTAACCTCACTCTCAAAACCTATATCAAAGATCTGATTGAAACATCCGTACTATATTTTGAACCAAGGATAACGCTGAACAGCACCGAGGTTGATACCAGTATGGATAACGAGGGGATTTTGCTTATTAAGCTTAATTACACGGTTCGTACCACCAATTCAAGGTACAACTACGTGTTCCCTTATTATAAAAATGACATTACCAGCATAACTACCAACCAATAAGAACTAACCATGGCCTGTAACGATAAAAATCCACTTCAACGTGATGGCTCAAGCCAGTCACAGCGCTTTCTGAAAGCGCTTGACCCAGCCTACGCCCCAATTGAGGAATTGGGCATGGAAGACTGGCTGACGTTCGCCGCTGCTTATGCCGATAAAATAAATTACTATACCCTTAAAGACAGTAATTATCCCCAGGGCGACTGGAAGCCATTTTTTATCCAGGATAAAAAAGCGTTGCAGGATTTTCTGAAACAGGTTGAGGTTAAAATGCAAAATGCGGGCCTGGGTTTTCCCGATTCAAGCATTAAAAGCGATGTGGAACCTCACTTGGCCTTGTTTATGTGTTTCATTATGCTGCTGCAGCATTCGGAAGATGCATTGAATCAGTTTACAGGTCGCCATCTTGATTTTTATTTTAAACGGGTATTGCAATTGCGTAACCGTCCCGAAGTACCGGATAAAGTACATCTGATATTTGAACTGGCCCGTAACCTTACAGGTTTGCTGCTGCCCGAGGATACAGCGGTTGATGCCGGTAAGGATAAAAGCCTTAAGCCCAAACCTGTTGTTTTTAAAACTAATGCCGAGTTGGCCGTAAACAGCGCTACCATAGCGGCCATGAAAAGCTGGAACCAGTCGGCCGCAGATAAAAAAGTTGCTTATGCCGATGTTGCTTTTTCGGCCGATGGTTTAGGTACACCTTTTAAGGACGATGTGCCCAAGTGGAACCCTTTTGGCAGTAAAAGCTGGCCAACAGCTTCAATGGGTTTTGCCTTTGCCTCTAAAGTATTGCTCATGAGCGAGGGCGACCGTACCATAACATTAACACTCAGCTTTACCGGGCTCGATTCCTTTGATCCTGCATTAATAGGACAGCTGTTTAAGGTTTTTTTAACGTCAGAAAAGGATTGGCTCCAGGCTGATTTTTCTTCAATAACGCCTGTTACGCTTAACCAGCAGCAATTGGTTATCACCTTAAATGTACCGCCTAAAGCAAAGGCTGTTGTGCCCTATGATCGGGCAATTCATAAAGAAAGTTATAAAACCAATTTCCCGGTAATCCGCCTGCTGATGAGCGTTAAGGATAATGCCTATCCTGTTTACGTTGCCCTGAGTAAAGCTAAGCTCAATAATGTGCAGATAGATGTGGCGGTAACAGGCATGAAAAATCTGGCTGTTGAAAATGATAACGGTAAGGTTGACCCTTCAAAACCGTTTTTTGCCTTTGGTGCTGTGCCAAAAGCGGACTCAGCTCTATACATCGGCAGTGCCGAGATCTTTCAAAAAGAATGGACGGAAATTTCACCTCAGATAGAGTGGAAAGGTGTACCGCCAGACCTAAAAGGTTATTATACCGCATACCGCGAAAAATATTTGACCTTGCCGTTCAGCCCAAACAAATATGACATCACCGCTGATAACACTGGTACTGAAACAACAAATGGGGGCAAACCTGTTATAACAGGCAAAGACAGCTTTAAGGCCAAAGTGGCCTATATAAAGGATGGCACATGGTTCCCTGATAATGGAAGTGAGATTAATGTACTTGATAATACTTTTAAACTACAGCCGGGCGGTGTGCAGCAACCAGTAAACCAGGCATCCTATTTTATTAATAAATACCTGTATTTTAATGTTTCCGGTACTTTTAATCGCGGCATTGGCCCACAGGCGGAAAAGGCATTGGTGCAGCAGTACGTACAACCCATGCAGTTCTTTTTTCCGGTGTTGGGTTTCATCGGTTTTCAGCAATCGGGTACTACGGTACAAGCTCAAACAGAAAATTTTTCGGCCGGAGTTAAAGACAATTACATCCGCATCAAACTGGAGCGTGATTTTCTGCATAATGAATATCCAAAGCTGTTCGCAGCCGCGATGAGCAACACAGGGAGAACATCGCTTATACCACAACCTCCTTATACGCCCGAAATAGCATCACTAAAGCTCGACTACAAGGCATCGGCTAAAAATAAGATTGACGATTTGACCGGCAATAACAGCAATGCAGATCTGCTGGCCGACTATGTGAACCATAACGTTCAATTTTTCCATGAAACACCGTTTGGTCAGGCCGAGCAGCACGCTTTCCTCAAAAAACAATTTCATGGCCTTATTGATGGTAACATTACAGCCATACGTCAAGCGCCTGATCTTGCAGCTTTTTACATAGGGATTGCAGGTATTCAAACAGGCTCGGTAGCCAGTATCCTTTTCCAAGTTGCTGAGGGCAGTGAGGATGCGCTTGCACCATCATTCTCTGATACCATACAACCTAAGTGGTTTTACCTATCCGGCAACGAATGGCTGGCATTGGATAAGAGTAATATCATCAGCGACGACACCAATGATTTTTTACGCTCCGGCATCATCAAGTTTTTAATTCCAGAAGGTGCTACAACTATCAATACTTTCCTTAACCAAAGCCTAACCTGGCTTGGTGTTGAACTGCCAACTGCCGTTACAATTGATTCAGTTTGTAAGTTTATCAATGTACATATCCAGGCGGCTGAAGCTGAATTTGCTGATAATGACAATGAACTTTCGCATTTGGAAACCGGGTTGCCAGCCGGCACCATCAGCAAACTGGTTGACAGGTTACCGCAGATCAAATCGGTTACTCAGCCCTATGCTTCGTTTGGCGGTTTATTGCCGGAGGATGACGGTGCTTTCCGCCTGCGTGTAAGCGAGCGCTTAAGGCACAAACACCGGGCAATTACAATTTGGGATTATGAGCACCTGGTAATGGCGCAGTTTCCGCAGGTGTTCAGGGTTAAATGCCTTAACCATACCAATGATAATATTGAAGTTGCCCCGGGCAGTGTGAGGGTTGTGGCTATCCCCGATATCCGCAACCAAATCAGTTTTGATCCCTTTAAGCCCCGCGTAAGCAAAAATACACTCAGCGAGATCACCAAATACCTGTCGGCTTTAAATTCCATGCATGTTGACCTGCTGGCTATTAATCCCGACTATGAAGAAGTGATCCTTGATTTTAAGGTGAAGTTTTACTTTGGGCTGGATGAAAACCTGTATGCTGCAAAGTTGAATACCGATGTGATCAACTACCTGTCGCCCTGGGCTTTTAATCGTAATGCAGATATTGATTTTGGCGGCATCCTGTATAAAAGTGTGGTGATCCGCTTTATTGAAGAGCTACCTTATGTTGATTATATAGCTGATTTTAAGATGTACTTCACAGCATCGGGACCCGCAAATCCCGATGTTTTGGAGGCAGGCAATTCAAAGGCCATCCTTGTATCAGCAAAGCAACATTTAATTGATACCAAAACCATACCTACATGCCCATGATTGATCAGTTAACCATACCGAAACAAATTGATACCAGCCTTGGGCCCGAGTACAATACCCTGCGCACCGAAGGCATGCAGCACATTCGCGACCTGGCCAGCGCCATCTGGTCGGATTATAACGTGCATGATCCGGGTATTACCACGCTCGAGATGCTTTGCTATGCGCTAACTGATCTTAATTACCGCATTACCCTGCCTGTCGAAAATATCCTGGCAGTTGATCATGACAATACTACCAGTATGCATGAGCAGTTTTTATCTGCCATAAAAATACTGCCCACCTACCCGGTTACTCCTGACGATTACCGCCAGTTGTTTGTACGGATTGATGGTGTACGCAATGCCTGGATCAAAAAATCGCCCCATAGTATCATCGCCAACTATAAACAACCCGATGGTAAACCGATGTTGCGGTATGCTAAACCCGGCGAAAATGCGCAAACAGGTAAAGAAGTTAAGTTTGATTTAAAGGGGATAAATGATATCCTGATAGATTTTGAAGATTTTCCTGAATTGGGTGGCGATGCAGCTAAGATCAAAGCCAAACAGAACGATATCATCAAACAAATAAAATCAGTATATCATTACTTCCGCGAGCTGTGTGAGGACCTTGATCAGGTTAAAGCGGTCGAAAACCAGGAGATAGTTATATGTGCCGAAATTGAACTCCAGCCCCAGGCCGATCCTGAAATGATCTGGGCTAAGATCATGTTTAATATTGAGCAATATCTTACACCCGACATTACATTTTACCTGCTTCAGGAACTGCTTGACAAAGGTATGCAGCCCGATGAGATATTTGAAGGTCCGGTACTTGATTTTGAAAACTTGCAGGGCATCGACACCAAGTTTGCTAAACAAGGTTTCATAATCCCTTCGGAGCTTGCAGCTTCACAACTGCGTACCGAAGTGCGTTTGTCTGATCTGTATCGCATCATTATGGAAATTGACGGTGTACGGCTGGTAAAGCGTATCTCCTTCGGTTTCTGCGGCTGTACTGCCCCTCAGAGTGAGGTTGCCGATAAGATCTATAAATCAAACGAGTGGTTGCTTTGCGTACAGGATGGTCATAAGCCTGTTTTTTGTGAAACCAATTCATCATTCACATTTTATAAGGATGTGGTGCCTATCGAACTGAAACAGTCCGAAGCCCAGGCCGATCTTAACCAGCTGCGTAAAGACTGGCAGGACAATATAGAGGCAAAAAAGATAGCAGACCTGCCCGTACCTGAAGGCGATTACCGCGACATAGCTCATTATGAAACCCTGCAAAACCAGTTTCCTGAAAATTATGGCATTTCACCGCTGGGCTTACCCGATACTGCCAGTACCCAACAACGTTCGCTGGCTTTACAGCTTAAAGGCTACCTGCTATTTTACGACCAGGTGCTGGCTAATTACTTTGCCCAGCTTTCAAACGCCAGGGTACTGCTCACTGCCGATGATAGCATTCGTAAAACCTATTTCAGCAATACCGTAAATGGCATCCGCGATGCGGAAAAGTTATTGGATGGCTTTGCTCAATGGGAACAAACAGTTGATGATGTAATTAAAGAAACCGGGCAGGACAATTATCCTGAAAGAAAAAATAAATTCCTTGATCATTTGCTGGCCCGTTTTGCCGAGCAGTTTAACGAATACGTGTTTTTGATGTACCGTATTTATGGCGAGGATTACCAGCGCAACATCATCAGACATAAGGTTAATTTTTTAAAGGATTATGACCAGATGAGCATTTGCCGCGGTAGCGGAATGGACCTGTACAATGCCAAAACGCCCGATCAGCAATTGGTAAATGTATCGGGCATGGAAAAACGAATTTCCATGCTGCTGGGCTTCTCTAACTATAAAATGCAGCAGCTGAGTGTTGAAGATTACCTTTTGTTCAAGGCTGATGCGCTGCATTACAATTGGACAATATCGCAGCTTGGTGTGGTGAAATTTAAAGGCAACCATAATTACCTGAAAGAGATTGACGCCTATGAAGATCTCGGCCTGGTATCCGTGCTGGCCTGCGACAGGGAAAATTACCGCTTAAGTCCGGGAGCAACTGCCGGGAAGTACGTTTATAATATATCCAATTCTGCCGGTACTTTGCTTACCCTCAATGATATGGAGTTCAGCGCTGCCGCCATTGAAACCGAAATTGCGTTTATCATCAAATTTATGCAGAACGATTTCAAGATGGAAGGTATGTATGTGATAGAAAACATCCTGCTGCGCCCGCCATTTGATTATACCGGCGATGACAGCACCCATCACCAGTTTATGCCGGTTTGCCTCGATCCTAACGGTGTATACTGCGAGCCGCTTGACCCTTATTCGTTCCGCGTTTGTGTGATATTGCCTGGCTATAGCGTAAGGTTGCGTAATACCGCATTCCGCACCTATGCCGAGCGGCTCATCCGTACCGAAACACCGGCGCACATACTGCCGCGCATCTGTTTCATCGGGCACGATCAGATGGTTGGTTTTGAAGCGGTGTATAAAGATTGGCTCGCTGCCAAACACATAGCGGTAAGTACAGATGCGCCTATTGATCCTGTATTGAACAGCAAATTCATTGATGTGCTTGAAAAACTATATACCGTTTACCAACAGGGCCAGCTAAGCGATTGCGACGATGATACCCAGGAAACCAACCCGATAATATTGAACAAATCCAGCCTTGGCACCTTGCAGGGCGGCACAAATAATAACAGTTAAAACCTAAATGACAAAGCCATGCCTCCAGTAACCAACATAAAGCTTACCGATATAACTTTAGAGTACAACACCTTTGTTGACAGCCAGGTGCTTACCGCCAAGCAGCTGAATGATATTGTAGAGTTTTTTGAAGATCAGCAGCGCCTAACCCGTACCTGTTTAATTGGTGTTGGCCTGGTATGCGGCTTAAGCTTCAAAGGCGATGCCAACGGTATAACCATAGGTAAAGGCTGTGGCGTAACTACCGACGGCGATTTGCTTTACATGCCCGAAACAACTTATAAAAATTTCAGGGCTTATGATAATTCGCTCATCAAGTACCCGCCGTTTTATCCTATGGGTACCGATGCCGCGCAAATGGCTTTATGGGAGCTGGTTACCCCGGATGATAAAGGCGCGTTCCCGGTTGATAGCTTTGCCCTTACTGATTTTAAGTCAAAGGCCACTAAGGATCTTACTGAAATGTTCGGTTTGCTTTACCTGGAATATTACTCTAAAGACCCGGATGCCTGTACAGCTATTGATTGCGACAACCAGGGGCGCAAGCAGGTAGCCAAACCAAAAGTGTTGCTCATTGCGCAGGCAGACATGAACCAGATTATAGAGCAAACCGGTTCGGAGGTTATTTATGACGATATTTACAAAAAGTATTTCAACGCTTACAACGCATACTTTGATGCCCCGGTACTGGCTGCGAAAAGGGTGTTTTTTAATAAGCAGACAACGGCTTCCTCATCAGCACTTACCTCGGCTTTTTCAAGTATAGCAAATACTGGTGCAGGTGGTTTATCAACCGCTATTCAATCGCTTTACAATACATTCAAGTTTGCGCTCGATCCGCAATCTACTTATCCTATTACCAGTATTGTAGCCAATATAAATACTACCCTAAGCAAAGCTACGGCGCCCATGCAGGCCCAGTACCTTTATGATTTTTATAAAGATCTGTTAACAGGGTATAATGAATTGCGTGCGGTACTTTCAGATATCATTTATCAGTGCTGCCCTAACATTTACGCCTTTCCAAAGCATATTATGCTGGGAGCGCTAAATGTTACACCGACAGCCAAACCAACACCTTATCGCCATAAATTTTATACTTCGCCGGCTATTAGTGCTAATAAAGATAAGCTGAATATTGCCGTTAATCTGCTCGATAGGTTGAACATCATGAGCAGTGGGTTTACGCTGCCGGCAAACCCGGTAGTGAAAATAACCCCGTCTACAGACAATAGTAAACCTTTGGAAGCAAGGGCTATCCCGTTCTATTACAGCAAGCCGGTTGATCTGGCCCAAAAGTGGAGCCATAGCCGTTGGCTGCAGGGTACGGATAAACTGATCCTTGGGTATAATGCTTCCGCTTATTCGCCGGCCAATGATGTTGTTATAAACCCATTGAATTACTCGATAGACTCCAATAACTTCTTCAGGATAGAAGGGCATATCGGTAAAAAGTATACTGAAGCGCTTGCTGCTGTTGATAAGATAAGGCAGGATACTAACCTTCCTTTTGATGCGGTTGCTATAAGACTGGGCGACGTAACGCTTAGCGACATTGATATAAATGACTATGCCTGCCAGTTTAACGATCTCGAAGCTACACTAAGGGCTTTCCAGGCCGAGCAAAATTGCCTTTACAGTGATGTGAGTAAGTTCTTTTCGAGCTTCGATACCAAAACAGGTTATTCAGTGGCGAATGAGATCAGGGCTCAGGCCGCTCAGCAACAACTGTCATTGGCCAAGGACGAGGTTGTGGCTCCAGAAGTGGCAACTCCAAAAGTTAGAATGGCAGCTAAAGTAGAAAAAGTCGCCGAGGTGTCGGCTACTCCCCGTATGGAATTAAGCGGCGGGCTTGCCATAAATAGAAGTATAAGTAAAGTTGTGATTGATGGCGGTATCAGTGCTGTTGATAATAACATCAATGTTGCTCAGAATAGTATAGGCTATTATGTAGATCAGATCCGCAGACAGGGTACTTCTATAAGCATTTCGGATTATGCAGATGCTGTTGGTAAAACAGTTGATACTTCAGCAACCGGCTCGTATGAACAGGCCATAGCCGTTGATATTCCTGTACGTGTGATTGCCGGTACCCGAAATATAAGTCAATGGCTGCCCGACAGGCTGGTTGATATTGACGATGATACAATAGATAATTTTTCGGCCCGGATAGATGATTTGTGTAACGAGGTGAAATCGGCAAGCGTAAAAAGCCGCCAGATTTTTGCCAAAAACGATTATGTACGTAAGGGTTATGAAGATGACTACGCGCTGCAATTGTGGCGTTTGTCTGAAAACTGCTGTGCAGGCCAGGCGCTTGCTGTTATCTTAAAGGAAATCCAGGACCGTAAGGCTAAGTTGTTAGCTCAGCTTACTTTCTCGGCCTATGCTGCAAATCATACTGGTTTGGAGCATCTTGCCGGTGTACCAGCTGGTGGCACCTTTGTAATGGTATACGCAACTACAATGACCACGCCCAGTCCAACAATACCTGCAACTACAGTTTCGCTCGATGACAGGTTAAAGCTACTACAGGCTAACCCGCAATTTGTAAAAGGTTTTGCAAGTGATACAGATGCGATGACTTTTATAGCTCAGAATACCAACTTTGACGACATTTCTGCTGCCGTAAAATTTTATCAGGTGCAGTCGCCCCGTAAATTTACGCCAACAATTGAGGCCGATGTTATCAGTAAAACTCAGGCCTTAGCCGTTGACCTTGGTAAATCAAGGGCTGTTGCCGCTAACCCCGATGTGCCCGCCGATATAGTGTTCGCCGATTTTTGCCTGCCGTATATGTGCTGTTCCGATTGCCCGCCGGTGGCATTCATTATGCCTAAACCACAGGTAGGATTAAGCCTGCCTAAAGCAGTAGCTTGTTCAGACGAAGGCTTGCTGCAATTTAAAGTAAGCCCGGCCGATGGAATTATCAAGGCTTCAGCAGGTTTTGAAACTACCGTTGTAACTAAAGACGCTGTAACTTATTTTGATACAACAAAAGTTAAAGACGGCACATTTGGCCAGCAAATCAAATTTACAGTAAATGAACAACCAACAGATTGCACAGTTACTGTATTTAAACATCCGGCTGTTAAGCCTGCCGCCAAAATAAGCGATACAACACAACTCGCCGTAATTATTCAGTTGTCGGCCACCACCAACCAGGCAGCGGGCGACGTATTTGCGTATACCTGGACAATGCCCGACGGGCAGGTGCATCCTAATCTCGCCAAGCCGGATGATAGCATCACCTTCCAGTATGCCGATCTTCGCCAAAAATTCCCTGATGGTAAACTTACCTTTACCTTATCGGCCAATAATCATGATTGTACCGATACGCAACAGGTTGCGCTTACCGTACAGATTCCTGAAGAACCGGTAGATCTGAAGTTAGCCGCCGCTGAAGTTTGCTCGGATGGAGGTAATATAAACTTTACCACTGTACAACCTGCAACTGGCATCATCACTTCAAAATTAGCCGGAGATGCAGTTAAGTTGCTGGGTAGCCAATGGGTTGTTGATCCGTCAAAAGGTCCGTATGATGTCAGTATCAATGACTTTATGATAAATGGTAAGTCGGTTCCCGGTTGTACGCTTATGATTCATGAACACCCGCAAGCCTCGTTTGATTATAAAGTAACTATGGATAATGAAAAGGGCGCGGCTACTGTTACTTTAACAAATAAAACACCTAATCCGGGCAGCTTCAAATTCACCTGGACATTTGATGACAATACCACCAGCAATGATGTAAATACTGTAAAAGTATTTGATATGCGCCAGTTTCCACGTGGCCGCAATACGGTTATTACATTGATAGCAGTAAATGGTAAGTTCGATAAATGCCGTGCTGTATTCACACCTACACCTCCTGTAGCTTTACCTCCTATTACCACTACACCGATAATTACCCACTTGCCGCCCGAAACTACTACACCGCCAATAGTTACGACTATCCCGCCTGTAGTTACTACACCGCCAATAGTTACTACCATCCCGCCGGTGGTTACTACACCGCCAGTAACAACTACAGTTCCGCCGGTGGTTAAAACCCCGTCGGCAGGCACTACTGTGCCACCAGTGGTTACTACACCACCAATAGTTACTACAGTTCCGCCGGTGGTTACGATTAAGGAGACACCGGCAGTTACGCCATCAGTAACGCCAACGCCTACTGCAGCGCCTGTTATACCGAAAGTGGATACAACAATAAAAGCTAATCCAACGGTAACGCCAGCCGCAACACCTGTAATACCGAAGGCAGACCCGAATATCATCAAAAAAGATGTAGGGACAATCGCTACGGAAACACCGAAAATAGATCCGAAGATTATCAAAAAAGACCCGGGAACTACGGATCCTGGCACCGTTAAATAACGCAGAGTTATGGCAAGGAGCACACATATCATCCATAAGCTGGTGCTTGATATAGAAGTACCGCACCGTAATGCTGTGCAAAATGTGCAGGATGATGCTGTGCGGTACTTTGAACAGGTGCTGCTCAAAAAGCTGGAGCAATTACTGGATGATATGGATTTGCCTGCCCATGTTTTGATAGACAGTATCGACCTTGATTTGGGGACGGGTAAAATGGAAGATGTTTTTGAGCAACTGCAGGAGAGTTTATCAAAGGCTCTTGATCCCGTTTTAAACCCCAATTTAATACCCGGGGGCGATGAACCTGATAACGCCGTCAGCTATTCGTTACTTACCGATGAACAGCAGGCTTTTAATGTATTTGTATATTTTCTTAACACGGGCAGGCTCCCGTGGTATGCTGCTGCTGCTACAGAGTGGCTGCAGCAGGAAGATATTTGGTTAAGTAAACTATCGGGGCTGTTAATAAATGACCGAGCTTATAAATTAAAACTTATTAAGCTGTTTCAAAGCCCCCCGCTTGCGTTAAGCAGGTTATTTAACCAGTTTAGCATAACATTTATTAAAAAGCTGGCATCGTTTTTACTTCAGGTTGAGGTATATGAGCTTCAAAAAAGGATCGATGCTGTTATTGATGACGTGATAGGCAGTGAATTATCTGATGGGATAAACGCTAACGTTAAAGATGTTTTACCGGTAGGATTTAATAACAACACCGGGTCCCAAATCATTGAAAAGTTATTGTTGATGATTTATCTGCGAACAGGACATAACGAATTGCCTGCCGATAGCGGGATCCTAAAAAAGTTGCTTGCATTAATTATCGGCGAACTCAATCGTTCCGCTTCAATATCAACAGCGGCCCTTGTTCAAATTGCTGAAAAGACCATCCAATCAACAGAAAATACACCGCTGATACTCCGGAAAGATAAACCTATTGTAACACCCGATAATAGCCAGGAAACAGGTTCCGCAAAAAAAGAAGAAGTTGACGGCGTTTATGTCAACCAGGCTGGTTTGGTGATCCTGCACCCATTTTTGGAGTATTTTTTAAAAGATTTTGGCTTGTTGCAGGACAATGATTTTGTTGATCTGCCTGCAAGGCAGCTGGCTGTTCACCTGCTTCACTATTTAGGTACTGGTAGTGTAAATGCGTTTGAATATGATCTTTATTTTGAAAAGTTTTTATGTCGATGGCCCGCTGAAGAACCTTTAGAACGCGAAATCGAAATACCGCAGCGTATGCTTGACGAAGGCGACAATATGCTCCGCACGGTAATTAAATATTGGAAAGGCTTGAAAAATACATCGCCCGGTGGTTTACGCGAAGCTTTTTTAATGCGCAACGGAAAGCTAATTGAGGCAGAACAGCCTGCCCGTCTTATTGTGGAGCAGGTGGACCTGGATATCCTGTTATCCTCATTGCCATGGGGTATTGGCGTAATTAAACTGCCCTGGATGGATGAACCTTTTTATGTGGAATGGCAATGAAGACACCGCAAAAGGCAGCACCGGCAAATACCAAACAAAACCAGCCCGCTAACCGGCAGGCGGCAGGGAAAGATCCTTTTTTCTCGGCCGCTCATGATATCGATAGCGTACAGGAATCTCCATTTTTTGAAGGAAATAAGGTTCAGCGCAAAATGACTGTGAATGAACCTGGCGATCATTTTGAACGGCAGGCCGACCAGGTAGCTGATAAAGTTGTACAACACATCAATCAGCCTAAAACCGTACCCAACTCTGCAACTGCTTCTACTACTGCTCCTGCCACTGCAACTAACTCCGCTGTACAAAAGAAGGAAGATAAAAAAGAAGATAAACAGGAAAAAGAGCAGAACGGAGCTGATAAGGAATTACAGCGCCGCCCGGTTTTTGAAAGCGATGGTGATCCAAACGAAGGCAATACGCTGAAACGAAGCAGCCAATCTGCTGCACCAGATGTATCACCGCAAACCCAGCAAAAAATTGAGAACAGCAAAGGTGGTGGCGAACCATTACCCTCCAACACCCGCGAGGAAATGGAAGGGGCCTTGGGAGCGGACCTGAGCAGCGTACGTATCCACAATAACAGCGAGGCTGCGGGTTTAAGTAATGATTTGCAGGCTCAAGCCTTTACACATGGTAATGACATTTATTTTGGTGCAGGTAAGTATGATACGCAGAGTAAATCCGGGCAACACCTGCTGGCGCATGAGGTAACCCATACTGTGCAACAAGGGAATGGGGTAAAAAAGAAAGGTATTATTCAGCGCGCTGAAACGGGCGTTGCAGATACCGGGAAGGCCAAGCCGCATACGGCAGAGGGGGATATCGACAAAAGGAAAAAGACTATAAAAGTTCAGAAAATAGAAATCCCTGGGTTTAAATATGACATGATGCCGTCGAAAACTGACTACTCGTTTAAAAGTACCACGAGAAGCGGCAAACATTTAGATACGTGGGAAAAAGAAGCAGCAACCGATAAGGGATTTAATAATAAGTTTAATGAAATGAAAAAGAAAGAGTTGCCAAATGGTGGAACAGCACCGGCAGGCAACAATACTTATTTCATGGTATCAAAAACTAACCCCAGCGGCGGTATGCTTTTCGGTAACCCCGATGAAATACGAACCCGTTCAGTGAGACCAAACTGGAGGAAGGCCGGTCAAATGCACGAATTTGAAGTTGATCATAAAGTGGAGTTGCAACTTGGCGGCGCTGATAATGATATTGGCAACTTATGGCTTTTGTCTCAAAAAATCAATGGTTCATCAGGATCTACTATTAAAACCAGTATAGAAAATGCTATAAAAGAAACTTTAAAGGCCGAGGAAAAGAATGATCCTGATAGAATAAAAGGTATGTCTGTAGGTTCGGTGAAAGATAACTATAGTATTACAGTAGTAAGTTTTTCAAAAAAAGGATCGCCAGACACTGCCGGTGACAACGACAAATATTCACTTTCAGATATACAAAAAGGCGAACATCTTGAGGGAATGCGTTTCCTGGTACCGGGTAAGGATAATAAGTATCTCAAAGATCTTGTTGATACCAACCATGTACACCTCTTTTTTAATGAACGCAGAGGCCGGGCTGTTAAGATGCCTAAAAAAGGTCCGTTCAAACTTCAAAATTCAAAAAAATATAGCGCTAACATCGACTCCGTTACCTATGACCCTCAAACAGATATTATGCAGCAGGGTGGTTCAGGTACTATAACGGTAACGATGTTTAAAACCAGTAAAACCGCTCATAGCATTACCGAAAGTTTTCCGATAAATGCAATTCCTGGAGTATACGGCGGGTTCATTTCGAGAAAGGATATTTTAGATAAATTGCGTCCTCAGGTTAAAGCATTAAGCCCGGTTCAGTTACTGACGGCTGATTTTAACGACGACGGTGAACTTGAAGCAAAGGGGAAAGTGCACACCAACATTCCGCTTATCGATAAGGCAGATATCGATATCGTGGTTGACAGCAACGGTTTAGGCATCAGAAAGGTTTTTGATGGCGGAGAAATTAACCTGCCACCTCCTTTCAAAATTACCGATACATCGCTCGGTATTACCCTCAGCGATTCGGGATTGACCGTTGATGGTAACATGAATTTCGAGATCCAGAAACTGGGAAAGGGCGAAGTTCATGCAAAAGCAGGCACTTCTGGAGCTTTCGCTTTGGGAGGATCATTTGACTTTGATTCAAAAACTTTTAAACCTGCCCGCATTACGGTTGATTATACAAAGCCTGGCGATGGTGGTGACGGGGGCTTATCTGCTACAGGCGAGATAGGTATTCCTGCCGGTACAATAAAGGGAATCAAATCGGCCCATATCAATATAGCATATGCAAATAAGGAGTTCACAGCTACCGGTACAGCTGAGCCAGATATTAAAGGTGTAAAAAGTGCCGAGATCCACGTTAGCTATGGTAATGATACATTGGTTATCGGGGGCAGTTTTGTGCTTGATGAAAATATGCCGGGCATCCAAAGTGGCAGCGGTAATGTTGAAGTTACACGCGGCCCGGATGAGATTTACCATGTAAAAGCCAGCGGTAAAGCGGTACCCAAAATCCCGAAGATCAATACTGAACTGTCAATTTCTTATGACGATGGCGCGCTGACCATAGAAGGCAAGGCATCTTACGCTGCCGACAGGGTATCAGGCGAGGTAATGGTTGGGGCAACTAACCGCGCTATCGCTGCCGATGGCACACCATCAGGTCCTGCTGGCGATAAATTTACCGCTTATGGATCGGGTAAGCTAACACTTAAAGTTACCGATTGGCTGCAGGCTTCGGCAAGTGTAAGGGTAACCCCTGCCGGTGAAATTGAAGTTGTTGGCCGTTTGGACCTTCCTTCGGCAGTTGATGTTTTCCCTAAAAAAAGCATCAATAAGGAGTTGTTTAAAGTACCAACTATTCAGATTCCAATATTTGCCATTCCGCTTGGGCCAAAGAGTATAGGTATTGTTGCCACTATTGATGGCGGCCTTGATTTTGATGCCGCCGTCGGCCCCGGCCAGTTAAAGGACGTTTTTGGTCAGATAGAATTTAACCCTTCGCATCCTGAAAATACACGGATCAGCGGCGGGGCAAAATTCGTTATTCCGGCACATGCGGGTTTAAAACTAAAAGCCGCGCTTGGTATTGGTTTGAGCATTGGGCCGGCCAGTGTGACAGGCGGCATCCAAATAGTTGGTGGTTTGGGACTGGAGGGAGAAGCGAGCGCTGCTGCGGACCTGGCATGGTCGCCAACAACAGGATTTGAGTTTAACGCTTTGGGCGAGATAGAGGTACACCCTAAGTTTACCTTTGATGTAAACGCTTTCATTAAAGCCGAGCTTGACCTTTGGGTTACCGATATCTCAAAAGAGTGGACTAAAAACCTGGCATCATTTAGCTATGGCCCGGATCTGCAGGTTAAAGTTTCCCTGCCAATCCATTATAAAGACGGCGAGCCATTTGATGTGAAAACCGATGATATTAAAGTTAAATATCCTGACATCAGTATTTCTGATATAGCAGGTGGTATAGCAGATAAAGTTAAAGACGAAATGTTATGAGCAACCGAAGCCAATTAACCGAACTGATAAACCTTGGCGCCATGCAGCATCTTAATGGCAATTTTGAAGCTGCCGAAGCTTATTATGCAAAAGCCGCCGATTTGAATGAGCCAAACGTTACCCTGCTCAATAACAGGGGAATGTTGTTTTATCAGCAAAATAAATTTGCCGAGGCAAGGCAGCTTTTTGAACGCGCTTTGGAGATTGATGATCAAAATACTTCGGCATGGCTTAACCTTGCCAATACAGAGGTTTTGCTGGGACAATATGATAAAGCTTTACACGCTTTCAGGCAAACCATTACCCTTAAGTCTGACCAGTTTGAGGCCTGGGAGGGATTGGCTAAATTGTATATGCTATCCGCAGATATGGAAAGTGCAGAAACATGCTGGTTAAAAGCGGTTGAGCTTGATCCCACCAATTTGAGCTTGCTGATGGGATTGGCACAGGTTTACCTTTCAACCGGTAGGTACGATGAGGCGTTTGAAATGGCTGATTATGTTTTATCAGAAAACCCGCACAATGGCCGGGCATTGCAAACAGCCGGGTTGGCTCAGTTGATGGTGAAAAACTACGCATCGGCAACCGGATACCTTATAAAATACTTAATGGTGTTTCCCGGAGATATCGCCGTACGCAACCATCTTGCTGTTGCTTACCTGCAAAGCGGTCAGTTAAATGAGGGGGCTGCCGAGTATGAAAGGCTCCTTGAATATGATCCCGAAAATGGAGAGATCAGGTTAAACTTAGGGGTGCTTTGCCTCGGCCTTAACCGTTTTGACGATGCGCTGGCACACCTGGATTTGTTGCTTGAACAATACCCCGAAAACAAAAAGGGAAAACTTTATCGGGGCATAGCCCTTGCCAATTTAGATCAAAAAGATAAAGCGAAAAAAGTTTTTGAAGACCTGCTGAATGATTCCGGCGAATGGGCTGAGCATGCCAAAAAACAATTGGATCTGTTAAACAATTTAAACTAAACCTCCTATGAAATACATCCATAATACACGCCAGCCGCTTAGTCAGAAACAGGCGGATAAAGCAGATAAACCTTTTTTTAATGGCAGCCGCGAAAAAAGCAAACAGGACGGTGATGCTTTTTTTCAGGCCAGGAAAATTGATGGTAATCAGGATAGTGCCCTTGAACAGGAGGCCGATGCGGTAGCCCACAAGGTAACTACAGCACAGCAGGCACCCGTTAATTCGTCGCAGCGAATGGGGCAAATGAGTGTTCAGAAAAAGGGAGCAGATGAGGAAAAGGATGCTAAAGCTGGTCAAAAGAAAGAGAAAAAGGACGAGAAGGAAGAAGGCAAACCACAGAAAAAGGACGAGAAGAAAGAGGAAGAAAAACCAACTCAAAAGAAAGAGGAAGAGAAAAAAGATAAAGAACCTCAGAAAAAGGAAGAGGAGAAAAAGGACAAGGAGCCGCAGAAAAAAGAAGAGGATAAAAAGGATAAGGAAGGCGTTCAGAAAAAAGAAGAGGAGAAGAAAGACAAAGAGCCACAGAAAAAAGGCGAAGAAGATAAAAAAGACGAAGGCAAGCCTCAAAAAAAGGAAAAGGGTGAAGAGAAAGATGACAAAGCTGCCGCACAAAAGAAAGAAGAGAAAGCAGGCGGTGTAGAAAAAACTGAAGGTAAACCTGAAGCTCCGGAAGCTAAGTTTGACAGGTTACTGAACGAAAGCAAAGGCGGCGGTAGCCCCTTGCCGGCCAAAGTTCGCACACAATTGGAGCATCAGATGAACGCCAATTTTGAGCAGGTTAAGATCCACACCGGCCAGCAGGCTGTTGAACTTTGTAACCTTTCAAAAGCACAGGCCTTTACGCATGGTAATGATATTTATTTTAATGCGGCCAAGTTTGATCCTGAAAGTACCGCGGGCATGAACCTATTGGCGCACGAATTAACCCATGTTGTACAGCAAAACGGTCCGCGTAAATAAATGGATACTAATATTAAACAGTTAAAAACGTTAATGCAATATACCGCCGGGTGTATTGAGGCACGGCTGCAAACGGTATTCGGCAATGATGCAACTTATTTGCCGCCACTGTTGCCCCAGCTGGAGCGAAACGGCAGTATACTTGAAAAATTGATCAACGATCACGGCTTGAGCAGCAATGAGGTTATCATACTGATGATGGCCCTGGCACCGCATTTACAGGTTGAGTTTTTTGATGAAATTATTCAGCCTTATATGCGTGAGTCGGGCGATTTTCAGCAGATCGGGGGCGTTCGCAGCCGTAACGGGCGAAGCTTTTTGCCAACCGGTCAAACAGCTGTTTTTGTTTTGGCCGGTAATGATCTGGACAAGCGGCTGGAGATAGCACAACTGTTGCATCATCATAGCGCTTTTGCGTTGCAACATATTTTATACCTGGAGGATGTGCCCGAAGGTGAGCCCGCTTTATCGGGGAGGCTGGTGCTTCAGCCAGAATATATTGAACTTTTGATCAGCGGTACCGAATCTATCCCAAAACTGAGCATGAACTTCCCTGCGCAGCATTTGGAAACTACCTATAACTGGGATGACCTAGTACTTAATGATACTACCCGCAGGCAAATTGCCGAGCTGGAAAACTGGGTGAACTATCAGCAAGTGTTAATGACTGACTGGGGAATGGAACGGAAGCTGAAGCCGGGTTATCGCGCATTATTTCACGGTCCGCCGGGAACGGGTAAAACACTTACAGCATCATTGCTTGGTAAATACACCGGTAAGCCGGTTTTCAGGATCGATCTGTCAATGATCGTATCCAAGTTTATAGGCGAAACGGAAAAAAATCTCTCCAAATTATTTGAAAAGGCCGATAACAAAAACTGGATCCTGTTTTTTGATGAGGCGGATGCGCTTTTTGGCAAGCGAACTAACGTTAAAGACGCACATGATAAATACGCTAACCAGGAAGCATCGTATCTGCTGCAGCGTGTAGAGCAGCACAATGGCCTGGTGATACTGGCTACCAATTTTAAAAATAACATTGATGAGGCTTTTATGCGCCGGTTCCAATCTGTTATTAATTTCCCACTGCCTAATGCCGATGAACGGTATACCATGTGGCAAAAATCATTTCCGCCCAAAGCCAACCTTAACGGGCATATTAACCTTGAGCAGATTTCGCGTAAATACGAGCTTAGCGGTTCGGGGATCCTGAACGTGGTACAATTTGCCTGTTTGCAAATGCTGGCCCGTAAAGAAAGCCGCATTACGTCTGAGCTGATACTTGAAGGTATAGAAAGAGAATATACTAAAGAAAACCGGGTTTGGTAGGAGTTGTTTCAGGGTTGAAAATCCAATTGTAACATATAACGCTATCCATAATCCGTACAAGCAAATCCATGATCCGTACATTGATTGTGCCAACCGGGTTTGGCATTTTTATGTTGGCCTGGATCCTATTTATATTTCAGCGATAAAGAAAATTTAGCTTCCTGTTTATTGAGGCGGTTTGCATAAAATTGAATAAATTTAGCAAATCGTCACCTATCACAATTCCGTGGCATTCACAGGAGATGATTTTGTTATGGTGTTGGCAGTAACTATCTCTGAGGCAATAAAATACTATGTTTATGTTTAAATATATATTGGCATGTTTTATTGTTGTGTTTTTTGCCTCAAGCACCTTGGGGCAAAAAAAGATGGACATTGCTACCATTAAACTAAACCTCGATAATCAAAAAAACAGAGCCGACACTAATACCATAAAGCTGCAAATTCAATTAGGCAGCTACTATCTCAATAAACCAGGCGAGCATAAAGAAGTGCTGGATAGCGGGATCACTGCTTTCAATAAAGCCATTCAAATGAGTGTTGCCATTCATTCGGCAAAATGGCTTAATGAGGCCATGATGTTCAAAGGTGCATCGTACCTCAAACAGGATAACCTGAAACAGGGTAAATCCACTTTTATGGAGGTGGTTAATTACTACCGTAAAACGGGTGACAAATTTCAGGAAGGCAAAAGCTGGGCCCGGCTGGGAAATGAGATTTCTATTGATATGAAAGGTGCCGTCCCTGACAAAATAAGCAGTTATGAGCAGGCACGGGCTTTATTTCAGCAAACGGGCCATAAGCTGGATGAAGCTGATATGAACAAGAATATAGCGGATATTCATCTCAATCAAAAAAAGCTTGATCTCGCAGAAGCTGAACTGCTAAAAGTGCTGGCCCAGTACAAAGCTATCGGCTATAAAAAACTTCACTATACCTATCACTCCCTTGCCGAAGTAAGTAAGCAGAAGGTTGATCTTCATAATGAGCTTTTATACCGCCATGAAGTAATAAAAAGCATGAATGCAACGGCAGATACCGCTTTGGCCGATTTTTACTACGCCAAACTTGCGTTGGTTTATGCTGATCTGAATAAATATGATCAGAGCCTTGTTTACATCCTGAAATCGGCCGAGATCCTGAAAAAAAGAAAGCAGTATGAAGATTTTTACGGCTACCTGAGCCTCATTATTTATGACTTCATCACGGCTAAAAGGCCCGGCGAAGCTTTGGTATACCTGAAGCAGGCTGTAATTGATGTCCCGCCAAAGATACTGGCGCAAAAGGTTGATATGTATGAGGCATTTGGCAACATCTACGTTGCCTTGAAGGATTATCCTAAAGCCGAACTGTATTACCTGAAAATGATGGAGGTATATAAGGTTACCAATTTTAGCAAAGACTTTTATACTACCAACGAGCAAATGGTAACTGATTTTGTGCATTACAACGAAACCATGGCTGGCTTTTATTTGCTTACCCGGGAATTTAAAAAAGCTGGGATTTACACTAAACAGATCCTATCGCTGCCGTCAAATGCCATCAGGCCTATTACCCTTACCAAGATTCATGGCATGCAGTTCCGGGTCGATTCGGCATCAGGTAACTATGTAACTGCGATAAAGCATTTCGAGATTCACAAGCGGCTTGACGATTCGCTGTTTAACGCTATTAAAAACAAGCAGATAGAAGAACTTGAGATTGGTAATAAAACCAAGGAAAACGAACAGTCGATAAAATACCTGGAGATTAAAAATAAAAGTCAGCACGATGAACTGCAAAAGGTGAATATGCAGCGTAATATTACTTTTGGGGGCGTAGCTATGCTTATTATTATAGCCGGTTTAGCGTTTAATGGCTACCGGCACAAGCAAAGGGGCAACCAGCAATTGCAGTTAAAACAAACAGAAATTAACAATCAGAATTTATCCCTGCAAAAATTACTTAATGAAAAGGATAACCTGCTGGATGAAAAAGACTGGCTGTTAAAGGAGGTGCACCACCGGGTAAAAAATAACCTGCAAATTGTAATGAGCCTGCTTAATACCCAATCGGCATTTTTGAAGAATAACGCCGCGCTTGCCGCTATTCGTGAAAGCCAGAACCGGGTGCAGGCCATAGCGCTTATCCATCAAAAGCTGTACAGCAATTCGGATGTGTCATACATTGATATGTCGGTTTATATTAATGAGTTGATCAATTACCTGGCCGATTGCTATAACCCGGGCGACAGGGGGATCCGTTTTGAGCAAATGGTACAGCCCGTAAAGCTTGATGTTGCGCAGGCAGTGCCCGTGGGCCTCATATTAAACGAAGCCATCACAAACGCCATTAAATACGCCTTCCCCACAATGAGGGGCGAGATAAAGGTAGCCTTACAGCTTGCCGAAGAAACCATTATACTTACTATATCAGATAACGGAATAGGCCTGCCTGTTGATTTTGATATTCAAAAAGCAAGCTCACTGGGAATGGAAATGATGAAAGCCCTGAGCAAGCAGTTGGGCGGTTATTTTAAAATGGAAAATTGCAGCGGCGCTGTAATAACTGTCGAATTCAGGGCGGAGAAACAGTTAAATAGTATTGAACAAAAAACTTTTGCAGTTAATTAAATAATATGAACAAGAAAATATTAATAGTCGAGGACGAGTCACTGGTGGCGTACGATCTGAAATTAATATTGACCCGTGCCGGTTACAAAGTTTGCGGCATTGCAGATTCTGTAGCCGAAGCATTAGAGATCATTGAAGAGCAAAAACCGGAGATGGTATTGCTGGATATATTTTTAAAGGGAAACCTGAACGGTATTGACCTCGCCAAAACCCTTACCTCAAAAAATATAGCATTTGTGTACCTGTCTGCTAATTTCCAGGAAAGCATCCTGGAGAAGGCAAAAGCTACGCAACCTTATGGCTTTTTGGTAAAGCCATTCCGCGAAAAAGAGTTACTGATAACCCTTGATGTTGCTTTTTATCGCCATCAAAACAGTATTGAATCAAAACTACGCCAGGAGCAGGCTTTGGAACAGGTATTTAAAAACATTATTGCCGAGCCTATAAACTGGAAGCAAAAACTGCTGAAGATAGCCATGAGTATCCAGCCGCATGTTCCGTTTGATTATTTAACTATCACCATGAAAAATTGGATGGGGTTCCCTGATAACGCCCTCTCGTTTTTGCGTACAGGGTTTGATGAGTACCAGGTGATAGGTACAGATGAATTTGTAAATATCACAAAGACAAATAAAGCCCAGTTAAAGCAAATGCAGGAGAGTAGCCCAATGGCAACTAAAACAGGATTTTATAACGCGGCTAACTTTACAAAAATTTGGCCCGAATTTCCTGTTAAAAAGCTCATTGCCCACGCTTTTAATATGCAATCGTTTTTGGGGGTGCCTTTGCTCACCTCAAGTGGGGATATTATCCATTTTTCATTTTACAGCCGTAAAACTGATTGTTATACCAATGATCATTTGGTTTTGTTAGATCGACTGCACAGATCGTTATTGACTACAGTGGAGGAGATCATTCCGTTTGATGCCCCCGAGCCAACAATAATCAGGGGTGATAAATTATCCCAGAATGAATTAAGTGAGAAAAACAAAGCCGCAGGTTTTAAAGATATTATAGGCAAAAGTCATCAGATGCTCACCGTACTTGACCATATTGGCATTGTAGCCCCGCTTGATACATCGGTTTTGGTTTTGGGCGAAAGTGGGACAGGCAAGGAGCGGATAGCCAAAAGTATTCATTATCTGTCGGCCCGTAAAAACAAACCTCTGGTAGTAGTAAACTGTGCCTCCATGCCGGCCACATTGATTGAGTCGGAATTGTTTGGGCACGAAAAAGGCGCCTTTACCGGAGCTGTTGAAAAGCGTACCGGAAAGTTTGAACTGGCCGATGGCGGTACAATTTTTTTAGATGAAATAGGTGAAATGCCTGCCGAACTTCAGGTTAAGCTGTTGCGTGTTTTACAAGAGCAGGAAATCGAGCGCATTGGGGGCAAGGGCCCCGTTAAGATCAACGTGCGTATAGTCGCGGCCACTAACCGTAACCTGGAAAAGGAGGTTGAGGAAGGCCGCTTCCGGCTTGATTTATATTACAGGTTGTTTGTGTTCCCGATCACCATTCCGCCGTTAAGGGAACGTAAGGATGATATTCCTGTATTGGCTAAGTATTTTTTAGATCGGTATGCACAAAAAAGCGGTAAAGCAATAACTGGCATTTCGCCCAATGTGATGAGTCAGCTGCTTGAATACCACTGGCCGGGTAATGTACGTGAGCTGGAGCATTTTATTGAACGCAGTATCCTGTTAACCGATGGCCCGGTAATAAAAGATGCCTATCTGCCTAAATTACAAGGGAAAAAAGAAAGCCCTGTTTATGCAGAAATAGTAACCGACAGATTGAAAACCATTGATGAGCATGCCCGCGATCATATTTTGGACGTGTTGAAACGTTGCAATGGAAAAATAAGCGGCAAGGACGGTGCCGCTTCCAAATTAGGTTTGCCACCATCAACCCTGCACTCAAAAATGCAAAAGCTGGGCATTAAAAAGTGGGAGTGAATACCTTGTTGATGCGCTTAATTTTGATGTGATCGAGAATTAAGAGAATGAGAGATGGTATCATAAATCAAATTGACCACCCCTGGCGTTGTGTTACCTATAAATTGAAATTTAGCAGATAATATTTATATAAAAAGGGGGTTAACATGTTTTTTGAAAAGTAAACTCTTAATTTTCTGATTATTAACTATATAAGCAAATGTTAGCCCTGAATTGTGTTAACCCTGTTAACCCCCATGTGTTAGCAGGTTGATGCTATTAGTGTTTACTCCCAACGCTCTATCATTTTGATAATTTACATCTCCCAAAATGATAGAGGTGGGTTTTAGTTAGGTAATGCCAATAGTTGTTTATGAGCTACTGAGGATGATCTTGAAGTTTTTGGCACAGGTTTAGTTTACTACCGGCTTTTAAATAAAGTTAAAAGCCATGGCAACATTTTATATCATACTTAAAATAACCTCTTTATTAGCAGTTATCATTCTTTCTATCTCCGGCCCCAAAAAGAAAAAAGTATCACCCAAAACTGAAATGAGCGGCCTTGCTGTAAACCCCGACGGCTACCTGGAGCATTTTAAAAATGCCCCTGAATACCATCAGCCGGTTGAATAATTATCAAAATAGCTTGTTTTGAAAATAGAAGCCTTTCATTTTGATAGGCTTTTTTTACGTCCCTATCCTTCGATAAAAATTAAAATCTTCATTTACACGGCCTAAACCTATAAATGGTATAAGTGTGCCACAACGGGCATTCTTTTGGCATTGGGGTATGTACAGTTATTCAACAAATCCGTGCTGATAGCTGAAATAAACATATAAAATGGAAGATGAACGAATTATTGTAAGGCCGGCTATCCCGGCCGATGTAGTGTTCGCCGATGAAATTATCAGGGAAATGGAAAGTTCGGCCATAGCAAGGGGCTCGGGTATTTCCAAAAGATCGGCAGCCTCAGTAATAGAAAAGATCGACGCCGGCAAAGCCATAGTTGCCGTAACGGAAAATGGCGAATGGGTAGGTTTCTCCTATATTGAAACGTGGGACGACGGGAAATTTGTATCCAACAGCGGCCTTATCGTATCACCGCAGCACCGTAACCAGGGTGTGGCTTCCGAAATTAAGAACAGCATTTTTAACCTTTCGCGTAGCAAATACCCCACCGCAAAAATATTCAGCATTACATCCGGCCTGGCCATTATGAAAATGAATACCCGCCTTGGCTTTGAGCCGGTAACCTATGCCGAAGTAGCACGCGAACCTCGTTTTTGGGATGCCTGCAAAAGCTGTGTAAACTACGATGTACTGCAAAGTAAAAATCGTTGCAATTGCCTGTGTACCGCCATGTTATTTGATCCTCAACTAAACTAATCAATCATGATGAAAACATTGAATGAGCAGCCTGTTACTTCCTTAATTGGGCACACGATGCCTTTAAATCCGCATTTCTTCAGCGAATCTGTTGTGCTGTTGCAGCACATGATCAAAACGTCATCGTTTAGCGGTGATGAAAGCGCGGTTGCCGATACTATATATCAGCATTTGATGAATTATTCGGTTAAGGTAAAACGGCAGGGAAACAATATCTGGTGCTATAATAAATACTACGATGAAACTAAACCGACAATACTGCTTAACTCTCATATGGATACGGTTGTGCCAAACGAGGGGTACACAAAAGATCCGTTTTGCCCGGAAATAAGCGAGGGGAAACTTTATGGGCTTGGAAGTAATGATGCCGGTGGCTGCGTGGTATCACTTATTGCAGCTTTCCTGCATTTTTACTGCTATCAGGGTTTGGGTTTTAATCTTTGCCTTGCCATTACTGCGGAAGAAGAAAACTCGGGCGAAAACGGTATTAAATCAATATTGCCGTTACTGGGTAAGTGTGAACTGGCCATAGTTGGCGAACCAACTTTACTGCAAATGGCCATTGCAGAAAAAGGTAATCTTGTTATTGATTGCATAAGTAATGGTCGCCCTGGTCATGCTGCGCGTGAGGAAGGCGATAATGCAATTCATAAATGTCTGCGCGATTTGGAATGGTTTAGCCTCTACCAGTTTCCGCAGCAAATGAAGGGGTTAGCGCCGGTGAAAATGACAGTTACTACCATCAAAGCCGGCTCCCAGCACAATATCGTACCGGGCAAGTGTGAGTTTACTGTTGATATCAGGCATGACGATACCTTTTCGCAAAATGAGATAGTTGATATTATTAAACGGAATGTATCGTGCCAGGTAAACCCACGCCCCGGCTCGCTGGGGGCTTCATCGGTATCTCCCGAACATCCGATAGTTAAAACGGGGATTGCAGTTGGTTGCAAAACCTATATCTCGCCCACAACATCCGACCAGGCCTGGTTATCTATCCCTTCGGTAAAGATAGGCCCCGGTGATTCGGCCCGTTCACATTCGGCTGATGAGTATATCTACCTCGAAGAGATCAAGAAGGGCATCAACTTATATGTACGGCTGCTTGAAACACTGCCGCTGATGCTCATCAATAATCCAAACAAATACAAAAATGAAATCAAGCATATTAATAATTGATGATGAGGTTAAACTCAGCGAGCTGATGGCCCGCATCCTGGTGCTGGAAGGTTATAACGTGATCCAGGCCCCCAATGCCAAAGCCGGTTTACGCTTCATTGAGCGCGAGGATATAAGGGTAGTATTAAGCGATGTAAAGCTGCCCGATGCCAATGGGGTTGAACTGGTGCAGCGCATCAAACAAATAAAGCCCTATATCGAGATCATCAATCTAACGGCATTCGGTACTATCAGCGATGGGGTGCTGGCTATCAAGAACGGGGCTTTTGATTATTTAACCAAGGGCGATGACAATGATAAGATCATTCCGCTGGTGAGCAAAGCGCTTGACAAAGCCAACCTGCAATACCACATCAATGAACTGCAAAACCAGGTTGAAACCCAGCACGGCTTCCCGATAGTGTTGGGACGATCTCCTGCTATACTGGAAGCAGTTGAGTTGGCAAAAAAAGTAGCCCGAACCGATGCCACGGTTTTGCTTTTGGGCGAAACAGGAACAGGCAAAGAAGTATTTGCCGAAGCCATTCATTATGAAAGCCTGCGTAAAGATAAGCCCTTTGTTGCCGTTAACTGTAGCGCGTTTAGCAAAGAGCTGCTGGAGAGCGAATTATTCGGTTACAAAGCCGGAGCGTTTACGGGAGCACTTAAAGATAAGAAGGGCTTGTTTGAAGAAGCCAGCGGCGGTACTATTTTTTTAGATGAGCTTGGCGAAATGAGCCACGATTTGCAGGCTAAACTGTTGAGGGTACTCGAAAACGGAACTTTTATTAAAATAGGAGAGACCAAAACTATTAAAGTAAATGTACGCCTCATCGCGGCCACCAACCGCGATCTGCAAAAGGAATCGGAAGAAGGGCATTTTAGGCTCGACTTGTTTTACCGCCTGTCCGGGTTTTCGATTGTGCTGCCGCCCCTGCGGGATAGGATAGGGGATATTGAGGTGCTGGCCCGACATTTCATCAAGCTGTACTCGGCCAAGGTGAAGAAAAAGCAGCCCGATGTGGATGAGACCTTTTTTAAGCTGCTTAACCAGCACAAATGGAACGGTAATATCCGCGAACTTAAAAATGTGATTGAGCGGGTGATTATTCTGATGGATGAACCTGTGCTAACGCCTAAACTACTGCCTAACGAATTTCACAACGGTGGGTATTATGACCTGGTAGCGCTTGACCTGGATAGTGTGGAGCGTCACCATATTCGGAGAATCCTGAAATATGTTAAAGGAAATAAATCTGAGGCTGCAAGGGTACTTGGGATTGGCTTAGCCACCTTGTACCGCAAAATTGAAGAGTATCATATTATCATGAACTGATCATGATGGATAATTAAAAAGAGGATGTCATGCTGAGCCTGTCGAAGTATGGTGGGCAGGCCTCTGCGCGCGACCCTTCGACAAGCTAGCCATGACATAATAAAAATAGGGGGTATGCTGAGCTTGTTGAAGCATAGTGGGCAGGGCCTCTGCGCACGAGTCTTCGACAGGCTCAGACTGACCGGCCCTCTTTTGCTATTTCACTTTTAGAGGCCCCGGATTTAAACAATCAGCATGACTATGTGATTAAGTCATTCCACTTCAGAGACTACGAACTCTTACCTGCTCAGCATGAGAAAATCATCATCTCAAAATGAAATGGATCATTCAGATATCCACAAATAAAAAATAAAGTAAAAACTAATAAACTGCTGATAATCAAAGCGGCCCCAAATATTGCAGCCGCTTTGGTATAGCAATTGGCAGGCGTGCCATAATTAACGCAGGCCGGGATAATTAAACTAAACACTGCAAACCATCCCGGCCGCGAACAAATAATCTCATATTCAAAATGAAAAAACTTCTCTTATTTATTGCTTTAGGCCTTACACTACTTTTAGCCTACGCCCAGGCAAACGCTGCATCTTTACCAGACAGCACCATTGTTAAAGACACCGTAAAAACCAAACCCGAACCATTTGCCTTTGGCGATTTTACCTGGCTTAACGGCAACGACCGCCGTCACAAAGCCCTGCTTGATACTAAATATTTTACAGGCCGTTTCCTGCTTGATTTTAATTACACCGCATCAAATAATAACCCGATAGACCATACTGTGGTTGGTTCAACCGCCCTCGCCCGCGACCACGAGTTTGAAATATCTACAGTAGCTTTCGGCGGTGATTTTCATTACGATAACGTGCGTGCCAGCTTACTGACCCAGTTCGGTACTCGGTCTACCGTAGTGCCTCGTAACGACTTTAGTGTCACCCGCGGGCAGTTTGACCTTACTACGGCTTACCGCTACCTGAGCGAGGCCAATGCGGGTTACCACTTCAATGTATTGAATGGCATTAACGTTGATGCCGGTATCTTCATGTCGTACGTAGGGTTGTTCTCGTATTATAATGCCGAGAACTGGGCATACCAACCATCGTTCACCAGTGATAATACACCATGGTTCTTTAACGGTGTGCGTGTACAGATCTTTGTATCAGACAAACTGAAAATCGAACCTTGGCTCATCAACGGCTGGCAATCATACGGTATGTTTAACAGCAGGCCGGGTATTGGTGGTCAGATCCTTTGGCGTCCTAAAGAGTGGCTGCAGGTATTAACCAACAACTATTACGGTGCCGATACCCAGGATAAACCCGGCCGTAAACGTTTCCATACCGATAACAGCGTGGAGGTACGTTATTACAAAAACACAAATAAAAACAGCTTTGTAAACAGCGCAGCTTTCTCCATAACAGGCGACCTTGGCGATGAAAAAGGTGATGGCGTTAACGGCTTCACATCTGATCCGGTTAAGGGCCCTGCCCAATATTTTGCAAGTGCCATGTTTTACCACCGTATGGTAATGGCTAAAGGTCATTTAGGTTGGACTTTTGGCGGCGGTGTGATGAATAACCCCGGCCGTTACCTGGTGCTTTACCCAACCGGCGATGCAAACCCGATACCGGCAGTAGGCACAGGCGCTGTAGGTACACATCCGTTTTCGGCTAATCCCGGCGATAAATTTAAAGCTTATGATTATTCAACCACTGTCGATCTGATGCCTAACGACTACCTGACATTCAGGATGGAAGTTGTTCACCGTCATGCTAATGTGCCATATTTTGCCGGTCACGGAGGCGTTACCTCGCCCGATGGTTACAATACCACACCATTGGATGGCACCAACTTTACCCCAGATCTGGTAAACTCAGAAACAAGATTTATAGCTGCCCTGCTGGTTCGCTTTTAAGCAGCCGGCAGATTATATAAACGTACTTTAAAACCGCGATAACTTATCCCGTTTGGATTGTAAGGGTAGGTTTAGTAAAGGTTGGAGGCCGGGTTTTGCCGCCCGGCTTTTTTATGCCCTTAATTTTTTAATAAATAGTAAACAAAATGAAAAATTCAATTAAAATGATCATCATCATGATGCTGATCGGTATACAGGCAAACCGCCTTATGGCACAAAATGAAAGTGTAAAAGCAGGGATTTATTTAACTGCACAGGATTACAAAGCCGGTAAACTGAGCTATGTACCCGAAGTTGGTACGAAACTAAAACTCAATGATTTTTTAGGTGGTAAGCACATCAGCCTTACCTCCGGAGGGAAAAAGATCAGGTTATCGAAAAGTGAAATCTTTGGTTATCGCGATGGGGGTAAAGATTACAGGCTTTATCAAAATGAAGCATACGAAGTGCTTGATACAGCGGGCTTCACGCTTTACTGCCATGCGCAGTTAATTCCGCAAGGTAAAGGTTATACCCGGACTGAGAATTACTTTTACAGCACTGGTACTGCCACGCCTGTTTTAAATTTAACCATAGCAAATGTGTACAGGAGTTTTCCGGATCAAAATGATTTCAGATACAGCATCCGCAATTACTTTCATGGTGATGCCGACCTGATGGCTTATGACAGTATTAACCGGGAGTATCAGATAAAATACCTGTATTTTGAGCATCAGCGCGCAAAAGGCACTCAACATGCATCCTTATAAATAAATTAACTATTGATTTCCTAACTAAACAGCAAATCCCGGCGCGAGGCCGGGATTGTTTACTTTTCTAAAGCCTGTTTAATGTCTGCTATTAAGTAATGAGGATCTTCCAGGCCAATGTACATCCTGATCAACTGATGATGGCCGTTATCGACCGAGTATTCAGTCTCACTAAATGAGGCAATGGCCGGAACAGCAAGGCTTTCATGTCCTCCCCACGAAACTGCAAGGAGGATATGCTGCAGGCTGTTGCAAAACTTTTCAATCTTACTAAATGAACTGTTTTTTAAGGTAATACTAAACAGTCCCCCACAACCCTGCATTTGCTGGTTAACTAATTCGGCCTGTTTAAACTTAGGGCTAAAAGGCCAGATCACATCTTCTACAGCCGGATGGTCGGCAAGCCATTCTGTAACGATCCGGGTGCTTTCAAAACTGCGCTGCAGGCGGAGCGGCAACGTTCTTAAACCCCGTAAAAGCAGCCATGCCGAATGGGGCGACAGCGCCGGGCCTGTGTTCATGAATTCGTGTTCAAAAAGCCTTTTCAGCATAGCCTTGCTGCCGGTAAGCACACCCGCTACCACATCTGAGTGACCGCCTATGTATTTTGTTGCCGACTGCGCTACCAGGTCAACCCCCATACTTATTGGTTGCTGGTAAAGGGGGCTGCAGTAGCTGTTATCAATCATGGTTATGATACCTCTTGATTTGGCAAAAACGGTTACCTTCCTGATATCTTGTAGCTCATAGCAAAAAGTATTAGGGCTTTCAAGATAGATTAACCGGGTTTGCGGAGTTACGGCTTTTTCAAAATTTTCAAAAACTGTTCCGTCAATAAATGTGGTGGTGATGCCAAATTTAGGTAAAAAGTCTTTGAATAGTTTAATGGTCCAGCTGTATAGGTTATCTACAGCTATAATATGATCGCCCGATTTTAACAGCGATAAGATAGGGACGCTTATGGCGCTGATGCCGCTGCTGAATAAAAGGGCGTCCTCGGCCCCGTCTAACGCGGCAAGTTTTTTTCTAAGTATATTTAGTGTTGGGTTTTGCCCCCTTGAATATAGGCTGCTTTCAAATTCATCACTCATGGCTTGCCTAAGCCCTGCAACGTCTTTAAAACTGAAGTTGCTTGATTGCATAATTGGCGGCGAGACGGCGTTAAAGTAATTTTCTCTTTCCTCCCCAAGTTCATTTAAAATAAATGACAAATCCATAGTTAAAGTGTCGTAATAGGTTTTTGGCTTCGTTTTGTGATATAGTAGATAATAAGGCCCGCAATAAATGCACTGATGCATATTAAAGCAGCCTGCGGATTTTCAATAAAAATGCTGATAGTAACAAACCAATAGGTGATAATAAATATGATAGGGATAACAGGGTACCACTTCATAATATAGATTCCTGTATTGTTAAGCTGTTTGGTTTTGCGCCGTAAAATGAAGATCGTAATAGCGGCAGTTGAAAGGCCAATGGTATCAAAGAACATTACATAGCTTAATATGGTCTGAAACGAGTTTGCAACAAATAAAATAACGAGCACTGCCCCAACAAAAAAGCTGAGGCCAAACTCTTGTACCTGGGTTTGGCTGTTTACCCTTTTAAAACGGGCGGGCAATATGCCATCTTCGGCCATGGCATAGTAAACACGGGGATTGGCCATGATATTTACATTGACAAAAGCCAGCACCGAAACAAACATCAGCAGGGATACTATTTTATAACCCGCAGCGCCAAACAAAACGCCTGCAAGTGTTGCCGCAAGTGTTGTTTTGTGCTGAAGCCCGCTGATGCCTAAAACTGAATAATAGGCAAAGTTGATAAGCATGTACAATGATATCACGGTAGTTATCCCAAAAAATATAGCTTTAGGGATATTGATTTTCGGGTTTATAATATCGCCTCCAAAATTTATAGTTTGCTGATAACCGCCATAGGTAAAAAATACAGCTACCAGGCTTATTCCGAACGCACTTATGTTGTTATTAGTATGATACGCAATAACTTCTTTGGCGGTATGTATGTTACCTTTGAACACCGCGGTGCACAAAATCAGGATCATACCTATTTTAAAGAGGGTAAGTACATTTTGAGTGCGGGCACTCATTTTAATGCCCAGGTAATTGATAATATATAAAATAAGCACAGAGGTTATGGTCATGATCTTGATGCCCGTATCATTTTGCAGACTTTGGGGCATAATAACGGGATTAATGTATTCTGCGCCAATGAGCGCTACAGCAGCAACCGAAGCGGCATTGCTTATTACCAATACCCAATTGATCATAAAAGCAAAAGCCGGGTGAAAGCAGTATGAAAAGACCTTATAAAAGCCACCCGTAGTAGGATAGCGGGCCCCGATTTCGGCAAAGGTTAACGCTCCGCACAGGCTCACTGCCCCCCCAAGCAGCCAGGCCCCGAAATATAAAAAAGGCGTGCTCGAGTTTTTTGCCACTTCAGCCGGTGCCGCGAAAATGCCCATGCCTATCACAAGGCTCACAACAATCATTGAAAGATCAAAACGGTTAAGTTTTGGCGTTATGCTCATGTACTTTTAAAATATCAATTAATCAGGGTGAACACAAAATCTAAATTTAGCATTAATTCATTATTAATTGAGTTGATAAAAGCTTTTATTAAATTCATAGTGAATTTTTATTTTTTTAATGCTGTGACCTGAAATTGACGCTTGTTTTTACAGTTTTGTAACAAATTGTTGTTAAACCGGTCAAAAATGGAAGTCATAAGCTATATTTACCCTGCCGGTTTAAAGTGTTTATATCGTAAGGTTAAAATATTGGCAGTTAGGTAAATAAAGTTGCTATTTTTAACCGAAAAGTAATAAAAAAATAAATTTTTGATAGAAGAGCCCTGTTTTTTTAATAATTACGGATCGAACATAAATTGACGAAATATTTAAAGCGGTGAATGAACTAAACCTTAAACCTTGAATTTGATAAACGATGATGAAAAAAAAGATATCCATTAAGGATATAGCCAAACTTACCGATACGTCAATTACTACTGTTTCATTTGTTTTAAATGGCAAAGGCCGTATTAGCAAAGAGATCAGCAAAAAAATATTAGATGTAGCCCAAAAAAACGGGTATGAGCCTAACCGTATGGCGGTTGGTTTGCGTACCGGTGTTTCAAAAGTTATAGGGCTGATAGTGGAGAGTATTGGCGGACCATTTTTTGGGGAGATGGCCAAGGTGATAGAAGAGGAGGCCGAAAAAGGGGGTTACCGTATCATATATTGCAGTACCAACAATAACCTGCAAAAGGGTAAGGATATGATCAGGATGTTAAGCCAGCAATTGGTTGATGGTTATATTATTACCCCGATGAAGGGTTTGGAAAAAGATATCCAGAGCCTGGTTGATAATGAAAAGCCTGTAGTGCTTATTGATGGATATTTTCCCGGAACAAACATCCCGCACGTACTGGTTGATAATTTTGCAAGCGCCTATAACGCCGTTGATTGCTTTGTAAGATCAGGATATAAAAATATCGGAATGGTAACCGCCGATCTGGGGCTGATCCAGCTTAATGACCGAAGCCTGGGCTATAAGGCGGCTTTAAAGGACAATAAGCTGAAGGACAGTAGTAAAATGGTTTTAAAAGTTCCCTTCGATATGGATAAAAACGAAGGAGTTGAGGCCGTTAAAGCATTTATTGACAAACAAAAACAGATGGATGCCGTGTTTTTTACTACCAACTATCTGGGAACTATGGGCTTACAGGCCATTAAAGATCTCAAGCTCCAGATCCCTGAGGACCTTGCTGTGATAAGCTTTGATGATAATGAGGTGTTTAGCTTGTATCCACCAGGAATTACTACCATACAGCAGCCTACCTATGATATAGCAAAGTCGGCAATTGATATTTTAATGGCGCAGATCAACACGCACAAGCTTGATGCGTCAAAAATTGATCTCCAGATCCCCTCAAAACTGATTGAACGGGGGTCTACTTTATCAAAAGTCTCAGCTTAAAAATATGTTTAGTATTGGTAAACAAAATTCGAAAAACTTTTGGTAAAACGTTTTATTTAATTAGCTTTGGATTTATATGCTGCCAAACCAAAGGTAGTGTGGCAAGAGATCATCTCTTAATAGTTCAAACGCTTCATAGTTCTTTTCTAATAATATTGTTTAATTAATACTAACGCCTGTTGTTTGAAGAGCAGCGGGCGTTTATTTTTGCAGGATGGATAGTAATAATATTACAAAAGAATGTGCTTTTAATGATAAAACGTTTTATCTATATTTGGACGGTTTCAACTACTATCATTCGCAAAAACCAAAACTATTCATGAAAAAAATATTCGTCTTATCACTACTCTTTATTTCGTGTTCGCTTGTCCAGGCACAGGATGTTTTTAAGCAAAAGGGCTACCAGGTAACTTTTATCAATAAGGATGCTGCATTTAGCACCGATTTGAAAGACCGACTGATTAAAACTTTTTTTGAAGTGTATCCTAAACTGGCAAAAGAGTACAACAAAAAAACATCAAAAAAAGTAACGTTTGTTATCGACACTGCTTATGATGGCGTGGCTGCTACCGGGAATGATACCGTAGTATTCAGTGCAAAATACATGACTAAACATCCAGGCGATATCGATGTGGTTACGCACGAAGTAATGCACATTGTACAGGCCTATGGTAACAGCGATGGCCCGGGTTGGTTAACCGAAGGGATTGCCGATTATGCCCGCTTTAAATTTGGTGTCGATAATGCCGGTGCCAAATGGGCCCTGCCTGCATTTAAATCCACTCAAAACTATGATAATGCATACCGTGTAACTGCCCGTTTTTTGGTTTGGACCGAGAAAAATGTAAAACCCGACCTGGTAAAGACGCTTGATAAACAACTGCGCGAGCATACTTTCACCAGCGATAGCTGGAAAAACCTTACCGGTAAAACTGTTGATGAATTGTGGGCTGCTTATGCAGCAAATCCTGCTATTTAACGTTGATTTACTTATATACCTGTAACAAATATTTTGTAAACCATATTTAGCGCACTGTTTTATATAAATTAGTTGCCTTGTCACAAATAAAGGCTGTAATGTAAAATGAACAGGAGAGCCCATTGCGGCGATAGAGAATTTCCTCGTATACGAGGAGCCAATGATATACTTAAAAGTACAAATGAAAAGATTACTTACAGCATTATTAATAGGTTCGGCCGTTTATAGCCAGGCTCAAACCAAAACAGAAAAGCTGGTTGATTATGTTAACCCAATTATAGGCACCCAACGCATGGGGCATACCTATCCGGGTGCAACAGTGCCGTTTGGCATGGTTCAATTAAGCCCTGAAACTGATACAGCAAGCTACGAAAAGGATGGTCATTACAACCCGGATGTATATAAATACTGTGCGGGATATCAATACGATGATAAAACCATAGTGGGCTTTAGTCATACCCACTTCAGCGGTACGGGTCACTCAGATCTGGGTGATTTTTTGATCATGCCAACTGTTGGTGCGTTGAAACTTAACCCCGGAACCGCAGATAAACCAGGTAGTGGTTACCGATCTACATTTTCACATCAAAACGAGGTGAGCGGTGCCAACTATTACAAGGTAAAGCTTGATGCCAATAATATTACAGCCGAATTAACTACTACAGCAAGGGTTGGTTTTCACCAGTATACTTTCCCTAAGTCGGATCAATCGCATATTATCCTTGACCTGATGGCGGGAATCTACAACTATCCTGATAAAAATGTATGGACTTACGTTAAGGTAGTGAATGATTCAACTGTTGTTGGTTATCGTCAAACCAACGGCTGGGCACGTACACGTACGCTGTATTTTGCTGTGAGCTTTTCAAAACCATTCTATCAGCATGGTTACAAGAAATATGACAAGCGTGAGGTGTACGGTGGTTTCTGGGGTAAGTTCAACCAAACCAAAAACTTCCCCGAAATTGCAGGAAGACAGATTCGTACCTATTTCGACTTTAAAACCGAAGAAGGGGAGAAGATCAAGATCAAGTTTGCTTTATCTCCAGTAAGCATGGAAGGCGCGTTGAACAATATGCGCACTGAAGCGCCGGGCTGGGATTTTGATAAGATCAAGAACGACGGACAGCAGCTTTGGGAAAAGGAATTGCATAAAATTGAGATTGCCGGAAGCAAGGAAACCAAGTTGAATTTCTACACTTCTATGTACCATACCATGATCAATCCTACGCTGTACATGGATGCTGACGGTCAGTACAAGGGCCTCGACCAAAATGTGCATAAAGCGGTTGGATTTACCAATTACACTACATTTTCACTGTGGGATACTTACCGTGCATTGCACCCGCTGTTCAATATCATCGAGCCGAAACGCAACGCCGATATGATCCAGTCAATGCTGGCACATTTTGATCAAAGCCCTGAGCATATGCTGCCGGTGTGGTCAAACTCGGGTAACGAAAACTGGTGTATGAGTGGTTACCACAGCGTTGCTGTAATTGCCGACGCCGTAATAAAAGGTAATGTAACCTTTGATGCCAATAAAGCGCTTGATGCCTGTGTTGCTACAGCCCGCCACCGCGATTATGAAGGCATTGGTGAGTATATGGACAAAGGTTTCATTCCTGACGACAAAAGCGGTGTATCGGTATCCTCAACTCTTGAGTATGCTTTTGACGATTGGGCTATTGCTCAGCTTGCCAAAAAACTGAACAGGAATGACATTTACGAAGAGTTCATCAAACGGTCAGAAAACTATAAAAATGTTTATGACCCGGCAGTAGGTTTCATGCGCCCTAAACTGGCTAACGGCTCGTTCAGGACAAAGTTTGATCCATTGAGCACCATTAACGAAGGTTTTATTGAAGGCAATAGCTGGAACTATACCCTTTTTGCTCCGCAGGATCCTGAAGGTTTGATCAAGTTAATGGGCGGCGACAAACGTTTTGTACGCTACCTGGATTCATTGTTCACCATGAACCTGCCCGATAAATATTTTGCCGAAACGGAAGATATCACCCGCGACGGAATCATAGGTAACTATGTACATGGCAACGAGCCATCACACCACGTAGCCTACCTGTACAACTGGACAGATAAGCCATGGAAAACACAAGAGCGCGTACGCATGATCTTGCCGATGATGTACAAGCCAACCCCTGATGGTTTAGGCGGTAATGATGATACCGGCCAAATGAGTGCCTGGTATATATTTACCTCACTTGGTTTTTATCCGGTAGCACCTGGTTCTGACCAATACTCAACCGGTAGCCCGGCTGTTGACCATGCGGTGATCAATTTGGATAATGGCAAAACATTCACCATTAATGTGAAAAATCAAGGCGCTAAAAATGTTTATGTACAAAAAATGGTATTGAACGGCAAACCGCTTGACAAGCTGTTTATAAGCCATGATGAGATTATGAACGGCGGCGAGATCACTTTTTACATGAGCTCGAAGCACAAGTAGTGATTGGTTTTGATTTCGGATTTCGGATTTTCGATTTCGGAGTTAAAAAAGGGCTTTCCGCATTGGAAAGTCCTTTTTGTTTGAAATGAAAAAATCCAGGCTGTGTATATTTATCTACCTGTAATGATAAAAGATCCCTCTGTCAAAAGGTGTCCATACACAGGCGGTTTGCCCGCTTGCTTTTAAGGCGTTATTGGCCCAGGTATTACAGGTATAAAACATATTGTACTTGCGTTCGGCCTCATAAAAAGCATCGTTTTTATCATAGTTGGCATTTGTTTTTATGTTGATGACCTTGCCCTTGGTATCTCTTCTAAAACTGCTATCCACAAAGGCAACCAACCGTTTATACTGCTTATTGCTGATCATTATTTTTTTGCAGTCGTTGCTTTCGGGCATGGCTTGGTAATAAGTAGCATGAATGGCAGATGTACTTAATGCAAATGCCGCTTTAAAAGCTGTACTAAATTTTAAATCCGCCCAGGTAGGCGTACTGAGGTAGAAGCCTTTATCACCCCAGCCTATAGCTAAATATTTGCCGGTAGTATCGCCGTTGATAGTGTTTTCATAGCTGATCTCCCTGCTCCAATCGGTAATGCCGTTTTTTACGGGGACAACAATATCCGTATGGTCGCCATTGGTTAGGATGTAAAAGGCTACATCATTTGAGGTCGTTGCTTCTTTTTTAACAGTCCAGATGGAAAACAGGAAAGCCGAGAGAAGATAAAGCAGCACAAATGCCACTAAGCCCAGCACAAGCCTTAAAATTACTTTTGCAATTTTTTTAACGGTTATCATAATTAAGGTTATTAGGTTTAGTTACCTTAATTAATACAGGAAGTGCAATAAGGTGACCCTGTTGTATATTTGACCCTGTCAGTTTAAGTTTAATAAAAAGGGCTAAAAACAACCTGTGAATCTATTTGCTAAACTACTTGTAAAATTAATTACGGTTGGATTTGAACCAACGTCTTCCCGGCTACAGCTGGGACGTTCTGACCGAAGCATCACAAGATTTACGGCACCTTTTTGTTTTTCTCATGAGAGTTTTTTTTAAAAAATCAGAGAATAAAGAGCAATAAACAGCAAGCGTTTTTGATTTTGCGTGACTGGCGAAGTAACGCTTGCTAACGGCATCTTTATTCCTGATTGCAACAGGTTTAGGTTAAAAGATTTAATGAACAACAGGTTAAAGGCAATTGCTAACAAGTGGTTCGGTTGTCCCATGCTCTTGACTTAATTTCCTGAGCTACTTTAGCTTATGGCTAAAGGCCGGATTTTACCGGCGGCCTTGGGGTTAAAAAAGCGAAGTAATACTTGTTTACGGCACTTTAACCTGTTGTTCATTTAAAAATAAGGGCTATGATCAATAAGTCTTCTGCATCATGCTCTAACCAATTGAGCTACTGCGGTTGCCCGCAGGCCGGTTTCGAACCGGCAACCCTGACGTCCCAAAACGAAGTAGTACTCATTTACGGCACCTTATTTTATTTTTAATATTTTAAAAAGAAGGGCAACAAGCTATAAGTGTATGCTTACACTGCGTTCTAATCATCTAAACTACCCTTTCGGGGCCGGATTCAAACCGGCGTTACAGTAATGGATCGAAGTAACACTTATAAACGACACCTTCTTATATAAAGAGCAACTGGCGGCAAGAGACTTTGGGGACCTGCGTGGCGAGGACTCGAACCTCCATCACAGCTTGCGCCACAATGCCCTCCCCCGAAATTGGTTGCGAAGTAACTCTCACCTAACGGCATCTTTATTTTTTTAATGCGGGGATGTTAGCCTCCCCGCACATGTTATAAATCTATATTGTTAATAATGCTCAAAGCCGAATTTCCGTTTTCGATAGCTGCTAACACATCAAAAACTTTATCGCTCCAGCCTGCAATTAAATGTACATCGTTTTGTAACAGCTGCAATGGTGCCTGGCCATAGCCAGCCAAATCAAACAGGTACAGTTTTGCCTTGGGTGCAATGTGTTGTTTATAATAAACCCATTGCTCCTGGATATGGTTTATGTTGTTATTGCTGTTCCATAACTGGCAGTCAGTAAATAACATTACTTTATCCATTTGTATCCTGCGAGTACTCAGGTCATGGATAACCAGGTAGCCATTGGTAGAGTAACCTACTTCGCCTTCGCGGCGGTAAAACTCCTGCACGTTACCTAAAATGTTACCGCGTGGCACCGTAATGGTTTTCCAACGGTCGCCAAACATGCCCACCTGCACATTATTACAGCGCGATTGCAGCAGCATGGCCAGCATCAGGCCGATATCATACAGCAACACCTTTGATTTTGCTGATACCGGTTTCTGCATCGAACCGGATACGTCACAAGCCAGTAACACCCGGGTGTTTTCGTCAAAGCCCCTGATATTGGCAGCGCTTGCCTGTACCGCTTTTTCCAAAGCATCCAGTAGTTCGCCTGTGTAACCTTTGTTGCCGGTTATTGTCGCTTTTGCTGCACGTGCGATGTTTTGCACCGCAGAAGTCGGTGTTATCAGCTCACGGTATGCAGCCAGGTAGCGGAATGGGAACTGTTTGGCCCTGGCCACCTGTTCGCCATCGGCAAGGGTTGCACACACTTTTTTAAAGTGAGTATAGCTTACACCTGCTTCCTGTATGTTGCGCAGATTACGCAGCAAGGCCATATAACCTATTTTACCGCTGTCAATCAGTTCTTCCCATTTTGCACGGAACGCAATTGCTTTAGCTTCGGCGCTATCAAAATTCAGCTGACCAAGGGCCGAGAGTTCTGTTTCCCAGGTGTAAGGCGTTTGCAATTCGTTCGCGGCTATCTTGTTAAAGATCAGCTGTTGCAAATCATCCTTAGCCCGTGGGTGTACCAGGAACAAAGCATCGCGCATTTTTATAGCGCCATCGCGGTTGTATTTGGCAAATTGATATTCATCAAAGCGGTTAAACGCCTGTGATAAACCTTTTTGCATTTGTTTTGATAAGCGATTGAGCTTTTTAGTGCCCTTACGCTGGTTCAGTGTTTCGTAGCAAGCCAGCAATTCGGTGATCTCATCAACGCGACCGATAACCCCGTCGGTAACCCGGGCAACCAGATCGTTGCCCGAGTGCAGCTTAGCCAATTCGGTAACCAAAACCAGCGGTACCGAACGCAAATACATTTTAGTACGTGCATAAACTGCCAGTTTACCTACAAATACCGGGTTGCAGTTAGCTATCAAGTTGCGCAGGCGCTCCATACGTGCCTGGTCTTTTTCATAAAAGGTGTCGTTTAAGCTCCAGGTAACTACCGTGGTGTACAATTCCATTTCGGCAGTCATCATAAAAGCTTTTGCACCTTCATGATTTGTCGTTTTGGTTTTTACTCTGCTTAACAGGTTGAATTTCATTTTGCACCTCCTTTATTTCGTTTTGTTGATACAAAGGTTAGAGGCTACTGCGCAGTGTATTTGCGCAGTGAAAAATATTTTTATTTTTTTTCTGAACCTTGATTCGTAGGATTAAAAGATGGACTTGATGCTTCAGCGATTTGTAAAAATTCAGAAGTTTATATGTCGCTTTAGCATTATACTCAAGTAATCCTTTAATCCTACGAATCAAGGTTCAAATAATTCCTGTAAAATATTTTTAATAATTATTTTTTAATTTAAATATTGTTTGTATCATTGCAGTATGAAAACAACAATATGTATACAGTGTCCATCACCCATACTGATTTATCAGAGGAGATAGCTATGTATATATAGTAAGTATATAACAACATTGAAAAATCCTCTTAGATAAAAACTAAGGGGATTTTTTGCTTTACAGGGTAGTATATCAATTGGTCAGATTACCACATTTGGGATGTGGAGGCTCCCGGTTCGAGTCCGGGTTACCCTACTGATTTACAGCTGGAAATATAGCTCAATGGTAAGAGTAGCACCCTTATACGGTGTCGGTTAAAGGTTCAAGTCCTTTTATTTCCACAATATGGCCGGTTGCCCGAGTGGTTCAAGGGAGTCCTCTGCAAAAGGAATGTCCGCAAGTTCGAATCTTGTACCGGCCTCTTTGTTTTTGTTCGTGGGTAATTGTTTTACTTCCGGTTTTAGTTACCCGGATCTCTGGTTTAGATCCGGGCTTTGAGAATGTTTTTATACTTATTTAATAAGTATAAAAACATTATTGTATTTTATTTTATTGTGTTTTGTGTTCTTGTGAGCAATAAATAACCTTACTATAAATAAGGCTTTCTGCGCGCCTTAACTTTTGCTTGCTTTGCTTTTTATGTATTTGATATAATCGACTATTGTTCAATATATTGCTGTTTTTATTTGGATTTATTCTAAATAAGGTATTTCTTTGTAACCGATTACTAATCCATTACCGCTATGAATTTGTTGCTTGAAATAATATTCCCCCGACTTTTTATCAAAGTAGAACGTGTGTGTTATTCTATGCTATTCATTTCTGATTGGTCATACAATGCCAATTCAAGCCTAAACCACCCCGGTATTGGTCGCCAAACTTTATATCGGGCAGCAATTAACCAACCCTTTAATCTTTTTAACTATTAAAATGAATAAGCTCCAACGCTTCAGTTTTACATTCTCCGGTTTGCTTATAACCGTAGCAGCCTATGTTAGATGTAATGAGAGGGAAATCAGGTAAGGTATCGCCTGAAAATTAAAAAGCCCCGGTGCCTGGTCGCCAAACTTCACACCGGGTAAATGTTAACCGATCCTTTAACCTAATTAATCATTCTAATCAAAACTATGAATTCTTCCCGACTATGCAGTCAAACTTTTATTGCCGAACAAGTTCCATTTAATGGCATTAACATGCAGTTAAATGTTGGCATAACTAACGCCTTTATATATTGCTATCGCAAGTAAAGCCTGAACATGTCACATGCCAGTTAAAGGGGGAAATCCGTGGCTGTCATTTTTTATTAATTATAACTGAATATTAATTTTTGATTGCACCTGCTATGCATGATGATCTTATAAACGAAATAAAGTTACGCCCTATATCACAGGTTATTTTAAAATACCTGATGGACCACCGCAAACCGGTAGATGCCGAAACCATTTGGCTGGATGTAAAAGCCAATGGAGCTCAGTTTAGTATAGGGTCTATTTATGGGCATTTAAAGCGGATGGAAAATGCAGGTATTATTACCAAAGTACCAAAAGTTACCAGGAAAGCCTTATACCAATATACGTCATAAATGGTTAAGAAAGGCTGTTCTTTAAGGGGGTAACGGCCACTACATTTCGAAGCTATTAAGTGATATTGCGAAATGTAGTGGTTTTAGAAGTGTTGCGGGGTTTTATAAGTGACTGATTTTTAGGTTTATGTGTATTTGGTATGTTTTTGGCAGTGGTCGACGTAAATTAATAAACGCCAACCGAAACACTACCGAATATGAAAACTTTAGCCATTGTAAAAAACAACGCTGCATCTGTTTTAAGGTATTTGCTTGCTCCCAATAGCGCATTATCTTCAAAAGAACGGATCACCTGTATAAAAGGTGAACTAGTATCAATCTATCTCATCGCTATAAGATTATATTACATCATCTGTAATTGAGTGCCGATTTGTACTTTTATCCTGATGACCGCTGAAGAAGTAAATTATATTATTTGGTATTTCAGTGACCTGATTGATAGCCGGGAAGCGATTGCTTTAAGCCATTATAATTTTTCGGATGAATATAAGACCTGGCCAGATAGCAAAGCAAGGAGGTGGTTGATAAAAAGGGAAAGATTACAGACGATCCGGAGATATTGAAGTTACTTGATAACGGTTACGAGCAACTGCGTTTATCAGCTGCTGAAAATGTATTGAAAAACCATCCCGGCAAGGTGTTTTTTAATTGCTGTAAAATCTGTGGAAAACTTGCCCGAACTCCTCGTGCTAAGCAGTGCCGGTTCTGCGGTCACGACTGGCATTAAATCTTTTATTCGCTGTCCTCGTTCTTGATCCCCTTGAGCAGGGCATAAATAGCCATTGCATGCCCGTGTCCCAACTCAAAATCATTTTTGAGCCAATTGGTAATATCGGCTGCCTTGGTTTCAGCCTTCAGTTCACCTCCTTTGGTGAAACCTTTATCTTCTGCCAATTGCCTAAAATCGGCAGGGCCCTTACCTGTTTTTTCCTTTATTGTTTTTAAATATCCCTGGAATGACATGGTTAATATGTTTTAGGTGAAATCAAATGTATTCAAAAATTATACTCCTTTTTTGCCCTTCACAAAATCAAGGATCTTTTTAGTTTCTTCGGGATAAATACCAATGTAGTGGCTCCTTACCATATAAGGTACTTTCATCTTGCTCTGTGCCGATTCGAGCCTGATCACGTTTGATGCCTTGTTTGGCATGTGGCAGTCGATACAGTACGTTTTGATCGCACTACCCATTTGTGGGGCAAGCTTGCAAAAGTTATGATTGGCTTCGCTGTGGCAACTTAAGCATTTTTGCGTGTATACGGCCATGCTTTGCGGTTGGCTCACATGAGGGTTATGGCAATTGCCGCAATCCATTTTGCTCATGGTATAGCATTTGCTGGCTATTAACAGGTCGTACTGGTTACCATGAACGTCGGGCATATTGCTGCCAGGTGTAACGCGTGGCTGAGTGCGATCTTTTAGCAGAGTATCGCCCATTTCAAACTCAAACGACGATCGTTGAGGGATGTTTTTATTCCCCGAATGGCAAACAGCGCAAGCATCCATTTTTTGTGTACGCGATAAGGATGCGTAAGTAGCAATGTACTTGGCCTTTTTGTCATCCGGATTATCGGTATGGTAGTTAACGTGATTGGCTGCAGGGCCATGGCAGCGTTCGCAGTCGATACCATAAATAAGCGAAGCCTTCTCAAATCCGAAATCCCCGCTCTGCGGCGAAATCTCTTTTACATACGAACTGTGACACTCCAGGCACCGGCGCAAAATAGGGCGGCCAAAATTCACATGATCGGGCAAATAGCCGGGGCTGTTTGCCCAGTTGTGGATGGCTGCAAAGTAAGATACCGGCAGTTCATACAACATTTTACCTTTCCAATACATATAGGTTTGGGCTTTCCGGTTGCCTATAGAAATATCAAAAGGTTCTGCCTCGGTTTCTTTTCCGTTGATATAACCTGCCTGGTAAAGGCTATCGTTGCGCTTTTCCATCACTATCTTTTGTCCCATTCCAAATTCAAAAGTATTAGAGTCTTTGGCAAAACTACCCCTGATGTTATGGATATTAGCTAATTGCGAGGTTTGAAAATGTGCGGTGTGCAGGAATGAAGCATAAACATCACCATGGCATTTTTTACAGCTTTCGGATCCGGCATAGATTTCGCCTCGTGGATCGGCGGAAGTTGGGGTGTAGCACTGGGTTAAAATGAAACTTAAAGGTACGAGAGCGATAAGAACTAAAAAAAGGTATCTTTTTTTGAGCATTGTTTGCGGTTATATGGCTGGTTATAAACTGATTTTGATTTTGAGTTACCCTCGAAAAATCCAATTACAATTTAAGGCAATATTTATTTAAAACAAATGCTAAAACAGGCAGTAGAGGTAATGTAGGGGAGGCGGGATTTCGGAATTGGGAGTTTTGATTTTGGATTTGTGAGATCAGGATTGCTCGTCTCTTAATTTGCGGATCTGTTCAAGGGCAATGATATCTATTTGATCTTTTGGCCGGTTTATGACCTTTTTATTTTCGATCAATTGATTGATATGTAGGAAGGGCACCTTCACTTTTTCAATTTCCGCAATTGAGGCCATCTCCAGGCATTCATCGAAAGTATAACCTTCAAGGCCTTTCATGGCAATTAATATATCTAATTTGAGGCTGTTATTAAGTTGAAAATCTGTCCAGCCGGGAACAAATTGCATATATTCAATCATGGGATAGTCACCCATATTACAGCTGATGAACGTTTTTCTTAATTGTTGCCTGTTTTGCAGTGTATCTTTTATCCAGATGTCGAGATCGCCTGTAAAGCGCTGATATCCGTGCAGGTTGATCGCAAATCCACCAACCATAATATATTGAACGTTAAAATCCTGAAGTGCTTTCCAGAAACTTAATATTTCTTCGTCAAATACATCCACAAATTATTTGCTGATAAAGGGTTTATGCACTATCGAAGCCTTGCTCATGGTTTGCTGGATTTTGTACAAGCGGGTGGCCATTTCAAAGCGTTCCTTATAGCTTCGTTTCAATGCTTCTTTCAGAAGTTCAATCTCAGCTTCACTGAGTGTCTGCTTGTTTTTCTCCATACTGTAGCTAATCAAATTTATGAAAAATAGGCTACATGACGAAATCTTAAAAGCTTAATCAAATCTGCGAATAAGCTGTCGGTACCAGCATGGTTGATGTTATTTTATTAACCAGCAGGGCATCGGCATATTCGGGTACAGCGCTGATCTTTTTCCATTCCGGGTCACTGCCGAAAGCTTTCCAATGTGCGTTTTTGGCCTCAAGATCATCGAAAGTAATCATGTAGGTAAGGTTAGGCCTTTGTGAGCCTATCAAGGTTTCGCCCCAGAAAACAGGCTTAAAGCCGAGGCGCTTAAATACATCTATTTCGCCCTTATCGTTGAACATTTCGATCTTCTTTTTGCCGGCGGCTTCAGTAGCGCTTTGGTATTGCCTCAATTCAAAGATCCTCGCTTTATTTTCGGGTGCTTCCAGGTGAGACATGTGTACAAATGCTTTTAACAATGAATTTTCAATCCGTTCATAGGCCGGAGATGCAGCCAGGGCGTTAAGGTAAGCAACTCCTTTGGCCTGCAATTCTGCATCGCCCGCAAAACTATCTGTCACTGTACTGAAATGGGCAAGGCTGTTAAATTGCACCAATACAAAAAGCCTGGTTTGGCTTTCGGGTTTCATTTCGGTAAATACACCTACGTGTTTTACACCCAGGTGGTTAAGGGCGGGTATGGCGGTGTCTTTCAAAAAATCTTCTACCAGTTTTTGTTGTTCCGGGCTTTTAAGGTTATATATCCTTAGTTCGTAGTATTCGGCAGCCTTGGGGGCAGTTTCAGTAGCTTTGCTCATAGCAGGTAAAACAGTTGCGGTAACACCAGTTAACAGGGTTGATTTAACAAAGGAGCGCCTTTTCATAATAGGTTTGATTGTTTGGCTAAGATAGGTTTTTGAATTAAAATTGAGTTTCTCATTTGAATGTATTATTAAACAATACAGTTGGATTCGGTTTTGGGCGGGCAGCAAATTTCTCTAATTTGGCCATCATGCTTTTTGCAGATCATTTTTAACTATGGGCCAGCTAATATTACCCGCCTCAAGCTTTGATTTTATGAGGCAACTGAAACAGAACAATAATCGCGAATGGTTTGCCATAAATAAAGAGGCTTATCAACAGCAGCTTGAATTGGTGGAAGATTTCACTGCAGGATTATTAAACCTGGTTAACACCCATGATGTTATTGAAACGCCCAGCGCAAAAAAGGCTTTGCACCGAATTTACCGCGATATTCGTTTTTCGAAGGATAAAACGCCTTTTAAAACTAACTGGAGCGGTAATTTCAAACGAGCAGGCAAGCATCGTCGTGGCGGCTATTATTTTCACCTTGAGCCTGGAAATACGTTTATTGCCGGTGGTTTTTGGGCGCCTGATAAGCCCGATCTGAAGCGTATCCGCGATGATATTGCCTTTGATCCATCGCCCTTAAAACAAATCATAAACAGTAAAGAATTTACTACAACCTTTGGCGTTTTGGAAGGTGAACAATTGAAAACCGCCCCCAAAGGTTATGCTGCAGATCACGAGGCTATTGATCTGTTGCGCTATAAACAGTTTTTGGTAAGGCGGCGTTTTGCTGATGAGGAAGCTTTAGGGCCCGATTTCATAAACACGGCTTCTGATACCTTTAAAAGTATGCGCCCGTTTTTTGACTATATGAGTGATGTACTTACCGCAAATGTAAACGGAGAAGAGGATTAGGTATTTTGAGGCGTGTGGTTAATGTCACCTGTATCCGTCAATCCATCGTTAGCTTCAGTAATTTTGCTAAGGTTGTATTGCATCTCTCCGTTGTGTTCATCGCCTTTAAGCAATCCCTTGTTATACAGATTAGCGAAAGTGGCTTCAACTAATGCGGCAACCTGTTCACTAACAAAGCCCGGCTGCAGTATTTCCAGCTCTTTTAATACCTCGTTTACCGAACCATGGCCAATTCGCGCAAGCGCATAAATGGCTTTGTTTTGTTGGGTATCCTGCTGGTCAAAATGTGAGGGAATGTGCAGTGGCTTATATTCTTCCCTGAATTCTTCGTCGCTTAATGTCATAGTAGTAAAGCTTATTTGTATTGATAAACAAACGTTATTGAGGTTTGTGTGATACTATTTTAGTTTAGCGAAAAAGCAAAAAAATAAACGCGGGCTTTTGGCCCGCGCTCCGTTTGTTTATAAGATCGGTATTAATTTTAAACTGTTGATGGGTTCCTGATAACACCTAATAAAAATGCAATTACGGCAATTACTAATAATGTATGGATTAACCCTGTTGCCGAATAGGCAAATACGCTGACCGCCCATCCTATAATCAGGATAACTGCGATGATATACAATAGTGATCTCATAGTTTGATGTTTTAGTTTGTTATTTGTATTACTTTAAAAATCATGCCATAAATCAATCTTTATTGAAAAATATTATTTACGTTGATATTAAATTAATTTGATCGAAATAAAGGTTGTGGCATTGCTCTTGCTAACATATTAGTTCTTACTGCTATCACATATGAAACCATTCTTTATCACTATAGCTAAAAATTTAGCTCTTATTATAACACCGGACAGCGATGCCCATGCAGATGGACATCCGGTACTAACTTATACCTATGGCATTTATCGTCGGGACACCTCGGTTTTAGGCAAACTTAATCAGCCTGATAAGCTTTTGCAGGTAAACAGAAAGGATAACCCTGATTACCTTGGTTGCATTACATTTGAACAGCCTGGCAAAGTGTTTAGCTATGTTGCTGATGGTGAAGATGAGCTTTCGCCAGATGAAGTGCTGGAAGTAATTGAAGAGATCAATCATTTCAGGGATACACCACAAATGTGGTCGATTTAATCTCGTAATACAATTCAATGCATATATTATAAGCACGCAAAGGCGCGAAGTCACAGAGAAATATCTTTGCGTCTTCGCGCCTTTGCGTGAAATTAATTATAGCTTATTTACTTCGTAGGTGGTATCAATTGCATAAAGGTTACTATGCTGCTGGCTTCGTATGATTGGATATCGCCAGTTGGGGTACTTACAGCATAGTTACGGTAAGTCAGGTTACGGCCATCGCGGTTTTTCCATCCGGTGTTAACGTTGGTTTGGATCCAGCTCAGGTATTGGTTTTGGCCACCGTCATTGATCAGTTGTACTATATATTGGGCAAAAATAGCTTTCAATACACCTTGCTCGTTAAAATCGCCTTCCGCGGGTAGGATGCCGTTAGTACACAGATTGTTTTTTACATAATCGGCATATAGTTTGGCATCGTTAAGGAAAGTAACATCGTTGGTTTGCTTGTACAATGCCATAGCAGCACCAATGGCCGTGCCTGAATTATAGGTATAATCCTGCCCTCCCGGAGGGTTATTGCCTATTTTATTATCGTTCACTTTGCCCGACGCATCAACCAAATTAGTTTTTGACCATGAATAGATAGATTTGGCTTTATCAAGATATGAAGCATCTTTGGTGATACTATACAGCTTCATGGCTGCAATAACAGTTGGGAAGTTGATACATGAGTTTTTACCGCTATGCTGAAAATCCCAGAACATACCGCCATCTATTGGGTCGTATGAGCCATTCCAAACTCTGTCAAACCCGGCTTTTGCTTTATCAAGATAAGCAGTATTGCCGGTAAGCTGGTTGGCGCGCGCCAGGGCAATAACCCACCACATCATGTCATCGTAAATGAACCAAACAGCAGTATTGTTCCAGTTGTAGCCGTCGTAATGATTGTAATTGCCCTGGTATATATCACCAATGCGGGTGAGCTGTGCCGGGGCTTTGGTGCGTTCATAAACATTCATGGCCATATCCCAGTAAACGGCTTGCGTCCAAATGGCGGCCACACCATCTTTTTTAGTGGTGCTGAAATAAAGTTTATTATTCGAGTCGTAAAAGGCGTTATTGAAAGCTGTATAAGCGAGGTCGGCATCGGCACTGCTGAAACCGATACTATTATCGGTTGGGGTAGTGGTACCTGTATTGGGCTTTGAGGTAACAGGTGAAGCATCCTTTCCCTTACTGCAACTTACCATTGCAATAAACATACTCAGGATCAAAAAGTAGATCGTTTTTTTCATAATTATAGATGTTGGTTAGTAAATAGGCTTAGCTATGACTGGTAGCGTAATAAGGTTCGTTTTCAATTATTGGCTAATTGTTACTGGCGAGGCAATGATAGGGTAAAAAACGACCGCTATCTAACGTTTTAACCTACAAAAAATCATTAACCCAATTTTTAACCGCGATTTTAACCGGGGAGGGCCGTGTTATTTAGTGTTTAGCGAATGTTTTCTCGCGAAGACGCGAAGTCGTAAAGTTTTTTTTAACGTCACTGTGTATTAGCTGCCAGCTACAGCTAATAAAGCTACTTTAACTTTGTGCAGGTTTACGTTTTGCGGCGGGCGATTTATTTTCCTTTTTCTCTGATGAGGATGCTGGGGCGGCAGTTTGTGGCTGCTGGTGCTGATGTTGGTGACCGTGTACCAATCGTTCACGCATAAAATGGGTGAGCTTATGATGAAAAGGTACCAGTACGGAGGCCAGGCATACCAGGATCACCAGCTCAAGCACAGGTAAGTGGTTACTGAGGCGCTGAACAAAAGGGTGGATAAGCAGGGTAATAAATTCAAAGGCCAGCAGCAGGCATAATACACTCATAAACTCAATCACTTTACGGTGAGTGCGGCTTTTGCTCAGGAACAATACTACCAGGAAAAATGTAGGTATAAACACAGCAATGCCAAACATTTGCAGATTAACTATCCGGGCTTCTTCGTCGCGGTGCTTTTCTTCGGCTATTTCTTCCTGGCGGGCGGCTTCGTTAAAACTTAATGTCTGGATCTGCTTAATTTTTTCGGCATTGAACATGCTGTCCTTCGCGGCAAGGGCGGTTTTTAAATAAAGCAGTTCCAGATGCTCGTTTTTACCCTTGTACACATCGGTAAGCAAATTGGTGGCATGAAAAATCCCTTCGGGATACATTGCAGTTTTGGCAACATTAAGGGCCAGCGTAGCATAATATACACTTGAATCGACGACGCCTGTTTGTTTATAGAGTTGTGCTATGCTGTTGTAGCTGTCGGCGAGACTGTTTTGATCGTTTATTTTGTTAGCATAATTCACGCTCACGCGATAATAATCAAGCGCCAGGGCGGTATGCCCCATTTTGTAGTTAATGTCGCCCAAAATGGATAAGGTATTTGGCATGGTAGCCGTATCCTTCAGGTTTTGCTTTATGGTATAAGCCTGCATCTCATAATTTAAAGCCGAATCAACCTTGTTAAGTTTAATATAACAGTTACCGATATTGGCCAGGATAATTCCCAGGCGCGCCGTTTCGTGCAGTTCTTCGGCCAGGGCTTTGGCTTTAAAATGGTAGGATAAGGCTTTTACATTGTCCATCTGATCGGAGTAAACAATGCCTATGTCACTCAGGCTTTTTAAAATGCCCAGGCGATCGTTAATTTCTTCGCGTATTTTTAATGAGTTGAGTAAAAAAGAAAGGGCCTGATCATACTTGCCATTTTTCCATAAAACTACGCCCAGCCTGTTCATACAATCGGCCTCGCCTTTTTTGAATGAGAATTTTCGGGCCAGTTCAAGCCCCTGTTGGGCATAAACGAGTGCACTATCAGGCCGGGTGGCCTGTAATTGCCGGCTTAGTTGTATTAACGGAGCGACACCCGCAGTATCATTTTTATGTTGATTTGCTTGCGATCTTAACTGGTTTAGCGTGTTTTTTTGAGCATAGGTATTTTGGGCTATACCTGTTAAAAGGCATACGCAAACCATCCCCTTTAGTATGTGGTTTAGCATAAATTTATTTAATGAAACAAAAACCCCTGTTTCCTGAAGGGGTTATGATGTACAGGGTAATGGCACCGGTTTATTAAATCTGTTCCCTAACTATCCATTGAAGGCTCTTCGGTTGCGTCGTCCGGCTCCGGCGAACCTGCAAATCCGTCTGCCCCTTCGTTTTCCGGCTCAAGGCCTGTTTCATCATCAGCAAATTTACCCATTGAGGTATTTTTGTCCCTAAAACCCATAGAGGTGTTTTTGTCGAATGCTTTAGTTGATGCGCTCATGGCTGTAAATGTTTAAAATCGATTTGAGTTCAGCTAATTGTTACAAGTGCAGGTATATAAATATACGCTTATATTTTGTTGATAGTCAAATTTTTACGCATTATGTGAAGTGAATGTGAAATGTTTTTAAATGAAAGTGCAGCTGCGCTGGTGAGCCGGGTTACCGATATTGGATTGAAGGATTATAAAGCCGGGGCACAAACATGATATATTTAATGTTTTTGCCTTCGGAATGGCTTATTGATAAATCAGGGTGTAATCAAAAATAAAAGGGTGGGCAGGGGTAGGCTTGGTTGTTAAATGGATATGGCTGATTCTGGTTTCGGTCATAATCAATTCATATTCCCAGCCCGCGTGATCAAGTTTATCACTGCTGTAGTATAACCGCATGGATAAGGGTAACCTGCCCAGTTGCGCCAGTACCAAAGGGTGCATGTTAAAATCAAAAAAATAATTAAGCGCCTGGGCATTAAATTCAAGCTTATCTGTAAATTTTGTGAACGTTACGTATATGTTATTTAAGGTATCCTGATTGGTGTAGATAACCGATTTTGTCAGCAGGCCCTGCGCATCATACTCATATGTTGTGTTGTAATGGATATTTTGAGATGGTAAACCAATATTGGGATAGTGCCTGTCCATCAGCACAATCCTGCCCTGGGCATCGTAAGTGAAAGTATCAGTATGTTCAATCTCGGTGTTGAGTACTTTGGTGCCGTTGGGCAGGAATGCATATTTATTGATATGATCAATGTATGTTACCCGTCCCTGAGCATTGTAATGGTAGTTTTCGGTATACTGGTAATTTTGACCGTCGTCATATACTTCGGAAGTTATGCGATTGCCGTCATAAGTAAAATCTACGTTTGTTTTTGCCGGAAACTGGTAGGCAATATGGCTGATATGAGTTAACCGCTTTTGAGCATCGTATGTATAAAATATCGTATCGCTTTTGTACCAGCTTTCAAGACCAGTTTGATAAACCTGCGTCAAACTAAACACTTTGGGCGTAACGGGTGGATCAGGCACTTTAACCGGCTTGTCCTTTTTGCAGGCGGCAAAAGCGGCTATGAGTAATATGATAATAAAATGCCGGCAGGTAGATTTCATCTACCTAAAGATAAGTGTGTTAGGATTTATATTTGTTGTTCGTTTTAGTCATTTATGGTAGGGATTGGCATCAGGCTTACTTATTCCTGTTATGAAAATGTGCTACGCCTGCTTGTACATGCTCCCAGTGATTTTTGTGCCAACTGGTTATTTCGGCCGGATCGACAAATTTAATTTCAAGGCTCTCTAAAGATGTTTCGATATGGCCGCTGATATATTTGCACAAATAGAGTACCTGTACGGAGCTGTGTGGTTGTCCAAACTGCCCGGCGGGAACGGTAATAAATTTGATAATCTCAACGGGCTCAACAATCAACCGGGTTTCTTCCCAAAACTCTCGTTTGATGGCCGTTTCCGGGTCTTCTCCAATATCAACCCAGCCGCCGGGCAATCCCCATAATAAATCATCGCTGCGATGTTCAACCAGTAAATGGCCATGCTCATCAAACAAGATCCCGTTAACACCTATTTTGGGTGTTGCATATCCCAGGTCTTTGTTAAACCGCTCCTTTAAAGCTTCGGTTTGCAGACCGGTAAATTCGCTATATTCCTGGGTGGCTATATCAAGCAGCTTTTGGTAACGCTCCATGTCGAAAGGGCTTTTGGTATACCTGATGCCGGTTTGCGCCAGGGCATAGATGTTTTCAAGCAGATCGATATAGTTCTTTTTCATACGGTATGCGCAATATAGTTAACAGCCTATATAACGGGGTAAAGAAATTATAAAATCACTGTTTAGTATTTGCAGGTAGAAGAAATATAGTACTTTTAAACATAGTGGATCGCTTGGAACCGTTTCCCGGCAGATTGGGTTTAGGGATGTACGAGTTCGAATCTCCTTCCGGGAGCACACTTAATATTCTCCTGAATTATCCATAAAACTTCCGGTACGTTAATCACCGAGTCGAGAGTTCGGATCTCTCCGGGGTCACAAACACAGCTTTACTTCATATTATCGTGTTTTTTGTTCTGCATTCTCAAATCTTAGATCTCTCAAATACTGTAAAAATATTCTGCTATCTTCATACAAAGTTTGTTAATAATGACCTTCCCTTTTTCTGCACGTTTTGATAGACCCCTAAAAACGATGATAACGCCTGATAACAAGGAGCAGATATTACAATATATAAAAAAGAGGATATTAGAAGACAAAGCAGATAATGTTATTGTAGAAGACATGACTGTTTGCTATAAGGGTTCAACATCCAATTTAAGAGGCTCTTTATTCGGTAGTGTCGACAACGGCATCTTTTATTTGGTTTTTAAAAACAATTGCTGGTTTCTCGACTATCAAATTAATATGCGGGAGCTATTTATTGTGACATCAATAATATCGACTATTATGGAAGTTTTTGCATTAGCAACTGGAGGCCCCTGGTGGATAGGCATAGCTGCTTTTCTATGGTTATGCGGCGCTAATTGGGTTCTCAGTTTGATCAGGCATGGAGGGGTAGCTAACGATATTTCTGCCGGAATTGACGAATTGATATTCGGTAAAACGGAATTACATGAATTGCCGGAGGAGGATAAAATGACAGGTAAACTTAAAAGTTGGTTTTAAAGTGTATTCAATATTGTTACCGGCATTTCTGACAGTACAATAACGGGTTTGACATTTTGTAGCATTAGCGCTGCATTTATAAGTCCCAATCCTGAAGCTTTCTTTTACAATTTCTTATCTGTCGCATTCATCCTATCATTTGTCGCATACACACCGTAGGCCTTATTGCCTTATTGATGAGATTTGTATCATACAAAAACAAGTTTTAAACTAAACTATAACAGGAGATAAAATTGTATGAGAAAGATCATTGTTTTAACTTTTATAACATTAGATGGCGTAATGCAGGCACCAGGTGGTCCGGAAGAAGATCTATCAAGTGGTTTTAAATATGGCGGTTGGTCTGCACCTTACGGAGATGAAATTTCAGGCAAGATCATGCAGAAGCAGATGGAAGCTACAGACATTCTGCTGGGCAGGAAAACCTATGATATTTTTGCGTCTTACTGGCCCCAACATGCAGATTACTGGCCGGGCATCAATGATGTTAAAAAGTACGTGCTCTCCAATACCATTAAAAAGTCCGACTGGAATAATACAGAATTTCTTACAAGCGTAGCCGATATTGAAAAACTCAAAAACTCGGAAGGTGGCGACATCAAAGTTTGGGGCAGTGGCGAACTTGTTCAATTGCTGCTGAAACACGACCTGGTAGACGAGCTTTGGCTCAAAACTTACCCGGTACTGCTTGGTAAAGGAAAAAAACTGTTTAACGATGAAGCTACTCCCGCAGCATTTGAATTAACAGAAAGCACCGTTACACCAGATGGGGTGATCTTTGCCAATTACAAACGGGCAGGTGAAGTTAAGACCGGCACTATTGGAGCTTAACATTATAGTTGCTTTCCCTTGTAATGAACAATTATTCGCCAAAAAGGATTCGCGTCATTTCCGCATAGTTGTTTAGGAAATGTTTGGTAACCATGTAGTGTTCGGTTTCTTCGTAGCGCACCTGTTTGATGCCAGAATCATCCAACTGGTAAATGGTAGCGCCCGGATAAGCTAATAAAATGGGGGAGTGGGTAGCGATTATAAATTGCGAATTTTCATTTACCAATGTATTGATAAGCGAGAGTGCCGCCATTTGTCGGTTTGGCGATAAGGCGGCCTCCGGTTCGTCAAATATATAAAGTCCGTTGCCGGTAAGCCTGTTAGTTAGCGTAGCCATGAACGATTCACCATGCGAGCATTCATGAAGTGATCTTACACCGTATTGTCTTTCAAATGTATCCCGATCTTTTTCGCTTTCATAGGCATTTTCCATATAGGTAGCCAGGTTGTAATAACTTTCGGCGCGCAGAAAGAAATAATCGGTTGGCTTTTTGAAGCTTTTAATCCCGGTTAAATAGTTGAAAAGCTCCGATGAATTATTATGTGTTTGAAACTGTGCGTTTTTTGAGCCGCCCTCGGTACTGAAACCCATCTGCAAAGCGATAGCCTCTATCAACGTTGATTTTCCCGAACCATTTTCGCCGATGATAAAAGTAATATCGGGATGGAACTTCAATGAGTTTAAATTCCTGATAGCCGGGATCTGAAATGGATAGGTATTGAAAGATGGCACCATCTCACGTTTCAGTTGGATTTCTTTAAGGAAAGGTTTGGCTTCCATGGTAGGGTAAAGATAGGGATTCGGACTCGATGCTGTAAGGACGATACTTCAGGCTGTTTTTAAAATGACATTTTCAACTAAATCCTCTATGAAAGAAATTGCTTTTGTTTCTTTTATAGTTATCGTATTTGGATGGGCAGCGGTATTTCTAAAATTGAGTTTTTCATCTAAGATTTTTCTAATATCGTTTGAGATGATTTTACCAACTCTTAAAAGTTCAATGAAATCTGATTCTTTTATATCCGAGAAGTCTTCCTTTTTTGCTACAACTATTTTTTTGTATTTACCATGAGATTGGATAGCGCTGTTGAACATAGTTAATTTTCCATTCAGAACTACTTCATATATTGCATCCATTGTTAAGAGCCAAGTCATGACTATTGAAGCCCTATAACATTTTGTTTCGAAGCAAATCACAGCTTCCTCTAAAAACTGTTTTTGTTCTGAGCTTGTTAACTTGGGCAGTAGGTTGCGTAACGCTGTGGATATGTTTTGCGAATGTTGGTTTTCTAAATAAAGATTATCGAGTTCTTTCTTGATTGTCCTATGAAAAGTATATGAAGTGTCTTTTTTGAGAAAAATGGGATTTCTTCCTTCGGAGAGTTTTATAAAATAGTGAGCGACATTTGCTGGGACTTTTAAGTTTTCCTCAATAAAGCAGTTTTTTATCTCTGTTGAGGTAAAAACATTTTTGTTATTTACAACATTGTAAAAGTAAGAAACCAACTTGGTTTGTTCTATTTGCGAAAGTGAATCAAATGAATCAGTTCTATCTATAAAATTACTTATTGTCATTTACGTTTTGATTTTTCTTCATTTTATGCTCTATCTGATTTTCTCCCAGAATGGTGATTTTAAGGTTGTTACGATCTGATGTGTCAACATATTGGTCTTTTCGACTTATATTTCCTAAAGCAGAATGTATATCAGGAACAGGTAATCCGATTTCTTTGTAACAAGTATATATAGTATTGATGCCTATATTGGAGACTTGTAAATGCTTTTCCAAATAATACACAATTATTAAAATAACCTTTGAAGAAGTGGTGACATTATATTGGTTATAAAAGTTTTTTAAACTTTCCTTTCCCGATGGATATAGATTTAGATCATTTACTAAAGTATAACTTGGCAAGCTTGAAGGTTTCCCCTTTGTCTTAGCTGGCACATCTTTAGAATTTTTTTGTTCAATTTCAGATACTCCAGATTGAGTTTTAATGTTCTTTTTTTTGGAAATATGCCTTGCTGATCCCTTTTCTTTATTATTTATGAGATTTTGTAAATAGGTTAGATTTTCTCCTCTAAATTTAATCTCAGAGTCGTTTATAGTCACAAAATAGTTTTTAAATAAACTTCTCCAATTTTTAGAAAAATTAGAAACATGTGAATCAGTTTTTCTTTTGGACATATATCTTTCGTACACTTTTTCTTTTGTAAATGTTTTTTTGGAAAAATCGCTTTCGTAAAAAGCGTAAATTAAAATCCATTMCGACTCCGAACAGTTAACATTCATTTCGACATCATTCAGATGTGGGAATTGTGATGAGTTTTCGTCAATAAGCATTTTTTTATGGCCAATCTCATTCACTTGAGTAGGTTCAGATTCATTTAAATTGGGGACGTCAAATTGTTCTGTATCTGAAATGTCTATGCTTCCTAACTGATTGTAGATGACGTTTTGATTACCTGTTAAATTTTGAATTAACCCTTTAATTCCTTCTTTGCCCACTTCATTTGTCAATGAGACTTCACAGAAAAGCTCATCTTTTGTACGCTTATAAACAACAGTATTTTTATCTGTTTCCTTTTCTTTCGTTTCAATTCTTACAGGAGTTCCGCACTGAAAGCAAAACTTAGAATCTTTTATCACTAAAGAATTGCAAGAGGAACATTTTACTCGTGTCCCACAGTTAAAACAGAAATTGATTCGTTAGGAATAAGCGTCGTACAAGTTGAACAGTTTATGAAGCTCATATTAATGATATTATGATTATGAACGAATATACTTTGAAATAATAACAATTACAATGTCAGTGTTTTATCCTCGCATCTAACGCCCATAATCGTGAGACTACAGGCATAGATTTAATCCTCTGGCTTTTCCTTAGCATCAGCCATCCTTACAATCCTTGGCTGAAAACTTGCCAGTACATCAACCAAATCATGCTGGGCGGCCATTACGGTATGGATATCTTTGTATACCATCGGTGCCTCGTCAAGGTCGCTTCCTATTAAGGTGATGCGTTTAGCTACAAGATTGGCGGCAACTGCTGCCGGATCTACAGTTTTAAAAGCAGCGCTTCGGCTCATTAAACGGCCTGCACCATGCGATGCCGAGTTGATAGAAGCTGCATCTCCTTTACCGCGCACCACAAAGCCGGGTGTACTCATACTGCCGGGAATAATACCCAATACGCCTTCGCCGGCAGGGGTTGCACCTTTTCGGTGTACCATTACTTCGGTACCATCGGCAAGCTGTTCTTTCCAGGCAAAATTGTGATGGTTTTCAATCATCATTACCGGTTTAAGGTTAAGCGCACGTGCTATCTTGTTATGGATCTCGTGGTGGTTGGCGCTGGCATAATCGCCGGCCAGGTTCATGGCAATCCAGTATTCCTGCCCTTCGTCATTATCTAAATTTAACCATGCCAAATGTTTGGCTTCCTGCGGAAGTTTGGTTTTGCTCATGGCAATTTTTGAGTAATGGTCGGCAATGTTACCCCCAAACCCGCGAGAGCCTGAATGCGACAACAATGCCAAATAACTACCCGCCGGGATACCTTCAAGCGCGCCTTCGGCAACGGTGAGCTCACCCCATTCCACAAAGTGGTTACCGGTTCCTGATGTTCCCAACTGGGCATAGGCTTTATCCTTCAGGTTACGGATCACCTTGGTTTCGCTCCATGTCGGCCTGTCGAATAGCGAGGTGTCAAAATGCGTTTTGGTAACCCCGCCAATACCAAAGTTGGTATGGTTAAGCAAAAGACCTTTAAGCATATCGGTTTCGGTATCAACCACACCGGCAGGCAAATCAAAAATGCTCAGGCACATACGGCAGGCAATATCCACCCCAACCGCAAAAGGGATAATGGTATTGGCAGTTGTAGCCAATACACCACCAATCGGTAGCCCGTAACCCTGGTGCGCATCGGGCATTAAGGCACCTGCAATAGCTATGGGTAATTTAACAGCTGTTTTCATCTGCGCCAATGCACCAACCTCAATATGTTCAATACCATAAACCGGGAAATCGGCTATCTCCTGTTTCAGGGCGAAGTTGGTTCGTGGCTGTTTCATGAATTTGCCTTCTTTACGCAGATCAATCACAGCTTCGGCCAGGTTCTTGAACTTACCGCCTTTTTTAAGGGCGTAGGGCATCGGATCGTCAATAAGGGCTTCCAGATTGGCCAGAATCTGTTCTTTATCCATTACGCCATGTTTTAACAGGCCATTGGCCACACGGCTAAAGTTCTCTAATATTTTTACGTCGTTAATACCTAATGAGGTTAGTTCGTTGTTGCTTATTTTTATCTTTTCCATAGCGCTCCTGAACCTCCGCCAATTGGCGGAGGAGTTTCTTGATTAGCTGCTTTTGTTATTTAATGATACAAAGTAAAATTGCAACTGCGCAATGTATTTGCGTAGTGAAAAATAATTTAATAATATTATAAAAAAAATGGTCGTTGTTTATGCCGTCATCGTCAGTGAGCATCAGGGAAATCCGGAAAATAAACGTGATGACCTATAAAATATATTTTAACGATAGTGCGCGGGGGCCGCGTTAGTGATAGGAGCGGATACCGGCCTTGTGGCTAATGCCTGTGCAGTATGAGCGGATAGCACGGCCGCAGGCAACGCCCATATTTCTAAAATGACCAAAAAATATACTTAATAATCAATGATTTACAATTATGTTATTATTGGGTACGAAGCAATCCCCAGCAAGCAGAGCAGCTATGCAAATCTCCCTGTACAGTTCGCGATTGCTTCGTACCTCGCAATGACGGGTGGTAAACATCCGAAATCCCAAATCAAAATATGCCCGTAAACCGCAACGCCCTTATCCGCTACCGAACTATCGACAGCTGCCTGCAAAACCGCCGCAAACAATGGACACTTGACGACCTGATTGAAGCCTGCTCCGAAGCCTTGTACGAGTACCAGGGTATCGACAGCGGGGTAAGCCGCCGCACCGTACAGGCTGATATTGAGATGATGCGCAGTAATAAGCTGGGGTATGAAGCGCCCATTGTGGTGGTTGAAAAAAAATACTATACCTATTCGGATAAAAGTTACAGTATCAATAACATCCCGCTCAATAACCAGGATATGCAGGTGCTTAGCGAGGTGGCCGGTTTGCTGGGCCAGTTTAAAGGCCTGGGCCATTTTGCCGATCTTAATGAAATGGTAACCAAACTGGAAGATAAGATCTACAGCCAGAAAACACACAGGACGCCCGTGGTCGATTTTGAAAAGAATGACAACCTGAAGGGTTTGGAGTGGATAGAGATCATCCGCAAGGCTATTGTGGCTAAGAATACGCTGTGCGTTACTTACCAATCATTTAAGGCCCGGGAGGCCAGTACGTTTTGCTTCAGCGCTTATTTGTTGAAGGAGTACCGGAACCGCTGGTTTGCACTGGGGGTATCACATATCAGGAATAAGCCGCTGCTTACATTGGCACTTGACAGGATCCAGACCGTTGAGGTGCATGCCGACGAATACATTGAAAATACCCGGATCAACCTTGCCACCTATTATAACGATGTGCTGGGCGTAACCAAATCGCCGGGGCAGCGCGACGGTGAAGTTATTTTTTGGGTAGATGATAAAAACGCTCCGTATGTTGTTACTAAGCCATTGCACCACACGCAAAAAATACTGAAGATTACGGCAGATGGAACTATATTCAGTATCAAGGTGATCATGAATTTTGAGCTGGAACGTGAGTTGCTTGGTTTTGGGCCTAAATTGAAGGTGCTTGGTCCGCGGATATTGGTTAAGCAAATGAGGGACTTGCTTCGCAAATCATTGGATCAGTATTCGGGTGATAGCCCTATCCCGCATGGAAGGAATTTGAGTAGCCTGCTGAATTCATAAATTCGAGAGTTTATTTATCTTGGTTCTATTATGTTAACTGAAAAAGAAACCACCAGGCTAAGCAAGTTTTTAAGCCTGGTATTACGCCACCAACCCGAACTGATAGGCGTTAAGCTTGATGAACAGGGATGGATTGCTGTTGATGAATTGCTGCAGAAAGCAGGTGCACATGGTAACATTATTACGCCAGAAGTATTAAACCATATAGTTGAAACCAATGCTAAAAGGCGTTTCGCGTTTGATGATACGCGGCAAAAGATCCGCGCCAGCCAGGGCCATTCGGTTGAAGTAGAGCTTGGTTATGAACCACAAACGCCTCCTGATGTGCTGTATCACGGCACTGGAAGCCAATCGGTTGAAGCCATTTTTCAAGCAGGGATCGAAAAGCAGAGCCGGCAACATGTACACTTGAGCAGCGATCTGGAAACAGCAGTAAAGGTTGGTCAGCGGCATGGTAAGCCTGTAGTGTTAACGGTTGCGGCAGGGGAGATGCACCACTTGGGATACAAGTTTTATCTGTCGGAAAATAAGGTGTGGCTTACTGACTTTGTACCGACAGATTTTATCAGAAAATACTGATTTAAGCCTGCGCAATCCGAAATCGAACATCCGAATTTCGAAATTTGAAAATGACATTGTCTTGACTTTTGTACCAAAATAGTCGAAACTTTATTTTTAAAAACGCTTGCAGTTTATGTAGCAAAGCTGTTACATTTAGGAAATTGTAAACTGAAATGCCAAAACACATCCTGATTATTTACGTATTGGTTGCCTGCTGTATCATGGGCATTATGATCAACTCATTTGTAAAATGCTGGTTAAGCAAAAGGGCTGAGCAAAGGCGGATGCTGAAGCCTGTTAACCGTTCTTAACCGTTTACCCTTTTTTAGAGCAGGCTCCGTGATCAAAACAGAGCCTGCTGAAAAGTATCCTTTATGTTTTTCCATTGATGTGCACAAGAGGGCTTACCAGGCTTATAATATCCGCATTTAAAACTCCCGCGATTAAAATAAGCCGCTCGAGTGTAAGGCCAGTATAACCGAGTTCAAGCTTGCTGTAAGTGTTTTGGGAGATGAAAAGTCGCCCCGCCATATATTCCTGCGAATAATTCCTGTTTTCCCTTAACGTTCTGATATTATCTGTTATCTGCTTAACTCTAATCCTGATCTCCTCATGAGGTATGCTAATTTTTTTCATATATTATATTAATAATATAAATTATATCAAATTACGAAATTTTTATAACGTTGGATTTTACGAAGTTTCATTAATACCTATACCTATAAAACAGTAACGCGGGCGATCTTAAAAAAAACATGAGGCTGAATCATATATCAAATTGACAACCCTTGGTGTGTGTTACCTGTAAATTGAAATTTAGCCGATAATATTTATACAAAAATGGGTTAACATGATTTTTGAAAAAAAAACATGTAATTAATTGATTGTTAGATATATAAATAAATATTAACCCTGAATTGTGTTAACCCTGTTAACCCCCCTTTGTTAATAGAGTCAATCTAACCCAAAACTATATATCGCTTAAGTATCTGGATAAGTCAAAAAAAACGAGGCTGATCATGATTTATGTTACAGACTCGCTTTTGTTCTTAAGGTACACCGGAGCTGTTTTCTAAAATTCATCAAAAGCAAAGGTTTCGGTTTCAATTTCAATAGGTTTCCTTGACAGCATTTCTGGGCGGATACTGGCCAGGTACACAAATGGGGCTACAATAATAGCCGCTTGTTTCAGATCGTCTATCATCAGGTGATCGTAATTGCCTATATTACTGTATTGTGTGGTGGGGACGATCAATAAAGCATTGATAACGGCGATGATATCCATAAATAGCGTAAAAACCGCATTCCGAAAGCGTATAAACACTACACTATCAGGGTGTTTTTATTGTCAATTTTATTTTCTCTAATTAAAGCCGGTTAACAGGGTTATCATATTATAGTTTATTAAACTAATGGACAAGCCCTATTTCGGAGCATCCGTGTGAACTAATCAATATCAATTTATATAAACCTTAAATTACAACCTATGTCTTTTTTAAAAAACCTGTGGGACCATGTAAAATCCCTGTTCCACAACGCTTCAGACGTTGTGCATGAAATCATTACTGTAGCCGACAAAGTTGCTAACACACTTAAAAATATAGAGGCAAGCGAAGCCGGACAATTTTTGGAAACAACACTCGAAACCCTGGTGCCGGCGTCAGCAGTAATTGTGGATGGTATTAAAACATGGTTACCCAAAGTGGTTACCGAATTGAATTGGGCCGTACAGGAAGACGGCAAGACAGATAAGGAAAAGATAGCCGACGCTGTAACTTATTTAGCAAAGTTGAAAGGTGCAAATCCCGATGCTTACGCAAGTCAGCTAAACACTTTAAATGCCCTCATCCAAAAATGGATGTCAGATCAGCAAGGTGCCGGACTTAATATTCAGCAGGCACTTACTATTAGCCAGGTAAACCATAACCCTGATCTGGTTTCGTCCTAACAAAATTGAAACCTTAATCACAACACTACGATTAACACTTACGAGGTTTGGAAAACTTCGTAAGTGTTCACTATTCTGATTTTTTGATAATTTCTCTTACTATGTCATCAAGTTCAAGGGCCGACATGGTAATGAATTTTGCCAATTCGGTCGCATCAGGATTGTGATCAAGGTGATCTCCCAACAGGTCAGCAAGCCCCATGATACGGGCAACGGGAGCGCGTACAATATGGGCCTGGGTCCAGGCAATTTCCTTTAACTGGATGTTTTGCTTTTCAACAGCGCTTACGTGATCTTTTAATTGGGTAACATCCCGTTCAATCGAGATCCAATGGGTTGTTTTGCCTGTATTATCCCTAACCGGCGACACTGATTTACTGCTCCAGTATCGTTCGCCATTCTTTTTGTAGTTAATAACTTCAACTTCAAAAGGCCCGTTGTGCTCAAAGGTGTCAATCATCTCGCCCGTATCAGGCAAGGGATTGTTAGCGCCCCATAAAATATCGATGAAGGTATCTGTAACCTCCCATTGGCTGTAGCCGGTGATATATGTAAAGGCTTCATTTACATATACAATTTTTCGTTGTAGATTGCTATTTGGGTCGGCCTCAACAATTACTACTGCATCCGTAGCATACCGCAATGCCGACTCGGTAAGTCTGAGCCATTGCTCCTCTTCTTTTTGGCGGGTGGTATCCTGCATCGCCCCGATAACCCTTATTGGGGTACCTGTAGTGGAGTCCCTGACAATAAACGCCCGGTCAAACACGTGCTTATATTTTCCATCTGCGCATAAAAAGCGGTAGCTCAACTGTAATAGGGTGTCACCGTTTTTTAATGCTTTGTTTATTTGTTTGTTAATTAAGTCAAGATCGGCGGGGTGAAGTTTGTTTTTCAGCCATTTATTTACATCCCTGGTCTCATTCAATTGATGTCCAAATACATGGCTCATGCCGTAGTTATATACAATGGTATCGTTTGCTATATCCCAATCCCAAATGGTATCACTGGTAGCCTGCGCAACGGTTTCAAAGCGATTATTGCTTTGCTGCAGGCCGTTAAACAGCATGGGCAGTAATATGGCAATAACAGTGCATAGTATGATCAGGTTGCTTGATACAGCTATCCACGAACCAAGTGTGTATTGCAAGCTAATGCCGTTTTTTAATAGATTGAAATGGATACAAATCCCTACTGATACGCATATAACTGCATTGGCGTACACCGTACAAAATGGATGCTCGCCATGAAAAACCAGCAGGCAAAAAAAGGTCAGTGCCAGTAAATACAATAGCCCTGGCCCATACCAGCCAAGGTAATAGAGTAAGCCAACTGCTAAAAGGTATAGCAAACCAATAAACCATGACTTGCGCGCCTTAATACTCATGCCCGGTAACAATACTGAAGCGGTAATGCTAACTACAATAAATATATCAAAAGCAGCCAGCATATACAGGTGACTAATAATACTCATATACACACCCGGCACCAGCGCTATCAGGAACAGCGGGAACAGGTATATCATCATGGTGGCAAATAATTTGTTGCTCCAATAGGGAAGGCCGTGTAACTGGGCCGAATCGCCCGAACAGTTTTGGGTAATAGTACTTTTGTGGGCCTGCCAGATGCGCATCAGTTTTTTCTTCTTACTGAAATGTCAATTAATCTACTACTTTGTTGTTGGACGGGCCGTACGGTATATAACGCAAGGGCAATGTAAGGCAAAAGGTAAGGCATAGATGTAGTACCGTCAGTTTACTAATATATTGAATAAACACATAGGTTGTACGGGCTTTGATGTTGTTATGTAACAATGTGCTATAATGTTTAATTTAATTCTTGTTATTTATGCTCATAATGAGATATTTATGAGGTTTAACTGTCTGTGTTTTTCTGTTTGCCTGACATTAATACTGCTTTTAATCATGTAAAATTATGAAAAGGATACTCATATTAGCTTTTATTCTTATTGGTAGCGCTTTTGTTAGAGGTGTATCGGCTCAGCAAACCGGTAATAAGCTTCCGCGTTTATTGATCAGGCTGGATGATATCGGTATGAACCATTCTGTAAATATGGCCATGCTCAAGGCTGCACAAACGGGTATGCCGCTTTCGGCTTCGGTGCAGTTTGCATGTCCCTGGTACCAGGAGGCCGTTGAAATATTGAAGCAATATCCTAATGTTACGGTCGGGGTTCATCTTACGCTCACATCCGAATGGAAAAATTACCGCTGGGGACCGGTAACCGGTCGTACGGCTGTTCCAAGCCTGGTTGATTCAAACGGGTATTTTCCGCAATCAACAAGGGCGTTTGCTAAAAGCGGGTATAAGCTCAGCGAAATCGAAACCGAATTATCGGCACAAATAGAAAGGGCGCAGGCATCAGGATTAAAAATAACCTATATCGATCCGCATATGGGTATAGCACTTTCCACTCCCGAATTACGGGCCCTTACCGAAAAGCTGGCGCACAAATATAAACTTGCCATATCAACCTTAAGCAGCGTAACTTACTTCGGCGAAACTTATAAGGAAATGTGGGGCGAGCCTATCGCCACGAAAAAGGAAGCATTTTTGGCATACATAACCAAATTAAACCCTGATAAGCCTAATATGATGGTGCTGCATACTGCTACTCCAAGCCCCGAAATGGATGTATTGGTGGATATGAACAGTAACATGATGAACTCAAAAGAAGGTAAGCCGCTTACCAGTCTGCACCGCCAAACTGAACTCAGCGCTTTGCTCTCGCCGGAGTTTGCAGCCATGATCGGCAAAAAGTTTCAACTTATTAATTATGATCAGTTGCTTGCAGGTAAGGATATCAGCGTACTTAAACCTGTCGACAATAAATAGATACTTTATTTTTTTGAAACGGCGATTACAACAATGCCGCCAATAACAAATAATCCGCCAAGGTAAGGTGGCCAGTTAACAGTTTTTTCCCTGTCTGCCGATACCTGTATTGGGCCGGCATCAATGATCTTTTCTTTTTTGGTGTAAGTAAAGCCAGTCCAGATGAGCATGGCCGCGCCAACGATGATAAGCAGGATCCCTATAGTTTTGTTCATGGTTTTATGATTGGGCTACTTTACATGAATGAATTTTACGGCCATTTGTTTTAATTTATCGCCTTGGCTGCTATATAAAGTTTTTTAGCTTTCAACTTTTCTTTAGATTAGAAGCCTGAATCCGGAACGGTTAACCTTTGGCCGGATTTTTCGCTAACAGCCTGAAAATTAGTTACCATAGATGCAAGATGATTTGATACTGGAAACCATATCGGTTACCAAAAACTTTTTTGGAGATAAGTCTTCGGGTGTTAATAACGTTACCATTTTCATTCCGAAGGGAAAGGTAACGGCTATAGTTGGCGAAAGCGGCAGCGGGAAAACTACATTGTTAAATCTATTATACGGTACGTTGGAACCCGATCATGGCGAGGTGTTTTTTAAGGAAGAACAGGTGTTAAGCAGGGAGAAAGGATTACAGCAGGCCCACAAAGTTATGCGGATGGTAACCCAGCATGACAACGACCTTGACCCGCGCGTATCAGTATGGGATACCATAAGTGAGGGGCTGCCCGCCGAAGATCAAAGCCACGCCATACGCCACGTTACCGAAGCATTGAACCTTTTAAATATTTATCCGCTTAGGGAAATGCCATTTGGTAAACTAAGCGGGGGCGAGAAGCAACGGGTAACTATCGCCAGGGCATTGATCAGTCGCCCCGAAGTTTTGCTCCTTGATGAACCCTTTAACCAGGTTGATGCTACCTATCGTGAAGGATTACAGCATGATATCAGGTACATAGTAAAGGAATGGAAAGTTACTGTAGTATTGGTGTCGCATGATCCTGCCGAGATCCTTTCTATGGCCGATGAGCTGATCGTGCTCAAAGAAGGCGAGATAGTGGAAAATGGAAGCCCCGAGCAGTTATATCATTCGCCTAAGCTGATGTACACGGCGCAGATCCTTGCCAGTTGTACCCGGCTAACATCGGCCCAGGCAAAAGTTTGTGGCATAAAAAGTAAACGTAGTGTTGTTGTTGTTTATGCAGAACATATTAAAATAAGTAGTTTAGGTAGCAAGTGGCTGGTGAAAATGGTATTGTTCAAAGGTTTTTTTGAGGAACTCATAGTTGAAAAAGATGACCTGACATTACGGGTGCTCAATTACGACAGGCGTAAATACCCCGTTGGGAGTAAAGTGGGTATCAGCATCAGTAAATATTTTGAGTTTGGGAAGTGGGAGAGTTGATTTATACTCTTGTTTCTTTGGAATTTTTAAATAAACATGTCATCGAGGACGAACGATGAAGCAATCGCACGGAAGCTAGGCCGTTCTGTATAGTATGCGATTGCCACGCTATCGCTCGCAATGACATGGTTTTTATTTTTTGTTCCAGCACTTGTTGTCACTTCGCCACCGCTAATTCTTCTGTTTTCGCCTTCCTGTATTTCGATAGATTGATCAGTAACACACTGCTCAATATTACAACCAGCCCTAAAACCTGTATTAAATTCACGTGTTCGCCTGCAAAAATCACGCCCAGCAATACAGCTATCACTGGGTTAACGTATGCGTATGTACCAACCTGGGTAGCAGGTCTCACCTGTAAAAGCCATACATATGCGCTAAATGCTGCTATCGACCCAAATACAATCAAATAGGCTAAAGCATACCAGCTGTGCGCCGGTATGGCGTTCCATTGAACTTTGCCCATCTCGTTATTTAAAAAGCTTGATGGCAGGAAGAACATACCCGCTGCAAGCATTTGCCATGCAGTATTCACCGATACAGAACCTTTGGTGTTATAATGTTTGGAATATAATGAACCCGAAGCCCAACCCAACGTACCAAATAATAGTAATATCATTCCCGGTAGTTTTGATGGTCCTGCTGATGAACCAAATACGTCGGCAATCTGGTCCCGGAATAAGAGGATCACACCTATAAAGCCAATGATCAGGCCGGCGATGGTGCTTTTGCTTTTAAAGTTGGTGGCCCAGTTTGGCTTATCAAGCAATACGAACCAAATTGGTGGCGAGGTTACCATAATGGCTACCATAGCGCTCGGTAAAGTTTGTTCGGCCCATATTACTGCGCCGTTACCAATTACTAATAGCAGGAAACCGCTTACTGCCGCATGCAATATGTTTTGCTTTACAAAGATCTTTTCGCCCTTAATTACGCACCACACCATTAATAGCAAACCGGCCGTGACAAACCGTAACGCACCCAGCAACAGCGGCGGGAAACCGGCTACGGCCATTTTTATAAAAAAATAAGTAGAGCCCCATACTATATAAACAGTAGCGAAAGCTATAACAACTAATAGGGGTGATGCGGGTTTTGCGGTTGTGGGTGTCATGGTGTATTTATTTTTCGGGTATTACCAATTGTTGTTGTTCTTTTTTGGTTTCGAGTACTATGGTGGTACGGGTACTCAAAATGTTGGGTATTTTGCTGAAGTTGGTGCGCATTAAATGCATCAGCGATGCCGAATCATAAGTGCGCACTTTTATCAGGTAGCAATCGTCACCGGCTATATGGTGTACTTCCTGTACTTCGGGTATTTTTGCAAGTTCGCTTGATGTAGCGTCGCTTCCGGGGCCATCTGCGGCACGCATAAAAATAAAAGCCAGCAGTTTTTGTTGCAGCGCTATCGGGTTAATGCGTGTGGTGTATTGTTGGATCACGTTTTTCTGTTCCAGCTTTTTTACACGCTCCAGTATGCCTGAAGGCGCCATGCCAAGCTCGCGGGCAAGGTCGGCATTGGAGATCCGGGCATTTTCCTGCATCAATCGTAAGATGTGCAGGTCGGTTTTATCTAAAATGATTTCTGGTTCGTTAATCATACAGTAATATTCGTTATTAATTGAATAAAATTCAAGTATTTTTAATTAAAATGAATTTAATTCGACAAAAGTGTCTTTATGGTGTTTAAACATCGTTGTTTAAGTTGGGGGCCTGATTAAATAAAATGCCGTTTTTACTGTCAGAAATGGCTTTTATGTACTAAATAGATTTTTTTGAAAAAAATTAAAATGTTTTTAAATCACAATCGTCTTTATCTTTAAATAGGATAAAGAAATTGACAACAGCGATAATGCCCCAGGACAAAAACAGCCACATCATACAAACAATTGCTTCGTATGGTAAAAGCCTGTTGGGATTTATTCGCCGGAGGGTAAAAAACGATGCCGATGCCGAGGATATACTCCAGGACGTTTGGTACCAGTTTAGCGCTGTTATTAATTCTGAACCGATTGAACAAACCAGCGCCTGGCTATACCGGGTGGCCCGGAACAAAATAACTGACAAGCATAAAAAAAAGACAGAAACCCTGCTTGATGATATGCTGGCCGATGGTGAAGATTATGATGATGAGGCTCCGGACTTTAAAGCCATACTCCTTACCGAAGCTACCACTCCCGAAACCGAGTATTTGCGCAACCTTTTTTGGGAGCAGTTATTTTTTGCGCTGGATGAATTGCCCGAAGAACAAAAACAGGTATTTGTTTGGCATGAGCTTGAAGATATCCCCTTTGAGGAAATTGCCAAACGTACCGGGCTAAATACCAACACGCTGGTATCAAGAAAACGTTATGCGGTATTACACTTACGCAAACGACTTGCCCAGCTTTACCGTGAAATTACTGAATATTAAAAATTAAGACATTATATAACATGAAACCATTTTTTTATAAAAGGCGATTTTTTTTCATCCCGCTTGGGGTGATCGCTTGCCTGGCCGTCATTAGCTTTATAGTGATGCAGCTTTGGAATAATTTACTGCCGGATATTTTACATGTAACAACCATTACTTACTGGCAGGCTGTAGGCATATTTATTTTATGCAAGATTTTGTTTGGCTTTGGTAAAGGCGGCCCTAAAAGCGGTGGAGGTGCCCCCTGGATGCGCGGACGTATGGCCGAGCGGTTTAAAAATATGAGTCCCGAAGACAGAGATAAATTCCGTGCGCAGTGGGAAGACCGCATGTGCGGATGGAAAGGCCGTGGGCATGGCAGGTTTGGCCGTGACTGGGACGATTTTAATACCACGGTTAACGAAGAGAAGAAAGCCGAATAAACAGAAAGATTGGCTTATATGAGATTTGTTAATCGGTTGTATTAACAATCAGGATATTAGCTTTAAGCTTTATATAATTTAATATTTATTTACCCCACAATAGCTTTACAATGGATGTACTGGTATTTGCAACAAGCGTAAGACAAAAACGGCAGGTGAGCCGGGTGCAAAATTTATTGACTAAAGTACCAGCCATTGCCCAATGGAATTTTGACCTTGAAGATTGCGATAATATTTTACGTGTGGAGGCAAAGGATATTTCACCTCGTTATATCGAATCGCTGTTGCAAAAAGCCGGCATCCATTGCCAGGAACTGGAATATTAATAAACTACAAGAATTTTAGTTAAGTGATTGTTTGGCGGCCCGGCTTATTTTTTTGCCGGGCTGTTTATTTCAATCCAATAGCCATCCGGATCCTGGAAATACAATTGCAATACCCCATCTGCACGATAGGTAGGTTCTTTACTGTCGCCTTTCCAGTTTGAGTAAGGGACCTTCATTTGGTCAAGTGTTTTTGCAAACTCTTTTACCGACGAAACAGTGAAGCAAAGGTGTACTCCCTTAACCTGTTTTTCGTTACGGTCGGCTTGTATAACGTGAAGTTTTACATTGTTGCCAAGGCTGTACCATTGATGTACGGTATCAGCAAACGGATTGTCGACCTTTTTGAGGTGTAATACTTTGGTGTAAAATTCAGTGCTTTTTTTAAGGTTACTGGTGGTAATGGCAATGTGATCAACCACGGGCGAGATATCAGTACCGTTTTGAGCTTTACAAACTGCAGGTAAAAGCACAGTTATTGACAGCAGTAAAGTGGTTATTTTAACTGTTTTAATGATTATTGATGGCGATCTCATATTTAGGATTGGTAATTTAAATGCCTAAATATATAGGTTTAGCATTGTGGTTTATACAATGCACAAATAAATTACACAAATCCATTTAATGAAAGCTGAATATTAATTTTTCCTCTTCAAGGTTAATACAATCAGTGTTGTGTATGTTCCAGTCATTAATATCAATAAGGCCCGGATGGGTCCTGTAATGACTGTCATCAACAGGGCATTTAACCACGTATCCGATATCTTTAATCAGCACAATTATTGGTCTTGCACCGCAAATCTTGCAGCAGTTGCAATCAACCGATCCTGGTATATTTACATAACCCCTCATACTTCATCCAGCGTTTAATAAAATTTTTAATTGCGATTAGTTATCAGGTCGTTCAACTTAGTGAAGGTATTTATCGTATTTTATCCCAAAATGGTAAAAAAATCCTGATTGAGATTAAAATCCTCCATAAATATAATACGTAGGAAATTAAATTTATGTTACCGTGTTCAGCTATTTATTATTTATTTAAKGGGTAATAATAGTTTGTTCTTATTTTGTAGGGGCGTTTACGATAAATTAAGCCCTGAAAATAGCTATGGAACAATATAAACTAMATATCAATTATACGGTTAAAGGCCGTAAATGGTTATACATCTCTACTGTTATTATATGGTTCGGTTTAATTTTGCAAATAACCATATCAATTTCAGCTTACTTAAAATAGGGGCGAAGCCTTGCCGGTAGCCTGGTACAACTATTTAGTTATTTTACAATCCTGAGCAATTTACTTGCAGCTATATGTCTTACTTTTTTGTTTAAAACCAATAGCCGTTTAGGGAAATACATTTTTCAGCCACGTGTTTTAAGCGCTATTGCTTTATATATCACTATAGTAGGCTTGGTTTATAATCTGGTGCTCCGCAGCTTGTGGCATCCCGAAGGTTTATTTAAGCTGGCTGATGAATTGCTGCACTCCGTAAACCCGGTTGTGTTTGTAGTGTGTTGGTTAGCATGCTTACCAAAAGCAAATTTAAAATGGATACAGGCTTTAAACTGGCTTTGGTTTCCTCTAATCTATTCAGTATATGTATTTATCCGTGGTAGTATCAGCCATTTGTACCCTTATCCATTTTTGAATATCGATAAATTGGGGTTGATACAGGTTGTTATAAATTCATTACTCATGCTTATTGCATTCCTGCTCATCGGCTTTCTGTTTGTTTGGATCAACCGGATCATGTCAAAACAGAAGTCCGAACTTATAGGGTAGCTTGTTACTTGATTAAAGTGCTGCTGTAACATTCCTTTTACCGTGGTTTTGTTTTATTCTTATGGCATGATAAGTGATTAGTTGTATTCATATCTATTAAAACTTATAAATCATTTGCTATGAAAATCACTGTTTCACGCTCAATTGCACTGTTAATATTAGCCGCAATGGGTTTTACAAGCTGTTCTGCCGAATATCGCGAACGCCGCAAGCACCGCCACGATGAAAGGGTTCGTGTACACGAACGTGTAGTTATACATAACTAAATAAGGTAAATACAATAAAAGAGGCCGTGCTTTATCAGCACGGCCTCTTTTATTGTATGGCGATTAAAAACCGGGATCGTTTTATCTAAAAATCAATCGTTCCAGAGGTGCTTATGGTGAAGATTATTTTCCAGTTTGTTTTTAATAAAAAGGTCGTCTTTATGCAAAATGCAATCGCCGTGATTGATATCTTCTTCAGAAGTAACTTTGATGATACTGCCTGATATTTGTTCAACTATGCTTGATAGTGTGAGGAGCTCTGCGTCGGGTATTTGAACGGTTAATATTGCCATGGGTAGATGATGTGTTTTTTGATAATTCAAAAATATGGCAATAAAATTTACCCAATGTTTTATGAAAGTAAAATTTAAATAACCTTTATTTTACAAATGTGTCAACAATATTAATTCGCGGATTTAGTTACCAGCACCCAGTCGACAATGGTTTTGGCATCCCCTGCTTTTATTTTGTTAACTGTATTTTCCGACAGGCCATGGTAAGGCTTCGTAACCTTGTTAACACCACCCGGATAACCACCGCCTAAAGCGAAATTAAGGATGATGAATTTTTTATTATCAAAAGCCCAGCGGCCATATTTTTCGACCATAGCTTTGGTTACTGTATAAGTTACTTTACCGTCAACTTTAAAAACAAGGCTCTCCGGCGACCAATCGACCGAATATACATGCCATTGTGTAACATCAATCCTCGCCGGGAAAAATACACGTTTCGCAAGCGGTGTATTACCAAAGTAGCCCGGTCCGTGTAAAGCGTGGCTCACCCAGCTTGAGTCGCCAACAGTTTCCATGACGTCAATTTCGCCGCAATCGGGCCATTTACCGTTGCCCAATGCCCAAAAAGCAGGCCATAAACCGGCGCCCGATGCCATTTTCATTCTGCAGGAGGCGGTTCCATAAGTAAATTCCATTTTAGCTCGGGTGTTAATCCGTCCCGAAATAAAATCATATTTCCGTTGCTCTTTGCTGGTAAAGCCAGGCTGATACAGGGCCTTTAAAACCAAAGCGCCGTTTGTAGCTCCTTCGTCTTTGCCATCGATCATATAAATAGTAGCCGCCGAATCAACGTAAGCCTGCTGTTCGTCATTAACGGTATGGCCTGTAACTTCAACGTTCCATTGATTCCTGTTGAGGGTTGGTCTATTAAAATTTTCAAAGAAAACAGTATCCGTTTTGGGCTGCTTTTGTGCAAATACCTGTGCTGCTGTTAAAAGGCTTGCTGCTAACAGCAAATGTTTTAATTTCATTTTTTGATGATGTGAGATGAGGGTTTAAAAGTATATAAATTGGATGAAACGAATTTAGGGTTTCAGAATTGAGATTATAATTTTACAAAGAGGGGTGGAGGTAGCCGGGGACAACACTTTTGTCATCCTTAGTTTTGAGGGTCTACGGACTCTGAAGGAGAAATGACATTTTCACAACGTCATGTTGAATTTATTTCAACACCTCACTTGCTAAGCCATCATGCTAAGCAAATCGCCTACCTTTCTTGTGGGGTGCTGAAGCAAGTTCTATGACCGGATTTAACATGGGTATCATACTGAGCCTGTCGAAGCATGGTGGGCAGGCCTCTCCGCGCGTGTCTTCGACAGGCTCAAACTGACCCTCCCTTTTTAGTCGTTTGACCTTCAGAGTTCGCCAGATTTATACACTCAGCATGCCCCCTATTTTTATTATGTAATGGGTAGCGATAGTTCAACGTGACAAAGTTTTTGAACCCAATCCTGAATCCCTCCGCAATTTTACCCTTCAATTACCTTTACTTTTTTAAATTGCAGTCTTATAAATGTTTATATGCACAATAGTGGCTTTTTAAAGGTGTTCGCGATCATTGCGTTTATTAGTTTATTATTTGATTGGTACATCCACTCCGGCCTTAAAACCCTAACTGCCGACTGGCCATCAAACCTGTGGCGCAATGTTGTTTTGTGGGGATACTTAATCGTGTCTGTAGGGGTAACTGCATTGTTTTTACTGGGCTTTGGCGCTTTTAGCACAGCAAGCGGCATGCGTCCTTTCCACGAATGGATGCTGAGCTTGTTCCTTACTTTCTTTATTACTAAACTTTTCTTTATCATCATACTTTCCCTTGGCGATCTTGGACGTTTTTTTACAGGGATTTTCAATTTGATTAGTGGCTCGGGCGCTACAAAGGGGGAATCAGCTTTTCCCGGCAGGCGTAAATTTATCAGCGAGATAGCGGTATTGGTAGCTGCCGTGCCTTTTACTTCCTTCTTTTATGCAATGTTTAAGGGTAAATACGATTACAGGCTGCATAAAACCACGCTTTATTTTGAAGATCTGCCTGATGCGTTTGACGGCTTTACTATTACTCAGCTCTCCGATATTCATTCGGGAAGTTTTGACAATACAGCAGCTATGCAACGTGGTATTGACCTGGCTAAAGCCCAGAAAAGCGATCTGTTTGTTTTTACCGGTGACCTGGTAAATAATGCAGCGTCAGAAATTGAACCTTATATTGAAAGGTTCGGGCAGATCAAAGCCCCTTATGGGCAGTTTTCTATTTTGGGAAACCACGATTACGGCGATTACATTCATTGGGATAGTGAACAGGAAAAAGCAGCCAATCTGGATAAGCTTAAACAACACCACAAAGCTTTAGATTATCGCCTGCTATTGGATGAAAATGTGACTATTGAAAAAGACGGACAAAAGATCTCGCTCATCGGGATCCAAAACTGGGGCAGAGGTTTTATAAAGGTAGGCGATCTGAAAAAAGCACTTGAGGGGGTACCCCAAGATGCCTTTAAAATACTGCTCTCACATGATCCTACACATTGGGAGGAGCAAGTGCGCTACAATCCTACCACTATTCATCTTACATTGTCAGGACACACGCATGGAGCACAGTTCGGTGTAGAGATCCCCGGGTTTAGATGGAGCCCTGTAAAATACCGTTATCTCGATTGGGCCGGTCTTGCCAATGAAAAGAACCGTTACTTATATGTGAACCGCGGTTTCGGCTTCCTGGCATTTTCGGGCAGGTTAGGTATTTGGCCGGAGGTTACGGTTATTGAGTTGAAGAAAAAGGTAGCTTAAGCTTGCAAAAAGCGTTTGATATTTTGGGATCCTTATTTATGGCAAGGTTTTTATGCTTTTATACAAAGTATTTAAAACTAAAATTATGGCAACTAACAATATAAAAAGGATAAACAAGCATGATCCGCAGGTACAGCACCAGCATAGCAATGCCTGGGAGGTGATGAAGCCCTTCGTGCATTTTGGCGTGAAAGCAACTGCTACTATTGCTCGTGCACTTATCTCCATTATAAAACACATCCCCAAGCCCGACTCTCATAAACCGGCTCAGCAAACAGGTGGTAAGATCATCAAGATATAAAACGGTGAAACCGGTCAACAGCTGACCGGTTTTTTTTTGCGGTTATTTACCGTTATTTAACGGTGCAAAATTCGGTGTTTTCACGGATTGCAGCGATGTTTTTTAATACCGAAATTTAGGTGTTGGTTAAAATGCATATATACAAAATGCCATTATTTATAAAAGGCTGCTAATGTTGCCTTTTAGTAATTGAATAATATTTAAAACCTAAACCTTAACCTTGTCTTACACCCGCCTGTCCGGCGGGTGTTTTTTGTTTTATACCAGTTCAAATTAATAAGCGTTCAGTAAGCAGCTTTGTTGTTTAAATTACAATTTGTACTTACTTTCACCCGCAATGAATCATCTGTTTACCGGTTACAAAAGGCTTCAAAAATTAATATTCCCGGCGCTGTTATTTTCTGCTACATTATCAAAAGCGCAGGTTTTTGGTGGTAACCCGCCGTCAATAAATTGGAAACAGGTAAACACATCACCTGCCCGGGTAATATTTCCGGCTGGTTTGGATTCGGCAGGGTTGCGGGTTGCTAATATCGTTCAGCAAATGAACGGTTTGGTGAGGCCAACAATCGGGTTTAAGCAAAAACAGATTAGTATTGTATTGCAAAATCAAACTACCATAGCCAACGGTTATGTGGGATTGGCACCCTTCAGAAGCGAGTTTTATTTAACCCCCGAACAAAATAGTTTTGACATAGGCAGCTTGCCGTGGCCGCAACAGTTGGCCATTCATGAGTACAGGCATGTGCAGCAGTACAATAATTTTAATGTAGGCCTTTCGCATTTTCTCCGCATAATTTTTGGCGAGGGTGGTCAAGCGTTAGGTAACGATCTTGCCGTACCCAATTGGTTTTTTGAAGGTGACGCTGTATTTAACGAAACCCTGGTGAGCGAACAGGGCCGGGGCAGACTGCCTTATTTTTTTACCGGTTATCGTGCATTATGGGCTGCGGATAAAAACTACAGCTATATGAAACTCCGCAATGGTTCGTACCGCGATTATGTACCTGATCATTACCCTTTGGGGTATATGATGGTGGCCTATGGCCGGGAAAAATATGGCAGCGAGCTGTGGAAGAATGTGACACATGATGCCGCGGCTTATCGTGGCGGGTTTTATCCTTTTCAATGGGCTGTTAAAAAATATACCGGCGAAAGTTTTAAAACATTTTCAAATAATGGGTTCAGTTATTTCAAAGAGCAATTTGCTGAAGATAATACTCAGCCGGTTGTCGAACGAAAGAAACACTTTGATGCCAACCGGCAATACCCGGCGTTTGTAAATGATAGTACGCTTATTTATGCTAAAAATACCTATGACGATTTACCAGCTTTTTTCACTAAAACGGGTGATAAGGAAGTAAAGCTCAGCACCCGTTCTTATTCGTTGGATAGCTATTTTGATTATAATAACGGTAAAGTAATTTATGCATCCTATCGGCCAGACTTGCGCTGGGGCTACCGTAACTACAGCGAATTGATGCTGCTTGATACACAAACAGGACAGGAACATCGCATTACATCAAAGGCAAAATACTTTTCGCCAGCTTTTAGTGCTGATGGCCAAAGCATTGTTGCTGTACAGGTTGATCCCTCGGGTACAAGCCAGCTGCATATTTTAGATACCGCAGGCAAACTGAAAAACGAAATCCCAAACCCTCAAGGGCTGTTTTATACCTATCCAAAGTTTTATAGCGAGGGAAAACTACTATCAGCAGCGCGTAATAAGGATGGCAAAATAGGCATCGCTCTTACAGAGATCGCTACTGGTAAAACCGATTATCTAACGCCACTGAGTTATCGCCCTATCGGTTTTATCGCCCTGAAAAAAGATAAGCTTTACTTTACCCAAACTGATGGTGAAAACGACCGCCTGTTTATGATGATGCTTGCCGATAAAAGCGTTTTCGAGATGCTGCCGACAGGTAACAACAGTGGCATAGGCTATTATCAACCTGCTGTAAGCGACAATAAACTGGCTTGGGTAGGTTTTACTGCCGATGGTTATCGTATTAATCAGGCTAATAGAAAGGATCTGAAATGGATAGCAGCAGGTGGCGATTATGCACGTTATTTGCCTGAGCTGGGTATCACCGCGCTTAAAAAAGATTCGGCTGCCAATATGGTTGCAGGGATAGCAGATAAGCCATTGCCGGTTACCAATTATTCAAAAGCACACGGTTTGTTTAATTTTCACAGCATCATCCCTAACATCAGCGATCCTAATTATTCGTTTGCTATTACTGGTGAGAATGTGCTGAATACTTTCCAGTCCGAACTATCTTTTGATTACAATACCAACGAAGGTTATAAGCAATTTGGCTTTGATGCCATCTACGGTGCATTGTTCCCTTATATCTCGGTCGGGGCAGATTACACGCTTGACAGGAGGAGCTTTTACAAAGGACAATACGTTTACTGGAACGAAACTGCAGTGCATGGCGGTTTACGTGTGCCATTAAACTTTAGCGAAGGCAAACGCATAACAGGCCTTACCTTTGGCAGTGATCTGTATTTTAACAGTATCAACTTTCAGCAGGCTTACAAAAACCGCTTTGCCGACCGGTCGTATAGTTACCTTAATAATTACATCAGCTTCAATAACCAAACTCAGCAGGCGCAAAAAAACATCTATCCACGGTTTGCACAAAGTATTGGGGTTAATTACAAATCGGCAATTTCGGGCTCAGGGGCAATACAGTTGTTAGCAACAGGTTCGTTTTATTTCCCCGGTCTATTTGTGAACCACAACTTTGTGATCAGCCTGGCGCACCAGCAAAAGGGCAAGGATAATGTGATCAGTTTCTCTAATGATTTTCCTTTCTCCAAAGGTTATACTGCCGAAAACCTGGATAATATGAATAAGGTAGGTTTAACCTATCATTTACCGATAGCTTATCCCGATGCGGGCTTTGGTAACCTGTTTTACCTTTTGCGACTGCGCGGGGCATTGTTTTTTGATTATACCCATGCCAACGCCTCCAACTTTTTTACCGATGGCAGCAGTTTTAAACAAAACTTCAGATCGGCAGGAGGGACGCTGTATTTCGATACGAAATTCTTTAACCAAAACAGTATCACATTTGGCATCAGGTACAGCCGGTTGCTGGATGAGGACTTTTTTGGAGGAACGGGACGAAACAGGATAGAACTGGTTTTACCGGTTACGTTTTTTTAGAAGTAACCTAAAAAAACCGTCATTGCGAGGAACGAAGCAATCCCCTACTTACAGAGCCACTCTGTATAGCTCGCGATTGCTTCGTTCCTCGCAATGACGGCTTTTATATTGCACCATTTTAAAGACGCTTCAACTATTCGCCAGCCTAATCAATTCCTTGACCCGGTCAACTCCGGTTACGTCGATACTGTATTCATCGCCGGCTTCAGCGCTCATCATGATGCTTTCGTTATGAAACTTCATTTTACTCGCAACCTTGATCCTGGCCGACGAATGAACTTCCTTTACCCCTGTAAAATGGATCAGGTCGGCCACGTTGGCTTCACTTACACCGCTTCCGGGCATAATGCTGATACGGTCTGCTGCTTGTTCAACAAGGCGGTGTAAGTTGCTGGCGCCTTCGATAGCGGTACTTTTGCCTCCGGAGGTAAGGACGCGTTCACAGCCCATTTCGATGATTTCTTCAAGTGCTTTATGCTGATCTGCACACATATCAAAAGCACGGTGAAAAGTTACACCTAATCCCCATTGCCTGGCGAGGCGCACCATTTCGGTACAGCGCTCTATATCTATGGTGCCATCTTCGTTAAGGATACCAATCACAACGCCATCACATCCGGCATCAATACAATACCTGATGTCGGCCATCATGAGATTATACTCCATCTCATTGTACAAAAAGTCGCCTCCACGCGGACGGATGAGCACATAAAGCTTGATATGGAGCAGGCTGCGGGCCATTAATATGGTGCCGTGTGAGGGAGTGGTGCCGCCCTCCTTTAAATTTTCGCAAAGTTCAACACGTACAGCGCCGCCCTCCTGGGCCGCAAGGGCCGATGTAACCGAATTAGCACAAACTTCGAGCGATACGGGTTGATACATTTTTCTTTTATGTTTTTTAGTTCATGGATCATAGTTGATAGTTCATAGCCGGATTCGTCTATTTAGTCCAACATCCTAATAGCTTTTCGCCATAAACCATGATCTATCAACCATGAACCAAATAATTTCTATTTATAATAACTCTTTCCCGGTATTAACAGGTCCTGCTGCTGTGCATTACAAACGGCGTATGAAAAACCGCTTTGTATAGCATAAGCACCATATTCTCCTTTTTTGTTGATAGCTAAAAATCCAACCTGGATCTTTTTGGCTATTTCCGGCTTCTTTTTAATGATGCGGTTTACAGCTTCTTTGCAGGCATCTTCGGGCGATAAACCCTGGCGCATCAGCTCAACTACTAAAAAGCTGCCCACATTGCGGATCACTTCTTCACCAACACCTGTTGAGGTTGCGCCGCCAACTTCATTATCGACATAAAGGCCGGCTCCTATAATAGGACTGTCGCCAACACGGCCATGCAGTTTAAAGGCCATACCGCTGGTAGTGCATCCACCCGAAATATTGCCTTTAGCATCAATAGCCAGCATGCCAATAGTATCGTGATTATATTTATTGCCCGGTTTGCCTCCGTTTTCAATATTCATTACGGGGCTGTACTGGGCTTTTTTTAGCCATTCCTTCCAGATTTTTTCTGTTTCGGGAGTTAGCAGTTTTTCTTTTTTCATACCCTGCTCAACGGCAAACTGGGTAGCACCTTCGCCAACCAGCATTACGTGAGGTGTTTTTTCCATTACCAAACGGGCTACCGAAATGGGGTGGGCTATGTTTTCCATGGCAGCTACTGAACCGCAATTGCCAAACTCATCCATAATACATGAGTCGAGGGTTACGTGACCGTCACGGTCGGGCAGACCTGTACGACCCACAGTATGGTTAGTAATATCTTCGGCTTCGGGGATGCGTGCACCCGTCTCAATGGCGTCAAGCGCGCGGCCTCCGGCTGATAACACTTTCCAGGCACCTTTATTAGCAATGATACCAAAATCCCAGGTGGAGATAACAATAGGATAACCGCCCTCGGGTTTGGCAATGACAGTTTTTGCTATGGCAGATTTAGAAAGCGCTGCAAATGAAGCACCTGCGGCGGATAATTTGATGAACTTACGGCGGTTGTACATACCGCTAATATATAAAAAACAGCTATAAAAACCGTTTGGTTATGGCTGGATGACTGTTGTGCTATTCAAAATCGCGCTGGCAATTAAAACAATGCCATGCTTTGCGGCTGTAAAACGGAAATATCATCAATAAAAATGAAACGATGGCCGTAAACCAGTGAACCTTTTTTTCAGTCGCGGAACCGTATCGAACGTTGGTAGAACCACAATATGGACAGATCACTGCGTTAAGCGTTTCATCATCAATTTCAATGTGGTCCTGGTCGTGCAGATCGCCTTCGGCGGCTAAAATTTCACGGCAGCGCTCCAGGTCGCGTTCAAATATTTTTAGCTTGATGCCACCCACAGCCTGGTTGTAAAGCGGGTTGGAGCCGATAGTGTTTTCATCAGCAATAAAGCAGGGAATGCCATAGCCCTCCAGTTTGCTGCGGATGATATGTGCCAGCATAACATCGTAATAGGTTTCAAACGTTATGATCTTTTCTTCGGGTTGAACAGCCATGGTTGTAGATAAATATTGATCAAAGGTAAATTGTTTTTTGTTTAATTTGGACGCCATGAACCGCATCGACCGAATATCAGCTATTTTGATCCAACTACAATCACGCAGGGTGGTGAAAGCCGGCGATATTGCCGATAGGTTCAACATCAGTCTGCGTACCGTTTACCGCGATATCAAAACGCTTGAAGAAGCGGGAATCCCACTGATAGGTGAAGCCGGCGTTGGTTACTCCATTATGGACGGTTACCGCCTGCCCCCGGTTATGTTTACGCGAGAGGAAGCCACCGCTTTTTTAACCGCCGAAAAATTTGTTGAAAAGCTTACTGATACTTCAACCATGGCACAGTATCAATCGGCCATGTACAAAGTGCGGGCCATCCTGAAATCATCCGAAAAGGATGCTTTGGAAAATCTTGACGGCAGCATCGAGGTGCTGAAAAGCCACAGCCAAAAACGTGCAGGAAGCACCGATCATATCCAAACCATACTGGATTGTATCGTATGTAAAAAGATCATGTGCATTGACTACTTCGCAGCCCACTCGCAGGAAAATACCAAACGCGACGTAGAGCCGGTGGGTGTGTTTTTCCTGGATAGTTTCTGGCACTTGATAGCTTACTGCCGCCTCCGCAATGACTACCGCGATTTTAGGTTGGACCGTATTAAAAAGCTTGCGGTAACGGATAAAAGTTATGTGAACAGCAAACACCCTACGTTAAAAGATTATATTGATAAAATGGCTTGCGAAAAGCAGCTTGAGCAGGTGGTGATCAAAGTTGACAAGGAGATCCATAGCTATTTGGATCATCAAAAATATTACGGTGGTTTTGTGTCGGAAAACACTATCGGCAATAAAATTGAGATGACTTTCCTTACCATGTCCATTGAAGGGTTTGCCCGCTGGTATATGACCTTTGGCGATCGTGCTGAGATCATCAAACCCGATACCCTGTTGCAGCGTGTGCGGGAAATCACCGCAACCATCAGCCAAAAAATAAATTAATTTTCATTTGCTTTTTTCCTGCTGACATAAGGTTGTCACCAGCGCATTGTTACTTTGTTTCATAATAGCAAGGACGGGGCTTTTATTGGTCATGTTTTTGCGGGTAATTTAAACCATACACTTATGAAACATTGGATAATAGTAGTATCAAAAGATCACATTAGTCGGGGTATTTCCGGGGGCTTTATTCAGGCTAATCATGGTAAGCTTGCACCGCTTAAACGTATGGCGGTTGGCGACTGGGTAGCGGTATACTCTCCTAAGCAAAAGATGAACGGCGATGAACCTTTGCGGGCCTTTACTGCCATTGGCCAGGTGAGGGATGAAGATATCTATCAAAAGCAAATGGCTATTGATTTTACGCCTTATCGCCGCAATGTAAATTACTATGAATGTGCCGAGGCGCCGATAGTCCCGATGATTGACGAGCTTGGTTTTATCACCAATAAAAAAGCGTGGAGTTACAACTTAAGGTTTGGTTTTTTTGAAGTTCCCGGCACTGATTTTGAAAAGATAAAAGAGCAGATGATAACCGAAGATAAACCACTACTAAATAAAGCTACATTATGGAAAAACTAACAGTAAATGTGCAGGTAAAATTTAAAGCACCGATGGCAAAAGTTTGGCAGGGCCTTACTGATCCTGCTTTGGTAAAAGAGTACTTTTTTGGCACCGATCTCGAGTCGAGCTGGAGAGTAGGGGAGCCCATTAAATTCAGTGGAGAATGGAACGGGCATAAGTACGAGGACCACGGGACTATCCTGGATATAGATTCCGGCACGTTTGTAAAATACAGCTACTGGAGCAGCATGAGTGGCACCGAAGACAAGCCCGAAAACTATGCCAACATCACCTACAACTTAACCGAAAATAATGGTGAAACGGAACTTACCGTTACCCAGGATAATGTTAAAAATGAGGAAGCCAAAGCACATTCGGAACAAAACTGGAAAGGGCTTTTTGAAGAATTGAGAAAACTGATTGAGTAATTGTAACGGTGAACCTATAATTTATATAATCATTATAATTATTTGTTTAAAAGTTAATTATATATCAATATAACAAATAGTAATACCCCCTGATATGGATAAAATAACAATGAAAGGCTTCTTTTTAGTCGGAATTTCGGTGCGCACTACAAATCAGAACGGACAGGCGATGAAAGACATTGGCGGCCTCTGGAACTGGTTTATGAGTGAGCATGTTTTACAGCAGGTAGTAAACCGCCTCAGTGATGATATTTATTGTGTGTACACCGATTATGAAAGCGATAAGGATGGCTTTTATACCACCGTACTTGGGTGCAGGGTAGCTACCAAAGATAATATCCCCGAAGGGTTGATCTGCATTACCGTACCTCCCGGAAATTATAACCGCTATATAGCCAAGGGTGCGCTGCCGCAATCTGTAGGAGAAACCTGGCACCAAATCTGGACAAGTGATATCGACAGGAGATATATGGCTGATTTTGACGTGTATGGCGACAGGTCACAGAATCCAGCTGATGCTGAAGTAGAGGTTTTTGTTGGGGTGAATTGATGATATTATAACCGCGTCATTGCGAGGCACGAAGCAATCCCCGATTAGCAAGTCGACTTTGTATAGTTCGCGATTGCTTCGTGCCTTGCAATGACGATTCCAAGAAGTCACAAATCAAAAAAAGGGAAGAAGCAAAAGCTTTTTCCCTTCCAGAAAATTCTGTAAATTATAAAATTCTGCAAATTCTGATCCTGATTACCGGCTAAAAGTCAATCGCTTGCCAGCTTTACCTTCAATAAGCTTTCCGTTAGCATAAGCCAAATTACCTGATATCAACGTGCAAGCTATCTGGGATCGGAAGGTATCACCTTCAAATGGGCTCCAGTTGCACTTATATAAGATGTTGTTTTTGTTTACGTTCCAGGGTTTGTTTAAGTTAACCAGTACTAAATCGGCCCAGTAACCTTCGCGGATGAAGCCGCGTTTTTCTATTTGGAAAAGGATGGCTACGTTATGCGCCATTTTTTCTACTATTTGTTCAAGGCTGATCTTGCCATGGTGGTACAATTCTAACATGGCGGGTAAGGCATGTTGAACTAAGGGGCCACCGGAAGGGGCCTGCAGGTAAGGTTGCCCTTTTTCTTCGATGGTGTGAGGGGCATGGTCGGTAGCAATAACATCAATACGGCCGTCCAATACTGCTTTCAAAATTCCGTCGCGATCGGCCTCTGTTTTTACTGCCGGGTTCCACTTAATATAGTTGCCTTTTGTTTCATAATCGGCATCGGTAAACCATAGGTGATGGATGCAGGCTTCAGCAGTAATACGTTTATCTTTTAATGGTGTGGTGTTGTCAAAAAGATGTGTTTCGCGCTCGGTAGAAATATGTAAAATATGCAGGCGCGTCTTGTGTTTTTTGGCGAGCTCAATCGCCATTGATGACGACAAATAACAAGCCTCTGCACTCCTGATCTTAGGGTGTAAACGCACCGGGATATTTTCACCAAGCAGTTGTTTGTAATGGGCAAGATTGCTCTTGATCGTAGCCTCATCTTCGCAGTGAGTAGCGATCAGCGTGGGGGCTTGAGCGAAGAGTTTTTCGAGTGTGTTGGGATCGTCAACCAGCATGTTTCCGGTAGAGGATCCCATGAAAACTTTAATACCGCAAACGTTGTTGATATCGGTACGCAAAACCTCATCTAAATTGTTATTGGAGGCACCCATAAAAAACGAATAATTAGCCAACGAATTTCGCGATGCGATCTGATATTTATCCTCCAATAATTCCTGGGTTAGGGTGTTGGGTACGGTGTTTGGCATCTCCATAAATGAGGTGATCCCGCCCGCCACAGCAGCTCTTGATTCGGTATAAATATCGGCCTTGTAAGTCAAACCCGGCTCACGGAAATGTACCTGGTCGTCAATGCAACCGGGGAGTAAATGCAGGCCTTCAGCGTTAATGATTTCGTCGGCTTGTTGGTCAATTACCGAGTCAATACGATCTATCAAACCATCTTTGATCAATACATCGGCAACGTATTGTTTATGCTCGTTAACTATGGTGGCTGCTTTTATCAGGATTGTAGACATGGGTTTGATTTCGGATTTGGGGTTTTCGATTTCGGATTTATTTATAATAATTATAACAGGTCAAACTTACGAAGTTTTTAAAACTTCATAAGTTTGGGTGGGAAACGTAATTACATTTCGGCAAATGCTTCCTCAGTAGGGAACTCACCTAAACTTCTGTAAATAGCTTTGCCATTTGCTTCGCTATCTTCAACTGCCCATTTAGCCATGGCGTACATCACCGGCCGCAAACCCATACCTGTTTCACTGAGCCGGTAGCTTACGTAAGGCGGCACAACTGGTTTGGATTCCCTAATGATGATACCATCTGCTTCCAACTGTTTCAAGTGTTGGATCAGCATTTTTTCGGTAATGGCCGGGATAGATTTTCTTAGTTCGCTGTAACGTTTGCTGCCTGTTAGCAGGTGAAATAAAATAATGGGCTTCCAGTATCCACCTACGCGTTCCATGACATAAGTCACCGGGCATTCATTAAAAGCGGCTTGTTTGTTTTCCTGTATGGTTGAGCTTTCTTTTATCGCAGTCATGATGATACATACTTTAGGGTAAGTACTTGTAAAAAAGTAAGTGTAAAAATACCTTTGTCATCAACAAAAAACAAGTAATCATGAAAATTATAGTAACAGGTTCAATAGGTAATATAAGCAAACCGTTAACACAAACTTTGGTTGCCGCAGGGCACAACGTAACAGTAATCAGCAGCAGTGCAGATAAAGTAGCAGATATTGAAGCGCTGGGCGCTAAAGCAGCAATTGGCTCACTGATCGATGCCGATTTTTTAACCGAAACATTTACCGGTGCCGATGCGCTTTACGCTATGGTACCACCAAGCTTTAGTGCCGAAAGCTTAAGAGCATATCAAAATGAAACCGGTAAAAGTTATGCACAGGCCATCAAGCGGTCAGGTATAAAAAAGGTTGTTGCGTTAAGCAGTATCGGTGCGCATCTGGATAGCGGAGTGGGCCCGATAAAAGGAATCCACGATGTTGAAGGTATTTTGAGCGGGCTGGATGGTGTAGCCGTGAAATTTATTCGCGCACCGTTCTTCTATATCAATTTTTACAGCAACATTCCGCTTATCAAACACCAGGGGATAATCGGCTCAAACTACCCTGCTGATGCAAGACTGATCATGGTACATCCTACTGATATTGCAGCTGCAGTCGCCGAAGAATTGCTGCAGGATTTTAGCGGTAAAAGCGTACGCTACATTGTAAGCGATGATTCAACAACCGGTGAGGTAGCTGCTGTTTTAGGCGAGGCTATTGGTAACCCCGGCTTGCCATGGATTGAATTTACTGATGAGCAGCTTGCCGAAGGCTTATTGCAGGCAGGTGTTCCTCCCGAAATGACCCGCAACTTTGTTGAAATGGGCACCGCAGTACGGAGTGCAAAGATTTGGGAAGATTATGATAAGCATAAACCTGCCACAGCCGGTAAGGTTAGTTTGGCTGATTTTGCTAAGGAGTTTGCAGGAGTGTATAATGCCTGATTTTTTTAGATATCCCACATAAATCCACGTCATTGCGAGGTACGAAGCAATCCCCGACCTACAGAGCCGCCCTGTATAGTTCGCGATTGCTTCGCACCTCGCAATGACGTTTTTGATGTTTTGACGATTGATATTCGACACTTTTACGCAATCGTCTTGTTTCCTGACTCTTGATTTCTTATCTCTCTCCCCAAAATCCTGACATCACCATGTTTTGGGCAATTGTTCCTACTTCAACAAAAAGCCTATCTTTGCGGCATGGCAGTAACCTTTGAAGATTTTAAATTTAACCGGCAAATTTTGAACGCGATAGCCGATGCCGGTTATACCGAAGCTACGCCTATCCAGCAAAAAGCTATTCCGCCTATTATGAACGGGCAGGACGTGATGGGTATAGCGCAAACCGGCACCGGTAAAACGGCGGCTTATGTGTTGCCTATTATCATGAAGCTGAAATATGCCCAGGGCGATCATGCCCGTGCGCTGATCATTTCACCTACCCGCGAGCTGGCCATGCAGATAGAGGAAAATGTGAAAATATTTGCTGCAAATACCGATTTGCGTGTAGTAGTACTTTATGGAGGCTTAGGCCCAAAAACACAAATAGAGCAGATCAACAAAGGTGTTGATATTATTGTGGCATCTCCCGGTCGTTTCATGGATATCTATCTTGCAGGCCATATCGTAACCAAAACATTGCAGGTGCTGGTTTTGGATGAGGCCGATAAAATGATGGATATGGGCTTTATGCCTCAGATAAACCGCATCCTGGAAGTAGTGCCTGTGAAAAGACAAAACCTGCTTTTTTCGGCCACCATGAGTGAGAAGGTACATCAGCTTTCGGCTAACTTCCTGGAGTTTCCTACTGTTATTGAGGTTACACCACAGGCTACGCCGGCACAAACGGTTAACCAGCACTTATACCATGTGCCCAATATCAAAACCAAAATAAACCTGCTTAAAAAACTGCTCGACATTGAAGGCGACATCACCAAGCTCATTGTGTTTTGTAAAACCCGTGCGGTGGCCGAGGATGTTTATAAATTCCTGACCCGTAAATACGGGGAACAGGAGGTGAAAGTATTGCATGCCAACAAAGGTCAAAATACGCGGATCAACTCCATCAACTCGTTTAAAAACGATGAGGTGAAAATATTGGTAGCTACGGATGTGGCATCGCGCGGTATTGATGTAAGCGATGTAAGCCATGTAATTAACTTTGATGTGCCGGTGGTTTATGAGGATTATGTACATAGGATTGGCCGTACAGGACGTGCCCTGCAGTCGGGAGAGGCTATTACTTTTTGTACGCCATCTGAAGAGTACTATGTAGGCAAAATAGAAAAGCTGATCAAACAAACCATCCCGGTTGAAAAAATTCCTGATGATGTATTTATAGAGGAAACCCCTTACGAAGAACGCCAGGAACAGGCCAAAGAGATCGACTTGCAAAAGCGCAAAGAAGATCCTGACTTTAAAGGCGCTTTCCACGAAAAGAAAAGCCTTAATCAACGCAAAAAATTTGACGCCAATAAAGACAAGTCCAAATATGGCTCAAAGGCAGCAAGGCAGGGTACTGGCCGATCATCCAAAAGCAAAAAAAGACACTAAGCCCAATCAATGAAATTCAGATTTACCCCTTTAAACCTTTTTACTGCGTTTTTGGTAGCCGTTGCTGCCTATGTTTTTATTTACGGAGCAGGCATAGCCGGGCGACCGCTTGAACACTGGGGTGGTACCATTGGCTGGATCTTTTTGTTGTTTGCCTTTGTGGTTTTTGTGATTGATATCATGTTCCGCAACTTTTTTATTGAAACCAAAAAAATATGGATGGTGGAGACATTCTTCATTGTTCTGGTTATAATTATATTCTTACTTGTTAAATAAAAATTGAAATGAAAACCGCTGAAATAAAGCTTACCGTTACGCTTGATGATAATAACGTTCCTGAACATATCCTTTGGGAATCAACGGACTCAACCACCAAAGAAGCCTTGCCTGTAAAATCAATGATGCTTGCCCTTTGGGACCAAAGCTATAAAAATACCCTGCGTATTGACCTTTGGACAAAAGATATGCCTGTTGACGAAATGAAACGCTTTTTCTATGAAACCCTGCAAACCATGGGCGATAGCTTTTTACGTGCAACCGGCGAAAAGAACATTGTTGAGGACCTGCGCGACTATTGTGCCCACTTTGCCGACAAAATGGAGATAACTCAAAAATAACAACCTAAATATGCGCCTTAGCTCAATTTTATCATTTGTAGGCTTTGCCCTGCTATTTGCAGCAACCTATTGCCCCTTGCTGCGGGTATTCCATGTAGCCAGCTGGAATATTTACAAGCTTAACCAACCCTATGGCCTGGTGCTTTTATTGGTCGCTGTTGTTGGCATTATTGTATCGTTCCTTAACCAGGCAAAAATTATGCGTGTTGCTGCCTGGCTGTCACTGACGCTTGTGGTGTTATTGCTGGTTGCAGCTATTTTCAAAGTAAATTCGGCATTCAGCTTTATTCCGTTCAAGGGTGTCAATAAATTTTTAACCAGCCAGCTTAAATTTCAATGGGGCTGGTATGTGATGTTTGCCGGCCCGGTTTTGGCTTTAATGGGTGCTTTAAGCGGCAAACCAAAGGTTTTTATACCAACTGCTGCAGATACTACAACAGTAAATTAATATTCCCGGTGTGTTTAAAGAAAGCCGTGGGTTTACATTACAGCTTTTTTTAAACATATTTGTAATTCAGATTAATACGAATACCTAATGTTAAAGTTTTCCTTCCGCCAGCAGGTTTTAGCGGGCTTTGTAGTATCGATAATCCTTGTTTTTGTGGTTGGTGTTTTATCATACACCAGTATCCGCAAGTTTGAGGATGATAATGTTTGGGTTGATCATACACAAAACGTTATTCGCTCGTCAAATAACCTGTTGCAGCATCTTATCGATGCCGAAACAGGCATGCGTGGTTACGGGGCAACCAACAGAAAGGCATTTCTTGATCCCTATAATGAGGCACTTCCGCGTCTTGGTGTTGATCTGCAGGAGCTGCGCGACCTTACCAAAGACAATCTTGTTCAGCAAGCCCGGATAGATTCGTTAACCTCGCTTGTTGCCTCCCAACGAATTATTCTTAAAGAAGATATTGATACCCGCGAAGCCAAAGGATTAGACTTCATGGTGCAGAACAATATGTTTTTGAATGGCAAGCAAAATATGGACATGATCAGATCGATCATAGCCAACATCATCAAATCGGAAAGCCAATTTTTGCAGGATCGTAAAAAGAGTTCTGAATCAGCCTCTTATACAGCAGTCTTTGTGATTATAGCTGGTTCAGCTGTATTCTTGTTGATCGTCTTAATATTGTTTTTCTACATTCAAAAAACTTTTGATCAGCAAAAGAAAATTGAAGAGGAGATCCGGGTTGCTAACATTGAACTTGGTAAAGTACTTGCCGATAATGAAGCCAAAAACTGGCTGCTTACCGGAACCGGCCAGTTGAATGAAAAAATGCAGGGCCAGCAGGTTGAAAAAGAGTTATCAAATAATATATTAAGCGAAGTTTGTACCTATACAAGTGCTGCGGCGGGTACATTTTACCTGTATAACGAAGCAAACAACAAGCTTGATCTTTATGCCTCGTATGCGTTTCACAATCCAGATTTTATTAAGAAGTCGGTACAAATGACCGAAGGCTGGTTGGGCCAGGTAGCAAAAGATGGCAAAGCTGCTGTCGTAAAAGGTAAACTGAACGATAAGCTTGAGCTTTCATCGTCGGTATTAAAAACCGAACTGGCCGAATCACTTATTATACCTTTCTTTTTTGATAAAAAGCTTAAAGGTGTAATGGAGATTGCTTTTAATGAAGGGATCTCAAAAAATAAATCTGAATATATTTTAGCTATCGCCAATGATATAGGCATAGCGGTTAATACCTCGCAGGCACGCACTATTATGCATGACCTGTACGAGGAAACCCAGCAGCAAGCAGAAGAATTGGAAGCACAACAGGAAGAACTGCGTGTTACCAACGAGGAGCTTGTTCAAAAAACTGAAGAGCTTCAGGCATCAGAAGAAGAACTTCGTGTACAGCAGGAAGAACTGCGCACCACCAATGCCGAACTGGAAGAGAAAGCCAGTTTGCTTGAAGAAAAAAACCAGGCTATTGAACAGGCCCGCCATGCTATTAACCTTAAGGTTGAAGAGCTGGAAACCACAGGCAAGTACAAATCGGAGTTTTTGGCAAACATGAGCCATGAGCTGCGTACGCCGCTTAACAGTATCCTGGTACTGGCGCGTATCCTTAAAGATAACAAACCACTTAACCTTTCTGAAGACCAGATCAAATACGCCAGTGTTATTTTCAACGCCGGTAATGACCTGCTTACTTTGATCAATGATATCCTCGACCTTTCAAAAATTGAATCGGGCAAGCTGGATATGCAGAATGAGGATATTAAGGTAAGCGATATTGTTGGCGATATGGAAATGCTGTTTGCCGAAGTAGCCAGCAACAAAAAGATCAACTATACCACAAGTGTAGCTAAAGAGCTGCCGCAAACCATATTTACCGACAAGGTGCGCCTTGAACAGGTGGTCAAAAACCTTTTAAGTAATGCATTTAAGTTTACGCCCGAAAATGGCTCTATTTCAATAAATGTAAGGCCGGGTGCAAAAGATAAGAGCATCAGCTTTGCCATAAAAGATTCGGGTATCGGGATCCCGGCCGATAAGCAGAAAGTTATATTTGAAGCATTTCAGCAGGCCGATGGTTCAACAAGCCGTAAATATGGTGGTACCGGTTTAGGTTTATCTATAAGTCGCGAGCTTGCTTACCTTTTGGGCGGCAGCATAACCTTGAGCAGTGAGCCGGGTATAGGCAGCGAATTTGTAATTACAGTACCTTATGAAGCCAAAATAACAACGGCTACCGTAACTGAAGATATACTGCCAACTGCCGAAACTTTCAAAGCAACTGCCGAATTTTTAGCACCGGTAAAAGCTGCACAGCGCGAGCCGGGCAGAGAGCCTTTGGTAGTAATTGTCGAGGACGATAAAAACTTTGCCAATATATTGCAGGATTACGCCCGCGAGCATGGTTATAAATCAGTTATGGTGTATGAGGGTACCCGTGCGGTTGAAATTGTTAAAGAAGCCAGACCCGATGCAGTAATATTGGATATCATGCTGCCTGGTAAAGACGGCTGGCAGATACTGAAGGAGTTGAAGAACGATGAGGATACGATGCATATCCCGGTTCACCTGATGTCGGCTGGAGATGCGGCTGCCAACCGTGTACGCAGGGAAGGGGCAATCAACTTCATGAAAAAGCCTATCAATACCGAAACGCTGGATAAGCTTTTTGCCGATATTATGGTACAAAGCGGTACCAGGTTCAAACAGATCCTGCTGGTTGAAGATCATAAAGCCCAAAGCCAGGCATTGAAAGACCTGATGCAAAGCCAGGGTATAACTGTCGATCAGGCTTTTGATGGCGAATCGGCTTTCAGGATGCTGCACGAAAATGAATACCAGTGTGTGATCCTTGATCTTAACCTGCCTGATATCTCTGGACTGGATCTGTTGGATAAGATCAAAGAGGTTGACCGCTTTGCTTCCCTGCCGGTTATTATCAATACAGCCATGGAGCTTGATAAAACATCGGTAAACAGGTTAATGCATTATGCCAATGCTATGGTGGTTAAAACCAATAAATCATCCGACAGGCTGATTGACGAGGTTAACCTGTTCCTGAACAAGATCAGCGAAACTGCAATTGCCCCGGCGGCGCAAGCTTCGCCGGCAGTTCCTGCAAAACCTAAAACATTAACTAAAGGCAAGGATGCTATTAAAGGCAAAAAGGTACTTATTGTTGATGACGATATGCGTAATATTTTTGCGTTGAGCAGCGCCCTGCAAAGCTATGACCTCAATGTAGAGATAGCTAACGACGGGGAAGAGGCCATAACCAAACTGGAAGAAATAAAAGACATAGATATTGTGCTTATGGATATCATGATGCCTAAAATGGATGGCTATGAAGCTACAAGGCATATCCGCAAGCAAAACAAATGGGCTAAATTGCCTGTAATAGCATTAACTGCAAAAGCAATGAAAGACGACCGCGAAAAATGTATAGCGGCTGGTGCTAATGATTATATCACCAAACCGGTTGATATGGATAGGTTAATATCGCTGATGCAGCTTTGGCTTGAAAGTTAGTTATGGATACAGCGCAGGGAATTATATCAAATGCACAGGTTCATGAACTTATTGATATTGTAAGAAAGGTTCATGGGTTTGATTTTTCGGGTTATACCAAAGCATCGTTAAAACGGAGGTTGACCCGGATCATGCTGCTTAACAAGTTTGAGTTTTATGACCTCAAGCATGTGCTTATTAATAATGCAGATTTTTTTCAGGGCTTTCTGGAAGAAATTACGGTTAACGTAACCGAGATGTTCCGCGATCCTTCTTTCTATCGCGCGGTTAATGCCCAGGTTGTTCCGTATCTTTCAACCTATCAGCACGTGAAGATCTGGAGTGCGGGCTGTTCAACAGGCGAAGAGGTTTACTCCATGGCTATCTTGCTTAAAGAGGCCGGTTTGGGCAAAAAATCGTTCATATACGGTACCGATATCAATACCGAAGTTTTAAAGGAGGCCCGCAAAGGAATTTACAGCCTCCGCAATATAAAAAGTTACGCCGAAAACTATCAGTATACTGATTTAAAAGGTTCAATTACCGATCATTTTACTATTTTGTATGACGCTGCATCGGTACACAATGAATTGAAGCAGAATACGTTGTTTTCGGTACATAATTTAATATCTGATACGGTATTTAATGAGTTTCAGATGATAAGTTGCCGGAATGTTTTTATTTATTTTGAAACATACCTGCAGGAACGGATCCTTGACCTATTTTATAAAAGCCTTTGCCCACTGGGTTATTTATGCCTTGGCAGCAAAGAAACTATCCGGTCAGATTCGTTTAAGAGTAAGTTTAAGGTGATCAACCAAAAGGAAAACATTTATCAAAAAGTTGGGACCTGATAAAAAGTTACTGGAGAGATGGCATGCCGCCCAAATAGTGTTATTTGGCGGTTCGGCGGGCTCGTTCAAAATTTTGTTCCGGATCATAAAAGATCTTCCCGAAAAACTGGGAAAAACCGTTATCCTTATCATACACAGAAAGAAAAATTTTTTCAGCGAAATAGAAAAACTGTTTGCTGAAAATAGCCGTATGTACATGCGCGAAATTGAGGACAAGGATATTCTTAAAACGAATACCATGTTTATCGCCCCTGCAAACTATCATACGTTAATAGAAGAAGGCGGTTATTTTAGCCTGGATGTATCGGAACCGGTATGGTATTCAAAACCGTCAATCGATGTTACTTTTGAAAGCGCTGCCGAGGTTTATGGCGATAAGTGTATCGCTATATTGCTTTCGGGGGCCAACCAGGATGGTGCCGAGGGCTTATTAAAATTAAAGAAAAGCGGCAGCCTTACTATAGCGCAGGAGCCAGGCGACGCAGAAATGGCCGAAATGCCAAGGGCAGCTATAAATTTAGGTGCTGCCGAATACGTTTTAACACAGGATGAGATTTTTAAACTTTTACTTTCGTAACAATCAGCAACCCCTAATTAATATTAAATGACCCCTGTTAATATTCTTATTGTTGATGATAGAGAAGAGAACATAATTGCTCTTGAAGCATTGCTTGAACGCGATGATATTAAGATATTCTCTACAACTTCCCCAAACGAGGCCCTTAAAATTGCCTGGGAAACCAATATAGCTATTGCTTTGGTTGATGTGCAGATGCCTGAAATGGACGGTTTTGAGCTGGTTGAAATGCTCAAATCAAACCCGCGTACCAAAGATATCCTTGTGATTTTTGTGACTGCTATTTCAAAAGAAGCCAAGTACGCCGTAAAAGGTCTCGGTACCGGAGCTGTGGATTATCTTTACAAACCCCTTGACCCTTATATTACATCCGCCAAGGTTGATTCATTTGTTCAGCTGGCCCGTACCCAGGCCGAAATCAAGCAAAAAAATGATGACCTGCAGGACTATGCCATTGTTGTAAAAAACTCGGCCGATATTATCTCTTCGGTTGATGCGCAAACTCTCCGTATCGAGAATATCAATCCAACTGTCGAAAAAATAATGGGCTTTAGGCCTGCCGAATTGATTGGCAAAAGTATTGTTGACCTTGCTATTGATGATCATAGGTCGCTGTTTCGCAAAAAGTTGGGCGAGATCATTAAAGACAACCTGAGTTATGCCATTTTTGAATTTAAGTTTGAAACTTTTGATAAAAGAGTGATTTGGGTGGAGTGCCGGGCAGCTTACCGCAATAAAACCATTTTTATCAATATCAGCGATATTTCTCCGCAAAAAAGCTACCAGGAACAGTTGATCAAATCAAAGGAAAACGCGGAATACAGCAAAAAGGTAAAAGAAACCTTTTTGGCCAATATGAGTCACGAACTGCGTACACCGGTTAATGGTATTATTGGTATCACTTCTCTTTTGCGTAAAACAACTCTTACCGATCAGCAAAAAGGTATGCTTGATTTGCTTGATACCTCATCAAAATCATTATTAGGTGTGATCAATGATGTACTTGATATCTCAAAAATTGAAGCGGGTAAATTTAGCATCGTTCGTACGGCAAATAATGTTTATGATATTGTAAATTCGGTTTTTAACCTGCTTAAATTTAAAGCCGACGAAAATAACATCGAGTTTTTGCTGGATATTGAAGATGAAGTACCGCAATACCTCATGCTTGATTCATTGCGCCTGAACCAGATATTGATGAACCTGCTGAGTAACGCCCTTAAGTTTACCGAAAGGGGATACGTAAAGCTTAAGATCATCGTACTTCAAAAACACAATGATAAAGTAAAATTAAAATTCAGTGTTGAGGATACGGGTATAGGGATCCCGGCCGACAGGCTTAACAGGATCTTTGAATCGTTTGAACAGGCAGAAGAAGATACTGTAAGCAAATATGGTGGTACCGGCCTCGGTTTAACCATAGTGAAAAAGCTTGCTGAGTTAAAAGGAGGCGAGCTTACTGTAAGCAGCCAGGTAGGCAGGGGCAGTACATTCAACTTTGTAAACTGGTATACCTTAAGCCTTAAACCCAAAGACAAACTAACCCCAAAAACTGACAAGGTGCTACCGCCGTTTAATAATGTTAAGGTGCTGGTAGCCGAGGATAACATGGTGAACCAATTCATGCTTTCCAAAATATTAAAGGATTGGAACGTAGAGGTTGAGATGGTTGACAACGGCCGTAAAGTGATTGAGAAGCTTACTAATAAAGAGTACGATATTATTTTAATGGATACCCACATGCCCGAAATGAACGGTTACCAGGCAGCCAGAACCATCCGGGTTGATTTTGAGGAGCCAAAACGGAGCATTCCTATCATATCGCTATCGGCAGCAAGTTATGACCATGAGCAGCAGGAAGCATTATCGGCAGGTATGAATGACGTGCTTTCAAAGCCGTTCCAGCCTTTTCAGTTGCATGAAAAAATATCGAGGCTGTTAAAGGTGGATGTTTAAAAATCAAGCCTGGTTTGCCCGACGCCCAATACTTTTGCCTCGTGCTCAAGCAACCATTTTTTGCGCCATACGCCACCGGCGTAGCCTGTGAGGCTGCCATCTGAGCCTATTACCCGGTGACATGGTACAACCACCCACAGGTGATTCCGGCCGTTGGCAGATGCGATGGCCCTTATAGCCAAAGGATTGTTCATCTGGTTTGATTGCTGGGCGTAAGTAATGGTTGCTCCATAAGGAATGCGTAATAACTCATCCCACACCTGTTGCTGAAAGTCACTGCCTTCCTGTTTAATAGGAAAAGTAAATTCTTTTCTGGTACCGGCAAAGTATTCATTTAACTGATCGATAGTGGTTTGCAGTAATTCAGTAGCGGCAGGTTCAATCTCGTAATCTTCGTCACGTATGGATACAGATGCTATAAAGCCGTCTTCTTCAGTAATGCGGGCAATGCCAACCGGCGTGCGGAAATAAGCTACAGGCATGGGTAATTGGTATATTATAATCAAAATTAAGCTAATTTTATTAGCTTGTCAAATGCCTCCCTTCACTGGCGGGTAATTATTACATTTGCGCTCATGAAACTGGTTAACGAAACATGGTATCTGCTAAAAAAAGAGATTTTGCTGGAGTGGCGGGCAAAGTATGCTTTTAATGGCGTTTTGCTGTACGTGGTTTCAACCGTGTTTGTTTGTTACATTTCATTGAACCTTAATCCCGGCTTTTCAAACAGTAGTGGTTACGCGATAGTTTGGAACGTATTGTTTTGGATCATCATGCTGTTTGCATCGGTGAATGCTATAGCCAAAAGCTTCATGCAGGAAAGTAAAAGTCGGTTACTCTATTACTATTCCATTGCCAGCCCGCAGGCCATTATCCTGTCTAAAACAATCTATAATATTTTGCTGATGGCTTTATTGAGCACATTGGCATTAGTGATATTTAAAGTGTTTTTCCCCAATACCTTGGGTGACCCATTATATTATTTCCTTGCTGTTTTATTAGGGAGCATAAGTTTTTCTACTGTGTTCACTATGATCTCGGCTATTGCATCAAAGGCGGGCAATAATGGTACCTTGATGGCTATATTAAGTTTTCCGGTTATTATCCCTGTTATACTGGTGCTTATTAAGTTGAGCAAGAGCGCAATGGATGGGGTAGACCGGAGTTTTTTTTACGGCAACATTGGTGTGTTGTGTGCTATCAATGCCATTGTCGTAGCTACCGCGCTATTACTTTTCCCTTATTTATGGCGCGACTAATTTGCTTGCCTTGCGCTAATTAATTCTTTGCTTTCTTTTATTGATTGAACTGTTGGCTAACGTGTTAGAACGAGGCATGCTCGTGTATTGCGGTAAAACGGCAAATTTCGGCCCTTTTCTTCACATTATTTTCTAATTTCATTTTAATTTGGATTAAGTCTAAATTAGTATTTACTTTTGCTGCCGACTTAACCAAACAACAATGCATGCTAAAACCCTTACTTTAGTTGTACTTTCTTTTTTTGTTTCGGGCGCGGTACTGGCGCAGCAGCCAAACACCTCAACTGCCGAAGATTCACTTAATAACAATACCGTTAAAAGTTCGCTTTTATCAAACACTACCATAGGTGGTTACGGTAATGCTTTTTACCAGTATAATAACAATCAAAAAACGGCCAGGGTTGATCTTGAACGTTTTGTGCTATTTGTTGGTCACAAATTCAGTGATAAGATCTCTTTCTTTTCTGAAACCGAGTTGGAGGACGCCAAAGTAAACGGCGGCGAACCTGGTGGTGAGATCACTATTGAGCAGGCTTACCTGAAATTTAATCTTAACCCTAATCAATACATAGTTGCCGGTTTGTTTTTGCCAAGGATAGGTATCCTGAACGAAAATCACCTGCCAACCACCTTTAACGGTAACGAGCGTAACTATGTAGAAACCTTGATTATCCCGGCCACCTGGCGCGAATTAGGCGTTGGCTTTTATGGTCGCTTAAACAATTTCCCAATAAATTACTCTATTGGATTGATGAACGGTTTAAGTGCCGGTGGTTTTACCCACGGTACCGGCATTGTTGATGGTAGGTTTGAAGGCCGTAACGCAACAGGTACCAACCTTGCCGTTACCGGCGCGCTCCAGTACTATCAAAGCGGCTTCAAAGCCCAGCTATCAGGCTATTACGGTGGTACTGTTGGCATCCGCAAAACAGAGGCTGATAGCCTTGGCTTAAACTCTGGTGTATTTGGTACCCCGGTTGCTATGGGCGAGGGTGATATTCAGTATAACGGACAAGGTTTTTCGGTAAAAGTATTAGGCACCATCCTTTCTATTAAAGATGCCGACAAGATCAACAGGGCTTATGCCAGCAATACCCCTAAAACCGCCTACGGTGCTTACGCCGAAATTGGTTACGACCTGCTTTACCGCAGTAATTATGGCAAAGTAAACGCTCCGCAACTAATTGTTTTTGTGCGTGATGAAAAGCTGGACCTGAATGCCAGTATCCCCTCAAACGGTATAACCGATCAAACGCTAAACAGAAATTTTGTGGTAGCGGGATTAACTTACCTGCCGCTTCGCAATGTGGTGGTTAAGGGCGATGTTAGGCTGGCTCATACCGGCGTGCAAAACCCCGCGCTGATCATTAACCCAAGCCCGGTTGCATTGCCTTACCAAACCAGTAATACTTTAATTAACCTGGGTGTTGGATATTCATTTTAAACTTAAAGATCGTGGATAGAAGAGAATTTGTTAAACAGTCATGTTCACTGTGCCTTGCGGCAGGTGCCGGCATGCTGGTGGGCTCGTTATCGGGCTGCGCTACCTTGCCTGTTTATAAAGCTGCTGTAGCCAACAACACTGTAACCGTTCCTGAAACCATTTTTGGTACAACTAATTTTCAAATGATCCAGCCAAAAAACCAGTATTACAATATCGGTTTAAAAAAGGAGGCTAACGGCACCTACACCGCGCTGCTACTAAAATGCACCCACGCCGATAATCAGCTTACTCCGGTTGGAAATAACGGTTACAAATGCGATTTACACGGCAGTACTTTTAATAACGAAGGCCAGGTAACTGCAGGTCCCGCCGAGCGTCCGCTTAAGAAATATACAACGGAAGTAATCTCCAATCAGATCATAATTCACTTAACTTAATTTTTTTACCATGAAAAATACCTTACTCGGCCTGTCATGCATAGCTGCTGTTGCCCTTAGCAGCTGCGGAAAAGACAAAACACCTGTTCAAAACACAACGGTTGATGAGCAGGAAGTGATAACTCAGTTTGTTAATGTTGTAGGTAATCCTAACTATGTAGATATCCAGGCAAAAGCAACTCTTTTAAATGCATCTATAACTACTTTTTTAACTACACCTACTGATGCTAACCTTGCTGCGGCACGTACTGCCTGGAAAAATACCCGTCAGCCATGGGAACAGGCCGAAGGCTATTTGTTTGGCCCTGTTGAGGATGAGGACTATGATCCAACTATGGATAGCTGGCCTTTGAACAGGGTAGATGTTGACGCCCTTATAAACGGCGGCACTACTATATCTTTGAGTTCTGTTGATGCGCTTGATGGCTTCTCAAAAGGCTTTCACGGTATTGAATATATCATATTTGGCCCTGGCGGTACAAGGAAGGCTGCTGATATTACTGCCCGTCAAAAAGATTACCTGAAGTATACTTCTCAAAGTTTGCTGAACACTACTACCGCTCTTCGCGACAGCTGGGCAGCATCCGGAGCTAATTATGCTGCCAAGATCATCACCGCCGGAAAAGGAAGCAGCGCGTTTGCAACACGTAAAGATTTGTTCATTACAATTGTTGCCAAAATGGCCGGTATTTGTGAGGAAGTAGGCACCGGTAAAATGGAAGAACCTTATGCTAATCGCGATAGCACACTTGATGAGTCGTCATATTCACACAATACGACTGTTGATTTTACCAATAACATACAAGGGATTCTTAACGTGTATAATGCTACATATAACGGAACCAAAGGCACAACAAGTTTAAGTGCTTTAGTAGCGTCAAAAAATGCAGCTTTGGATGCCAAGATCAAAACGCAGGTACAAACAGCTTTATCTGCAATGGCTTTAATTACGCCAACGTTTGAAAAGGCGATATATGATAACCGCGATAAGATCAAAACGACACAAGACGCACTGGCCACGCTGCAGGCTACACTTGAAGGCGATTTGACCACATTTATACAAACAAACATTAAGGACTAATTTTTAAGGTGAAGAAATTAAAGGTTATAGGCGCGTTAGCACTTCTGGTATTGCTGCTGGCAAAATGCCAGAAAGCTGCAGAGTTCCCGGCCGATAAATACGACGAGCGTTTATCTGGCGGTGATGCTACTGTGTTTGATATCACATCGCACGCGTTTAGTAATATGTTTCCCGGACTGTCGGCTTATGATGCCGAAGTACATGGCTTTGGCGACGCGGCTTTCAGCAAGATCTTTGTTACCGCACCTGCGCCTATCAACCCGGGGTTGGGAACTATTTTTAATAATAACTCCTGTATATCGTGTCATCATAATGATGGGATAGGTTTGCCCACGACTGGCGAATCGCGTTCATCATTGCTGGTGCGCATTAGCATCCCGGGTACGGATGCGCATGGTGGGCCGTTGGCTGCACCGGGTTACGGGTTACAGTTACAGGATAAAGCCGTGTATGGCAAAGTACCGGAGTGCAAGGTCAACATCGCTTACGATGATAAGACCTACAGTTTTGCTGATGGTGAAACTTATGCGCTTCGCACACCTACCTACACCCTGAGCAATCTTTATACTACGCTGCCAGCCGGTTACATGCTTTCGCCGCGTTTAGCGCCGCCTATGTTCGGGCTTGGTTTACTTGAATCGATCCCTGAAAGTGAGATCGTGGCCATGGCCGATCCTAACGATAGCAATGGTGATGGTATAAAAGGCCATCCTAACTATGTATGGGATGTAGCAACACAATCGCGCCAATTGGGACGTTTCGGGTGGAAGGCCAATACTGCATCTATCCTTACCCAGGTAGCTGCTGCTTATAACCAGGATATTGGGATCACTAACAAAATATTCCCGGTTGAGAACTCTTTTGGCCAGGCGCAGTATGATGGTTTGCAGGATGATCCTGAATTGCCGGATAGTACGCTTAACGCCGTAAGATTTTATGCGGCTACGCTTGCAGTACCTGCCCGTCGTGATGTTACCGATGCTACCAATAAAAAGGGAGAGCTGTTATTTAAACAGGCAAAGTGCGAAAGCTGTCACCGGCAAACATTAACTACCGGTGTAAACGTAGCCTTTAAACCATTGTCGAACCAGTTGATCCACCCTTACACGGATCTGCTGGTACATGATATGGGGCCAGGCCTTGCGGATAACCGCCCTGACTTTTTAGCCAGTGGGCAAGAGTGGCGCACAGCATCACTTTGGGGTTTAGGCTTGTTTGAAACCGTTAATAACCCAGGCTATTACTTGCATGACGGTCGTGCCCGGACCGTTACCGAAGCCATTATGTGGCATGGCGGTGAGGCAGAGCCGGCAAAAGTTTTCTTCAGCAAACTATCAAAGGCTGATAGGGATGCGATGCTTAAATTTTTGAAAAGCCTGTAGTTTTTCTTCCTGATGATATTTTGAAGCGGCATGAAGTAATTCATGCCGCTTTTTTTTTGTTATCCTATAAAAATCTATGTCATTGCGAGGAGCAGAAAAGGAATGAGCCGGGGCGCGACGTGGCAATCGCATGCTGTACAGAGCGGATTTACTTCCGTGCGGTTGCCACGCCACGCTGCGCAATAACATGTTTTTATTTATTTGTCAGCAACTTTCGACTTGCGCTCGTTTTTAGTGATTGTTTACAATGGACTTACGTTTATAACGTAAGCGAAGGCGATAAACAAAAACAAAGCAACAAAAATTATACGTCAACAATTCATTAACCGTTCATAAAAAATGTGTTTTTTAGTAGATTGAAAAAATATCCTAATTTTATTTAATGCGTTTTTATTGGTTTTTGCTTATTGCGTTTGTATGTCCGCTCATAGTTTCAGCGCAAACCGGTACTATTACAGGTAAGGTAGTGCGGGCTGATACTAAAAGCCCAGTACCCAATGCCAGCGTATTTTTAAATAATGCCACTTATGGTACTTCCACAGCCGAGGATGGGACTTTTACTTTGGCAGGTATAAAGCCCGGACAATACCAGCTGGTAGTTACCGGTGTTAGTATTGAAGAGTACTCCACCACGGTATTAGTTGGTCGGGAGCCCACAAAGTTAAGTATTGAGGTTAACCAAAAAGTGTTGATGCTGCGCGAAGTGGTGATCAGCAGCAGTGCCGACTGGAAAAAGAACTATGAATTGTTCCGGAAGGAATTTGTTGGCGATACCGAAAACGGCAAGGAGTGTAAAGTGACCAATCCGCATATCCTTAATATTATATACCACAGGGGCAAACAGCAGCTGGAAGCATCGGGCGATGAGTTTTTAGTGGTAGAGAACCTGGCGCTGGGCTATCGCACCAAATTTTTGCTGAAGAACTTTTTGTACGATGCCATTGAGCACACGATATCCTATTCGGGAAGTGCTTTGTTCGAAAACCTGCCCGGCAGTGCTGCTCAGAAGAAGCTCTGGAAACAGAAACGAGAGCAGGCTTACTATGGATCCGCTCAACATTTTTACCGATCCCTTTACAAAGGCAAACTAAAAGAAGAAGGATTTGAGGCGCATGATTTTACCAGACAAATTAACCCTGAACGGCCTGAAGAAGCGGTGCTGATGCAGAAGATGAAGAAATACAGGGAAGGCCCGCGCGATTCGGCATTGCGTTACTACAATCTGTCGAAAATGACCAAGTGGTATCGTGAAAACCTGGCCAAGCTGACTTACCAGGAGTTTGAGATCCTGCGTAAAACACCTCAGGACGGCATCTATGCGCTTACTTTTCCCCACTTTTTATACATAGCATATACCAAACGCGAAGAAACTACAGAGTTTAAGGACGTTTACCACCCGCTGGATATGCCCAACTATGAAACCAGCATCATGACCAAATACTCTGGCTATATAGCTTTTGATATGAATGGTATTGTGGTATCAAGCCCAAGCCCGCTTTATGAGGGCTCATGGTCAAAAGCCAAGCTCGGCGATCTGCTGCCGGTTGATTACGAGCCGGGGGATTGATAATTTCAGAAAGACTTTACTTATTTCAAATTATATTTGCCACCACTATTGCGGATATAATTCCTGCTACTATCCTTCATGAAGTATACAAGTTTTTTAATATTAGTCGTTGTTTTTATAACGCAAAGAGTTTGCGCACAGCAAATAGTATTTAAAGATCAAAATTTAAAATCGACCTTGCTGAAAAATGGGTATGATTTTAACAAAGATCATGAAATAGCAGTATCCGAAATTGATACCGTGACAAAATTAAACATAGCCGGAAGCAATATAAAGTGGTTAGATGATTTGAAATATTTTAAAAGCTTGAAAAAGGTCTACGCGATGTCTAACCAGATTGCAAACCTGGATGTGTTTTTTGACAATAATACTATTGAGGAAATTTATATTGGAAAAAACGCTCTCGGGAAAAAGTTAACACTAAAGAACGTTAAAAATTTAAACATTTTAGCCGTTGCGCAAAATAACCTGGATTCGATTGAATTAATTGGCACTGACAATATCAAGCAGCTTTATTTGCAGGGCAACGTATTTAAAAATATCAAATTCAAAAGCTTGGCTAATCTTAGTGCATTAGAGCTGATAGGTAATAAAGAATTAAAAACTATTGATATTAGTTCAAATTCTGCCTTATCCTACCTTAATTTACTTTCAACGGCCGTGTCGCGATTAGATGTTTCGAATAATAAATTGTTGACAACATTGTATGTAGGTGGGACTGTAAAAGTCATAAAGCATGCCAGTCAAACCAATATTAAGGCGGCACCCATTGTAAGAGAGATTCACTGAAATGTGTAATACTTTATGTTTGTCTAAACTTACTGTCGAATCAATGAGCAAATAATTAATTACATTTGCCTGCATAAATCATATGAAGTTTATTTATCAAACATGGTGGAAGGTAGCAGCTGTTTTGCTGGTATTATCTACCTTTTACACCGGCCTGGTTTTCAAAGCGCCAAGGCTTCCAATTATTCACGAAACCATCCGTAATTTGTATTTCCACGTACCTATGTGGATGGGGATGCTCACGGTATTTGTCGTATCGGTTTATTTCAGTATTAAGTACCTGCAAACGGGTAAAGAGGAGCATGACCTTGCCTCGGTTGAGTGTGTTAATACGGGACTGCTGTTTTACAGTTTAGGGCTTTTAACCGGAATGCTATGGGCAAAATATACCTGGGGCGAGTTTTGGAGCGGTGACCCTAAGCAAAACAGTGCGGCCATTGCATTTTTATTGTATTGCGCTTACCTGGTGCTTCGTAATTCTATTGATGAGGAGCAAAAGCGGGCCAAGATCTCGGCCATCTACAACATCTTTGCTTTCCCGATTATGATTGTGCTGATATTTGTTTTACCCCGTTTAACAGATTCATTGCACCCGGGCAGCGGCGGTAACCCGGCATTTGGTAAATACGACCTTGATAACGGCATGAAAATAGCCTTTTACCCGGCCATGTTAGGCTGGAGTTTTATTGCCCTTTGGATAGCAACTATCCGCTACCGCATCCGTTTAATTGAGAATAAGAAGAACGCTATAAATTAAGATGAAGAAATTAACGCTTTTATTGTTGCTGCTTACTTTTTGTACAGTTGTTTTTGCACAACAGAGGCAGCAAGTTGAAATGGCCGACGCCCTGCGCCAATCGGGAAAAATTTACGTAGTTGTAGCAACAATTTCCATAATTTTTGTTGGACTGGCCATTTACCTGTTTACTATAGACCGCAGATTAAAAAAAGTCGAAAACGAAAAGTAGTTCAAATAATATGTTTAAACAATTTAAACATATTTTTCGTGGCGGTGTTGGGTAGTGTATAGAGCACACTAACTAAGAAATATTTGCAATATTGATAAAAATTGTACCAAATTTGCTCACTTTTTTAAGAGATTAATATTTATACAATAGTTATGGCTACGAATATTTTGATTGCCGACCAAGAAACACACTTCTTTAGCGACGTGTGTAAAAACTTCGATCACGCTGCCCAATTCACCAAACACGATGCAGGCCTGCTTGATCAAATTAAATCATGTAACAGTGTTTACCGCTTCCGTTTTCCCATCCGCAGGGGCAACGGTTTCGAGGTAATCGATGCCTGGCGCGTTGAGCACTCGCACCACCAGTCGCCAACCAAGGGCGGTATCCGCTACAGCGAAATGGTGAACGAAGATGAGGTGATGGCCCTTGCCGCACTCATGACCTACAAATGTGCCATTGTTAACGTCCCGTTTGGCGGTGCCAAGGGCGGTATCAAAATAAATCCTAAAAACTACACCGTAAGCGAGCTGGAAAACATCACCCGCCGTTACACAGTTGAGTTGATCAAAAAGAACTTTATTGGCCCAAGCATTGACGTACCTGCACCTGATTATGGATCGGGCGAGCGTGAAATGAGTTGGATTGCTGATACCTATGCTACTATGAACCCTGGTCAGCTGGATGCTATGGGCGCCGTAACCGGTAAACCTATTGCCCTGCACGGTATTGCCGGCAGGAGAGAAGCTACCGGTCGTGGTGTAGCCATTGCTACCCGCGAATGTGTAAGCGTTGGCGAGGATATGCAAAGGATCGGCTTGCTGCCAGGCTTATCAGGCAAAAGGGTAATTGTTCAGGGCCTTGGTAACGTAGGTTACTATTCGGCTAAGTTTTTATCTGAAATGGGGGCAATCATAGTTGGTTTATGTGAGTATGAAGGCGCTATTTATAACGAGAACGGTTTGGACATCGAGGCGGTATTCCAGCATCGGAAGGCTACCGGTTCTATTTTAGGTTACGCTGCGGCAATTCAGGAGTTTACCAATACCATGGAAGGCCTTGAGCAGCCATGTGATATCCTGGTGCCTGCCGCTCTTGAAAATCAAATTACAGAAGCAAACATCCGCAACATACAGGCTAAGATTATTGTTGAAGGCGCTAACGGCCCAACATCGCCCGAAGCCGAAGCTATATTTTATGCCAACGGCGGTATCATTGTACCTGATATGTTTGCCAACGCCGGCGGTGTAACCGTATCATACTTTGAATGGTTAAAGAACCTGAGCCACGTTGCTTTCGGCCGTATTAACCGCAGATTTGAAGAAAACTCTAACCTTAACCTGGTAAACATGGTTGAAGGAATTACAGGTGTAGCTTTAACTCAGATGCAACGTTCAACCATTATTAAAGGAGCATCAGAACTTGAGCTGGTAAACTCGGGGCTGGAAGATACCATGATCCGCTCATACCACGAGATCAGGGAAATTTACAAAAGCAACCCTGAGATTGGTACCTTGCGTAATGCTGCTATGGTTGGCGCTATTAATAAAATAGCGGTATCGTACCAAAATTTAGGTATCTGGCCATAATTAAGGATTTAATAGTTTTATATATAGCGAGGTGGGTTTGAAAAAGCCCACCTCGTTTTTTTTTGTAAGTGATCAAAAAATCAGATATTACGCCAGCTTATCACAGATGAAAAAGATTCTGTTACCCTTACTTGCGCTATTTTGTGTTGTTGGTTCAAAAGCCCAGACCGCCGCTGATTTTGAGCGGTCATTAATGAAAACCCAAAACGGGTTTAAATTAATATACAACAGCAAGTCGCAGTCAATAACGCTCGATATTACATCAGCAAAAATAGATCCTATTGAAGATTCTGACTTTATTAATATCGATCAAAATCCGGTTCAATTTAACCTGATAAATTATTATGCTTCAAATACCGCAAATGATGCATATACAAAGCAGCAGGCCGAATTACTTGATTATTCTGAATATGAATTGAATTATGAGAAGAATGATTTAAAGGTAAAAATCTCAGGGATACATAAAGAATGGGTAACCATAAATAAGAAACTGTTCCTGCTTTGGTATTACAATATGCCGCCTGATAATAAATCAATTTTACAGCAGGTGAATTTAAGCACTTTATGTTTTGCCAATGTTCTTAATATCAGTACCCCGGTTTGTAAAAACGAAGTTTTTGCCAATAAAAAGACAATATTGATGGTATTAGCTAAAACCCTTAAAATGAATAATTTTGAGTTGAATTTAGGAACGTTAAGTAAACAAATCAAGACGAGGAAATGATGCAACTAAAATTAATGCATTCTCCGCGATAGGGATCGTAGCGGATACCGGCCAACGAGTGCAATGCCTGCAGGCGTATGAGTGAAGAGCCCGGGCCGCAGGCATCGCCAATATTCACTTGGCGGCTACAATGGCCAGTTTGTGATTGATTTGACTAACACAAGTTGTCTTTATTGTTCTGCTGTTCGTTATCCTTTCGATTGTCCGTAGATACAGTCTATAGGCAGTCAAATAAATTCCTGGTATGTTATTTCATTTGGCGTTTCAAAAGTGTTACTTTAAAAGTTTATAACTCTCCTGTATTATGATGCAATCTTTCGAACCTTTAAAATATTATTTAGAAACTATTCATACCCTGCAAAATTATTTGGTAGGGTTTGCATTGCTGCAAACTTTGGCATTTTTATATGGTTTAAAAACATTTGGAACCTCAATCTACCCTCTTAAAAAGCAGATTGTATTAGGAATAGCAGTTGCTAATATATTTAATATGGTAGTGTTATTTGTAGCGACGAGGTACGAGGTTAAGATCACAAACTTGTTAATTTCCGGAAATTATAATCTTCATCAAGAATTAGAATCCATTATGTGGCATGCGAACTGGTATCGTAGTTTGATCATAACTGCAATTAATGGGCTCGCGGCGGCTGTGTTTTATATGGTTGCAAGAAAAATGACAACAGTTAAAATAAGCGTGATCAATCAATAGATTTTACAGCCTAATTTTCAAGTCAGCAAACGGCTTCAAATTGTAACCTCGTTCAGGAGCAAGTTTGAAATTTATCAAGAATGATTCTAAATAATACATATGTCTTGTAATAAACATATTTCGCTGCATGTTTTGTATTTTTGCAAATCGTTTTTTAATTATATAAACCGCGGATGAAAAAAAGTGCAATTTTTGGTCTTGTTGTTATCGCTATAGCCATAGCGGTTATCATTAGTGTTTATTCAAGCTCAAGCACCTATGCTTCCTTTGCCGAGGCACAGCAAACCAGCAGCGAACTGCATGTAATAGGCCATTTTAGCAAGGGAAAGGAAATGGTTTATGACGCCACTAAGGATGCCAATTATTTTTCATTTTACATGAAAGATAACAAAGGCGAGGAGCGTAAAGTTGTTTTTACCGGTACAAAGCCCGAAGATTTTGAGCGTTCAGAACAACTTGTACTTACTGGCCAGATGGTTGGCAGCGAGTTTCACGCCTCGAAGATCCTTATGAAATGCCCATCCAAATACACCCAGGATAAGTTAGAAGTTACAGAAGTAAAGGCTAAGCAAGCCAGCATTTAATCATTTTTGATGAATACAGTTTTCAAGGGCGAACACCTTTTACCGGGACAAATCGGCCAGTTTTTTATTGTTCTTTCGTTTGGTGCAGCCCTGCTGTCATTTATAAGTTACTATTTTGCCACTACTGATGATGCCGGCAAGGATAACAGCAGCTGGCAACGTTTAGGCCGTTTAGGCTTTTACGTAAACTCTATTTCCATTTTAGGAATGGGTACCTGCCTGTTCTATGTGCTTTATAACCATTATTTCGAGTATCATTATGCCTGGGCTTACACCTCACGTTCTTTGCCTGTTTATTACCTGGTATCGGGTTTCTGGAACGGACAAGAAGGTGGCTTTTTGCTGTGGGCTTTTTGGCAGGCTGTTTTAGGTAATGTACTTATTGCAAGGGCCAAATCATGGGAGCGTCCTGTGATGACGGTTGTAACCCTGTCGCAAGTGATATTAGGTACTATGGTGCTGGGGATCGATATTTTTGGTCAGCGTATAGGTAGTTCACCATTTTTGCTGTTGCGTAATTCGGGGATCGAAGCCCCTATATTTTCACAGCCTAACTATCTTGAATTTATTAAAGATGGACAGGGTATGAACCCATCGCTGCAAAACTATTGGATGATCATTCACCCACCAACATTGTTCCTTGGTTTCGCATCTATTATAGTTCCATTTGCTTATGCAGTAGCAGGGCTTTGGCAAAAACGTTATAAGGAATGGGTGCAACCTGCTATATCATACGCTTTGTTTGGTTCCATGATATTGGGTACAGGTGTTATCATGGGCTCATTCTGGGCATATGAATCTCTGAATTTTGGCGGGTTCTGGGCATGGGATCCGGTTGAAAACGGTTCGATATTCCCGTGGTTAACTATGGTGGCAGCTTTGCACGTGCTTATCGTGTTTAAGAATACCGGTCACTCATATTTTACAGCCACATTGTTGGTATTGCTGAGCTTTGTATTAGTATGGTACACTTCATTCCTTTCAAGGAGTGGTATTTTGGGCGAAAGTTCTGTTCACGCCTTTACYGATCTTGGTATGTTTTGGCAGTTGGTTATCGGGATCCTGATATTCCTTGTGTTATCTGTTGGGATTTTGGTGTGGAGATGGAAAGAATTACCTATCACAAAAAAAGATGAAGAAACCTACTCTCGCGAATTTTGGATGTTTGTAGGTTCGGTGTTTTTAGGGTTGTCATGTTTTCACCTTATTGTAGTAACATCGGTGCCGGTGTGGAACGCTATGTTTGGCACCAAGATAGCACCTCCGGCCGATGCTGTTAAACATTACAACGTGATCCAGTCATCGTTTGCATTTGTGGTGACTTTACTTACCGGCTTCACTCAATTCCTGAAATATAAAAAGACCGATATTACCAGGTTCTTTATTACTACAGGGGTATACTTCCTGTTTTCTATCTTGATAACTGCGCTTGTTGTTTACTTAACGGGTGTCTATCGCCTTAACTTTGTATTCAATCTGGTAATGTGTGGCTCTGTCTACTCGGTTATTGCCAATGCCAAAGTTTTGATAGATGCCTTTAAGGGCAAGTTCAAGCTGGCCGGCTCGGCAGTGGCGCATTTAGGTTTTGGTTTGCTGATGGTTGGTGCTGTAATAGCGGCAGGTACCAGCAAAATAGTATCTGAAAACGCGAGCGGTGTGGTTAACGTACAGGGCTTTGATGCTAAAGCCGGTAATGCCCGCGAAAATATCATGATCTACAAAAACACCCCCGTAAAAATGGGCGATTATACAGTTACCTACCTTGGCGACTCAATATCTTCACCATACCATTTTTACAGGGTCGATTATAAAAAGTTTGATGCCAATGGCAAAGTACTGGAAAACTTTGTGCTTAAACCAAAAGTACAAGCCAGCCGCGATGCGGGAATGTCTTCATCACCTGATACCAAACATTACCTGTTAAATGACTTGTATACGCATGTTACTGCCATCCCGAGCGAAGGTTTTGCGATGCAGGGCGAGGCCGGGCACGACGAAGGTAACGATGATAAAAACTACGATGAACCAGTAGCCCATGAGGTGGCAGTTGGCGATACCATCAGGTACCGCGATGGCTTTATGCTGGTTAAATCATTAAACAAACAGGCTACCGTACAAAACATCCCGCTTACTGCAAATGATGTAGCTATCGGTGCCAATATAGAAGTGCATGCCCGTGATGGCAAAGTATACACCGCCGAGCCTGTATTTATGATCAGGGGTGGTAACGTGTTTGATTTTGCCCGTAAGGTTGAGGACGCCGGTTTGAAACTACGTTTCTCGAGGATCAATCCTGAGAACAAAAAGGTGGAGATCACTGTTTATCAGCAGCCTCAAAATAAACGCCCATGGATTGTGATGCGCGCTATCAGCTTCCCGTATATCAACTTCTTCTGGAGTGGTACTATCATTATGGTGATCGGCTTCCTGCTTTCTATCCAAAGGCGTAATAAAGAACTTAAAACAGTTTAATTTCTGTTAGGTGGATATAACAGGGCACTGGTATCATATAGCTCATAACGGGTTTACTGTTATTGAGGATATTTATACCGGTGCTGAAGTTAATGCCATTATCAACATCATTGAATCTGCAGACAGGTCAGGCCCGCTGTTTCGCCAAACTGATGATGTATTTGCCATAAGGCAGTTTTTTAAGGCAATTCCGGCTGTTTCTACTCTTTTATTTAATGACAGGCTGAAAAGTGTTGTTTCCAATATTTTTGGCGATAGTTATTTCGTTGTCAAATCCATCTATTTTGACAAGCCTGGATCATCCAACTGGTTTGTAGCCTGGCACCAGGACCTAACCATTTCTGTAGATAACAAAGGTGATATAGCAGGTTACGGTCCCTGGACGGTTAAGCATAACCAGTTTGGCGTGCAGCCGCCAATAGATATCCTGCAGGATATCTTCACCATCCGCATTCACCTGGATGATACCGACGAAGGTAACGGGGCTTTGAAAGTGCTGCCCGGCTCTCATCTAAAAGAGATCTATCGCCCTGAAAATATTGACTGGCAACAGGAAACTGAAGTGAACTGCAATGTACAGGCTGGCGGTATCATGATCATGAGGCCATTGCTTATGCATGCGTCAAACCGTACTACCAATAATAAAAAGAGGAGGGTTGTGCATATTGAATTTAGCAGGGCAGAACTTGCTGAAGGGATTGATTGGGTGGAAAGATAAGTTTTAAGCGGGGTGCACCCAAGTTAAGATTGGTGCGGAACCACTAATAACATCAGTAATGTCATCATTGCTCCCAATGAGATAATGAATAGGATTTACCTCATCATAAGCACCAGCGGTCTCTTCTTTTATCCATCTTAGATACCGCGTATCGTTGGAGTAGTTTAAACCGTTTTGGAACTTATCATTATATAAAGACTTAAGTCTGAATGATTCGTTTGTGTTTCTAAATGAGAAGTGATTCTCAAATGTAATATTTAAAATAGGGTCTTTTTCGTTCAGGCTTTTTAACGAGATAATAAGATGGCCGCTGTGGTAGCTTATACCTTCAAGGTATTTGTTCTCAGTAATTGATTTACCTGGTTCCCATATTTCAAATACATCTATCATAAAGCAATATTATTACCCCTTCAAAAATGAAAAGATCTTAGCATTTACCGTATCGGCTTTTTCAATCATTGGTAAATGTGCTGCGCCATCAACAGGGAAAAAATCAACTTTCAATACGCTACGAATAGAGTCGGCAAAACGTGGTGGTAATGTTTTATCGGCCTTACCCCATATCAACAGTACGTTTTTGCCTGCGCTATTTAAACATGAGTTGCTTTGTTTGCCGTTTTGGTGGTAATTGTACATGGTTGAAACCAGCGCGTTTCTGAATCCCTTGTATCCCATTTGTGTCAGGTAGCGTTTTACCCATTCCGGATGGTTTTTGGGATAAAGAAAATCAGTTAATTGCCCGTTTGCCCTTTCATCGGAGTTTACGGCTTCATTATATAGTGTGAAATATTGCGGTGATGCCGGCTTTTTTTGCTCATATACCGGGTCTACCAGGATTACTTTGCCCACCAGATCGGGATGGCTGCAGGTAAAGTTGGTTACTACTGCGCCGCCGAATGATACCCCCGCTAAATTTATCTTTCCGCTCAATTTGAGTTGGTTGATGAGATCAAGCAGTTGTGTATTGTAAAGCTCCTGAGTATAGGGAACATCTGGTCTGTCTGAGTAACCGCGACCATACATATCATAGCGTAATACTTTGTAACCCTTTTTTACAAGATAATCATAAGTGCCATCCCAAATGTAATAGGGTACGCTAAACCCATGAACAAGGATGATAACTTCGGCATTATTTGGGCCTTCAAGCTGGTAGTGGGTTACGCCCTGGCTTAATTTGATGAAACTTCCGGAAATGTTTTTGCGGCTGGCATCGGTTAAGGTTTGGGTTTCTTTGTTGTTATATCTATAGAAGCCGTAAAGGATTAATGAGGCAGCTCCGACAAGAAATATCACAATTATTATGCTTACTTTAAGTATTTTCATGCGGTAGTAGATGTTGGTTTCTAAAATACAGAAATATTTATACTACAGTTAGTTAAATAATTTATTCATTGTAAAGATTATATGAACATTACCATTATAGGCTCCGGCAATGTAGCCACGCATATGGCTGCAGCTTTCAAAAATGCAGGCCACCGTATTGTGCAGGTGTACAGCCGCAACATGCAGCATGCCGCGCTGTTGGCCTACCATATAGGTGCTGAAGCTATTGACAACCTCGACAATATCAATCCCAATACCGGATTATTTGTTGTTTCGGTTAAGGATGATGCCATAACAACTGTTGTTAAAGCGCTATCCGCCCATAAAAAGTTAATAGTACATACATCAGGTTCAACCGATTTGAATAGTTTGCTGGCTTTTACGCCTAATGCAGGTGTTTTTTATCCCCTGCAAACATTTAGCAAGATAAGAGAGGTTGATTTCAGATCTGTCCCACTCTGTCTTGAAGGTGCTGATGATAGTATACTTACTGATTTAAAGCAGCTTGCATTTACCATCAGCAATAATGTATACTCCGTTAACTCCGCCCAGCGTAAAATATTGCACCTGGCGGCTGTGTTTGCCTGTAATTTTCCCAATTATTTATACGGGGTTGCACAGGAATTACTGGCGCAAAATCAAATGGAATTTAGTATGCTGCGCCCGCTGATCATGGAAACCGCGCAAAAGGTGCTTGAGCAGGAGCCGCGCAGTGTGCAAACAGGGCCGGCAGTGCGTAATGATAAAGGTACCATGGCCACTCATATGCAGATGCTGAGCGATATGCCTATGTTACAGGATGTTTATACTTTATTAAGTCAGGGTATTATCAAAAACAATAAAGGACTTACGGCAGACGAGTAATTTTGTTACTTTTGCTTAAATGAACATTTATAAAATAAAGGTCAATTTCGAGGAAAAAGGGCACGAAAGTGTTGAGTTGCCAATTGCCGAAGGAGAATCTGTATTAGACGTATGCCTGGAAAATGGCATTGAACTACAGCACAATTGCGGTGGTGTTTGCGGATGCAGCACTTGCCATGTTTACGTAAATAAAGGGATGGATAACATCCAGGAAATATCCGATAAGGAAGAGGATTTTATTGACAGGGCTGTTAACCCGCGTATCAACTCGCGTCTGGGTTGCCAGTGTGTGATAGTTGATGGCGACATTGAAGTTACCCTGCCTGATCAGTCGCAGTTTTTAGGCCACTAATATTTGCATTAATCCGTTTAAAACAATAATAAAACGTATAACTTACAACGTATTAGCGTAACCCCAGGGTAGTACGTAAAATCAATAAAAATGAGCGATAATAAATTTGCCTTACCAATTCACTGGAATGATTATGAAGATATTGCCATCGAACTTTATGAAAAGTTTGGCGACGATTTTGACGAATCAAAAATATACCGCATCCGTTTTACCGAACTGCTGGAGTGGGTACTAAGCCTGCCTAATTTTGCAGGTACCCGTACCGAGTCAAACGAAGGTCATCTGGAGCAGATCCAATCGGCCTGGGTATATGAGTGGCGCGATAATCAATAGTTCTTCAGTAGGCAGTTTTGAGTTTGCAGTTAAGCTGCGGCTTTAATAGTTAGCATGGTTCAAAGCAATTCTGCGGGCAGAATGAATAAGTTAAATCACCATGATAATCGATGATATTCCAACAAAAAAAGATTGGTGAAATCAATCAATTATCGGTGAAATCAAAAAAATAATGGAATCATTCCTGAATAAATTAAAAGATATTACTACCCTCATTTTTGATGTGGATGGTGTGTTGACCGATGGATCTGTTTTTGTAACAGAATCGGGAGAACAAAGCCGGGCCTTTAACATTAAAGATGGTTACGCTTTGCAATTGGCCGTTAAGTGCGGGTATAATGTTTGCGCGATATCGGGCAGCCGCTCAAAAAGCGCTATGTACCGTTTAAACAGTCTTGGCATCCAGGATGTTTATATGGGTACGCATACCAAATCACAAAGATTTAATATCTACCTCGAAGAAAAAAGCATCATAGCTACCAACGTATTATACATGGGCGATGACATCCCCGACCTGGAAGTGATGAAACTTGCAGGCCTGCCTGTTTGCCCTGCCGATGCCGTTGAAGAGATCAAAGCGGTTAGTGCCTATGTATCGCCCTATGGCGGTGGTAAAGGCTGCGCCCGTGATATTATCGAAAAAGTGCTCAAGGTTCAGGATAAATGGATGAGCAAACAGGCTTATAGCTGGTAGTTTTACAATAAAAGATATGTCATCGCGAGTAACCACCCAGGAATCTCTGGAAAAAATCGTGATGACGTGTGAAATATATTTTAGGGGCGTTGTGTGTTGGCCGCGTTAGGGATTGCAGTGTAAAGCCCACAGCGTGTGTTGGGATTGCGGGCAGGAAGGCGAGGACTTGTAACGGAAAGCCCGGGCCGCAGGCAACGCCTATGTTATAAAAAAAACACTTAATAGTCAATTACTTACGATGATCTTGTTGTAAGATACGAAGCAATAGCGAACACAGCAGATCCGCTCTGTATAGCATGCGAATGCCTCGCTATCGCTCGCAATGACATGAAAAATAGCAACTCAATATGCACAACATCCCCCCCGTAATCCTCGCATCAAAATCACCAAGGCGTCAGGAACTGCTCAGGCTTATGGATATTGATTTCAGGGTTGTGCTTAAAGATGTTGATGAATCATATCCCAAAGGTTTGACTCCGCAAGAAGTTGCTTTGTATATAGCCCGTAAAAAGGCCGAAGCATTTGACGAAACGGTAGGAGATGAGGTAGTGCTTACTGCCGATACCATAGTTTGCATTGATGGCCTTATACTTGGCAAGCCCGAATCCCGTGCACAGGCAATGGAGATGCTGCAAAGGCTATCGGGCCGTGTACACCAGGTTATAACCGGGGTATGTTTGCTGCACAAAGGGCAATACAATAATTTTTACGACCTTACCGAAGTATTCTTTCGCAAACTTTCTGATGCGGAGATAGGTAATTATGTAGATAGATATCAGCCGCTTGACAAGGCCGGCTCATACGGCATCCAGGAATTGATTGGCCTGATAGGCATTGTGCGGATTGAAGGCTCTTATACCAACGTTGTTGGCCTACCTACCGAAAAGGTTTATGCGCAATTAGTTAGCTTAAGCAAATAGATTTCACGATATTTTTAATTCGTTTCCAAACTTACGAAGTTTTTAAAACTTCGTAAGTTTTCAGTCGTGTTATAATTCAGCCATCAACGACCTTAGATTTTCAAACTTTCACAGAAGATTTTGAGACGTCTGTACAGTAAAAGAGAATCGCAGGGAAATCGCTTTTAAAACACGTGGTACCTAACGGAGCCAATATATTGGGGGAAAATGTCTATAAACACGATACTCCTATGGAGTGTCTTAGCAGTTGCTGTAAACTCCGTAGGAGTATCGTGTTTATAGGAAACAAAATGGAAACTTTAAGGCTCCGTTAGGTGCCCCGTGTTTACTATTGATTTTAAAAGGGATTTTCCTTAAGAAAATTGCCTCCCCAACTACATCTAAATAATTATTTATTTAAATTAAACCTTTATTTCCTGCATTGTCTAATGTTTAAATAAATGGGAGTAATTTGTCATGAAGAAAACTATTAATACAGGGCTGGTGTTACTGCTGGTGGCCACCTTGTCTGCTTGCAGCAGTTACAATTATTACACCGCAGCCCGTAACAAAACAGATCTATCCGCTTACCGTACATTTGCCTGGCTACCTCCTGCAACCATGACCAATAAAGCCGGCGCAGTTGTAAAAAAGGAAGTGGCAGATGAAAGAGTTAAGGATGCGGCTATTTCGGCATTGGAAAACAAAGGCCTGAAATTTCAGGAAAACAATCCCGATTTGATGGTGAGTTACACCACTGTTACCGGTAGGGGTATGAAAACTGAATTTTACCCTTCTTACTACGGCGGTTATCCAGGCTTTGGTTTGGGATTTGGCTGGGGTTGGGGCGGCGGCTGGGGCTATCGTGGATTTTACGGCGGCGGCTGGGGCTGGGGATATCCTTATGGTTACGGCTATGGCTATGGTGGCGGTGGCTACGCCCGTGTGCCTTACAAAGAGGGCACGCTTATCATCGACATTATGGACGCCAGATCGCGTAAACTGGTATGGCGCGGCTTTGGTGTGGGTGAACTGCGCAACCCGCAAAGAACTGTAAAGGAATTGCCGAAAGTAGTTAATGGTATTATCGAACAGTTGGAACTTAACCAGGTACAACAACCGCAGTTACCAATGAAAAAGGCATAAGAAATTTGCTGATCAATTTTATTGAACTAAATGCAAAAATCCCTTTGGGCGTTAAGCCTGAAGGGATTTTTGTTTACGATATAAATGAATTGCAGTAAAAGCAAATGCAGTTGCAGCTAAAACAATAACCCAGGTATCAAGCGGGCAAAATGCGTCTCCATCGCCTGAATCACAAGGTGTTACGTTGTCTTGCGCAAAGCAGTTTAAGATGCCGGCAGCAAAAACAAAGGCGGTTAAAAAGAACTTTTTTATCATGTATACAAAGTGTTTATTATAATTTTACAAATTTACCGGTGCCAATCAACTGCTGTTTCTTATTATCAACAACCCTTATAATGTATGTTCCGGGGATAAGACCGGCTACATTGTTTTTCCAGTAAAGTTGGGTAATATTTACAGTCTTCAGTATCATACCACTACTGTTAGTTAATTGAATATTATAGTTTGCCGATGAGTTGGTTTGCGATATAGTTAAGTTTACTGTTTCGTGTACGGGGTTTGGATATATAGTAAGTAAGCTATTGCTTATGTTACTTTGAGTATTGGCATACATTAATGGTAACTCTTTTGAAAGACTGATATCATTGTTTAAATCAGTTAGCTGAACCCGGTATTTATTTAAGCCTTTTGCAGGGTTAGGGTCGGTATATGAATATGTTCCTAAACTTTCTGACTGTATAACTTTCAGATCATCCCAGGTTTTACCGTTATCTGTACTTCTTTGCAATGTAAATGTTGTGTAATTCGCCTCATTTTCCACAACCCAAGTTGTTTTAGCTCCTTCCATAGCTTTGATGGCATTGAAATCGAGCAGTCGTAAGGCCAGTTCAGGGGATTGGCGTAGCACCAATTGAAAGCGGTTTTTACCAAAAGTAGCCGGTGTGGTTTTATCAATGTTGTAGCTGTAATCGGTATGTGCTTTTAGATCTACCGAATCTTTGGTGAAAGTGTCCTTAAGCCATACTTCATAAATGGCTGGCAGATCTTTAACATCGGCTAATTTGATTTTGTATTGACCTGATGTTGTAGCATCTGCAAAAAGAGGGATTATTTCCTGTTTTTTTCCGGGTAAGGGACGGTGGTGGATACTTGTTCTTACGCTGTCGCTTGTTAAGGCCGAAAAACTTTCCAAAGCGCCGTTCCCGCCAAGGTCTTCGGCATCTTTATCTTTACTAAAGGCGGTCGTTGCCCATTTGTCAAATACAAGTGCGATACCATCAAAATTTGTTGCATCTTTTTCAAGTAAAAGATGCATAACGGGGCTTGGTTGAGCCGCCGTCTCGGTTATATCAGGAGCAGCGATTTGTGAATTTGCACTGCTCATGATCGCTTTGCTGCCGGTGCCCAGGGCTTGTGCAATTGGTGTTTTGGTTTGCGGCAAGCTGAACACTCCTGCAAGTGTGGTTGAAGACGGCTGAGTAGTTATCTTGGCCGATTCCCTGAAAGTTAGAGCCTGGCCGCTGCCGTTTGCAATAATAAAAAAGCCCTGGCCGCTTGCAATCATATTGCTTGCCGCACCGCCAACTACACTTTGTACACCAGGGTTAATGGTAGTGGTGGTATCATTAACTGAATTTATCTGCCCTGCATATTGCTGATAGCTTTCAAAATTTTTAGTTGTTACATTGTAAACCCATATGAAGGTTAAGGGGGGCACTTTTGATGATGTTGTTGTATAAATTTGCGCCTTTTGTCCTGAAATATAAATAGAAGATTTTTGATCGGCAGTGCTGCCGGATGTGCCTTTACGGTTAAATTTTTCGAAATTTATAGTGGCAGGATAAGGGTTGCCTACCAGGTTATAACCCTGAAGAGTGTTAACGGCGGGGTTTGAATATTGCAAGGT
>NZ_JBFUHE010000014.1:0-212402 GCF_056402535.1 Mucilaginibacter sp. P4_A11
GTTCACCACTCTTTAAGGGTCGAATTATATGGCGAATCACTAAGGAGAAGAAACTCTAAATCAGAAAATGTATTTTTGTAAAAATAATAGTTGTTAAACCGGACAAAAACATCCGCTCCAAAGAGCCTATCTGTACAACAACTTTACTCTCTTTCAAACCCTAACTCAGAGGGGTCACTTTAGATTGGCGAAGAGGGGTCAATATCATTGGTATATCCAGCAATCCCTTTTCTATTAAAAAATCGTACAATTCTTTATAGAAATCTTCCATTTCCGAGAAATTATTGGCCTTAAAAGCAGATTCATACATTAAATAGACCATGGGGTCCAATGCGATATATTCCTTGGTAAAACTGTTGAATCCGATTTTTTGATCATCATGGTCAAAAAAGACATTGTATTTACTACTTTTCATATTCTTTTTTTATAAGCGTGATATGTTTAGGAACAGAGCACACACCATTTTTTAATGGCGTGTACTCTGTTTGTTAATTAGCAGGATTTTTGGTTAACGCAAGGGCTTTTGTTAGTTGTATCAACACAACCTACAGCGTTTGTACAATTTTCATTGGTTGAAAGTACAGAAGTCTGAAAGGTTTTAAATCCGCCTTTGATCGCTGAAAATCCACCTTTAAGATTTCCCTGCTGATCCTGTTCCAATTTGTTAACTAAAATTTTGATGCTTTTTTTCATGATTATTTTCTTTTTTTGGTTGATGTAGGATCCTTGTTACCAAAGGACCTTTTTTAATTAGCAGCTAAAACTGTTTGTACAGCCAGAGCCTGTGTTGGTAGTAGCCGAGCAACGAATTTCATTCGTACAGCCATCGTTGGTACTCACCGCAGAGTTCGCAAAAGATTTGAACCCTCCTTTAATTGCAGAAAAGCCTCCTGATAGTTTTCCATGCTGATCTTGTTCCAGCTTTTCAACTAGAATTTTAATGCTTTTTTTCATAAAAGAAATTTTTAATGATTAATAATTAAACTATTTTTAATTTAACATAACTTCTTATTCATGCGCACTCGTAAAAAGAAATGATTAAATTCACTGGAAAAATGACATTAGCGGCTTTGTTATTCAAATCAAATTCAATAGCTTGCCGCTAACATCACCGGGTTTAAAACAGGTCGCTGTTTTATCAACACGTTATGAGATTATTCCTCAACCCTTATTACATAGTTACAGACATCCCGGCACTCATAACGCTCATCGTTGCGGGATCACTGTGCAAATTATTCTCAGGATGCGCAGACCCTGTTTCCTGCGCAAATCGCCCCAATATTGGTATCTGTGTTACAGTTCCCTGAATTTGTGCAGCCATCGTTAGTTAGTGTCAAGGAACGTGAAAATGATTGGAACCCGCCTTTGATCGCGGCAAAGCCTCCTGAAAGTTTGCCTTTCTGGTCTTGTGAAAGTTTTCTAACCAGAATTTTGATGTCTTTTTTCATGGTAATATATTTTTGATTGTAATTATTAAAACTGTTTTAAGCCCCTTATCCTGAACCTGAGTAATCTCCCTCAGAAAATGATATTTACGCCACGATTTGATGATAGGGCCGGTAACCATTAGCGGTTAACCTGCGCAGGCCACTGTATTCATGCATTGCGGGGGATTAGTACTGCAGGACGATGATGAATTGGTGCAGGACAGGCTGTTAACCGTTGTTGTCAATTCCCTGAAGCCTCCTTTAACTGTTGCAAAACCTCCGGAAAGTTTTCCATCCTGATCCTGTAATAGTTTTTCTACTAAAATTTTGATTCCTTTTTCCATAAAAAACATGTTATCGGTATATACTTGGTATGACATTAATTCTTTAAGAAGCACTGAAGAAAGCAAGTGATAATGATCGAACTCTAGTCTGACATGACATCCCGCTTTCATGTCAAGGCGAATAATCGTCAGGGATTGCAGATATGATTATTCGTACAACCCTTTCCTACGTTAGTGGCCACACTGCATTTCAATTCGTTTGTACAACCATCGTTGGTACTCGCCGCCGATGCCACGAAAGATTTGAAGCCCCCTTTGATCGATGAAAATCCACCCGAAAGTTTTCCATCCGGGTCTGATGATAGTTTTTTGACTAAAATTTTAATGCTCTTTTTCATAAAATCAATTTTAAAATTTTAACAATATTTACCTGTTACCTGTAAATGCATATTGCCTTATAAACTTCCGGTTCCGCGTGTTAATTGGCCCTGCTTTTCTCATCGAAACGGGTGTCCTTATTTACTACTTTAACTTTTTTGTTTCCAAAGCGATAGGTTACACTCAGCGTAGCCCTTCTTGCATCATAATAGCTGTTGAAGTCCTGAAAACTGTCGCTTAGAAAAACCTTTCCTTTGTTGATACTTTGACGGAATAAGTCTCTTCCAATCAGTGACACCTGTAAGTCCTTGTTTAAGAAGGATGTGTTTATGCCGGCTGTAAGATTTGCGCGGCTCGACCACCTGACATTGCCTACCCAACTTGGAAGGCTTTGCTGATAATTTAGAATCAATGAATATGTCTTCTTTTCATTCAGGAAAAAACTATTGTTGACCTGATAGGAAAAGGAGGAGCCTTTTTGTCCGACGAACTGGGGTAGGGTGCTTATTGATTTCGCGTAGTTTACATCTGCAAAAACAATGCTTTGCCACCATTTAATATCGTTGTAGGTATAATAAATATTGAGCCCGGTTGAATAACTGGTGAGGTAATTCAGAAATGTGCTTATTGAGGTTGTCCCTTCTGTTTGCAGTACCTGTCCGCTCCCGTGACTTGTCTGTTGATGATATGCGGTGATCGATAAATTGCTCTTGTATACATAGGAAATTTCATAGTTGTTACTAAACGATGGTAACAACTGGGGGTTACCTACTAGATAGGTATAGGGGTCACTGTACCACCTGAAGGGATTTAACTGGTTGAAGCCGGGACGATTTATTCGTCTGGAATAACTCGCTGAAAATTGGTTGGATTTACCAGGGGTGAAGTTGATAAATAGCGAGGGAAACAGCTTGCCATAGTTAAAACCTATGTGCTCATTTGACGTCGGAGTGTTCCCGTCCACGTTTGTAAATTCATAACGTAAACCCGCTTTGACCGACCAGATTTTATTAAACTCCTTAAATCCACTGATGTACCCGGCGTAGTTTTGTTCTTTATAATGAAAAATATTACTTCTGTCCGGAACAATATTATAGTTATCATCTATCAAATTAAAATAGCCTACATCCGCATTGTTGCTTATATGGGAGTATTTGACACCGGTTTCAAATGTCGGACCTTTTTTTGAAGGAAGTTCCAGGTCAGCCTGGCCGGAGAGAATCTTATAATCGACCTTACTGGTGTTCAATACGGTATAACCATTGTTGTTTGTTAGGTTCTCTGTCATGAAGTTTACCGGATGATCAGATGAGTTACCCAAATAATTTCCGGTAATACTCAGCTTTTTACCGTTGCTGTCCAGCTTTAAATCGTAATAAACATTTGCGGTTTTGTACCTTAATTTATTCCTGTGTTCTGCCTGTGTCGCCAGCAACGAATCTGAAACTGCGTTTGTCAGAAAATTGGATCTTGAAGAAATATTCATATTGGCGTTTCCGGCCAACAGGTCATACATGAAACCGAAACTTGATTTGCTGTTTAAGCGATAATCGGCACTTAGATTAAAATCATTGCCATCATTGAAGTCCTTTCGGGTATTGCTTTTTAAGATTGACGTTGGTGTACCATATATACCCTCGTTTTCCTGAGCGTGTATATTGGCATGATAATGTTCAATGCTGGCTGAAACTGACAGCTTATCAGATCCATAGTTTAAAACGCCGTCGAAATTCGTCGTGCCATAGGTGCGCTGCATGTAGGAACCCTTCAGACTGCCGTTAAACCCTGTTTTAGCATTCTTTTTCAGGACGATATTAATTAATCCGGAATTTCCCTGAGCGTCATATTTCGATGGAGGATTAGTAATGATTTCTATTTTAGCAATGTTATCCGAACGCAGCGTTCTGAGGTATGCGGTAAGCGCGGAGCCGGAGAGATTTAACAATCGGTCATTGACCATAACCGCTACATCCCCCTTGCCAACAAGCGATATTCCGCCATCGTTGACTTTCACCATCGGCGTATTTTCCAAAGCATCCAGCAGGTCCAAACCTTGCATCGCGGGTGATTCAGTTATGTTAAAGACCAACCGGTCAACCTTTCTTTCAAGTACAGGCCGCCGCTCTCTTACTTGTACTTCTGATAATTGCTTGGTTGACGGAGATATGAAAGTGACGTTAATGATGGTATCTTGTTTAAGAAAAAAATCATTGGTGGTATATTTTTCCCGGAGATAGCCTATGGTTAGCTGATAGGTTCCCTTGCTGATGCCTTTGAATGAATATAGCCCGTCATTATTTGCGGAGACAGAATGAATTGAGCCGTTTTTGTCTGTTAAGGTAACAGAACTATAACTTAAGCTTTCGTGCTCCGGATTATATACGTGTCCGCTGATACTTAATTGTGCATGTACAGCCTCGCAAAAAAAGGAAAGCATACAGATAAGAATACACTTTATTTTTGCGTGGAATTCCATCGGTTTGGACATGTAGGTTTTAGATGTGTAAGGTTTAAAAAAGCGTAAGGAAATTTTAAGTCCCTGCGATAATTATCTATTTGTTGTTTACTTACAGCGAGACAGTTATAAGTTGGACATTAGCGTCTTCCCCAATGCCCCGTTTATCGGTTTTTTCATTCTAAAATGTTAAGCCGCAGGGCTGATATTACTTAGAATCATCTTCGCAATAAGAACTTCTTTAAAAGTGGATATATTTAATTCTGATTTAAAATAAATTACATCAATAAGCGTATTTGATAGATTAACACAGTTTTTTGATCTGTTTTTTATTGGATTTTTGAAAAAAAAGTTAAAAAATACACCCATTTTTATATTAAAATATTTAACCTATGCTAAATTGCTACATCGCGGACGATGAACCTGCAGCGGTCAGCCTGCTGAGTCATTTTGTTGCTGAAAGCCCAGGACTAAACCTGGTGGGAAGCAGTAATAGTGCGTTGGAAGCATACGATTATATTGTAAAGAGCCGCGACCGGATAGATATCGCTTTTCTGGATGTAAATATGCCCAAGCTATCGGGCATTGAAATGGCTAAACTAGTACGGAATAATACGCATGTTATTATTACAACTGCTTTTACTGAGTACGGCCGGGAGGCTTTTGAAGCTGATGTCTATGACTACCTGCTGAAGCCTATTTCCTACGAAAAATTCCTGCAATCCGTCAATAAAGTCCGAAAGCTGATAGAAGCGCCGGCTCAAATCGATGGTGACGCGGCCACTTATTTTTTTATACAAAGTGAAAATAAAGGGAAATTGATAAAGATCAATATCGGGCACATCACTTACGTTGAAGCAGCACTTAACTACGTTATCATATATCTCGACAACATGTCAAAAAAAACTAAACAGCTTACCTACCTGACCATGTCTGAAATATTAAAGCATTTGCCTGAAAATTTTATTAGAATTCATAAATCTTTTATCGTTGATATTGCCCGTATCAGCTATTTGTCGGGTAATACCCTGTACCTTGAGGATAATACGATTTTAACTGTCGGCTCGACTTATAAAAAGGAGCTTCATGCCGTAATAAACAGAAGACTTATTAAGAGCAGCAGGAGCTAATGCTGTCCATTCGCTCTACGGAACAGTTGGATTTCAGAAATGGCAAATGCGCAAAATAGTTGGAATAAGCCGGCGTGACGCTGTTCCATAAGGTAAACTTATCAAGATTATTGCGTTTATTTGTGGTTCAGATATTTTATAGCGGTTTCTAATTCTCTGTCAATACCATTTTTTACATCTGAAATGGTAGGAATAACTGCTATATCTGGCTCAATCCCTTTTCCTACAAAGTCATCACCATTAGCAAACATATCCCTGATAGTGCAAATGCGGGCCGAACCATTTCCCGGTAAACCTATCATCAGCGGCTGTCCAGTGCTTCCTCCGGTAAGTGTTCCTATAATCACCCCCCGATTAAGGGATCTAAAGGCGGCTGCGAAATCTTCGGCAGCGGAAAATGTTCTTGAACTTGTCAATACTGCTACCGGTTTATTGTAATAGGATGTGCCAATACTGTTAATCGAACTGATTCCTCCCCGAAATCTTTGCAGATGATTAGCGGCACGTTCATACGGTTGATAATCGCGGGCATACCAGGATTGAACTTGCTGGTCTTTCTCTGTCAAATAACTAAGTAATTGCCATGGGGTGCTTCCACCTCCATTATTGCGCACATCGAAAATAATAGCAGCTGACTTGGATATCTCTTTAAAATAACGACTGAATGCTTTCACAGCCGAATCGGTAGCAAAACTATCCATCTTAACATAGGCGATATTTCCATCCAGTACTTTATATTGAAATGGAGAGGCACCAAATCGTTCATTACCTTCTTCAGGTTTAACGCGACTGACTGTATATTGATGCAGCCCCCTATTTGAATCCCGCAATTCCAATTGTATGGCTTGAGTTAACGGTCCGGACAGCAGGGAATATTCATACATCCTGGTTTCAAGATCTTGCGAAGTAGATGAACTTTGAAATGGTTTTACGTGCCGGTCGGCGTATTCTTTAACTGGCAGTCCATTTATTGTCATTACTTCCTGGCCAACTTTAATGCCTTTTTTTTCAAGGGCATTATCATACACGCCTACTATTATTACCTTATTTTCTATCAGCCTGGTTCTCAATAAAGGCCTTGCATAAAACTCGTTATAGAGGTCCTCCGGAACATAGACGTTTGTATGGCCATCTTTCAATTGAGCACAGAATTCTATGAGCATTTTATAATAGGCCGCTGTGGAACTGGTTTGCCTTACCTTAGGGATATAAGCCAGATAAAGCGAGTCAAAATTTAGTCGGGGAATCAAATCAAAATTTGCAAAATTGTACTTCACTTCCGACCATAACTTGGACAGGCCCGCTATTTTTTCGTTTTCTGAAATATTTTTCCGGTACGGGGTCAGTATTGCTTTTGATTCGAAGAAAACAGGTTTAGTTGAAGGTGATTGGCTAAACTTCTTTTCTCTGACCGCATTTTCCCGGGCAGTTTCTATGAGCTTGCCCCAAGACGATTCATGATGAAGCAACTTTAAATCGCTGTCATTTTCCAACACATCGGCTTTTGAAAAGTTATCGTTATAGACAGCTTTTTTCAGGTATGCAATTGCCAAAGTATTGTCGCCTTCTAAAGCAAAATAACATGCGGTATTGTAGTTTGATACTTCCGCTTTACCGCTTTGCAATTTATTCTTCAATTCTTTGCCTCCGTCGGAATTTTGTGCGAAACATAATATGGAAGATGCAGCCAAAAAGCTAGTTGTAATAAAAATTTGTATCAATTTCATGATTTCGGATAAGGGTTTAACTGTGTTTTACCTTTTAAAGAATCATTTGCTTTAACGCAATATTAAAAATAGTGCGCAAATGTTACGTTTCCAAAGCTGGTACTCCGGTTTAACAATATTTAACAATGTAAAGTTTATCCCTAAAACCTAAATGTACATAATAGGTTACCAGGAGGAAAACGTTAGTTCTTAAATTGATCGCGACGGGAAAGCTGTTTTTGGAATGCTGTTCAGGTTAATCTAGATTCCAAAAACAGCTGTAAAAAATTATGGAACGGCAGCAGCAAACAGGCTGATAAAAACCACCAGCCCGGACACAAGCCCGAGCCATAGGTGTAACCATGCAGCAATTTTTTTGATCATTAGTGCGCCGAAAAACGGTAAGTGAGGTTAATCGAAAACGAAAGCGTGGGCTGAGGTTGAAAGAACGGCCCCCAGTAATGTTCATTAGTCAGGTTATCAACTTTAAAGCCAATGCGGTATTTACCGCGGTCATAAAATGCGGTAGAACTTAATAACAGATAAGATGGAATGGTCACGTAATTTTCGTCATCATAAAAAGAACTACTGGAATAGTTGCCACCAAAACCCAGTCCAAATCCTTTTAACTTCCCATGGCGAAAGGCATAACTAGCCCATCCGTTTATCAGATTTTTGGGCGTTCCATATGGCCTTTTTCCGGCCACAGCACTGTCTGCTTTAGTGTATTTACTAAAATTATAAGCGTAACCAAACAGCAGGTTTAGGCCGCTAACCGGATTAGCTATTAGCTCTGCTTCTACCCCCCTGCTGGCTTGCCTGGCATCCTGTACGTACAGGTTTTTGTTTATGGGATTTGCCCTTATTTTGTCCTTTACGGATATATTGTAATAACTTAAAGTAGCCGATAGTTTATTGCTCACTGTTTCCAGCTTAAAACCAGCTTCCCCCTGAAAAGCCTGTTCCGGTTTAAATACTTTACCGCTCTGGTCTTTCATATTGGTATAGCTGAATCCGTTCTGATAGTTGGCAAAAGCCGATAACTGGCCTTTAATCAGCTGGTATACCACACCAAACTTTGGCGAAGCCTTGGTTTGGCTGAAGGCGCCATCATAGGTACCGGTAGCAATATCGTGAAAGCCGTTATCTTTATAATGGTCTATCCGTAATGATGCCATCACATTTAGCCTGTCAGTAATATTAACTACATCGGCAATATAAGCAGCCGTATTGTAATTATTCTGATCTGCCGGAGAGCTTGAAAGTGTATCAATTGCCTTATTAAAATCATTACGGCTTACAAAAAATTTGCCAGGTTCACGATAGTTGATCACATCGTAATCTGTAAATTTATAATAATAAGGATCCTGCCGGTATGCAATGTAATCAAACCCAAGCAATAGGCGGTGACGCATGCCGGCTATTTGAACATCGCCGTTAAAATTCTGCTGTATCTCTGTCTGGTGATATTTATCAGATAGTAGGAACACCTGTCGGGCCATCTGTGTCTCATCTATGATGTATTTATCTACAAACGTCTGTCTCGGTGCGTAAACACCGTTCAACGTAAATAAGGTTTGCGATCTCCATTGCTTACTGATCTGATAGTTGGCCTGCAGAAAAATATTATAGTTTGTCAGCTTACTGTCAATATCATCCCCCTGGTAACTGCGGTTATAATCTACAGGGATATCCTTTAAACTTTTGCCTGCCCAGTAACTTGGATCGGAGATATTAAAATTATTGACCGTGCTCGTGTGACGCCTGTATAGTTCCGCTTCAATATTAAAGCTAAGTTTACCATTGACTTTATAGGTAAGCGTAGGTGATACAAAAACGTTTCGTTCAAAACCAGCATCCTGAAAGCTACCGTTGTGGTCGTAAGCTGCATTGACGCGGAACAAAACGCTTTTACTGTTATTCAAAGGCGTATTTAAATCAGCGGTTACCCGGTTCAGGCCAAAGCTTCCGCCTGTATAGGCCAGTTCGGTAAACGCTGTATCAGCAGGCTTCTTCGTTACACGGTTGATTAAACCACCATAAGAGATTACCGAACTACTAAATAATGTACCCGAAGGCCCCTTGATCACTTCAATGCGGTCAATGTTGGCCGGATCGACTGCTGAAAATTGATAAGCAGCCACGCCATTTCGTACCCAGTTCCCGGTAATAAAACCACGCATAAAAGTATAAGCACGGCCGTTACCTGCCTGGGCAATAGTTGATGTACCAGGCGCATTTCGTAAGGCGGTTCTATAATCAACAATATTTTGTTCGCGCAATAAAGCGTTGGAAATAACTGAGTACACCTGTGAATTTTCGAGATTAGCCAAGGGCATTCTGGCCACTGACTCTGATTGTTTATCGCCGAATTTAAGGCGACGGTTGGAACTGATAATCACATCGGCCAGCTGCCTGGCATCTTGGTTTAAGGTAAAATTGACCGTTAGGGTTTGACCGGCATCCAATTTAACCGTTTGCTCCTGACCGGCAAGCCCAATGGCACTTACTTTAAGAACATAAGTACCCGATTTGATTTTAGTTAATTGATAATGACCTTTTTCATCAGTCATTGTGCCTTTTGAAGTTCCGGCAAGACTAACAGTAATAGCTGTGGCGGGCTGTCCGTCAGATGTTTTTACAATGCCTTTGATACTGCTTGTTTGGGCAATCGTGGTAACTGAAATGATAAGTGAAAGAAGTGTAAAGTAAAAGTTTTTACTCCATAGCAGGGAATTCATAAATTTGTTTCAAATGTTAATGGGTTGAAGGATTTGTTGACATCGGACCGGTAAGAAGTTTGGCGACGGAATACCGGTTTTTTTGTTTGATCTAAGGCGATGGATAGTGCATGTTTAAATTTTTCGACTAAAATACATTATTATTTATAATTAATCTAAATAAAAATAGAAACATTTGGCGGTGTGTGCTTGCCCCCTCAGGAACTTGGGAAGCTTTTGCTATCGCTGTTTCTATATCGTGTAATTCATCATTGTACTTTGCTGTGTATTTGTGCCTGCGGTTAGCTCTTCTTCAATAAACCGCTCTTCCAACCGTTCTACTTTCTTGTGCAGTTCGTGCTGTTTCTGTACAAGCATCATGTGTTCGTCTTGGCGGCCCTGCATGTATTGATTGAACGTGGCTACAGTTTGTTGCTTGATTAGGTGCAGCGCTTCGGGAACGTGATCGAGTTGGAACATCTCTAATGCTTCCGCAAAGCGATTATTCAGTACTTGGGCATTGCAGTTGGTACCGTAGCCGATAGTACAACACTTGTAATAGTGGATATTCTTTTTCTTCACGATATATCCGCGCAATGGCTTGTTACATTTATCCACCCTAATATTAAATTAAAGTTTATGTTGAATATTTAAGGTTAAGAAGCAAATAATCTGAAATTGGCAATATGTTTTTATTTGAAAGACACAGTGCTTGGAGGACCTAAACATTTTCTCGGGATGATTATAATAACTACAAGAGCATTCGTCCGTACACATTTCTCCCATACTGCAAGATAGGGATCAAACCGAAAACAAAAGCCTATAGCGACAATCCGCAGACCGTCGGCGAACATATCCGAAAGAAACGGATTAAACGCGGGCTTTTGCAAAAGGAAGTGGCAACCCTGTTGGCGGTCCCGGAAGATTGTGTGACCAATTGGGAGAACGACAGAAGTGCTCCGCAAGTCCATCACTCCCCCGCATTATCGACTTTCTCGGCTGTTATCCCCATGACCACGAAACGGATACCTTCGCGGGAAAGCTGCGACACATCAGGCGTTGCAAAGGGTTCAATCGGAAGCAATGTGCCGCCCACCTGTCCGTGTCGGAAAACACGGTGCGACGCCGGGAAGGGGGCTTATTTAGCAATCCTGCGACAAACGCTCGGCAGTCAATAAACATATGCCGAAATTCGCAAATTTTGCAGGTTGTGATCATGCTTTTACTGATGCCCCATGAAGCCTGGAATTCTTCCGAACACCTATGAAGGTAGCACCTACGGCGCATATCAGCAACATCTGTATATACGATAGCTCCCACAGCATCAACAAATGATGAGTAAAAAGTACCGTAAATAAGCCGATTACTACCGTACTACCTCACTTTAAGCCTCTAATTTTGAATGCATTATTAAGCAACAACAAAGACAAAAACAAGATGGGCAAATCGACGCTCATTATCGTTCCCTTGAAAGTTGCTGAGTATAAGAAGAGATGAAAAGTGAATTTCCCCTATTTGACATTTGCCATTTTAATGAGCACAAGAAAGTGATCGTCAGCAGGTTTGCTGTGTTTGTGAAAAAGTTTAAGAAAACCACTTTCCCCCGTCGTCATGACTTTTATCATATGGTTTTGTTTACCGAGGGCAGCGGAAAATTTTCTATAGACTATCAAACGTGTTCCATCAAACCGTACCAGTTTTATTTCATGACACCGGGACAAATACACAACTGGCATTTTGAGGGAGAGATAGATGGATATATCATTAATTTTCCAGCCCAATTTTTCCAGTCATTTCTGCTGAAAACAGATTACCTGGACCAATTTTTCTTTTTTAATGGAAACGTTCAGGACTGCATTATTGAAATACCTGAAGAGTTGAGGTGGACAGTAGTTGAATTGATTGAAAAGGCAATTACAGAAACCGAAAAAGACAACAAATTTAAGGACGACACAATTAGGGTATTGCTACTCCACTTGTTTATGGTAATAAGCAATATGGATAGCCGGGGCAGCCAATCTACTATTGAATCGGGCAAAAACGCCCTGCGTCAAAATTTCGAAAAACTGATTGACGAAAATTATCTCCATTTGCGCCTTCCCAAACAATACGCAGAAATATTACATGTAACACCCAATCACTTAAATAGGCTATGCAATGAGCTGGTTGGCGTATCTGCGGGGGATATGATCAGAAACCGGATTATACTGGAAGCGAAACGGTTGCTCATCAATTTAAACTGGACTGTTACAGAGGTTGCGTACAAGCTCAATTTTGAAGACAGTTCCTACTTCTGTAAACTTTTCAAAAAGCAAACCGGAATGACTCCGAATGTCTTTCGAAATCACCACCAGAATTAATCCTACACAAGATGAACAGAACGAAATTAATTTTAAATCACTTTTACAGCACTGATGATCTGATACACGGGATTGAAGTCCTGCAGCATTACCATGTTCCGATTCTTGAAGTACACTTATCAAAACCGGTAAAAGGAATTGAAGAAAAACTACAAATCAAGCAACTGCGCCGGGGCAATGCAGCCATTAAATTCGGATTCCTGGGAGGAACAGGACTGGCAACCCTGATCTGTTACCTGGCCGAACATGGATTACCACTCGCTGGATTAAAATCAATTATTCCATTCATCATCAGCATCATGGTAATGGCATCAACATTCTTTTTTGCAACCTATTTATTCCCTTCGCAAGCCCCCAAGTTATTAAGCCTCCCACGTGCTGACCGCAGGTCTTTTTTAATTGTAGTTGACGCGCATAGCTTTATGGATCACGAGGAAATAAAACATCTTTTTCAATACGCAAATGCTGTTGAAATGAGCCCGCTGATCAAAGACATTGTAATAGCCTAAAAATAATAAAAACAGAAATCCACCCAAATTAACCAACATCATCATTTAAAATGATCATAAACAATAATTTCGATCAGCCATTTATTTTTACCGGCAAAGCAAAAGCATGGAGTTTAGCCATGATAGTACTTGGGATAATAGGTATTACCTATGGCTTTTTATCCGGCAGTGCAGAACGGACCTTTGCCAATTTACTACTAATGGGTTATTACCTGGTTAGCATTTGTATGTTTGGTGTTTGCTTTTGCGCTATCGAATATATCGCACAATCAGGCTGGTCGGTTTCCATACTTCGGATTCCGCAGGTATTTGCCAAAACATTACCGATATCTGCCCTGGTATTTCTGGCAATCATTAGTGCCGGCATATTTACCACCCATCAAGGTAAAAATGAAGCCGGCATTACTACCGTTTTACCCTATCTGTATAAACTTTGGGCAGCAAAAGGAGTTACCATACCGGGGCATGTAAACTATGACGCCATTATCGCAGGCAAATCCCGCTATTTGAACCTCCCTTTCTTTTATATCCGTTTGATAGTGTTCCTCAGTTTTTATTGCGTTGCTGGCTGGCTGCTGGTAAAGTATTCATTCAACGAAGACCGTCTTGGCGGCATGGTTAACTACAAAAAAAGTTTCACCCTGTCTGCACTGTTTTTAGTGGCGTTTGGCTTTACCGTTCCCCTGTTCGTTTTTGATGCCATCATGTCATTAGACGCGCACTGGTTCTCCACCCTGTTTGGCTGGTATAATCTTTCGGGATTTTTAGTTAGCGGTTTCGCTGTTACGACGCTAATCGTTATTTATTTACAAGAGGCCGGCTACCTGGCCTGGGTAACAAAAAACCACCTACAAACATTAGGGGTGCTGATATTTGGATTTTCCATATTCTGGACTTACTTATGGTTTGAGCAGTTTTTGCTGATATATTATTCCAACCTACCCGAAGAAGCCGTTTACTTTTATAAAAGACTGGAACCCGAGTTTAAATTTTGGTTTTGGCTAAACCTGACAATTAATTTCTGCGTGCCCTTTTTTGCCATAATGTCCCGAGACGCTAAGCTAAAGGCCAGGGTGATGAAAGTAACCTGCATTTTGCTTGTTTTGGGCCATTGGCTTGACTATTGGCAGATGATCATGCCCGGAACCACAGGGCCGCAAGCCAACTGGTATACAGAGATCGGCATAATCGAAGCAGCCACGTTTGTCGGCTTCGTAGGTTTATTCTGCTATTTGGTGCTTCATGCGCTCAGTAAATTCAAAGCACTGGCCCCAAAAAACCATCCTTTTTTACAGGAAAGTCTTTACCATCAAAATTAAACATCATGATACTATTACAAATTGCATTAGTCGTGACAATCTATTCTGTCATAAACTGTTTTCAGTTTGCTGCGGCCATCCTGGCCAAACAAATTGGGCTGAGTTTTTGGCGCTGGTTCTGGATCTCGCTTTTTCTGCCGATCATCTCTATTTTTATACTGGTGTTTCTTTGGGATACCAAACAACAGCCTTCCGTTAATCAATAAAATTAATACGATGAATATTACAGGTAAAATTATAGCCGGTATAAAAATCCCCGACAGTGCAATGGCCAAACAGGCCACAGAATTACTGCGCGAGCATGGCAGTGAGCTTTTGTACAATCATACACTGCGGGTTTTTCTTTTTGCAGCTCTCAATGGTCAGCAAAACAACCTCCGGTACGATGCGGAGCTCTTGTATGTTAGTACTATGTTTCATGACCTGGGCTTAACCGCCCATTACCGCAGCGACGATAAAAGGTTTGAAGTTGACGGTGCAAATGCGGCCCGCGATTTTCTGCGTGGCTATGATGTTTCTCCACAATCACTGCAATTGGTATGGGACACAATAGCACTTCATACCTCGCCGGGTATTGCCGAATATAAAGAACCCGAAGTAGCTTTACTCAATTATGGAGCCGCGTTGGATGTTATTGGCAAGGGCTATGATCAGTTATCAAACAGCATTCGTGAAGAAATTGTCAAACAGTTTCCGCGTAATGATTTAAAGAAAAATATGATAACAATTTTTTTCGACGGGTTTAAACATAAACCGCACACCGCATACGGAAGCATCAATTCGGATATTTGTGCATGTATGATTCCCGGGTATCAGAAAAAAGACTATTGCGATTTGATTTTGCATTCTCCGTGGTCGGAGTAAATTTATCTTTTCAACCCGACACCTTTTGTTGACTTTTATATAACCGAAAATGCCCTGCTATTGATTAATAGCAGGGCATTTTCGGATAATTTTATCGGGGTAAACCCCTCAAATTATTTCAGTGCATTATAAATAACTGCCATTAGCGAGTTAGCGCCAACCGCGTCATAATCGGCAGCCCAAAGATAAGCTCCCTTAAAACCTCCCGTCTTAATATAATTGGCCTTCTGGGTTACCAGCGGGACACCGTTATAATAAACCCCTTTGGCAATATCAGCCTTTTCTTTACCCGCATTCGCAGGGTCGGCTGCTACAATGGCTTTATAGGTCATGTAATCATATGATCCCCAGCTATCGTTATTACCGGCCGCGTTTAGTGCGTTGTAACGCAGACCAAATGCCGGGATACCGATTACAAGCTTACTGGCCGGTAGGTGGAAGTTTGTCCAGATCTGTGCGCCAGATACCATAAAATCATAACTTGATGATTGTCCTACAGGAGCATCGGGCCCAATATGAACGTTATCTTCAAAGGCATGAATATTTACCCAGTCGGCTTTTGAAAGGTCCGGGTATTCCCAATGCTGATAGTTTACCGTTGCCGTAACAGTAACCAGGGCAGTGGCAGGCAGGGCAGCTTTTAATGCGGTTAAAAACGGACCGATAGCATGAATGTTATCAGGCGCATTACCCGAGTTGATATCCGTCATATAAATATCTACGCCATCCATTTTTTTGCGGGCAACGTAAGCCTTTACCGAATCAATTAACAGTTTCATTGCTGTTGGATTACGGATAGCAGTACCAAAATCATTGCTTTCGTAAATAGCCCAGCCGTCAATACCCGATAAATGGCCGCTAATGCCCATAAGTACGGGTACACCTGCAATATGCGCACGGGCCACAATTTCATTAGCATGCTGGTTCACGTTTCCTTTTGATACATCAAGCGTACCATCCGCCGCTACTTTACCTACCTGGTACTCGAGGTGGGTGATGTTGCTCCAAACCACATCGGCAGCGGTACCATCTTCAGTAAGATTGGCCAATGCCACTTTGGTATAAGGTTTAAAGGTGTAAGTTGATGGATTAACCAATACCTTGGTTTGGCGTGATGTGGAATCGCCGTTATAGGTGGCCACGAGCTTAATAGTGTATTCGCCGCCTGCGGTTGGGGTGAACTTAAATGCCGGATCGGCCGACATTTCTTTACCATTTACCTGCCAGCTTATTTTTACTTTATTTGCCGGGGTGAACAACACGCCCGCAAAAGTGGCGCTTGTACCCTCGTCAATGATCTGGTTTGATCCAAATACCCGCAGGTTATCAAAAATCCTCGGATAATAAGGGTTAGCCGCTTCCTGGTCTTTCACCTCATCTTTTTTACACCCGGCAAATGCCATCAGTATAACCAGCATCAGTACCGGTATAGGTGCGTACTTAATCTTTTTCATGTTTAATATCTTTTAAATAGTAATCGATCATTTTGTGTGTGATTTAATCACCGTATTAATAGTGCCTAACAACGAATTTGCCCCCGTTGCATCCTGCCGCAATTGCCAGATCATGATACCGCCGGCCTTTTCCAGCGCCAGTTCTGTTTTGGATTTTATGGTTGGGATCCCGTTGTAATAAACAATGCCGCCGCCGCTAACGGTCACCTGGTCTGCGTTCACCGTGCCCGGGTAAGTAGTAATGATCTCCTTGAACGACAGGGATTCAGGTGCATTGGTACCAAAACCATAGCCATAAAAAGGTACGCCCAGGCTCAGTTTTTCTTTAGCGATACCGCGTGTGCCATTCCAGTAAGCTAAATCTTCAACCGCCATACTGTAAGGTGCATGCTGCCCGGGGTTTGCCTGGTTCCAGGGCCCGGTTTTATCGTACGACATGATGTTGATAAAATCAAGCTTACTTAAGGCCTTGTCCGAATACCTGCTTGCATAAACCGTAGCGACTGCCGCAGTTGTAAGTTTACCTTTTGCTTTTAAGGCGGCCGCGAGGGCAGTAACAAATGATTCGTAATTATTATCAATAAGCTCCTGCTCAATATCCACATCAATACCATCCAGCAAATTATCATCAACCAATTTCAACAGCCCGGCAATAAATTTAGGTTGCATGGCCGGGGTTATCAATGTACTGAAATATGCCGGCGGGATCCCTCCTGCAATAGAGGCCAGGATCTGCACCTTGCTGTTATGGGCCAAAATAGCTACTTGTTTCAGGCCGGCATCTACAGTAAAATTCCCATCCGCATCAGGGTTGATAAAAGCTACATTGAGGTGAGTTATTTTGCCCATATCAATAGCCTTTGCCTCATCAAGCAGGTTCCCCTCATACCTCAGGTAACCTACCACCCTAAAGCTTGTGGTTACTGTTGGTGTTGTGGGATCAGGTTTAACTTCGGCCTTAACATTACTTTTTTTGCAGCCAATAATATTTAGCAGTACAAAAGTGACAGCAGTTAGCAGGGCTCTATTTTTTAATATCTTCATTGTTATCGTGTATCTCAATTTATTGTTTATCCCACCAAACATGTGCTGTCCAGGTGTCCTTACCGCCAAGCGCTGTAATAGCCGCAGCAATATTCGCCGAGTTTTGTTCACGCTCGGTTAAAGGGTATTCAAACCTGCGTGGTATGGTGGTTACGTCTGATTCGGCGGTTACGCCGGGTATCAAAACCGGGAAGCCCGTACGGCGCCAGGTAGCATAGGCTTCAGGGCCGTTCATCAATTGCGCAATCCAAATCTGGGTATCAATCTGCTGCAATTCCTTACCTGGAGCAAGCTGGTTATCCTGTTTAAATTTCTGGATCTCGGCAGCAGTTAAGGTTGGCCCGGTTGGATATAAGCTCAATTGCAAACAGGCTGCCTCCAAACCGTTTTCAAAATGTTGTTTGGCTGTTCCACCCAAAGTTAGTCCCCAGCGGGTATTGGCTTCGGCTAATAAAAATTCCACCTCAGCATAGGTCATGTGAAAATACGGGGCATCGCTGCGTATCATAAAATCGGCCAGCTGCACTTTTTGCCCGCCATTTGGCACCGATAATGTACCGCGACCGGGGTAATCAATATTGATAGGCCCTAAAAAATCATCATAGTTGTATTTACCCGGCCCAACGCCAATCAGCCCAACCTGCGCTTTTACCTGCGCGGTAACATCAAGCCTGTCGGTCAGTTTATCAGGGTTAACCCAATATGCGCGGGGTATGTAGTTTAAGCGGGGGTCATTGGTGGCCTTCATTTGATCAAGCAAAGTGGTACAAACCCGTGGGCGGCCGTCATCCTGATATTGGTTGATCCCTACCGACACGCCGTTGCCCCTGATCTCCGAATATCCATTGGTAATGTTGATATAATCAAGCTTGCAGATATCATCGTTACTGGTCAATACACCCGCATTGAAAGCATCTGTTGCCTCGGCTTTTGCAGTTGCCTCATCAACCTTTATCAAACGCATAGCTAAACGTAAACGCAGCGAGTTGGCAAACTTTTTCCATTTGGCAAACTCGCCATGGTAAAACAGTTCAGTACTTACTTCATCTTTACCGGTACCAAGCTGTGCAACAGCTGCTTTAAGCTCTTTAAAAAAATCGGTATAAATATCTTTTTGGGTATCAAACTTTGGGCGTACAGTGCCATCAATGTAAGCCTTGCCTGCCTGGGTATATGGAATATCGCCATACAAATCGGTAAGCCTTGCAAAAACATAAACCTTCATAATACGGCAAATGGCATTCAGGTTTGGCTTAGCAGCACTGCGTTGTACGGCATCAACAATATTTAAAACATCATTAGGGTAACCGAGCTCCCAAAGCTCAGACATGTACTGCCTGTCTTCGATATAGGCGCTGCCATAGCGGGTGTAATAAGCGCCGCCTATTTGCTGCGCCATGGGCATGGTAAGGATAATGCTTGTACGTTCATTAATAGTTACATCGCCGCCAAACCTCAGCTCAACAAAATTAAGCTGGTTTATAGGGTCAAGGTTAGCTGACTTTGTGGGGTCGGTATTGACGTCTCCAAATTTTTTGCACGAGAATAGCAATAACGGCATCAGGAGCGCGGCCAACTTATATTTGTTTAAAGTTCTTTTCATGTTGTTTGTTCTAAAATTATACATACCTGTTAAAACCTGAAGTTGAGGTTAAATCCCCAGCTCCTTCTTGAAGGCAATGAACCATACTCCAGGCCCTGTCCGTTACCATTGTTGTAGTTTGAATCGGGGTCGACATTCGGAACATTTTTATGAATAATAAAAGGGTTGCGGCTTACCACGGCTACCGTCAAATCTTTAATGCCAAGCTTTGAAATGGCAGATAACGGAAACCTGTAGCTCACTGTAATCTCGCGCATTTTTATGTAACTGGCATCATAAATAAAAGGCGTGGCCACACCATTGCCATCGCTATAAAACTGCGACCAGTAGTTTGATGGATCAACAGCCGTTGTGTTTTTAGTGTAAATAGGGTTTCCGCTGGCATCGGTACCGGTTTGCAACACACCCTGTGGTGTATACCCCTGCACCTTGCCTGCCAAGCGCCATTGTTCAATGGTCATGCCCGCGGTTTGGCGCTGCTCTTCAGATTTGATCCATTCAGCGCGACCGGGTAATGTAGAAATATGGCTGCCCCGTATAATGGCGAACATATTGGTCATCGAAAACAGATCGGCACCGTGTTTAATATCGATAACAGCGCTTAAACCAAAGTTTTTGTAGTGAAAGTTGTTAACCAATCCTCCCGTCCAGCTCCAGGTGCCTTTGCCCAGTACGCTGCGCTCTTCGGCTTGTTTGGGTGCCAGTGTTTGCGGGTCGAGCACAATGTTACCCTGCGGATCGCGCTGGTAATCGAACCCTAAAATAGAGCCGTAAGGCGAGCCCGGTTTAGCCACTACCGATACACCTAACCAGCGGGCATCAGACAACGACAGGTACGGGATGCCATCGGCCAATGAAATTACAGTATTGGTATTTTTGGCGAAATTGACATTGATATCCCATCCAAAATCTTTAGTGGCCAAAGGCGAACCGTTTAATGCTATCTCCACACCTTTGTTGCCAATCACACCTGCGTTAACCAGTTGCTGCGCAAAGCCTGATGATAAGGGCGCAGGCACCAGGTTGATCTGATCGCGTGATTTGGAGTTGTAATAAGAAACATCAAGCCCTAACCTCTCGCCAAAAAACTTTAATTGCGTACCAATTTCAAATGATTTGGTACGTGTAGGTTTCAGGTTTTTGTTGGGTAATACAGTACTGGCAATCCCTCCTACTGATGTGCCGTTGAATGTTTGCGGATAAAGGTTGTAATTTAAGTTTAACAAATAAGGATCGGTATCGTTACCCACCTCGGCACCGGAGATCCTTAACTTACCGAATGACAGGATCGAAGGATCGATCTTAAAAAAATCGGTAAAAATAAAGCTGGCCGCTACCGAAGGATATACATAGCTGTTGTTATCTTTTGGCAAGGTAGACGAAGCATCTTTACGCACGCTTGCATCAACATACAGGTATGATTTATAACCGATGCTCAACAAAGCGTATGCGCCGTTATTGCGTTTGCGGTAATGATTTTCAACCACCGATTTATCTGAAAAGCTATTTGGGCTGATCACATCGGGCACGTTAAGGTTTATAAAAGTTGAAGTAGTGCCGGGATTATCGATCCTGGAAAAACTTCCACCCAGTCGCAAAGCCAAATTGAGCGATTTACTTACCTGTTTTTGGGCAGTTAATAACGCATCCCCCTCGGTAGTACCTAACTTTTGATCAAATTGATCCAGCTCGCCGGCTAAAGCGCCGGGTGTGGTACGTGGGCTGAATTTGTTATAAGTAAGATAGGTAAAGTCGGTTGAAATGCGGCCTTGCAGGTTGAGCCAGCTGGTAATAATATAGTTGCCCTGTAATGTACCTATAAAGCGGTTTTTACGGGTTTCGTTATGCATTTCGTTGATCACCCAGTACGGATCCAAACGGTATTGGCCACCGCCCCAATCAACGTAGTTGCCGTCACTGTCTTTATAACCATTTTTAAAATAAGCTTGGTCAACGTTATTAGCCAACCCAACAAAGGCATTGCCGATGTTTCCCGGATCATCGGCCAGTGCAGGGCGGTTAACCACATCTTCGTTAAGGTACATCACCTTGGCCGATAAGGTAACCTTACTGCCAAATTTTGAGCTGCCGTTAAAATTAAAGGTGTTACGGCGCAGGTTACTTCCCGGTACAATATCCCTGCTGCGCATATCGGTTACCGACAAACGAAAGGAGGAAATATCATTTGAATTGGAAAATGCTACGTTATTGGTAGTTGTAGCACCCGTACGAAAAAAGTTATCGATGTTATTTTTCACTAGCGCATAAGGGCGGTACTTACCATCAAACCCTATTACCTGTAAATTTGGATCGAGCCGGGGGCCGAAGTTGTTAAACAGGGTATTTTTTGCCTGCGATGGATCTACCACCATTTGCTCGGCAGTACCCTGACCATAAATATATTGGTAATCATTATAGTGGGTAAGCTGATTTTCAATAGATGTGGTACTGTTAACCTCGATACCCAGCTCCTTTTTTGAATTACCTTTTTTTGTAGTGATTAATATTACACCGTTGCCGGCACGGCTGCCATAAAGTGCTGAAGCCGCAGGGCCTTTTAATACAGATATTTTATCGATATCGTCGGGGTTGATGGCTGATATAGCATCACCAAAATCAAAACCGCCCGCATATTTACCGCCGCCTACCTGGCCATAGTTTGAGTTATCTATAGGCACGCCATCGACCACGTAAAGCGGTTGGTTATTGCCGGTGATACTGGTATTGCCCCTGATGATCACCCTTGACGAACCGGCAGGTCCGCCTGCTGTACTGTTGATGATCAACCCCGGCACTTTACCGGCAAGCGAGTTGATCACGTTTGGCTCGCGGGCATGTTTCAGGTCGTTGCCATCCACCTCGGCAGTGGCGTAACCTAATGAACGTTCTTCCCTTTTGATACCAAGTGCGGTTACCACTACGGTGTTCAACTCGGTAGCTTTTGTTTTAAGCGTGATATTTACCGTTTTTGCTTTGTCGGTAGCTATGATTGAAGTAGTTTCGTAACCCATCATGGTAAAGGTTACTACGTCTCCGTTAGCGGCATTTATTACAAAGCTGCCCGTTTCGTTAGTTACTGCCGACTTGCCTTTGGTAGTATTTACAATGGTAACTCCCGGCAGCGGCAGGTTTTGCTCGTCAGCAACTTTACCGGTAAGGCTAAAATCTTCGGCGACCTGTGAGCTTATTTTAGCAGGCGGTTTTTCTGACTGGATCATTACCGTTTCGCCCACAATTTTGTACCGGGCATGCAGTTGTTTACTTACCTGGTCAATCACCTGCTGCAAGGTTTGATTGCTGACCGTAAGACTGATCTTTTTTTGAAGATCGAGATCTTTTGGATTGTATGAAAAATGTACGCCTGCGGCTTTCTCAATCTGGGTAAATACCGCCGGGACGGGCGTATTTTTCCAATTAAAAGAATAGGCTTGTGTGGATGACTGCGCGTACCCGGAGAACGATACGATCAATAATATTGAAGGTATGATCCTCTGCAGCATCCATGAAAGCAATCGTGAATGGAGTAGTGGTTTTTGCATATAGTTTTGGGTTTAAGAAATTTAAAAATCAGTACGTAGCTCAGAACAGCAGTTTTATAGTATTGCCATCCTGTTTATAAGTAAAATGGTTAGTAAAGCCGATAGCCTCCAGCACTTCATTAATGTCTTTACCGCTAAACTCACCTGTAAATGATATGTTGTCGCCCGCTTTATCAACAGGGACAATAACTATCCCGTACATGGCCTTTATTTTTGCAGCTATCCCGGCCAGGTTAGCATCTTTGAACACCAGCTTGCGGTTGATCCAGTTTTGCAGATCGTTTGTATTAAAGTTGGTTTGGGTAAATACCTTTGCATCTTTAAAAAGCGCGGCTTGCTGGCCCGGAACAAGGGTTACGTCGGCAACCTCCAGATCGGGCTGGGTACATTCAACTTTAACTTTGCCGGTTGCTAACATTACACTTGCCACCCCGGCATTGGCATAACTTTCAACTTTAAATGATGTACCGAGCGCGGTTGTGGCAGTTTTGCCGGTAAGTACAACAAAGGGCTTATGTTTATTTTTAGTAACCGAAAAGAAAGCTTCTCCCGTTAACACCAGGTGGCGGTTATGGGCATTATAATCGGTAGCTATTTTTAAGGAGCTTGCGCCGTTAAGCAGTACAGTACTTCCATCAGGTAAACGGATAAACCTTCGCTCACCAGCTTTTGTCTGACCTATCAGTGAATAGTTATGATCATTCGCCGCACTATAAAGAGCTGCACCGATAGGATTGGTATTTAACTGGTACACCGCAAATGCGCCGGCCATGATGAGTATGGCGGCGGCAACCGCTATCCACCGCATAACATAATTGCGCAAGCCAATGATCCTGCTTTCGGGCTGTACTTCTTCAACATTTTCTTCGAGAGCTATCTTGAGGCGTTCCAGTGCTGCAGCCTTTTCAGCAGCACCAACTTTAATCCCCAACAGCAGGCATAACTTGCGTGCATCATCTATTTTTTGGCCGATGCCCGGATCCTGGGCTGCAATATTTTCCCACTTTTCAATTGCTTCGGTGCTTTCAGCATAACAGTATGCTATAAAGCTGTCATCGGTTAAAAAATCTGCTGTTTGGTATGAAGAATAGTCCATTTGTAATATAAATTGAAACTTTTATACACAAGTGCAGTAGATTATTCTTTTTTACCAATGTTTTCCAAAATAAATTTTACTTTTTAATTTTTAACTGTATAATTGTATAATTCAATAAGTATGAGGCAGTTTTGAAAATACTTTAATAAGCCTCATCTCTTGCTCAAACCCTCATAATTTTCAATCTTTAGATGGAGTTATCAAAATCAGTATTGATGGGTCCTGAAAATAAGGACATTTATAAAAACTGGGCTTTGCTTGCAGAAGGTGAAAAGCAGGGGCTTTATGAGTGTTTTAATCTTTTTTATGACGATCTGTACCGGTTTGGCCTCTCGCTGTATAAAAACCCCGAATTAGTTAAAGAAGGGATCAATAACCTGTTCCTGGAGCTGTGGCGTATAAGGCACAAACTTGCTGGCGTGCAAAATGTGCAGCAATATACGCTCACCGTTTATAAACGGATCTTATATAAAACTTACCTGCAGCTTTCTAAAGAAACACAAACTGCCGACTTGATTGATATCCCTTCAGATAACATTCCCGTTGAACCATCATATGAATCCATATTGATAGCCAGTCAGCATGATGAGTTTATGAAAAAACGATTGCAAAAAGCGCTCAATCAACTTTCTCCACGCCAAAAGGAGATCATTCGCCTGCGTTATTTCGATGTGGCATCTTTTAAGGATATTTCCGAACAGACTGGCTTGAGCGAGCGTACTGTTTATAACACATTGCACAATGCCATTAAGGTGCTGCGCGATGTAATATGTTTAACATTGGCGGTCCGCTTTCTGAAAACGCGCTGAGCCGGATCCCAGGTTAGCTGATAATTGCAGATGACATTTTGATGCTTGGAAGAAAAAGTAATAATAAAGAATTGAATTTGGCTCTTAGTTTAATTGCATAAGAGCGAATAAACTAAGATCTGAGTGAACCTCAGTTGGAGTCGATCTGAACACATTGCAAGTCTTCCTGATGTGAATAGCAGCATTAAATCATATTTTCAGAACTTTAACATTTCAGTCTGAAACAATGCTGTAAAACGTCAGTTAAGCAGCAATCATCGCTTCGCGCAGTGCTTTGGCAGCAGCAGGATCTTCCGCTGCATAAATGGCTGCGCCGGCAACGGCTACCTGGGCGCCCGCATTTATAACTGCCTCAATATTGCTCAGATTTACGCCGCCTGCGATGGAAACCGGCACGCCCGCTCTGGCAGCTTCGTCAATCAAAACCTGGATAGAGTAACCTGCGGTCCACTGTTCATCCAAACCTGCATGCAATTCTACAAAATCCACGCCTAATCCAATTACCTCCTGTGCGCGTTTCACACGATCCGGGTATCCGATCGTATCAACTACTACACCTTGCAAAAAGCTGGGGGAGTAATCATTTAAAGTTTAAAATGATAACCTAATTTAACCGATAAGGCGTCTTGTACAAGACGGTTGCCATAATTTTCGTACTTTGCACCTATATCAAGTCCGTTTTTAAACTTGAAGCCTAATGATGGAGAATAAACAAATGTGGTGTTTCTTTTAGATGCAAAGGCTACTCCACCTTCACCGCCAAGGTAAAACAAATCGCCCAAAAACACTCTTAACCCTGCTTTAACAGACGCTACATTGCGTATTGTAATATTATTGTTGTAGTAAACATTCCCGTTGCCGTCCATAATACCATAAGTTGATACGTATTGCCTGTTCATATGTGTATACCCTACCGAAAATGTAGCTACCAGGTTATTGCTTACCGGTTGATAAAGTGTAACATCTCCCCCCAATATTTTATTATCTGATGAGTTGATATCAACACCAGGGTTAAAGCTGATACCTATTTCCGTGTTGTTATCATTAGCTGGGCTTGCCTGTTTTTTGTGTGCTGCCATGCTTCGGGTGCCAAAGCCGTAGGCCAGGCGTAAGCCAAGAGTTTTAGCCGCTTTGTCTTTGATATAGTCCTCATATTTCAAGCTAAGGTCTATACCGTTTTTAAATGCCATACCTACCGACGGCGACCAGACAAATGACGTTCCCCATTGTTCGAAGGCAAAACCGGCACCGGCTTCCCCGCCCAGATACAGGTTATCGCCTACAAAATATTTTACTCCTAGTTTTAAAGGAATCACGTTATAAGGGCTACCATACTGGCTATAACCGGCAAAATGATCTTTCTCAAAAAAATGGCTGAAGCCGGTAGTCAAAGTTCCCGAAATACATTGGTTAAAATCTTTTTGGATCCGGATGTCGCCTCCAAGGGCATATTTAAAAGCATCAGAAGTAGCAATACCGGCGTCAATACCGAAACCAACCCGCCAGGTGCTATTATTGCCTTGCGCGTTTGCCATTGCTGCCGAAAGAATGATCAGGATAAATAATAAAAATAGATGTTTCATGTGGTGTAATTGATTTTTGATAATTAGATAGGTTAGTCAAGAGGAAGCAAGGCCACTGCTTTTTTGATAGTAAGGCCACTCAGCGCAAATACCATTAAGGCCATTAATTGCCAGCTGTTAAGCAAACAAGAAATATAAACCCCAATAAGAAAAACACTAAAAACCGATAACAGGATAATTTTAAGCAGGCGGGGATTCTTCATTGTTATTTTTGAGGATGTGACAACAAGATGGAGCTTTACCCCTACCCTATGTGGCATAAATATTTATCTAATGCTGCAATTCGTAGAAAAAATTAGCAAGCAGCCGGTGTTTCAGGACGGCCGCGAGCATGATTGTTCTCCTAAGCAAAAACAAAGTTGTCATTTCAACGAACATGCGAAGGGCAAAGAAATGGAATGAGGAGAAACCTTCTACGCCAGGTTCTTAAACTATGCATAGCGGTAAAAGTATGAGTAGAAGATTTCTCTCTTGCCCAGGCACTCTGTCCTGTCAAACTCAGTCGAAACGACATTTTTAAAATGCTACTTACTCAGCTTTAACCTATATCCTAATCTTAATACAAACTCCTTATAGTAATAACCATAATCTTCGAACTTAAATCCAGTTTCTAAACCGCTTTCAAAGCTGAAGCCAGCTCCGGCCGAGATCATTGAAGCGCTATAAGGCCTGTAAACCGGCGAACTTGAAATATTTGAAAACGAAAAAACAGGCTGTTTATACAAGCCAAAAGCCACGCCAACATCACCCGAGATATAAAAAGCCGTACCCGTTTTAAGTCTTACCCCAACCTTTAAGGGTATCATGCGGCGAGATACATCGTAGATGCTTACGCTGTCGTTCCCGAAAACGGGCGGGTAGCCCTTATCCACTGGAAAGGATGTAAACCCGGTGGTTATCACCCCAGACAGGTGCTCACCCAAATCGCGCTGAACAAATAGCTCGGCACCGTACACTTTGCTGTATGGATCATCCCAGCCAAGTCCAGCCGTCATGGCAGCTCCCAGGTACCAGGCACGGCTATTGTCAACCGTCTTTTTCATCGGCTTAAAAACGGAGTTAAAAGCCAAGCCTGCCTCCCACCCTATCCAGCTGCGGATTTGATGTCCATCGCCTATAACCTGGTCGGGGTAATCGGGAATATGGGTAATGTTTTTATAGCCATCAAGGTGGAACGAGCCACTATGGTTGTAGCTGTGAAATACCGGTCCGGCCAATACGCTGATATGTTTAGATAGCTGGAGGTTAAGCAAGGTTTTGAATTGGAACCATCTATCATCCCACAATCCGGTGTAGGCAAACTGGTAAGCAGCTTCGGCCGAAACGTAAAATTTATTACTCAGCATAAAATCGTGCCCTATGCCTAAACCAAACGAATGCAGTTTATTGCCCGATGAAATATTGGTGCCAATAAGCAGATCGCTGTAAAAACCATGAGTACCTGTTTTAAGCGAGAGGTTGGTGTTGGTAACATCATTAGTTGTTGCCGATACCCGGTAAAACCCATTGCCGATGATATTGAGTAAGCCAATACTTGCCCCCTGCGAGGTATCGGCGATATTGACCAAACCTATTTGTAAACCTTTTAATTTATGGGCGCTGTTATTGAGTGTCGCAAGCTGAATGCCTGCAACAGTACCCTCTCCCTTGTTGATGAAACCGGCCAGTTGCATGCCGCGAACCGTATCTAATGCCCGGTTGCTCACCCCTGCTATCTGAATACCGGTAACCGATCCTCCTACCAAATTAAAAACCGTAGCCAATTGCACATACTTAGCGTCCATTTTATTGATGTTGAACAGGCCGCCAAACTCAAAGCCGTTAACCCCCGCAGTGTATCCGCCAGCTACGTTTAATGAAAACCTATTTACCACCTGCGGACTGAACATACCATGCGAGCTCAATCCCGGAGTTAAAGAAACCTGGAATGGCCTATGCGCAAAAAAATCAGGAATGTTTAAACTCTGGATACGCTGTTTGGCCGAAATAAAAAAACGTCCCATCCCGGTACGTTCTACCCTGTTATTTCTAATTACTGCATTATCGTAACTATCCTGGCTAAACCTGCTGCTTACAGATACCGATTGCAAAAAATTGATGGTTGTATCCTGGTAAGCCAGTTTGCTTGCTGTAAGACTGATCTGCCCAGGGTTATCGGCCTTGAACTTGATGCGGAAATATCCATGCTCGTCTGTTAAAACCGAAACCAGCTGGGCTTTTACGTACACACTGGCGTTCATCAGTCGCTCGCCCGTTCGTTCGCTTACCACCAAGCCGCTTACCGAATAGTTGTTGTTGTTATCATTGGTGATATCGGTATCTAAAAAAGCCAGTCCGGGTAGTTTTGCGGTAATGATGAGGTAATTTTGATATTCACGGATATTGTATTTATCGTGCAAGAGTTTACTTAAAACAGAGCCTACCATTTGGTTTGTTACAGCGATGCTTACCAAACTATCCTGCGGCAACAACTGCGCCTTGTACGAAAAATGGAATTCCCCCTTTTTACTTAGCTCCTGTAAAACATCCGCCAGGGCCGCACCCTCGGCATTTATCGAAACCAGCCTGTTGAAAATACTTTGCGCGTGCGACCGGCCAACGCATAACATCAGCACCAGCAATATAACCAGGCGATAGGGTTTAGGTGTTTTGATAGCGGTAAATATCATCAAGCTGCTCTCATTTTATTTAAGGATAATCTTATCCTGCTTTTTTTCGGCAGTTATATTTAAGGTCATGACTATCGTGTTTATTTTCATATCCAGGTTTTCATCTAAATTAAAACTCCCGGCTATTTGCACCTCGTTTAACTCCTTGCGCCCTATCACGATATTGGCTCCATAGGCTTCGTTTAATACCATCACCAGGCGCGCCAACGGGATATTTTTAAACACCAGATTTTTATTGCGATAATATTGGTATAAATTATCCGGGGTGTGCTGTTGGGTAAACTTACCGGTTTGAGGATCGAACAAAGCTACTTCGCCGGGCTTAAGCATAATAATTACATCGCTAACGCGATTGGTTACCTGCACCAGCCCGGTTTCTACAATAATTTCAACTTTTCCGTTTTTGCTTTTTACATTAAATGATGTGCCTATTACTTTTATAGATGCTTTGCCCGCTGCTATAATAAAGGGCTTTGCCTTATTATGTGCCACGTTAAAAAAAGCTTCGCCGCTAACAAGGTTTACCAAGCGTTGGTCGCCGTTAAATTTTTCGGGATGATCAAACAGGGTGTTTTTATTGAGGGTTACTATTGTCCCATCTGATAAGGTATCAATCCTGATAGCGGCTTTGCTTTCAATCTGTATTGTTGGGTTGGCGAACTTCGCAAGCCAGATCCAGGCACAGGCAGCGATAAAAATGATGGATGCCGCTATTTTCAGCCCGCTAAACCTATTGCGCATAGGTACAACTTTAACCTGTTGTTCTTTTGCTTCGGCAGCGCGTTGTTTTACTTTTTGCAGGGATGCATAAGCATCAATACCGGCATCCGACTTAAAGTTTTTGCTACTCTCCCATATCAGCCTGAATTGCTCAAAACGGCGTTCGTTTTCAATGTTAAACCTGCGCCACTCATCAATTTGCCGCGCATCATCTGCCGAGACCTCGTTAAGCAAATAACTGATCAGCATTTCATCTGTTATATGTAAAGGTTCACTCATCTAAATAATTTTATTAAAAACCATATCAGCAACGGCAGGTAATGGACCAGTTGCTGTCTCAATCGTTTAAGCGCCTTTACCATCTGATTATCTACCGTTTTTATAGAGATGCCCAACTGTGATGCTATCTCGGCATATTTCAATTCATCAAAACGGCTCATTTGGAAAATGGTGCGGCAATGTTCGGGCAGCTCGTTAATGGCTTTGAGCAGCCGCTGCTCAAACTCCTGGTATTGAAGCTTGTTCAAAGCATGCTCGGTATGGTTATCGGCCTGGTGCATGTTACGCTGTTGGTATTTTTGTTTAACCTTTTGATGCTTAAAATAATTCATGCACTCATTATGCACCGACCGGTACAAGTAAGCCTTAAGCGAGGTATGAATGCTTAAAGGCTCGTCCCGCTCCAAAATCTTCAAAAAAACATCCTGCACCATTTCATCCGCCTGGGCACTATCCTCTAATAAAGTATAGGCATAGTGATGCAACGCGGCATAATGCTCCAGGTAAACCCTATCAAACTCCGGCTCTTCAGCATTTAAATGCTGTATATATGTATTATTTGTTGGCAAACGTTGGCCGCAAATTACTTTATTAATTGTTCAATTTAGTAAGAGACAATTAAACACCGTTTATCCCCTATCCCGAAAAATATTTTTTATTTACAATGTCATTGAGGGGAAATTAATTTAACATTCTTATCATCGGATGCCTCAACCTTAATTGGGTGGGATTTGAACCAAGTATCAAAGCAAATGCTCATTTTGAGCAAATTGGTACACTTTTAATTTCCCCGAACCGGGCGTAATTCGAACCGTATTTTAGAACAAATGCGTGTTTTGAGTGAATTAGAATACTTTTAACGATCCCTAACTGGACAGAATTCGAACCAACTATCTAAGGCGTCGATTCCCCTACATACCCAATTGTGGGGTGAGTCGAAACAAAACTTAAAATGTGTACATATAAATTCTTGAACTAATGCTTACCCAGGGCACGTGATTGAAGCTCAGTTAGCTTAAAACCTAGTTGCTTTGCAAGAATTTTCAATTCTCTTTTGAGTGCATTCTCATGATCCGGCTCATCCCTTGCAATCACAAGTTCCCCAACAATCTCCCCGGTAGCAACCTTGAAAACCTCGTAAAGCATAAAATGTCCGGTAATTTGTGTTTTCAGGCTGTTCATCTATCGCTCATTAATTGCAAGTTATAAATCATTTTTTATGTTTAACCCTATCTCGATAAACAGAATTTTTCATTGTCGGATCATTTAGTGTTTACTTATGGCGATCATATCTCCGATTGCCTGAACAAAATTGCTGATGACTGGTCATCTGTAACGAAGTCTTATGACACAATTTGGAATTGACATTTGTCACTATTTTTAAGTCATAGTGAATGCAGTTTAGAATATCGCCAACCATAATCTAAATAGGTAATATTGTCTCTGATTATTAAATTTGGACGTGATCAAATGGAACTTTAGCATTGGTCTATATCACTTTGTATTTTTGGCGGCGATCAGTTCCGGCTTTGTATTCTCGTGTTTATTGTTCTTTGTCAATCGAATCAACCAAAAAGCAAACTGTTTCCTCGGCCTGGCAGTATTGGTCATCATCCTTTGGATGTGCTGGGTATTGGGGATTGATCTCAGCATAGAAAGGTATATAACCAATTGGAACTGGATGCCTTTACAATTCAGCCTGTCCACCGGCCCGTTGATCTACTGGTATGTGCATAAACTGATTATCCCCAGCAAAAGCTCAAAGCCACTGATTGGCTGCACTTCAGCCCATTGCTGATCGAACAGGGTGTTTTACTTACATAGCTCATGGAAAGCAAAAAAACCGGCCAGGCAATTTATAACACCCAGGTTTTTACACTGCAAAGCCCATTTATCCAGGCATGGCACTGGTTTCTGTAATAACGTATCTTTTTATATCACTGCGCTTATGCGGAATTATCATAGCGGGTTGGCTGACCAGCTAAGTGATGCTGATAACTATCATTACCGTTGGCTGCAGCGCCTGCTTACAGAATTTGGCTGCCTTTGGTTATCATGGGCACCGTTTACAGCAATTGACTTCATTTATTATCATTATACACTGGGGATCAGTAGCTATTACCCGCTTTACCTGCATGAAACGAAATATTGTAATGGGATTAAAATTGTATGGCGACCGACATAGATTCATTCCAGAGCTATCACATTTACAAGGCTTTAAGGTTACAGAAATACCAACAGAGCATCGTTCGCGAAAATTTGGAAAATCAAAATACGGTGGGGCAAGATTTGTCACCGGTTTGCTTGATTTACTGAGCGTACGTTATCTTTCTTTTTACTCCTCTAAACCATTGCATTTTTTTGGAACCATTAGTTTGACTTCAATAATATTCGGAGGGTTAGTAGAGCTTTATGTACTAATTAATAAACTTAGTGGATCAAGTTTTCAAATCCATATAGCGGCACTAATAATTGGAGTTCTGTTTATAACAATGGGATTTATATTTTTAAGTATAGGTTTACTTGCTGAAATGACTACATCGCATAAAGCACATTCCAATTATTCCATCAAAATTACTAAGTAGCTGCTGGCTCGATAGCAATTTTATGCTAAGCAGGCTATATGATAGTTTGTTTATTGCCGGCCATCTTGGCGTAAATCTGTGCGGTGGATAGTTAGTTTGCCCTAAAAGCTATGAACTACCACAATATGCATACAACGTTTTCTTGTTTTTTAGGACATTTAATGACGCGTTGATTATTACTCAGAAAATTACGACATTGTGTATAGTAATTAAAAGTAAGCCATTTTTTAGTCAAACCCAACCTGCTTTCCAGGCCACTCGAATTTACGGCACTTCACTTTGTTTAGCATCTTCAGAGCTATTGAAAAAGTCATTAAGTCGGCATTCGCTTTTCATTTATCAGATCCCCCTGACTGTGCGGAATTCGAGCCACCTTATGACCAAATGCGTGTTTTGAGTGATTTAGAGCGCTATTTCCCAACACTAATTGTGCGACAACGGCATATTTACGGTTATTGGTGTCATGCAAGATTTCAATTATGAGTCAATGCGTAACGAGATCGGCCCTGTCGTGCTTCGTTATGGTTTGAGCACCGCGATGATGACGGTTAAACTTCGCGGCGGCGATGTACAAAATGCAATTGCAAGTGTCACTGCATTGTGGAAAAAATATTCGCCCGGTCAACCCATACGTTACACGTTTCTGGATGAAGACTTTGCCAGTATGTATGCAGACCTAAGCCGTACAGGTAAAATATTTACCAGCTTTGCATTTCTGGCCATTATTATTGCCTGTCTGGGGTTGTTCGCCCTCTCGGCTTTCCTGGCCGAGCAGCGCAGTAAAGAAATAGGCATCCGTAAAGTTTTAGGCGCCAGCGTCCAGGGTATCACGACGTTGTTATCGATGGATTTTGTCAAACTGGTGATGGCGGCCATTTTGATTGCATCGCCTGTTGCCTGGTGGGCTATGCACCACTGGCTGCAAAACTTTGCCTATAGGGCCGCGATCAGCTGGTGGATGTTTGCACTGGCGGGCACCGGCGCTATTTTGATCGCCTTAATCACTGTGAGCTTCCAGTCGATCAAAGCCGCCCTGGCAGATCCGGTGAAAAGTTTGCGGTCAGAATAAGAAAATGTCGGGTTTCCTATTGCTGCTGTTTGCATGCGGGCTGCTCCTTTAACACATTGTCGCAGCCCTTTTACAACTTTAGTAGTATTAAATTATCATTTTTATCAGTCCAAAATTCAAGCTGGGTATGCCAGAAACAACGATTCCTCGATTTTAACAATGGTCGATGCACTTTGACACTGCATGATATCAGATAAATATGGGCAGTAAAACCCATAATACTGCCGTTGTGCTGAATCGCGGTGAGCATAGGACTTCGGAGTTTAAGTTCTCCTAAAAGTTATAGTCATGTGAAATTTAGTGATGTATTACACAATTATTAAACAATCCTTATCCGGAATTAATTATTTATCCTTTAATGAAATTTTTTTTAAATACTTTTGCCGCCCCGGAAAGCAAAGCCGCTTTGCGAAAGAAATGACTCACATCAGATGAAGAAAAACATCAACACATTATTGTTTGCGCTGGTCTTAATGGCCTCAGCCTGCGGAAAGAAAGACAAAGTCAATCCGGTAACCAGCCACGCGCTGACCTTTACTACAAATGCGAACGGTTATAAAACAGTGATCAGCCTGCAAAAAAGCGGCACAAGTGCGGAGGATGCCCAAGTCCTGGAATCGGTTAATAATTCCGGCACAAGCTATTCCTACAAGACCACCATTACCACGGGGGATCATTTGCTCGTCACGATCAGTCCGAACGGCGCGAAAGAGGTCTATCATTATCAGATCGATGATAATAGCGCGAAAGCCGACGCGGGAGATTTGACAATTGCGAATGGGACCTCTCTGATACTCCACTATCCCAAAAACTAATTAGCGCGGGAGCATCATATTACCCGGCAGGCGCTGTATCGTTCTTTTTCTTTTTCGCGTATTGGTCTGATAATCTTTAAACCAAAATCGCGTATCATGAAAAAATTCTTTATCATCTCCTTCCTGTTGTTTATCATAAACATGGGCTGCAAAAAAGAGAATATTGGTGGTAGCGGCCTTTGCGCATGTTCGCCGGTACGGGGCCCTGAACTGAACTTAGTCATAAAAAATACTTTAGGCATCGATCTCCTAAATGAAAAGACGACAGGTGCCTATACAAAAGACAGGATTGAAGTATACCGGAAGGGTGGAAACAGCAAGATGATCCCGATTGACTTTACCATCCGACCGGGCTTCGCTTACGGTGATCAAAAATTTACTTTCAATTTCTTAAACCTGGGCAACCTGGGCTTTTTGCAAAAATCAACTGCCGGCATCATTTACTTAAAGCTTGGCGATCAGGAAGCGAAAGAACTCCGTTTACAGCTTAACCAGGGGAAATATGCGGTGGAGAAGCTGATCATTGGCGATACCGAAGCGATGAAGGATTCCGGTGCAGTAGCGAAGTACGCGGATATCTTCTATTTGATCCAATAGATAATTGAACGATCTGTTAACACGGTCGGTGCGGTTCATGTGTTTATCTTCTTTTTAATTTTACTATTTAATAAATGTTCAAATAGTAATAATGACACGAATTCGTTCAGGCGTCGTTGTTCCCACACTCATTTTTCTGTCATAGAAACAATAAGGCTGCCGGGAAGTTGTATAATTTATCCAACCCTCAAAAACAAAATCCTATGAACAAGGCAGCAAAAATTGCGGTAACTGGAATTGGAGGCACTTCAGTAATGACGGCTTCCAGCTACCTCATGTCGCTGATGGCAAAAGAGAATTTCCGCGAACCGGAACATCTGGAAGTTTTGATCGGCCGTTTGGTTCCGCATCTTTCAGGCAAGGCGAAAGTGCTGGCCGGATGGGGTGCGCATTTTGCGATGGGCTTCGTCTTTGCCGCCGTTTATGTAGAGCTATGGGAAACAAAAAAAATCAAACATAACCTGAAAAATGGTCTGATCCTTGGAATCGTCAGCGGGATATTGGGTTTCCTGATCTGGAAAGCAACATTCAAAGCACATCCGCTTCCGCCCTGGATCAATTTTGATCACTATTATTTGCAGCGGATTCCGGCACATATTGTTTTTGCTATAGGAGCTACAATCACTTACCGGTTGATTCAACGAGGCGAAGATGAAAATAGCGACCTATAATATCAACGGTATCAATGGCCACATGGAAAACCTCCTGCACTGGCTGAAAGCATCCCAACCGGATATCGTGTGCTTACAGGAGCTGAAAACCGAAGACCGTAAATTTCCGGAGCAGGCCTTGCTGGATGCCGGTTACCACGCGATCTGGCAGGGCCAGAAAAGCTGGAACGGCGTAGCCATATTATCGCGCTACTGCGAAATCCAGGAAACACGGCGCGGCCTGGATGGCGATCCCGATGATACGCACAGCCGTTATATCGAGGCTTTTATCAATGGCGTGGTCATCGGCTGCCTATACCTGCCTAATGGAAATCCATACCCAGGCCCGAAATTCGATTATAAGTTAAAATGGATCAAACGCCTGAGAATGCATGGCAAAAAGCTGCAGGGCTTCGGGTTGCCGGTGGCGCTCATTGGCGACTATAATATCATACCGACCGATCTGGATACCTATAAGCCTGAAAAATATGCAGAAAATGCGCTGTTCCGGCAGGAAGCACGAAAGCTTTGGAGAGTAATATCATACCGACCGATCTGGATACCTATAAGCCTGAAAAATATGCAGAAAATGCGCTGTTCCGGCAGGAAGCACGAAAGCTTTGGAGAGAGTTGCTCCAAACCGGCTGGACGGATGCGATCCGCAAATTGTATCCTGATGAACGGATATATACCTTTTGGGATTACCTGCGCAATGCCTATGAACGGAACGCAGGTTTACGCCTCGATCATTTCTTACTGAACACAGCCCTGGAAATCCGCCTGGTTTCAGCCGGCGTGGACAAAGAGGTCCGGGGCCGGGCACACAGCAGTGACCATGCGCCGATATGGATTGAACTCCGCGATTAAAATCGCGCAACTCAAACTTCAGTTTCATTTTCCCGTTTAAAGTTCATGGCTAACACTGATCTTTCCGGCTTTGTCCGGGTACGCGGCGCGCGCGAACATAACCTGAAGAATGTCAACCTCGACATACCGCGCGACGCGCTGGTTGTCTTCACCGGCATTTCCGGATCCGGCAAGTCTTCACTGGCCTTTGGAACGCTGTATGCAGAAGCCCAGCGTCGTTACCTGGAATCGGTGTCACCTTATGCCCGGCGTCTGTTTAACCAAATGGCCATTCCGGAAGTGGACGGGATCGAAGGCCTGCCCCCCGCCGTTGCCCTGCAGCAGCAGCGCGGCGCGGCCAGCACCCGTTCTTCCGTGGGAAGTGTCACTACCCTTTCCAATTTATTGCGTATGCTGTATTCCCGTGCCGGCGATTACCCGGCAGGACAAGGTATCATCTACGCCGAATCCTTTTCACCCAATACGCCGGAGGGGGCCTGTACCGAATGTCACGGGCTGGGCCGTGTTTACGAGATCACCGAAAAAACGATGGTGCCGGACGACACACTGACCATCCGGCAAAAGGCCATCGCCGCCTGGCCTTCGGCATGGCAGGGACAGAACCAGCGTGACATCCTGACCACGCTGGGCTATGATATCGATAAACCCTGGAAGGACCTTTCCGAAAACGACCGGGACTGGATCCTGTTTACCGAAGAACAACCCGTAGTACCGGTTTATGCAGGTCATACTCATGAAGAAATCCGGCGTTTTATCAAAAACAAGCGCCAGCCGGACTATATGGGCACCTTTACAAGCGCACGGCGCTATGTGCGACACACCTTTGCCCACACCCAAAGCGCGTTGATGAAAAAAAGAGTTGCACAGTATATGCTCAGCAGCGAGTGCCCGCTTTGCCGGGGCAAACGGCTGCGGCAGGAATCTTTATCAGTTAAGTTTGCCGGCTATGACATTGCCGAACTTTCCGGTCTGGCACTTAACAAATTAGCGGTCATCTTCAGTCCTTATGCCAGTGGTGACGCTAAAGCGTTGAAACAAATGCAGGTTTTGCACCCGGAAAAGGTAGTGGTTGCCAAACGCATCGCCGAAGACCTGATCGCCCGCCTGCAGATTATGCTGGACCTTGGTCTCGGTTACCTGACCATCGAAAGAAGTACGCCGACCCTGTCGCCCGGTGAGCTCCAGCGCCTGCGCCTGGCAACCCAGGTACGTTCCAACCTCTTCGGTGTGGTTTACGTCCTCGACGAACCCTCTGCCGGTTTGCACCCGGCAGACACGGAGGCATTGTTACGGGCGCTGGATAAACTGAAGGCTTCGGGCAACTCCTTATTTGTGGTGGAGCATGAGATCGATGTGATCCGCCATGCCGACTGGATCGTAGACGTTGGGCCCGCTGCCGGTGAAAAAGGCGGTCATATCCTTTACAGCGGTTTACCGGACGGTTTGCGGGGAGTGGCGGCATCCCTGACGCGGCATTATATTTATGAAAACAAGGTCAAAAACAACCGTGATCCCAGGATCCCGAAGGACTGGCTGAGGCTGGAAGGTATTACCCGGAACAATCTTTCGAATCTGGATGCCGCCTTTCCTTTAGGCGTGCTGACCAGTGTGACCGGTGTTTCCGGCTCGGGCAAAAGCAGCCTGGTCAGTCAGGTTTTAGTAGAGCTGGCGGCAGAACATCTGGGCATACAAATCGATATCACCGGCGAAAGTGAAGCCGATCCGCTGGAACAGACCGAAGTGCAGACGCTGTCCGGCAGGATATCCGGCGGGATGAAAGGTATAAAGCGCCTGGTGGTCGTGGATCAGAAACCTATTGGCCGGACACCGCGATCTAACCTGGCCACTTACACCGGCCTCTTCGATCATGTCCGTAAATTATTTGCCGCGACCCCGATGGCGAAGGCGCGTAAATTCGACGCCGGCCGCTTTTCTTTTAACGTGGCGAAAGGCCGCTGCCCGCATTGCGAAGGCGAAGGCATGGTCATGGTCGAATTATTGTTTCTGCCCAGTGTCTATACCCCCTGCCCGACCTGCGGAGGAACGCGTTACAACCCCAAAACACTCGAAGTACAGTATAAGGACAGGAACATCGCCGAAGTACTGGGCATGACCGTTGACCAGGCCGCCGGTTTCTTTGATGAAGAACCCGCCATCAGCCGCGCGCTGGAAGTCGTACGTGAAGTCGGTTTAGGGTACCTCCGGCTTGGACAGCCCGCTACTGAATTATCCGGCGGTGAGGCGCAGCGCATCAAACTGGCTACGGAGCTCCAGCGCGCGCAGCACGGGCAGACGCTTTATGTCCTGGACGAACCGACAACCGGCCTGCATCCGTCCGATGTAGAACGCCTTATGATGCAATTGAACCGCCTGGTTGATTCCGGCAATACCGTGATCCTGGTGGAACATGATATGGAAGTGATCGCTGTAAGTGACTGGGTCATCGATATCGGCCCGGGAGCAGGCGATGCGGGCGGACAGATCGTCGACGCGGGCAAACCTGCAGACCTTATTAAAAGCAAAGAAAGCAGGACAGCTCCTTACCTGGCCAAACACCTATGAAAACACCTGTCCCTCCTATCTGAACTTTAATGCTGAAAAATATACCTGGAAGCCTGATATGGATAAACGGCAGCATCAGGAACTTTACCCGGCAGCAAAAGCTGCACTGGAAAAAAAACAGGGGATGAACTTCCTGTAGATTAAAAACTACAATCACCTGCCGATTTAAGGAAATCAGAAAGCTGGTTATATCTTGGCATCATATTTATAATAATAAGGATATGAAAGCAGCAACAACAAATACAACAGACATGGTTAACGCAATCGACAAACAATTAAAATCGATCCTGAAAAAGGATATCCGGAAAATTGATGACGGTAATGTCAGGTGTGCTGCTTTTTTGCAATTGATAGCAGCTTAATTGACTTAGATATATACCATCTACTTATATATTGAAGCGTTCAGTTATGAACGCTTTTTGTGTTTCTCCTGTATACAAGGGGTTAACGCTCTCCTTCGGGTTTCTTTCAGCTGCCCCTCCCTGCATTGTTCCCGCTTTTTAGCTTCCCCGGCCTTTTCAGACGATTGCCCTTTTGTTGCTTCGTATTTTATTAGTGCAGGAATGCCACGGCGCGTTTCTTGAGTTTAAAGATTAACCCTTTAGAGTTGCTGGTCAATCCACTCTTCAGCTAACTTAAAATCAGTAAAATACTGCGTAGTAATAATTCCGGCCATAATATCGATACTCTTTTTTGCTGACAATTCGCTAAAAATGCTGGGAGAAATGAGGTGTGCAAAGTATCTCAACCCTGCCCGCTCCATCATCGGGAACCAAATATTTCCCACCCAATCTACCGCGTCGGCCCAATTTCCCAGGACATGGCTGTTGTCGTTAACAATGCGGTCTACCTGGTGCTTTTGTAGATATTCCAACATCCGCATGCAGCCTTGCTGCACCGAGTGTAAGTCCTGAAAACCAGTCCAGTCAACATGGAGACGGCGCCGGGCTGCGATATAGCTGATCCTGATGTGCCGATCCTGATAAAAATCTTCCTGCGCCGTATAAGCCGTTGCTAATGCGGTGGTCAGGGGCAACCTGAAGAAAAAGGTGGATCCTTCGCCTGGCCTGGTGTCAATCCAAAAACTGCCCCGGTGCCGCTTCAGTATTTCTGAAGATATGTAAAGCCCCAGCCCTAAGCCTTCAAACCGCATGGCGGTATTGTCCACCCGGTAGTAGCGATCAAACAGTCCGTTAAGATGTTCTTTCGCGATTCCGATACCGAAATCCTGTACAGAAACAATCAGACTTTGCCGGTCAGCTTCGCAGGTGACGATAATTCGGTCGGCATCAGGAGAATACTTGATCGCATTATTAAGCAAATTGATTACAACCTGCTCGATACGGTGCCTGTCACCGTGATATACCACGCTGCAGTTGCGGCTAAATTCGATGCGGTGCTTGGAATTTGTTTGCTGCGTGCTGTCAATCGTGTCGCTCAGCATTTGGCCAAAGTCAAAATCTTCCATGTTGTAGATCAGTTTACCGGCATTGATCTTGGAAACATCCAGCAGGTCTTCGATCAGGCGGCCCAGCCTGTCCAGCTGGCGTTCTGCCTTTCCGGCGAACTGCCCCAGTACGTTATGCTGACCGGCCTCTCTTTTGGCCAACTGAAAAAACGCTCTGATCGTTGTCAAAGGTGTTTTGAGTTCGTGGCTGGCGATGCTGAGGAATTCATCTTTTTTATATTCATTGTTCTTTTGGGCGTGGATATTGGTATTGGTACCTAACCATACTGTAATCTCGCCGTCTTCATCCCTGATCGGAACAGCTCTGCCTAAATACCATTGATAGTCGCTGTCTTTACCCCGTAACCGGAATTCGATCACGTATTCCTTTCCCGTTTCCAGTGAGCGGGTCCAGACTTTCAAACATCCGGGGATATCATCGGGATGAATAAAATCCTGCCAGCCGTTACCAACCAGGTCATCGGCTGCCCGCCCGAAATATTCGCAGACCTGCTGATTGACAAAATTCAGCTGACCGTCCGGCGCAGCTGTCCAGACCTGTTGCGGCATGATATCGGTGATCATCCGGAAACGCTTCTCCCTGATCGCCAATATATCAAGGCCGCGTTTGCGCTCGCCAATATCCTCAATTATCGTATAACCAAGGTTGCTGTTGTCGTCCCGGAATAAAATAGAGGTCACATTGACCCAGATCCCTTTACCACCTTTATGCAGCAGGCAGGTCTCCAGGCTGAAAGAAGGCATTTGTTTAGCCCAAAGTTTTTGTTGCAGGATACGCCAGTCGTCAATAAAATTTTCATGCGCGAACTCCAGAATTTCATGACCAATCAGGTCTTTTTTTGATGCATATCCTAACAGATTGACCAACCTCTGGTTGACCTGCAGTATTTTAAGGTCGGAGGAAATGATCTTGTTACCTAACAGGGAGTTCTCAAATATTGTCCGGTAACGGAGCTGGCCTAAACGTAACGTTTCGCCTGCGGCATCATTAACATCGCGCTGCTCATGTTCAGCGCGGTTATTTTGTTTGAGCGCGAGGTTTTCTGCCTGCAATGAGCTGACCAGGTCAGTGAGTTCCTGAAGTTGCTGTTCTTGACTGGTCATAATAAAAACTACCCAACTAACAGCTTTCTGCTATTAAAGTTTGCGATCCCAATTCGTTGTTTGCCATTAGATATGTACAGGAGCATCCGACTTTACGGCAAAAGACAATTGTCCCGCGACTAAGAGCACTTAGTAAAGTGCAATCCTATGCTATTTCAATGCAAGATCATCGAGACCGGAGTCCCTGGCAACAGCTACAGGATCGAGCTCCATTTCGTTTGGTTTGTACATCAGCATCACATTTTCCGGTAGTTGATCCATCTGATTCAATTAGATAAAATCCTGTTTTTCAGTTTTCAGTTATATATCATACGAAATTCCCAGGTTACCGTTGTCTTTTGCCGGAGCTTTAGTTGATACATCCTGTACATGCCCCTGCATAGTGTTGCTTGTTATCAACATCCTGCAATTTGGTGGCATCATAGTTGACATTATCTATGAAAAACTTATGGGCACGATCAAGACTTTTTTATTAGGTGCAGGAACAGCTTATGCTATCTACTTTATTACCAGGAAACGAATAGACGGAACCTCGATACTGGACGACTTATTGGACAACCCATCCTTATTTATGAACAAGGCGAAGGATTACGCCATGGAAGAAGTTGCAAATACAATAAAAGAAAAACTAAGTTAATAACGTGGACATCCAGCAATTCAAGGGACTGCCGTTTTATTTAAAACTGGCCGCCGTACTGTTCAGCCTTATTGCACTTGTATGGATCGTGATTATCGCCAAAGAAATCCTTTCGCCGTTAATATTTTCCTGTCTGTTTTCCATTTTATTGCTTCCTTTTGCCGCTTTTCTGGAAAATAAGCTCCGGATGCCGCGCAGTGCAGCATCGATGCTGGCGGTTTTAAGCCTGCTGGCCTGTATTGGGGGGTTGCTTTATGTGATCGGTTCGCAGGTGTCAGACCTTGCGAGCGACTGGCCACAATTCCAAGACCAGTTGCATAAAACACAAAATGACCTGATGGACTGGATCCGTTCCAGTTTTCACGTTACCCGTCATAAGCAGCTAACGTTCGTAACGAATACCACCAATAAGGTAGTCGCTTCCGGCGGATCGGTGGTGGGTGCCACCCTATTGTCATTGTCGGGGATGCTGCTTTTCTTAGTTTTTACTTTTATATATACTTTTTTCTTTTTGCTCTATCGCAAACTGATCATGCGCTTTCTGGAGTCGGTATTCGAAGAGGAAAATAAAAAAGTGGTACATGATATTATTGAAAAAGTGCAAAATATGATCCGGAAATATATCACCGGCCTTATCATCGAAATGGTAATTGTTGCTATCGTTGTTAGTGTGACATTTATGGTCCTGGGGGTTAAATATGCCATCTTGCTAGGCCTGATCACCGGCTTGTTCAACGTTATACCCTATATCGGGATATTCACTGCGCTGGTATTAAGCGCCGCCGTCACTTTCGCTACATCCCCGGAACAAATAACAGTGATCTATGTCATGATTACCCTGGTGGTTATGCACCTCATCGACAGCAATATATTATTGCCATTGGTTGTGGGCTCTAAGGTCCGGATCAATGCGCTGATCACTGTATTGGGAGTCATCATTGGTGAAATGGTCTGGGGTATCCCTGGTATGTTCTTATCCATACCTGTGATAGCGGTCCTGAAAATAATTTTTGACCGGGTTGAAAGCCTCAAGGCATGGGGCATCATCCTCGGTGATGAGGAGCCTAAGCAAAACCGGCTGGCAAAAAAAATAACGGTCAGTAAAAAGATAGTCGCAACATGAGTCGTTATCCTGCCTCAAAGTCCCGGACAATTGGAATTTATTCCGGCTAATCCATAACTGGAGCAATCTCTGATCTTTTATAAGGGATCCAAAAGGATATAACTGTTCCCTGGTTAACTTCGCTTTCAAGGGAGATCCCGCCACCCTGACCTTGGACAAGCTGGCGGCACAAATATAAACCCAGGCCGGTGCCGGGCTTTTGCCCTTCGGCCTGGTAATATGGAGTGAATAACTGTGCCTGCCTGTTTCCTGGAATACCCGAGCCAGTGTCGCTCACCGATACATTTAGCCGGTAAGCGGGGCCAGTACCTACAAGTTCGGCCATAACAGAAATTTTTCCTTGATCGGTATACTTAATGGCATTGCTTAATAAATTCAATAAGACCTGTTTGAGACGGAAACTATCACCTTCAACAACGTTATCAACCTGCTCATTCCATGATAATTCCAATTGCAAATCTTTATTTTCAGCCATAAAACGCATCGCTTCGATTGATTCGGCGATAGCTTCACCTGGTTTAAAAGGCCCGCTTTGCCGTGTTTCTGCATACCCCTGCTCCAGCTTACTGGTATCTAATACATTGTTGATGGTTTCCAATACCAGGCCGGAAGCCAGCGTAATGGCCCCCAGCTTCTGTTCCTGTTGCGCCGACAATGTTGTTTTTTTCATGGTAAAAACCGCGCCGTTGATCGCCATTAATTTATTTCGGATCTCATGGCTCATAATGGCCAGGATCTCCGATTTTTGACCGGCCAGCCGCACAGCGCGGTTATTTTCAACTCGTATCCGCCGTTCCGCCCAACCGGCACGGCGGACATAGATGACCAGTAAAACGATAAAGATCAAAACGGCTACCAGCGAAATGCCGGTAAATGTATTCAGGTCGCGTGTTGCGGAAGCATAAGCCTTCAAAGTCACTTCCCTGCTTTGCTCATAAGCAATTTGGTCTATATCCTGTAACTGCCGCGTCAATTGCCGCAGTTCGTTCAATAGATTAAGGTTTGCCGTTACGAGGGCCTGTCCGGATAATGCCATCCGTCCATACTGTGAGCCAAGCTCAGCCAGCAATCGCTTCGCTTCCATATTCGAAAGGCCGGCCTTTTCCCGTTGCCGCTGGCGTACCGTGAGTACTTTTACCGATTGCGTGGTATGAAACGCATCTTTTATCCGGCGCAGCAAACTATTTTTTACCGTTTCCTTTTTGGTGGTTACGATCGTATCGGCGCTGACCTGCACAGATGATACATGTTGGAGATCACCCCGGTTATGGAGGCGGTCAAAAGTAGTGACCCGCAGCAACGAATCAAAGTTTTTCCGGAGGCCGAATAACTGTCGTGATAAATCAAGTTTTTGCTGCAGCTTTTGTTCCAGTTGCCTGCGGCTTTCCGGAAGGGAACTGTCCCCACCCTGCCGGTAATGATCAATGATCAAATTCATACCGCGAAAGATCGTATCCAATCGCCGTTGATAAATAGCCAGATCAGCCGGGCTTCCGTCAGCCGCAGCTTTCTGGAAGTTGTTCTCCGCAACGTCCAGATCTACCAAAAGCGCGGTGATCCCCTGGCGGTAAGAATGCGTTGTTAATTGCAAACCTAATTTGTCGAGTTTAAGGGTAATGGTGCGCCTCAAAACAAAAGATCCTGTTGTTACCAAAAAGGTGAACAACAGGAAAATAATAAAAACACGGTTAATAATTCCTGAAAAATTGCCTGCCTTTGTTGTCATACACTAATTGACGTTAAACAGTTAAATTCCCCATAAAGTTTTAGCCTTGGACCTGCTCCAGTTTTGCAATCTTTTCTTTGGTCTTTTCGATCTCTTTATTCAGCTCCCTGATCTTTTTCTGGTCTTTTTTTACTTTATTATCAGCATCTTCTGCATCGCTGGTTTCGTTGGCTGCCTTTTTTGCTGCTTTGGCAGCTTTACGCGCGTCGCCGGTATCACCACCTACAGCTGAGGAAGCTTCACTGCGGCTTTTTTCCTGTGCTTTACTGGAACTTTTGGATGCTTCTTCAGCAGCAGCTTGTTCATCAGGCAGGCGGTTTTGAACTTTGGTCAGTTCCGCCTGCAAGTCCGTCAGCTTTTCATTTAATTTACGCAACTGGTTGTTGATCTTAACTGTATCGCGTTTGGTGGAATCATTTTTTTCAACAGCCCGGGCGAAGGTTCCTAAACCAAGCATCAAGGCAATAATTATTATCTTTTTCATGATCGTTCATTTAAAATGTACTCAAATGAACGCCATTAGATTATAGGTGGCAAGCTGCTTCGACCAAAACGAATTTCCGGCCGACGAAAACAGGCTGCCATCCGTTAGAGCCATTCGCGAAACTCAGCCTTGAATGACTCGCGGTATTGTTCAGTGACCGGGATAACGGTTTTTCCGAACCTGATGGTTAGATGCTGAATATGTTCGATCTTGTCAAGGTTGACAATAAAGGAACGGTGCACACGCATGAAACGCTTTCCGGCAAGACGTTCTTCCATCGCTTTAAGCGTAGATAAAGCAACTATCGTCTGTTCGCCGGTAAATACTTTAACATAGTCTTTGAAACTTTCAATATAACAGATATCACGGATATTTACCCGGATCAGGTCATGTTCCACCTTTAAAAACAGATACTCATCTGCTGACGGGGTTTTAGACAAGTTTGTTAATGTCCGCACCTTGGCCACTGCCCGGTAAAAGTCTTCATAGGAAAATGGCTTGACAAGGTAATCTACGGCATCTACTTTATAACCATCGACAGCGTACTCACGGGAGCCGCTGATGAGGATCACGCGCGGCATGGTTTCGCGCGGCATCTCTTTCAGGGTACCCGCAAAAGTGACCCCGTCGATCCCCGGTAAATTAATATCAAGCACCAGTAAACCGATACCGCCAGCTTCCAGCCTGTTCAACGCCCCGGGAGCATTTTCGTAGGATCCTGCCAAATGCAAAAAGGGGATTTGAGCTACCATTTCGCATACATAGGCATTTACATCTGGGTCGTCGTCAATTACCAGGCAGTTAAGCACTTGTTCCATCAGGCTAATATACAATGGGTCGCGATCCTTTCCAATTAAGATTATGTTGATCTTAACAGTACTACGTTAAACATACCGTTTCCTTTTGACAATGGTTACACTTCGCGGAAAGGGAGATTAGACGACTAGCCTCACTATTTCAGATAGCTACATAGATCGTTTTATCCAGTTCAAATGCTTTGGCCTGGCATATAACCATACTTATATCGGTTTAAAGCAGTGTTCATACTGATAATATCGTCATGGAGGGCTTCGCTATTCGGGCATCATTAGATTTTTGCTTGATACATGCTGAGTACTCCGGATCCGTTGATCAATGCGATCCGGAAAAGTTCATAGAGTTCCGCAACACATTGACCATCTTAAAACACTGACTATACCGGCTTTGATGCGCCGGGATTGGCCGAAGTACTGCCGGACATACGCGGCCTGCGGCAAGCAATGGACCGGGAGCTGTACCGCAAGTCGAAGATAAAGCGGCTAAGGCTGTCGTCCGGGTAAATGTTAACTAATATTCAGTTTCGAAAGCGGTAGAACGATGATGGGTCTAAACGTATGCCCGGCGGCAGGAAGACGATGATTTTGAACGTATGCCCGGCGGCAGGAAGACGATGATTTCATTCTTCTACTTTATTACTTAAAGCCTAGACAATGAATAAAATTAATTTTGAAAATCTACCTGAAATGGTAGGCAGATTGCTTACAAAGCTGGAAAAGATCGAAGCATTGTTGAACGGACAAAAAGTAATCGAACAAGATACCGATGAAATGCTGACAGTCGATCAGGCCGCCCACTTTCTCAATCTGGCTGTGCCAACGCTTTACAGCAAGGTAAGCAGGCGTGAAATCCCAGCCAGCAAACCGGGAAAACGTCTATACTTCAGTAAATCCGAACTGACTGAGTATAAGAAAAGCGGGCGTCAAGCAACCGTTTCTCAGATGCTTGACGAATATCAGGTAGTCCCGAAGGTTTTGAAACGACGTTCCAAACGCATTTCAAGACGATACGGACGCTAACTTTTCGTTGATTGCTTTTAGCTCTTTCATTAGCAAATCCATTATATTGACTTCGCTGAGCGTCTTATTGCTTAAACTGATCTTACCGCTTGCCTCCTTTTTAACCTTATCTATCAGATGCAGATAGCGTTGGGTGCTTTTCAGGCTTTTTTGTCCTAGCATCCTCATTACCGTGTGAATATCGGTCCCCATGATCAGCTGCAAAGTGGCAAAGGTATGCCTGAGGCAATGAAAGGTAAAATTCGTTTTCTGTATTCCGGCGCGTGTCAGCCATAAGGTAAGAAAGGGTTTAAGTCGCGAATACCTGATTCCCCTGAAAACCCGATTGTCGGATTCGTCTCTTTCCCCCAGTTGTTTGCGTGCTTCATTTGAAATCGGAAGGGTTTCCGCTCCCTCCGTTTTTTCCTGTCTGAACTGTATATAATAATTATCTTCATTACCCCTTACCTCTGACCATAACAAAGTCTCAATATCAGAATAACGCAATCCCGTCATCGCGGAAAAAAGAGCAGCTCTGGTCATCAGATCATCGTCATTAGGCGTGGCTGCAAGCTGCTGCAATTCCTCCAGCGTCAAAAATTCCCTAAATACTTCCCGCTCTTTGATTGGCTTCACCTGCTCATAAAGATTTTTGGTTATTAAATTAGCTTTATAAATATCTTTGAGCATAGACTTGAATTTTCCAAAATAAGCCACTGCCGTATTTATGGAAATTCTCTTTCCATTTTGTCCGACAGACGGCCCTGAAAGGATATAATCGCGGTATTCCTCGCAATAAGCTTCAGTAAGATCGCAGAAGCGAATCTGTTTACCTGCATAGTCTTCAAAATATCGCCAGCCCATTTCCCATCCCCAGGCGTTTGTCCCAGACTTTTTTGCAGCGATTTTTTTAAAATAATCGAGAAACTTACCTTCTCTTTGTACTTTCCCCAGAAAACCATAGGATGCATTTTGTACTTCCAATGTGCGTTTCGCACAGATATTTTCCGCCAATAACAAAGTTTCTTTATTGTGCAATTGCTCCAGGTCCGATTGCGGTCGTGCAATAACATAAAGGCTCAAAAACTCCCTTCTGGTGAATTTCCCGGTATCAGGGTGTGGAATCGCCGGGTAGAAATCAAGGTATAATGACTTCCTTCCCTTCCCTATGGTTTTTTTTCTCAGCGTCACACTCATATGTTATTTGTTAAATAGTTTATGAATCTCCTTTTTGGGCACGTAGACGAACTTCCCTTGCTTCACCTTGGGAACATTATGCTTTTTGATAAGGTCATAAAAGGCCTTGCTTGACATACCGCTCACATACTCGGCTTCAGCGATCGTATAACAGTCGCTGATCCGTAACGGCTTTACAGGAATGCTCTCCACCATGGGTCTTACTTTCGGCGGATTGAACAGCTTATCAATATCCGCGCGCAGTATGCGGGTCTTCCTGATTCCCAGGTTGGTCGCCGCCAATCTTCCGGAATTGATCATATCATAAATCGCCTGCTCGCTGCTTTGCAGTAAGGTCGCAACATCACCTACGGTTAAGTATGATTTAGCTTGAATATCATTCAAAGGTTTACTTTTGATGACCTTCACCTCTTCTTCGCTTTTCAAGATCTTACCTTTCCGAATTCTTTCTTTGTATCCACGCTTTGCACAGTTATCCGAGCAAAATTTGGTAACCGTAGTCTTCGCTTCAAAGTCATTTCCGCAGTATTGACAAACCCGTTGAACCCTAATGTTTGAAGCCATTCTTCTCTATCGTTTATAATTACAAATAAACCCATTTAGGTTTAAATAAGTTTAAATAAGCAAAGTTATTTCCCCATTAAAATATGGCGGGGTACAAAATTCAGAATGGGGTACAACTGAGGTACAAAAATAAACAAAACAACGCAAAAGAAACTAATAATAACGCAAATAAAAAACCGCATTAATCATTGATTAAAAGCGGTTTATCATGTTTTATTATGTAATACTTTGCAGGCTTAAATATGTGTCATTTGCCGATACAAAACTTACTAAATATATTCTCCAGTAAATCGTCCGTAGTAACCACACCGGTTATCTCACCCAAATAGTGAAGCCCCTGCTTAATATCCATCGAAAGAAAGTCAGAAGTGATGCTGCCGTCTATACCGCCCAACACCCTTACCAGCGCTTCTTCAGTTTTTTGCAAGGCTTCGAGGTGGCGGATGTTGGTTACCAGGGTTTCATCACCGCTCAATTGATCTTTTACGGCCGATGAATAAATCTTTTGTTTCAGTTCATCAATATAACGTTTTTCTTTCGCGGAAATAATGATCGTTCTGTCAGTATGAGGCAGGGCTGATAATTGTTCAGCGTTAAGCAAATCAGCCTTGTTGGCCACTATCAACATAGTAACGCCTGGCTTTTGCAGGCTTGCTATATCGTTGTTCAGCTCTTCTATCGTGATTTCGGCGGCGTCGAAAACGTAAACCAACAGGGCCGATTGGCTGATCTTCTCCATCGTTCGCTGTACACCTATCTGTTCAATGGCATCTGTAGCCTCACGGATCCCGGCGGTATCTATCAGCCTGAAATTAATGCCCTGAATATTTAATACTTCTTCTATCGTATCCCTCGTGGTACCGGGGATGTGGCTTACTATGGCACGTTCTTCATTAAGCAGAGCATTCAACAATGTTGATTTACCTGCATTCGGCCGGCCGGCTATTACTGTGTTTACACCATTCTTAATGGCATTACCCAGCTCAAACGACTGGATCAATCTACCCACTATTTTGGTGATCTCATGGATCAGTTTTTTCAATTGATCGCGGTTGGCAAATTCTACATCTTCCTCAGCAAAATCAAGTTCCAGTTCAATGAGCGAGGCAAAATTCACCAGTTGTTCACGCAAGGCCTGTAATTGGGTACTAAAACCTCCGCGAAGCTGTTGTAAGGCCACCTGTTGCGACGCTTTAGAGTTTGAAGCGATCAGGTCGGCAACGGCTTCGGCCTGGCTCAGGTCGAGCTGGCCATTCAGGAATGCCCTTAGCGTAAATTCGCCGGGTTTGGCTGATCGTGCACCTTTTTTGATAAACAGCTTGATAATACTTTCAATAATATAACCCGAAGCATGGCAGGAGATCTCTACCACATTTTCGCGGGTGTATGACCGCGGGCCAACGAATAACGATACCAGCACCTCGTCCAAAATCAGTTCACCATCAGCAATACTACCAAAATGAATGGTGTGCGATGCCTGTTTACTCAGGTCTTTAGCCTTAAACACACTATTGGCAATAGTTATGGCGTCAGGCCCCGAAAGGCGGATCACAGCTATGGCACCCACTCCGTTTGGAGTGGCAAGGGCTACTATGGTATCGGTATTATCTGTCATTGAAGCATTCATTGGGTCATTGAGTCATTAGATCATCGGCATAACCTACTGTTTGTAAAATGAACTCATGGCAAAAGTAAAACAAAATAATATGAACCATGCCCCATCAACCCATGAACTACTTTTCAATGACTTAATGACGCGCAAGCAAATGACCTAATGACTAAATGAAAAACCTTACCTTCGCGGGCAATTATGGTAACTTTTTTTGAAGCCTCGCTCGAAACCATTTCGGTGCATCACGTTGGTAACCAATCTCAAGAGGAGATGTATGCCCTTTCAGAACAACCGCTGGAACTGAAGGATGAGATCATCCCCAATCTGCTCATGCAGTATTTTCTGAAACCTTTTGAAAAGGCCAACGAAGTTTATCACCTCACCCACAGCAGCGGCGATCTGGGCTTAAACGAACTGCATCACTTTGCCACACAGGTATTTGACGATAACACCAAATTCCATGAAGCATCTGAACAAATAGCAAGGCATCTGTATAAAGTTACCCTCCACCCCAATATTAAAGGCGGCGAACTTTATGTGGTGTACTTTAACAAGGTGCAAATTGAAGGTAATCCGCTGGATGCTATCGGCATCTTCAAATCAGAGAACAAGGAAACCTATTTAAAAGTATATCCCGATAAAGGAGGTTTCCAGGTTGATTATGAACAGGACGCAATCAACATCAACAAACTGGATAAGGGTGTGCTGATCTTCAACATCGAAAAAGAAAACGGTTATAAGGTAGTAGTAGTTGATAAAACCAACAATGGCCAGGAGGCTGCCATGTACTGGAAAGACCAGTTTCTGCAACTCAAGATCCGTAACGATAGCTTCAACCAAACCAATAATACGCTGGGCATCTACAAAAACTTCATCACCGAAAAAATCGACGAAGAATTTGAGATGAGCAAAGCTGATAAAATAGACCTCCTTAACCGCTCCATGAAATATTTTAAGGAGAAGGAAACTTTTGATATGGAAGAGTTCTCGAACGAAGTGATTGGTAACGAACAGGCCATCGAATCGTTCAAAAACTTCAAAAACCAATACGAGCAGGAGTTTGACAGTCCAATTGCCGATAATTTTGTGATATCAGAAAATGCCGTGAAAAAGCAGGCCCGTGTTTACAAAAGCGTATTAAAGCTCGATAAAAACTTCCATATCTATATTCACGGCGATAAGGAGTTGATTGAGAAAGGTTTTGACGATGGCCGGGCTATGAATTATTATAAGGTTTATTTTAAGGAGGAGGCGTAATCGCAAAAAATAACAGATAGTGGATAAACCTTTGTTTTTCGGGATAGTCATACCTGCATCACGAAAAATAAACTTGATCACATGTCTGCCTTAAAAAACTCAATTATAAGTATATCCATTCTGCTGATTCTTTCCGGTTGCAGTGTTAAGCACTATACTATCGGGATGAGTGAAAGCGAGTTTAAAAATTCCGAAAAATACAATCTGGAATTAGTTGAAGAAACTTCGCAACACGCGGTTTATAGGCGAATAGCTGCGGCAGATTCGCAAATGAAACCATTATCATATCATTACTATTATTTTAACAGTGGTACTTTGGTGAGGACAGAACTTGTCGAAACTCCTAAACCAGGTATAGTGTTATTGGGCAAGTAAATTAAAACTGCACGCCCCAGCGTTCCTCAATCCCTAATCCAAACAGGGCAAAATCATATTTCACCGGATCGTTCGGGTCAAATTCACGGAGCCTTTCGGTCAGTTCAATTGCGGTTTGCCAGTCAGTTTGTTTGCGGGTGATGAGATTGAGTTTGCGCGATACCCTGTCGACATGCAAATCAAGTGGGCAGATCAGGTCGGCAGGTTTGATGCGGTTCCAGATACCGAAATCAACACCATTATCGTCTTTACGTACCATCCAGCGTAAAAACATATTCAGGCGCTTACAGGTTGATTTTTGCGACGGCGATGAAACGTGCTTTTTTGTGCGATGCGGAAAATCAGGTAAAGAAAAAAAGTATGAGCGAAAGTGATTGAGATATGCTTCAACACCATGCTCCTTTTGCTCCCCCTTCAGTGGGCCGGAGGGCATCGGCACAAATGCATCTTCCAACGATTCAAACCGTTCGTAATGCTGCCTGAAAAAACCAATAAAGTAAAGCGTATCTACATCATTGAAAGTGCGGTGCTTAAACTGGAGCAGCTTTTTAAGATCGGGTTCTTCGTGATTAATAATGAAATCATAAGGCGCACCGTCCATTAAGGCGATGAGCTCCTTACATTTCTTGATGATGGTAACCCGCTGTCCCCAGGCTAAAGTAGCGGCCCAGAAGCCCATGATCTCAATATCCTGCTTCCCGCTAAAAATATGCGGGATAGTCACCGGGTCATTCTCAATAAACTCAGGGCGATTATATTGGGCAACTTTAGCATCGAGGAAAGCTTTGAGATTTTCGGTCATGGGTATTTACAAAACGTCATTGCGAGGTACGAAGCAATCCCAAACTATACAGAGCGGCTCTGCTTGTCGGAGATTGCTTCGTACCTCGCAATGACGGTATAATTATTAAATTAACGTTAGCTAAGTGCCTGCTTAATATCCTCCAGCAAATCCTCAATATCCTCTACCCCTACGCTCAACCGCAGCAGGTTGTCAACCACACCGGCCTTTTCACGCTCAGCTTTAGGGATTGAGCCATGGGTCATGCTTACAGGGTGATTGATCAGCGATTCAACACCACCTAATGATTCGGCCAGTGAAAATACTTTAAATGATGATGCAATCCGGAACGTTTCCTGCAGATCGGCGCCTTTAAGCACAATACTGATCATACCGCCGAAATCGCGCATTTGTTTTTTGGCAATATCATGATTAGGATGATCGGTAAAGCCCGGCCAGTAGATCTTTTCAACTTTGGGATGATCTTTTAAGAACTCGGCTATCTGCCTGCCATTCTCGCAATGCGCTTTCATGCGCAGGTGCAGGGTCTTTATACCACGCAGCACCAGGAAGCTGTCCATTGGCCCAGGTGTAGCACCACAGGCATTATAAATAAACCAAAGCTTTTTGTACAGCTCCTCGTCGTTCAACATTAAGGCCCCCATTACCACGTCGCTATGGCCACCGATGTATTTGGTTACGGAGTGCATCACGATGTCTGCTCCCAGGTCAATTGGGTTTTGCAGGTATGGCGATGCAAAAGTATTATCCACTACAAAAAGCAGGTTCTTTTCTTTGGTGATCTTACCTATGGCTTCTACATCAACAATGCGCATGGTTGGATTGGTAGGCGTTTCTATCCAAACCAGCTTGGTTTTGTCATTCACATGGGCACGCACAAGCTCCGGATCAGACAGATCAAGGAAATGAAACTTGATGCCATAGTTAGCAAAGATCTTGGTAAAGATCCGGTACGAACCACCGTAAAGGTCGTTCCCGGTAATTACCTCGTCGCCGGGTGCAAGCAGCTTCATCACTGCGTCAGTAGCGCCCATGCCGCTTGAAAAGGCCAAGCCGAACTTCGCATTTTCCAAAGCAGCCAAACAATCCTCAAGCGCTTTACGGGTCGGGTTGGTACCACGCGAGTACTCATACCCCTTGTTATCCCCCGGCGATTTTTGCCAGTAGGTTGAAGTCTGATATATCGGCGTCATGATAGCGCCGGTTGTTGGATCGGGCTCCTGCCCTGCGTGTATTGCTTTAGTTGCGAATTTCATAGATAGTGAGTGGTTGATTGGGTTGATTAGATGAGTGGTTTGCTTTTGGTGAATGGTTGATTGAGTTGATTAGGTGAGTGGTTTGCCTCTCCCCTATTAACTACCCTCCTAATAAACCACTCTCCATTCACTCCCCTTCAACTTTCTCCCTTTTTTGTCTTTAAATATTGAATATAACCGTTTTTTAACTTCAGGCAACTATCGTATTCTGTCTGAAACTGTTGCAATACTTCGTTTGTAATAATCCCTTCATCCAACGCTACGATCAAATGGTCGAGTGTTTCAGTTAACGAACCTCGGGCCATTATACAAAACCGAATATTGTCCTGATAATGAAACCTGCCATGCCCTTCGGCTAAATTATTGCCTATAGAACGAGAAGAACGAACAATTTGATCTGTCAGCCTGTACTTTTCTTCAAGAGGAAATTCTTTTACAAGCCCGGAAACAATATTCCTAATCTTTCTTGCTTGCTTCCATGTTTCAAGATCCGTGAATGAAGCCATTATTAGTGAATGATTGTTTAGGTTGATCCGTCGATAAAGTTATGAAGAAATATTAACCCCCATCAAGAGAACTTCAATACAAACCACTCACCTAATCAACTCAATCAACCATTCACCCAAACCTAATATGCTCTTGCGAAAAGCACCCGCTGCGTTGAAGGTTTCCCCGTTAGGATACACTTTCCTTCTTCCTGTTTATTATCCAAAGGTATGCAACGGATTGTCGCCTTAGTTTCCTCTTTTATTTTTTGTTCAGTTTCGGATGTGCCGTCCCAGTGAGCGCTCAGGAAACCCGGTTGCTCGTCTAACAGGCGTTTAAACTCATCCCAGGTATCAACCTCGGTGGTATTTTCAGCACGGAAATCGAACGCTTTTTTGTAGATATTATTTTGGATCTCTTCAAGCAGGCTTTCTATTTTACTGGCAAGGCCGTCCTGGGTAGTTGTTTCCTTGGTTTTAGTATCACGACGGGCCAGTTCTACCGTACCGTTCTGCATATCGCGGCTGCCTATGGCTACGCGCAATGGTACGCCTTTCAGTTCGTATTCAGCAAATTTAGCTCCCGGGCGATGGGTATCGCGGTTGTCAAACTTAACTGAAATGCCTTTAGCCTTAAGTTCTTTTTTTAACGAATCAACGTATGCGCTGATATTATCCAGTTCTTCCTGATGCTTGTAAATCGGCACAACTACTACCTGTATAGGTGCCAGTTTAGGAGGCAACACTAAACCTGCGTCATCGCTATGAGCCATGATCAGTGCTCCAATCAAACGAGTTGAAACACCCCATGAAGTGGCCCAAACGTGCTCAATTTTATTTTCTTTATTGGTAAACTTTACGTCGAAAGCCTTGGCAAAATTCTGCCCCAAAAAGTGTGATGTACCGGCTTGTAAAGCTTTACCGTCCTGCATCAATGCCTCAATACAATAGGTATCCAAAGCACCTGCAAAACGCTCATTAGCTGTCTTGCGGCCTTTTACTACCGGTAGCGCCATCCAGTTTTCGGCAAAATTGGCATATACGTTCAGCATTTGCTCGGTTTCGGCGATAGCCTCATCAGCTGTTGCGTGAGCAGTATGACCTTCCTGCCATAAAAATTCGCTGGTACGCAAAAACAAACGGGTACGCATTTCCCAACGCATTACGTTGGCCCACTGGTTAACCAGGATAGGCAAATCGCGGTATGATTGGATCCAGCCTTTATAGGTGTTCCAGATAATGGTTTCGGATGTTGGGCGGATGATCAGCTCTTCTTCCAACTTGGCTTCCTCATCCACAATAATATTTCCGTCACCATCATTTTTAAGGCGGTAATGGGTTACAACGGCACATTCCTTGGCAAATCCATCAACATGGCTGGCTTCTTTACTAAAGAACGACTTGGGTATTAAAAGCGGGAAATAGGCATTGCTGTGGCCGGTATCTTTAAACATCTCGTCAAGCACCGCCTGGATCTTTTCCCATATCGAATAGCCGTACGGTTTAATGATCATACAGCCTCTAACCGGCGAATACTCGGCCATGTCAGATTTAATTACTAAGTCGTTAAACCATTGCGAATAATCTTCGTCTTTACTAATAACACCTTTGCTCATATTGATTGGATAGAATTTGGACTTGTGTAATTGTTGTATATTGCTGCCAAATTTATAAATTTAAAACTTATTTGACCTTGCACTTTTTACTTACCTGCATATGAAACGGAACATCGTGATAGGAATGTTTATTATCGGTGCCATGGCGCTGAGTTCCTGCTCTACAACCAAGCTTGCATCAAACCAAAGTAATGACGACGTTTATTTTTCTGACGCGCGCGCGGCTGATGAGCCCGTTTACGCGCAGCAGCCTGCCTACAACCAAACCCCGGTTGCCCAGGAGGATACTTACAGCGATGACGACGATGATTACTTTTATTACGATGATTACTCTTCGCGTATAAACCGTTTCAGTTACTTTTCTCCTTTTGGTTATTACGATGATTTTTATTCGGCTTATAACAACTACTCCTATTATAACTACGGATTGAGCTATGGCGGTTTGGGCTACTATGGGGGCGGTTACGGATATGGTGGTGGCTGGGGGTTAGGCTACGGCGGTTATTATGGTGGCCTTGGCTTGGGATTAGGTTATGGATACGGCGGTTACTACGGCGGCGGTTACGGGTATGGTGGATACGGATATGGCGGGGGAGCTTATTATAACGGGGGCAGCTACTATGCCGGCAGTACGTCAGGCACACCACGCCCTTACCGAGGCAACGGCAACCCGTTTGCAGGCAGCGGCCGCCCGGTTAGCAGTGCCGTTTCAGGTATAGGTTACGTTCCGGGAGGCCGTAACAGGCCAATAGGCAGCAGGACAAACACTTATAGTACGGGCAACAATAACGCGAATAATAGCTATAATAACAACAATGGTACCCGTTATGCACGTCCTGCCCGTACAGATGCAGCACCAACACGTGATGCACAACCGGTTTACAGACAGCCACAGGTTGAACGTACATCGCAACAGCAACCATCATATACGCCATCATCAAGCTCAAGCAGCGGCAGTTCGCGCAGTACCGGCAGCAGCAGTGGCGGAGGTGGCGGCAGACCATCAAGACCTTAAACCTAAATCTTATATCTTTTACCTGAATTTTATGAAAATCAAGTATTTACTAAGCGTAATTGCTATAGTAGCGATTACTAAAGATAGCTTTGCGCAATACTCACAGGATGCCATCAGGTTTTCCACCTTCCAAACCGGATCAACATCACGTATCAAGGCTATCGGCAACGCAGGTACAGCCATAGGCGGCGATCTGAGCTCGGTAAGCGGTAACCCGGCAGGTTTGGGCTTTTTCACCCACTCGGAGGTGAGCATTACCCCCGAGTATGATAACTCAAAAATAAGCTCCAGCTTTTTTGGTCAGGCAGGCAGCGCAAACCGTAACGATGTAAACATGAGCAACGCCGCTATCGTGTTTTATCAGCAGCTTAGCAGCGGCAGGCGCGACAAAAGCAAAGGCTGGTTAAGTATCAATTATGGCGCAGGCTACAGCCGTACCAATAATTTTTATGAAAACGTGGGTTACGGCGGTACAAACCAAACAAGCTCTATTTCTGATTATTATGCCGGTATAGCCAAACGCGAAGTATCCCAATACGGCAGCGTCAATCCCAACGGGCTTGACGGCTGGGCATATGACCATATATTGATCGATAATTTTGGCTCTGCTTCAGATCCAAACTCTTATTCAAGCACCGTGAACGTTCCGGTAAGGCAGTTGGCAGGTATTACCCGTACCGGCGGTCAGTCGGAATTTAACCTTTCATTTGGTGCCAATTATAGCAATAAGCTTTATGTAGGTTTAGGTTTGGCTATTACCGATATCCGGTATAACTCGCATTCCCGGTTTACAGAAAACGGTAATGCTATAATTAGCAACGGCGGTAACCCTACCGATTTTTCATCAACATTTGCTCAGGATCAAAGCACTAAAGGCTCAGGTTTTAACGCCAAATTAGGTATTATATATAAACCGGTACAGGCCGTACGATTGGGCTTTGTATTCACTTCACCAACGTTTTATAACATTGACGATTCATACACCGAGGGACTTGCCACACAATATACCGGCGGAAATAGCTATCGCAATGTATCCGATCAATATCAGTTAAGCTATAACCTGCGCACTCCGCTAAAACTGGCAGGTGGTGCAGCAGTATTTATAGATAAATACGGCTTTATCAGCGGCGATGTTGAATATATTGATTATACCACCACACACTTAAGCAGCAATGACAGCTATACTGCCGATGGCGATAACAGCGATATCAAATCACTTTACCGTTCAACAGTGAACCTGCACGTTGGTGCCGAAATAAATGTAAACAGCCTGGTTTATCTTCGCGGAGGTTACAGCCAGCAGGGCAACCCGATGAAAGATCTGGGTAGCGATATTAAAACAGTGAGCGGCGGTATAGGCGTGCACTTTGGCGCTTATTTTATTGATGCAACTTACGCAAGGGCAACCGGTAACCAAACTATTTTCCCTTATGATGTAGGCGCAACAAGTCCGTTTGCCGATTTGAAGAAAACAAACAACAACGCGTTCCTTACCTTAGGGTACCGCTTTTAACCGTTGAGTCTTTTTTATTGATTACGCTGATTGCGTTGATCTGTTCAGCCTCTCTTTTCGTTATGAAAAGACAGGCTGTTTCATTTAAGCACCATCGTTGCGCCGTTGTTGGTATTGTCACCAACGATAGCGACAAAGTCAAAATGTGCTATTATCTGCGAAATCAACGTAATCAAATAAATCAGTGGTCAAAATCAACGCAATCAAAACAAATCAACGGTCAAAATAGCTAACTTGCCCTTCATAATTTAAATTGACCATGAACAAAAACCTACTAAAAAGTACAGGTATTTTAGTGCTGCTGACCGGTATCTGCTTTAACGCAGTTGCCCAGCAATCGGCCGAAACAAAAGCCTGGGTAGCCAAATCAAACGAGTACACTAAAATCATCATTGATCTGGACAAAAAATACTCGCCCGAGTATGGCTCATCACAAGGCCTGGCAGAATATGATAGTGACATTGCAGTACCTACATTGCAAACTATATTGGCCGAACGTAAGGATGAAGAAGCTGTTGTTGCCAAACTTACCGAAGCCCTTAAAACTGAAAAAAACACTTTTATCCAGCAGGATATCAATATCATTATAACCCATCTTAAATTAGGCTTTCGCCAGCAGGACTTTGAGCTGAGCCGCCAGGTGCCATTTTTAAATGCTTCATCAACTATTTACAGCGGACTGGAAACATTGCTTGATGACCAAACGCCCGAGGCCCGCCGCCAGGCAGCCGTAATGCGCATTCGTAAATATGCAGGATTGGAGAAAGGATATAAACCTTTGGCAACTATTTACAGGGAACGTGTACAGCACCAGATGGCAGGCAAAAACATGATCTATCCGTCAAAACAGCGCATGGAAACCGATCTGTCACGCAATGCAAGCATCGTAAGCGGCATTGCCGAGCTTTGCACCAAATACAAGGTGACCGGCTGGGAACAACCTTACGCTACGCTTAAAAAACAACTGGAAGATTATGATCAATGGGTAAAAGCAAACGTGCTGGTAAAAGCCCGTACGGATTTCCGCCTGCCGCCCGAAGAGTATGCTATGAATTTAGAAGCCTACGGCATTGATATCCCACTGGCAAAAGTAGCTGAAATGGCCCATGCGCTGTTCAACCAGATTCAGGAGGAAATGAAACCCATTGCCGAGCAGATAGCAAAAAAACGCAATCTACCATCAAGTGATTATCGTGCTGTGATCCGCGAGCTTAAAAAAGAGCAGATCCATGGCGATTCTATTATCCCACTTTATGAGCAACATCTAAAAGATATTGAAGGAATCATCCGTGAGCACCAACTGGTAACACTGCCAAGCCGCCCGGCTATTATCCGTTTAGCATCGGCTGCCGAAACCGCACAAAGCCCTGCCCCGCACATGGTACCGCCGCCATTCCTGAACAATACCGGTCAGCGCGGTGTATTTGTGCTACCGTTGAATATGCCTGCATCGCCGGGTGAAAAAGCTACCGATAAATATGACGACTTCACTTTCGATGCCGCATCATGGACTATCATAGCTCACGAAGCAAGGCCAGGGCACGAGCTACAGTTTGACAAAATGGTGGAAGAAGGGGTATCGCAAGCCCGTGCACTATATGCCTTTAACTCAACCAACGTAGAAGGCTGGGGATTATATTCTGAATACATTACCCGCCCCTACATGCCGTTGGAAGGTCAGCTGGTATCGTTGGATTACCGTTTGTTAAGAGCTGCCCGCGCTTTCCTTGATCCTGAATTGCAAGCCGGTAAAATAACCCAGCAGCAGGCACTTGATGTATTAATGAACGATGTGGTACAATCGCGCGCATTTGCCCGCCAGGAAGTTGAGCGTTATACCATTAACGCCCCAGGCCAGGCTAACAGTTATTTTTATGGCTTTACTAAGATGATAGCGCTGCGCAAGGACACTGAAGCCGCATTAGGCAGTAAGTTTAACGCTTTGCATTTCCATGATTTCATCTTATCGCAAGGTATTTTGCCACCGGCATTGATCCGCGAAGCAGTAATGAATGATTTTGTGCCGAAGGAGAAGGCTTTGTAAGTTGGACTTTAGATAGCTCCTTCAGGCGTCACAAATACTCACCGTCATTGCGAGGTACGAAGCAATCCCCTATTTGCAGGTCCGCCCTGTATAGTTCGCGATTGCTTCGTACCTCGCAATGACGGTTATTAATTATTTCTTAGCCTGCTTTAACAGCCATTGCGCTATATCATTCACCGCCTTGTCATTCTCATACCCCGCAGGCAACCTGCCGTTTACATATTCATTGTAAAGCCACGGATCTCCAACAGCTATAACCGTTCCTTTGCCATATTTGGCAGATGCTATAATAGTTGCACCTTCTTTGTTTTTAAGTACAGGTACAGCAGTCCCTATTAAACCTATTGAACAGGCATCCTTCATAAAAACTTTGGTCGCTGTTTTTAGTACAGGGTTATTTTTTACATACATGGCTCCATCTTCAAAATGGGCATCATCAATTACATGGTTTTGCAAATCGTTATTGAAGTGCATCCCGAATTTAGCAGCAAGGTTATTGAAATGCGGCAGCTCTACGTTCACACTGTCGTTCGCCATCATCAATAAAACACCACCCTTTTTCACCCATGCGCTTATCTGCTCAATATCATCCTCCTGGATATAATTAGGGTTTGGACTTTCCTTTTTCGTATCCGGATCAACTATGATATAAACAGACGATCCTTTCAGGTTATCCAAAGTTGGTGCTGTACCAAGCGTATCCAGCTTAGCACCGCGACTTGTAAAAGCCTCGCCAAAGATCTTGAAACCGTTATTATCCGTTTCATCCCAAAGGTAATGGAACCGTTCCGGTTGCCCGCTTGCCCCTTTATGTACTTCGTGATTGAAATAATAATCGAGGGTTACGGTTTGAGCGTTTGCGGCAAAGCCAACAAGGGAGAACAGGGTTATTAATGATGATCTTAGTTTCATAGTAGGTTTATTATTTAGTTAGCTTCTGGTCAATGTTATCACCACAGACTTAACTTTTCTATCTATTTTCCCGGTGTTCAGTTTTTTTAGGTGTAAACACTTGCACTTATTTTCAAAAAAAACAACATTAATAATCAACAAGTTAACTTTAGTAAAAACTACCTCTTTAGCAAAAATAAACACATATCCATTGATAATCAATAAGTTAATTTTTCGCGAGATCAAAAACTGAACACCCTGTTTTTTGAAAAACTGAACACTTGTGTTTGGGTTCGGTTTCGCAGCTTGTTCACGTCCCCTCAGGGTCTCTCGCAGAGGACCCTGAGGTTCACTGCATTCTAAATATCTACCGGGATACTCAGAACAGCGAATCAGCTTGGCGTATACCTCAGGGTCCTCTGCGAGAGACCCTGATGAGACGTTAAAATGATATTTGCCCCTTTGTCATGCTGAGGTACGAAGCATCTTCTTCGCCCTCTATAGCGACCATGCTTGTTGAAGAGGATCCTTCGTACCTCAGGATGACAGTTTTTTTGTAAATTATATCATCGGTAACTTGTTTCAGCACCCCACTTGCTAAGTCTGACGATAACCTTGCATGTGGGGTCCCGAAACAAGTTCGGGATGACGACGTTTTTATTTCCCTACACTCCCCCAAAAATCGAGAACCCGCCATCAACGCAGATCATCGAACCGGTTACAAATGCGGAGGCATCGCTTAACAACCATACCAATGCGCCTTTAAGCTCATCAGCATGACCAAAGCGTTTAAATGGTGTTTGTTTAATTACCAGCTCGCCCCTTTGGGTATAACCGCCTTCGGGTTTGGTGAGCAGGTTGCGGTTTTGTTCGGTAAGGAAAAAGCCAGGGGCCAATGCATTCATCCTGATGCTATCGCCGTAACGATTAGCCAATTCAACCGCAAACCATTGATTGTAGCAATCAACAGCTGCCTTGCCCATATTATAACCAAGTACTTTGGTTATGGCCCTTTTGCTGTTCATTGAAGATATATTAACAATACTGCCTTTACCTGTTTGAGCAATGGCTTCGCCGAAGACCTGCGTAGGAATCAATGTCCCCCAAAGGTTCAGGTCCATCACTTTTTTCATCCCGTCGATGTTCATTTTAAAAATATCCTCATCGGGCTGTAAAACACCTTCGGGCATGTTGCCCCCAGCACCGTTCACCAGGCCATCTATCCTGCCGAAAGCTGCTAACAACTTATCTTTGGCTGCCACCAGTTCGACCTCGTTCATTACATCGGCAACCAGCGCTATGGCTTTACCGCCGGCTTCATTTATTGCGTTTGCGCGTTCTTCGGCTACCTGGGCGTTACGACCAAGGATGCCTACCGCACCACCGGCCTCAACAATGCCGTCAATAAATGCTTTGCCTAATATGCCTGTTCCGCCGGTTACTACAATTACTTTACCCGCTAATGAAAATTGATTATCCACTTATTTATGTTTTCTGTTGATGTATGATTATTTCAGATCAGTTATCGCTATCGCGTCCATATCGGTATAGTCGAGGTTTTCTCCGGCCATACCCCAAATAAAGCTGTAATTTGATGTACCACTCCCCGAATGAATACTCCATGGCGGCGACACCACGGCATCGTAATTATCCATGGTGATATGCCTTGTCTCCTGCCCCTCGCCCATATAGTGGAAGATCTTTTGACCTGCTGGCACATCGAAATAGAAATAAGCCTCCATACGCCTGTCGTGCACGTGGGCTGGCATGGTGTTCCAAACGCTGCCTTCGTGCAGTATGGTTAAGCCCATCACCAGCTGGCAGCTGCGTACACCTTCCAGGTGGATATATTTATTAATGGTGCGTTTGTTTGCTGTTGCTACCGAACCCAGCTCAACTTTAACCGCATCAGCATGGGTAAGCAGGGTTGTTGGGTATACCGCATGCGCCGGCGAGGAGAGCAGATAAAATACAGCAGGTACCGAGGGATCGGCACTTTCAAAAGTTACCGTTTTAGTTCCTTTACCAATGTAAAGACAATCCAGCTTGTTCACTTCAAAAGCTTGTCCGTCGGCTTTTACTACGCCAGCGCCGGCCACGTTAATGATCCCGATCTCACGGCGTTCTAAAAAATAATCGGCACGCAGATTTGGGTAGTTTGGTAATTCGAGTGTTTTGCTTACCGGGTTAGCCATGCCAACAATCATCCTGTCGTAATGCGTATAGGTGCAATTGATCTCGTCAGGCTGTACCTGTTTATCAATCAAAAACCGCTCGCGTATGGTGGTGGTATCGTAGCTTTTAAAATCCGTAGGATGTACGCTGTGTATTGTTTTCAAAGCAAATGTTATTTTAGAAATCTATGGTTAATAAATACAATTCTACAACCTTAAAAAATATTAAAAAAGGTATTCAGGCCTTATTTTCACTTCAACGTTATAGTTTATCTACCTACCTTAGCATTAATAAAAATCGAACTATAACGTTAAAGTAAATATTTAACGGTTAGGATATTGTTTTATTTATTTAAGCTTGTATAATTGAATGCATTAACCGGAGCCGAAAGCTGCGCTACCAATTCAATAACCTGGAAAATAACTAAAACTATGAAACATTTAACAACTTATAAAAATATCATGTTGGTAATTCTTCTTTCGCTTACAACTGCGGGTGTTTCGGCCCAACAGCAGGAGATCACTGCTAAAAGTGCTAAAGCCTGGGTTAAAGACCGTGTTTGGGCCAATGGTTTGAAATTAAAGCTAAACTCATCAACAAATAATGTCGAGTTTGCCAAACAATACGCTGCCAATAAAGCTGCATGGGATAAAGCATTCGAATTTCTTCGCGAACGTAACCTCGAAACTATCGAACCGGGAAAATACCCTTTAGATGGCGATAATGTTTATGCATCTATCACCGAAGGCCCGTCAAAAGAACCGGAACATGCCTTATGGGAATCGCACCAAAACTATATCGATCTACAATATGTGATCAAAGGCAAGGAGAAGATCGGCGTTGCCCCTATTGAAAGCCTTACTGTTACCAAACCTTATGATCCGGAAAAAGACTTTGCCAATTACAGCGGAGATGGTAAATACTTTACCGCCACGCCCGACGAGTTTTTCCTGTTTTTCCCAAGCGATGGTCACAGGCCTAATATGAAGGTTGATGGTTATGATAAAGTGAAGAAACTGGTTATTAAGATAAAGGAGATTAAGTAGTCTGAATCAGAATTTACAGAATTATACAATTAACAGAATTGAAAAGGCCTGCAATCCATATTAGCAGGCCTTTTCATTTATTCTGAAAATCCTTTAATTCTGTAAATTCTGATTCAGACCTGCACTGTTTTCACCAGCTTCCGTACATCAAAGCCCTGCCCTGCGGCTTGTACCAATAACTGGTTATAGATCTGCTCATCAAGCGTTGAGCGCCGGCTCAAGATCCACAAATAGTTACGATTAGGGTGCCCTACCATGGCGTAGCTATAATCGTGGGCCAAAGCTATGATCCAGTACTTACCTTTAAAGGGCCACTGAAACTGGACTTCGAGTTTGGCATTACTCGTTCTATCGGCCACAATTGCGCGCCCTTCGGCAATTTTTATTTTATTTTCTTTTATACAACGATTTTTAACAATAATACCTCCATCAGGTGCCAAACCGTAAGCTGCCGAGGTAAAGGAGCATCCAGATTCAAACCATTGCGGGAAAGCTGCAATTTCAAACCAGGAGCCAACATATTTTTTCAGGTCGACGTAAGGGACTGTTTCAAGTGGCTTACAGCGGGCAGCCTGCAAGGCCAAAGCAGTTAAACCTAATACTACAGAGGTTGCGATGATCTCTTTCTTCATAAAACAATAACGCCCGGTATGCCTAAAAAGTTTAAAACAAAAGCACATTACCAGTATCCAAACGCCATATCATTATTTAATTACCTTTGCGCCAAAGCGTTATTTTGTAATATGCCCGGTAAAACAAACATCAGTATTTTAGGCTGCGGCTGGTATGGCAGCGCATTAGGTAAAGCATTAATTGCCGATGGCATACAAGTAAAAGGATCAACCACTTCTGCCACTAAACTTAACGACCTGGCCGCGATTGATATTGAGCCTTATATTGTAAACTTTTCGCCGGGAGAAGAAATATATAACGCTGATTTTTTTGATTGCGATGTTTTATGGATTGCTATTCCTCCTAAAAGCCGGAGCGGCGAAGGAGCAGTTTTTATAGAGAAAATTAAAGGTATTATCAATGCTATAAAACAGTTTGCTATACAAAATGTGGTATTCATTAGCTCGACAGAGGTTTATGCCGATAGCAATCAACATGTAAACGAAGAAACTGATCCCCAACCCAATACCGAAGCAGGCAAGGTATTATTTGAGGCCGAAAACCTTTTCCGTGCTGAAAATAGCTTTAAAACAACCATTATCCGCTTTGCGGGATTGATTGGCCCCGGTCGCAACCCCGGCAGGTTTTTTGCGGGTAAAAAGGAGATCCCTAACGGGGATGCTCCGGTAAACCTGATCCATTTGGATGATTGTATCGGCATCAGCAAAGCCATATTGGCTAAACAGGCCTTGGGGCATCTTTTTAATGGATGTTCACCCGATCATCCAGCTAAAGCTGATTTTTATACACAAGCGGCCCTTGATTCGGGTTTTGAAAAACCGGAGTTTATTAAAGAGTTGAAGGAATGGAAGATTGTGGAGAGTGTGAATGTTGAGCCTATATTGGGGTATCAATACCAGGTTTTGTTGTAATAACGCAGGTTCAAGCGTCCACGCTTGAATCACCTCCGAAAGTGAGCGTCCACGCTCACGTGCAATAAACAGTAAGCGTGGACGCTTATCTTCTTTTGAATTCAAGCGCAGTCGCTTAAACTTGCAATGTTTTTTTAATACACCGGCGCTTTCGCCTGATACCCCATCAAAAACACCAGCTTTCCGCCGTTCATAATATCCTCATGGGTAATATATTCTTTGGTATAAGGCTTACCATTCAGGCTGATGTTTTGTACATATTTGTTTGCTTTAGATAACCCTTTAGCTTCAATCACAAAGCTTTTACCGCCAGCCAAAACAATGCTCACTTTATCCAGCAGGGGTGCGCCAAAAACATACCGACCATCGGCAGGGTTAACCGGGTAAAAGCCCATCGCCGTAAAAATATACCAGGCCGACATTTGCCCGCAATCGTCATTGCCCGACAGACCATCGGGTTTGTTCACATAAAACTGATCAGCTATCTGCCTTACCAGTTCCTGTGTTTTAGCGGGGTTGCCCGCAAGGGTATACAAATAAGCTACATGATGGTTAGGTTCATTACCATGTGCATACTGCCCTATCAGCCCGGTAACATCCAGCGTTGAACCTTTACCAAAAACTTTTGAATCCATGGTAAACAATGAATCCAGCTTACCTGAAAACGCCTTCTTGCCACCCATCAATTTAATTAACCCCGGAACATCGTGTTGTACCTGCCATGTATATTGCCAGGCGTTCCCTTCGGTATAGTCGCCGCCTATAGCCAGTTGACCGCTATCCAGGTTGGCAAAGGGCCTCACCCATTCGCCGTTTGATTTGCGGCCGCGCATGAGCCGGGTACTTTTATCAAACAGGTTATTATAAAACTGTGAACGTTTAATGAAATATGCATAATCGCCTGGTTTGTTCAGCACTTTAGCCAATTGAGCGGCACACCAATCATCATAAGCAGCTTCTAAAGTACGGGAAACGGCTTCGCGTGGTACGGTGTCTGAGGGCAGATAACCGTAATGCATGTACAAGCTCCAATCATATTTAGGATTTTTGTTGCGTGTGAGCGTATTCTTTATGGCTGCAAAAGCTTTTTGCTTGTCAAATCCTTTGATCCCTTTCAGGGCGGCATCCACAATTACAGGTACCGCGTGGTTACCGATCATGGCAAAGCTTTCCTTGCCCCACAGCGTCCAGATGGGGAGCATACCGGCAACATCGTTGTGCTGTAACATACTCTCTACCATTTGTCCGTCCCTTTCAGGACATATAATAGTATACAATGGATGCGCTGCCCGATAAGTATCCCATAAAGAAAACGTGGAATAAAACACCTTATCGGCCGAGCGGTGTACCAGGCTATCGGCCCCGCGGTACTGACCGTCAACGTCGGCAATATTATTAGGTTGGATCAGGGCGTGGTACAGGCTGGTATAAAAAGCGATCTTCTCTTTTTCTGTCCCTTCAGCCTTAAGTTTGTCGAGGTTAATCTCCCATGCTCGGGCAGCTTCAGCTTTTACCTGCTCAAAGGTTTTGTATTGTGTTTCGGCCAGCAAATTTTTACGGGCACCGGCAATGCTTACGCCGGAGATGCCAACCTTCGCTTCAACAGCCTCATCGGGTTTCAGATCAAAATCCAGCACCAGGCGGCGTTTATTATCCCCATCAATAAAATGATGACCGGTAAACGGGCGGTTAAACATAGCAGTGAAGTATACTTTCTTATCAACCCACTGGCTTGTAAAAGCATAACCACTGATAGTTGTTTTGCTGTCGATCGTGATCTCCCCGTCGGATACATGCTCTATTAATTGTTCCGGACTCTCCACCAATCCGCTTTGCATATCAACAAGCAGGTGGGCCTTACCTGCTTTAGTAAAAGTATACCGGTGCAAACCGGTATGGGCCGAGGCCGTGAGTTGAGCTTTGATATTATTATCGCTCAAAAGCACTTCATAATAGCCGGGCGATGCTTTTTCCTGCCGATGAGAAAATTTGCTTTGAAATTTTTGAGGCTCTTTGCCCTGAAACGGGAATAACAGCACATCGCCCAGATCAACACCTCCTGTACCGCTCAGATGGGTATGCGCAAAGCCAGTGATCACCGTGTCTTCATAACGATATCCCGAGCAATAGTTCCAACCGAAATTACCGGTCTCCGGGCTGAGTTGCACCATGCCAAAAGGTACCGTAGCCCCCGGAAAAGTATGCCCCGTTGCTGATGTACCTATAAACGTGTTTACGTATTTAATCAGCGAATCCAGAGGCTTTTGACGAAAAAACAACGTAGCGAGCAAGGGCTTGTCATGCTGAGTAGGTAAAATCCAGGGACTTTGAGGTGAAAAAATGACATTTGCCCCCTTTGTCATGCTGAGGCACGAAGCATCTTCTTCGCCTTGTATAKCGGCCATGCTTGTTGAAGAAGATCCTTCGTACCTCAGGATGACAAGCGTTTTTTTAATTATGTCATGGGTCGTATTTAAATCCGCGGATTCTGAAGGTGAGATGACATTAGATAAAGGGGCTGTCACCCTGAGCCTGTCGAAGGGTCGCGCACCAAGGCCCTGCCCGCTATGCTTCGACAGGCTCAGCATGACACCCATGTTAATCATGTCACCTTGAGCTTGTCGAAGGGTCGCGCGCAGAGGCCCTGCCCGCCGTGCTTCGACAAGCTCAGCATGACACCCGTTTTCAAATGCCATGGGGACTGCCCCGGCGGATACAGCCGATAATATTAGAAAAACCACAATCAGTTTCTTCATACCCATCACTCTTTATATTCCAACGTTTTCTTCAGCACCACATCTTCGGCCGAACGGGCTATCATTACATCGAATGTGCCGGGCTCGGTCACCAATTTCATTTGGTTATTCCAGATGGCAAGATCTTCTGACTTTATAGTAAATTTAACCGTTTGGGTTTCGCCGGGCTTCAGGCTGACCTTATCAAAACCTTTGAGCGCCATCACCGGGGTAGTTACTGAGTTTACTTTGTTACCGAGATACATTTGTACCACTTCTTTACCCACCATACTGCCGCTATTGGTAACATCTACCGAAACAGTTATCACCTCGTTTTGACCGAACGATGCCGCAGAAACCTGCATATTACTGTATTTAAACGAGGTGTAACTTAAGCCATAACCAAAAGGGAACAACACATCGGGCGAAGAAAAAACATAGTCTTGCCCCGGTTTTTCGGGTGAGCCGGGATTATGATAGAAACCTTTATTGGATGCCACATGATTATAAAAAACCGGGATATGACCGGTTGATTGCGGAATAGACACCGTAAGCCTGCCCGATGGATTCACCTTGCCAAACAGGATATTGGCAATGGCATTACCTCCCCTTTCCCCCGGGTACCATGCCTCCACAATAGCCGGAATATTTTCCTTTTCCCAGCTGATGCTCTGCGGCCTGCCATGCACCAACACCAGGATTACAGGTTTGCCGGTTTTATAAACTGCTTGTAACAGCTCCCGCTGTACGCCATCGGGATTAATATCTGTAACATCATAACCCTCGCCGCAGGTAAAGGGATCTTTAGGCTCGCTTTCGGGTGCGTGGCCATTCCAGCCTACACCCGAGAATACGACGCTGGTTGTGCCTAAAACTACCACCACAGCATCGCTGTTCTTTGCTGCTGCAACAGCTTCGGCAAAGCCGTTTTTATCTGAACCAGACAGGGCACAGCCTTTGGCGTAATTGACTTTTACCTTATTGCCCACCAATTGCTTAATGCCGTTAAGTACGGTTGTACCGGAGCGGCTATCGCGGGTTGAACTGTAATCGCCATATTGAACCTGGTTGGCATTAGGGCCTATTACCGCGAGGGATTTCAGTCTGTTCATATTAAGCGGCAACAGCTGTTTCTCATTTTTGAGCAGAATAATGGATTCTTCAGCAATCTGTTGTGACAGGGCGATGTGATCCGGAGTATGCACCCGTTTTTTTAGCGCCGAAGTATCGGGCAATGTCTTTTCAAACAAACCTGCTTTAAATTTTATGGTAAGGATGCGGGCAATGGCGCTATCAATTTGTGCTTCTTTTACCTTACCTTCCTTTACCAGGCCAATAAGTTTGCCATAAACATCGGGGCTTGGCGCTTCGAGGTCAACACCGGCGCTCAGGCCGATGGGCGCTGCTCCTTCAGCATCTTTAGCAATATGGTGAAAAGTGTATAGATGTTTAAGGCCTTCATAATCCGAAAAAACGTAGCCATCAAAGCCCCATTCCTGCCTCAAAATGGTTTGCAGCAGAAAATGATTGGCATGGGCGGGTACGCCGTCAATTTCATTGTAAGCAGGCATTACCGCATAAATATTTGCCTTTTGCACGGCATCTTTAAAAGGCGGCAAAAACATCGACCGTAACTCACGCTCTCCTACCGATGCCGGGGCAAGGTTTATACCAGCCACCGGGATGCTGTAAGCCGCAAAATGCTTAGCTGTACACATCACTTTATCTTTCCCTATACCGTTTTTTGTCTGTGAAGGATTACCTTGCATACCAATTACAAATGAAGTACCCATGCGGCTTACGAGGTACGGGTCTTCAGCATAACATTCCTCATTACGGCCATAACGTGGATCGCGAATGAGATCAAACAGCGGTGAAAGCGCCTGGTCAACTCCCGATGAGGAAGCTTCATAAGCTATTACCGATCCCATTTTTTCGATCAGCGCCGGGTTCCAGGTGCTGCCCTGTGCTATGGACTGCGGAAAAATAGTGGCCCCTGCAGCTAACTGTCCATGCAGGCATTCGCCGATTTGTATGGGCGGGATACCCAGGCGCGTTTTTTCTTTAGCGTATTTTTTCGCGGCGATGGATAACGCTGAGATATCATTAATATTAGTAAAAGGGCTTTCACAAACGCCATAAGCAATTGGGTTTTGCATAGAGCCTTTTAAGGAGTTCATGCTCATCTGGCCTACTTTTTCTTCCAGCGTCATACGGTTGAGCAGGTCTTTTACCCGCTCAGCTATCGGTGCTTTAGGATCTTTATAAACCTGCGCGCCGGCCGTTTTTATTACAAAAGCAAACGCGATGAGTAAGCATATCTTCTTTTGCATAGATGTATGGTTTGGTGGTTAATTAACTTATAAATGCACAATGAGAACCGTCATTGCGAGGAACGAAGCAATCGCGAACTATACAGGGCGGACCTGCAAATCGGGGATTGCTTCATTCCTCGCAATGACGCTTTTTATTTTTAGTGCATCAAATAAAACTTCGGATAAAGCTTTTCCCCACCCGCAATCTTCAATTCAATCAGGGTTTGGTTTTCATTGGCTTTATCAGCGATGTAATGCCCCCTCAAAGCATACACACCTTTTTTAAGGTGCAATAAGGCTCTTTGCGGTTCAACATATGTATTCATCCCCATTTTTATCACCGGTACCTCATCCAAAAACAAAGCGGGACTAACCTCAAAACCTGTAGTTAGTTCATAATCAGCTTCTTTATCTATCTTAATAAAACCTTTAATTTTCACCCAATTAATCAGGCTCTCGGTAACAGGCTTAACAGGCACAATCAAGTTAGTTTCACCGGTTTCTGCTGGCCTTTCATTTTCCAGCTTGGTTATCTCACGTTCCTTCGTTTTAAAAACCTCATAGGCCATGCCGGGTTTCAGGTTAGCTGCTTTTTCGTGTGCCGGTTTGATGTTCACACGCCTGATGTTGGCCGTTTGGCGAATGTGCTGATCATTCAGTGTCCAGGTGGTAAATGTTCTTAAATCAATGCTGTCGTTTAAGGGCTCATTAATATTTACAGGGAAAGGCACAGCCGGACTATTATTATCCGGCATTTTTCCGTTTAAAGCATAACGTACCTTAGCCCCTTGCAGCAGGTAATTCAGCGTTAATTTAAATCGATTTTTATTAGTAATAACATTATCAATCCCATCAATATCAGGCAGGCGGGCGTTGAAATTCCATAGCTTAAACAGCCCATATTGATTTTTCATTTTCCAGCCAAAACGTTCAATATCCTTTTCATTTTTCGGGCTCCAGGTGAGTTCGGCCACGGCAAGGGCCCGGGGATAAACCATGTATTGCAGGTGTTGTGCGCTAGGCACCTTTTCGTTCCAGATATTGCCTTGTGCACCTAAAATGTATTCGGCTTCGGCATTGGTTAGTTCTTTTGATTGCGGTTCGTAATTGTATACCATTTGCCAGGTAACCGGCGGGTTCCAGCCTATCGGCTCCAGGTCTTCATTGGCTTGCGGGGCATCAAAGTACATGTACGGCAATGGCGTCATTACCACGTGGTGATGCATTTTTGCGGCGGCAATTCCACCGGCCTCCCCTTGCCAGCTCATTACCGTGGCCGATTCGGCAAGGCCGCCTTGCAAGATCTCGTCCCAGCCTACCAGTCGCTTATTTTTTGACAGAAGGAATTTTTCTATCCTTTTGATAAAATAGCTCTGAACTTCTTTTTCACTTTTCAGATGCTCACGTTTCATGAGGGCGACTGCGGTGGGGCTTTTCAGCCAGTCCACCATCTCAGCCTCATCACCGCCAATGTGGATGTATTGGTTCGGGAACAGGGCAATCACTTCCGTCAACACATCTTCCATAAATTTGAAGGTATACTCACTTGGGTCGAGCATGCGTACCCGGTGCTTGGCCCCTGTCGAATCCTGGCAGCCCAGCTGAGGATATGCAAAAATAGCTGCCTCGCTATGGCCCGGCATTTCAATTTCGGGCAGGATGGTCACAAACCTGTCCTGAGCGTATTTGATCACATCGCGGATCTCATCCTTGGTATAAAAGCCATCGCGGCCGTCATCAATCAGGTTATCCAGCTTGCGAAACTCGCCCCGTTTAGCGTAATAACTGATCTTTGAACCTACTTCGGTTAGGCGGGGATATTTATCAATCTGGATGCGCCAGCCTTCATCATCGGTTAAATGCCAGTGAAACGTATTGAGCTTGTAATGCGCCATTACATCAATATATTTCTTCACCTCATCAACTGTAAAAAAATGACGACTTACATCCAAACTTAACCCACGCCAGCCAAAACGCGGCTGATCCGCAATCGTACATGCGCTTACTTTCAATACCAGGCTTTTATCCGTCGGCAACAATTGAATCAATGTTTGTACTCCGTAAAACACACCAGCACCATTACCACTTATACTTACTGATGCCGGGGTTACGTGCATGGTATAAGCGCTCTCCGCATTCGACCAAACATTATTTAACCTGATAGCCGTATTAGCCGGGATCTTATCAAATACCCTCACTGTTGTTTGGAAGCCATAATTTTGATTCAGGTAATCCTGCAGGTATTTGCCTATCGGTTCGGTTTCCTTGTTAACCCCAATCATAGCGTTCTTACCCAAAATAAAACTACCCTGGCCGGCCTTCAGGCTTACCGGCTGCGGGATAATATGAAACTGCGCATTTACTGTTATTACTGATAAAAACAGCGTGGCAGATAGAATAAAGTGTTTTATCGATAATGTTTTCTTCATCTCAGGAGAATAATGAACAAGGTTATACCTTTATAGTGATATTCTTTTTGTAAAGGATCCAAACAGGGATGAAAATGATCAGCACAGTTAAGATAGCCCCGGCCAGCGAAGCATTTTCGGGCGACAGATACGGCACAAACGCATTACTGTAAGTAAACGACCACAAATTGGTTTTGCCCACAGGAATAGCGGCTATCACTGCCGGAATAATGTCGGCCAAAACATATGCAGCAATAGCATTGCGGCCAAAAGCTAAAAACGGAGGCAGCAGGGCTTTATTCCCTTTGATATCAATAAACCAATAGGAAAGCGCCAGGATATTAATGGCCAAACCGGCTGTAAGCAATACGAATGAACTTGTCCATAATTGTTTGTTGATAGGGAAAAATGTATTCCAGATCAAGGCCAGCACGATCAATACAATACCCACGCCCATCATTTTAAACAGATCGGTACTGGTTTTGAATTTGCCCGTTTTAAGCCAGGTGCCGGTGAACACCCCTAATAAACAAGTGGCAACGGAGGGGATTGTTCCCAGTAAACCTTCCGGATCCCAGGTTTTGGATGAGCCCCAGAGGTGATTTTCGGTAAAAACCGATCTATCAATCCAGGCACCTAAATTAGTGGCAGGCTCCAGATTAGGCGTTCCGAATCCAGGTACAGGTACCAGCGTCATCAATAAATAATAACCGATAAGACAGCTTACAGCGATAACTACCTGCGTACGGATGCCGGTTTTAACGTACAGCAAAGCGGTTATTCCAAATACAAGCCCGATGCGCTGCAACACACCGGGAAAACGCAAATGCGTGAATTGAAAATCGTTGATCAATGGTAAACAGACACCAAGGGCTATGATGATTAGCGTACGTCGTAAAATAGATAACAGTAATTTGCTATGGTTTGCCGCCTCCGCCTTTTTGCTTTCCATGGCGTATACAATAGATACACCCACGATGAATAAAAAGAAGGGAAACACCAGATCGGTTGGGGTACAACCGTTCCATTTGGAATGTTCAAGCGGCCAGTAAATGTGTCCCCAATCGCCGGGATCATTCACAAGGATCATGGCAGCTACAGTAAATCCCCTGAAAAAATCCAGCGAAAGTAACCGCGGGCGGTTTGACTTTGTTGTGCCGGTATTTTTGAGAGGTTCCTGCTGATTTATCACCGTTGTTGCCATGAGTTATTATTAGCTGTTTTTCTTATGCGTTTTTAAAATGTATTTAAACTGGTAGGTGCCCGAGCCAATATCCATTTGCATATCGCCGCCCAGCGGTTTGATGTTGGCGATATCTTTATTGGTATTGATATCGATATTACCTTCAGTCACCGGGCCATCAACAGCCGGCAGGGTGACCGTGGCGGTGGTATTTGGCGGCACAATGATATCCAGCGTAAAAATGCCGTTGTCAATGCTCCAAGCCGATTTTACTTTGCCGTAAAGCGTTTCCAGTTCGGCATTGGCATTGGTGAGTTTACCACCAGGATGCGGGAAGATATTTATTTTATGAAAACCCGGAGCACCCTCATCGGTATTGATACCTGCAATAACGCGGTACATCCAGTCGCCTATAGCACCATAGGCGTAATGGTTAAAGGAGTTCATCTCCGGATCTTCAAAGGTACCGTTGGGTTTTATGCCATCCCAGCGTTCCCATATAGTAGTTGCCCCGTTTTTTACGGGATAAAGCCATGAGGGGTATGACTCCTTCATCAACAGGTCATAGGCGATATCGGTGTGACCGAAACGACTTAACACGTGGCAGATGTAGGGTGTGCCTAAAAAGCCTGTTGTAATGTGTTCGTCATAATCCTCAATATTGTTTACCAGCCTTTTAGCGGCAGATTCGCGCAGGTTTTCGGGCAGCAGGTCAAAGTTCAGCGCAAGCACATATGATGTTTGAGTGCCCGAGATCATGCGGCCATTAGGTGTAACGTATTCCGCCTGGAAAGCCTTTTTGATATCGGCCAACAGGTCGGTATATTTTTTAACGTCGTCCTGCTTACCTAATATGGTGGCTGCATTGATCACCAGTTGAGTTGAGTAGGCATAAAATGCCTGGGCTATCAGGTTTTTATCAGTAAGGGCTGCACCGTCCTCATAGTCGGTACCTGCGTAAAATAACCAGTCGCCAAAGTGGTTACCGGTATCCCATAATCCATTACGGGTGTGGCGGGTGATATAACCTACCCAGGCTGTCATGCTTGGGTATTGATTTTCCAATACTTTTTTATCGCCATAAGCCAGGTAAATATTCCAGGGAACAATGGTTGCCACATCACTCCAGCCCGAAGCCGCTGCCGACGCGCTATCCAGCATATTGGGGATCACATAAGGCACTGCTCCGTTTTTATGCTGATCGGCCGAAAGATCTTTTAGCCATTTGGTAAAAAACCCGGCTACGTCCGTATTGAAAGTTGCTGTACGGGAAAATGCCTGTGCATCCCCAGTCCAGCCCATACGTTCATCGCGCTGCGGGCAATCAGTAGGTACATCAATAAAATTACCCTTTTGCCCCCATTGGATATTGTGCTGTAACTGGTTAATAAGCGGATTGGAAGTAGAGAACATACCCGTTTGCGCCATGTCCGAATACATTGCAAAAGCTGCAACATTTGTTGAATCCAACTCGCCTGAATACCCCTCAACCTTTAAATACCTGAAGCCTTGAAAAGTAAAATGCGGCTCGAAAGTTTCAATGCTGTCTCCCTTAAAAATATAAGTATTTTCCTGCTTGGCCGTACGCAGGTTTTTAGTGTAGAAGTTCCCTTTCTGATCCAAAACTTCGGCATGGAATAACCTTACGGTATCCCCTGCTTTGGCTTTCAGTTTAAACTGCACCCAGCCAACCAGGTTTTGCCCAAAGTCAACCACGTGCTCGCCGGCTGGGGTGGTGAATACTTTAAGCGGTTTAAACATTTCATGCTTGCGCACCGGCGGGCCAAAAGTAGCTACCAGATTATCTTTGACAGTATCGATTGTACGTACCGAATCCCAGTTGAGGTCTTTATAAGCAATGGTAGCCCAGCCTTTCTTTTCCTTACGTGCGTCATAAACCTCGCCATCAAAAAATGAAGATGAGCGAATTGGCCCATAAGCTACTTTCCATGTTTTATCGGAATTGATCAAGATCCGTTTGCCATTGGTATAAACCACCTCTAACTGAAAAAGCAAACCGAGCTTGGTGCCGTATACATTCTTTTTACGGTTATAAGTATAGCCCCGGTACCAGCCATCGCCAAGGGTTACGCCAACGGCATTATCACCTTTTAACAGGTCGGCAGTTACATCATAAACCTGGTATTGCAGGCGTTTGTTGTAACTCGTCCATCCGGGGGCAAAGTAGTCGGTACCAATCCGTTTTCCATTAAACTGAGCCTCATATAAACCATGGGCGGTGATGTATAAATGCGCGGCGCGAACTTTATGATCAAGTTTAAATGTTTTCCTGAACATGGGGCTCGGGCCACCGGTAGTATCCGACAGGTAATTATCTTCAATCCATTTAGCACTCCAGTCGGCAGGTTTAAGCAGGCCCATTTTCCAGGAGTTAACCATACTCCATGGAGTAACTTGTTGCAGATTGTTCCAAATGCGTACCTGCCAGTAAACTTTTCGCCGGGAGGCGAGCATCGGGCCGCCATAGTAAACGTGCAGCGATTCGCCGGAGGTAACTTTACCTGATGTCCAAAGCAGTTCTTTCCCTTTTAGTAAGGACACAGCATTGCTGCCTACACGTATTTCATAGGCAATTTGCTGAATGTTACGGTCGCGGGTTATCAGTTTCCAGCCAAGGCGTGGATTAGCTTCATCAACAGAGATGGGATTTATTTTGTACTCACAAACTAAATTATCAACCCGGAACGGCGGGGGAACGGGCGGCGCTTTTTGCGCATGTACAATTACCGGCAGATAAGAAAAAAGCAATATAATGATGCGTGTGCATACCTTTTTACACATACCTTTTTTGGGTTTAATAGTTCATGCTATTAAATATACTTTAACAGCGATATTGTTTTGATATGCACCTGTAATTTTTATTAAGCAGGCCAAAAAAATGATGCGTTCATTGCAATATACAGGTATAAACGTAATATGGCCCGGTAAAAGTTTCAACCGGGCCATGTAACAATATTAATGTTCGAGGTTTGCTTCGTTTAACGGATATTGGAATAACAGACGGATATTGCTGTACGCTGCCGAGTTAATTTGCCATGAATCATTTTTGTATGCACGCTCGCTGGCAGCATGGGCTTTCATTACTTCTGCAGCTTTTCCTGTACGCAAAAGATCAAACCAGCGATGATTTTCAAAAGCAAGCTCAACCTGGCGTTCGTGTGCTATTGCCGCACGAAACCCGTCCTGGCTGCTTACATTTAAATCGGGATTATCATTACCTGCTGATTTAGGTTCGAGACCGGCACGCTCACGTACCAGGTTAAGATATTTGAAAGCATCGCCGCCACCTGTAAATCCTTGCTCGTTCAAACATTCGGCCAGCATGAGGTAAACATCTGCGTAGCGGTAAACAGGGAAATTGTTAGGAGTAATGCCTTTAACAGCTGTTTTTGGCCCTGTAAATTTCTTTATAAATGGTAAATCGATACCATACTCATCTGAAGTAAAATCAATAAGCGAGGCATCTCTTCTTTCATCCCCCTCTTCAAAGGCGTTTACCAAATCCTGTGTAGGGATATTCCATCCGTTTTGCGCATTATTGTCGATAGAGTAACCGGTAACATCTTCATCATAATAATCCCAGGGAATAAATGTGTCAATAAAATCACTGCCCAAACCATTTGTACCCTCAATGTATTGAATTTCAAAGATCGATTCGGGCCCATTCTCCGTGTTCACATTGAAATTGTCGGCGTAGTTAGCGTTAAGGCTATAAACACCTGATGATATCACACTGCGTAAAAGCGGTATAGCCAGGTCAAACTTCTTTTGGGTCATATAAACTTCAGCCAGCATGGTCTCGGCTGTGCCTTTAGTAACCCTGCCCTTATCGGTAGTAGCCGCATATCTTAACGGCAGTTTGGCAATAGCCGCCTGCGCATCTGCAATAATCTGCGTATAAACAGATGCCACCGGCGATTTTGTAGATAGATCATAAGCATCACCTACCGATTTTGGCTCGGTTAGTACCAAAGGCACATCCCCAAACATACGTACCAGGTTAAAATAATTGAACGCCCTTAAAAATAAGGCTTGTCCACCTATGGAATCTGTAGTTGCCGCATCAAGCTTGGCAGCAGGCAAACGATTGATTATAACATTGCACCGGCCTATGCCGGTATAGCTTGTGCTAAAGTAATCCTGCACAATGTCGTTATTATTTAATTCCCGAAATTCATCCAACTCCTCCTTATTGGTGCCTGAACGGTCATAAGGATTATATTCGTACGATGTATTATCAGACCGCATTTCGCCCATTGCCCAAAATGATCCTGTATACAAACCCTGAAGCGGAGCATAAGCACCATTAATAGCCTGAACAAACTGGGCTTTGGTTTTAAAAAAGTTGGCACTGTTTTGAGTATCTGTAGGCTGCAGGTTAAGATAATCTTTTTTACAGCCATAAAAACCAATAGCTGCCAGGGTAAGAAAAAGGTATATGTTTTTTTTCATGGTTTCCGATTCTTAATGTTACTCAATTGAGTTTTCAGTAGTTTTCGTAGAGCTTAAAAAGTTACGTTACAACCTAATGTGTAAATTGCTGAAACAGGATAGCCTGTAAAGTTCACATTGGGCGATAAAGAACGGTTTCCCTGTTGCCCTTCAATACCAACCTCAGGATTGCCACCTTTATAACCAGTTATCAGGATAGCATTTTGAGCGCTAAAGTACACCCTGAAATTTTTGCTGAACTTTGTTTTGAAATTATACCCGAAGTCGATATTCTTCACCATTAGATATGAATTGCTTTCAACCCAGTATGACGGATAAAAATCACGGGCCAAACCGGTATTTGAAGTTGTGGTAGGCAATAAACCAGCCCCGGGCTGCTGCGGCGATCTCCAACGGTTTATAACGCTTTGCTCAACATTAAAAATACCATCCAAATTGGTAGTAAATTGCTTGTACATATCAAATACATGCCCCCCTACCGAGCCTGCAGATATGATGTTCAGATCAAATTGTTTATAACTGAAGTGATTGTTAAAGCCAAATGTAAACTTAGGCCATGGGTTACCGACAGGTACCTGGTCTTTCCCATCAATTACGCCATCACCATTAACATCCTTATACCTCACATTACCTATAGTTTCACCATCAAAATGGGGGTATTTGTCAAGTTCGGCCTGGCTTTGGAATATGCCTTCAAAAATATATCCATAAAACTGCCCAAGCGGCAACCCTACCATTGTAATACTGGTCGGGTTGTCATTCAGGGGCGCGTCATAGATTTGAGGTGTAGGGCCAAGACTTAAAACCTTGTTACGATTAAACGATATATTAAAATCTGTACTCCAGTTAAAAGTCTTGCTAACAATATTTTTGGTGGTTACCGTAAATTCAAAACCGCGGTTGCGCACATTACCTACATTTGATAACGCGTATCCATAACCCGAAGCTAAAGGTACCGGTATATATTGAAGTAAGCGTTCGGTAAAGCGGTTATAATATTCGGCAATTAAATAAACCCGGCCTTTAAGTAATGAAAGATCCATGCCTATATCAAACTGTTTGGTGGTTTCCCATCCTACTTCGGTATTACCAAGTGAAGTAATTGATTTTCCGGGAGCCAATCCTCCTCCAAATGTATAATTGGTTTCATCAACAGTTGGAATATAATCATAGTTGCCTACGCTGTTATTACCCGCATGACCATAGCTGGCAGTAAATTTCAACTGGTCGATAACATTTGTTTTTGGAAAGAACGACTCGTCAGAGATCCGCCAGCCACCTGATACTGAAGGGAAAGTTCCCCAGCGGTGCCCGGGCGCAAACCTCGATGACCCATCGCGGCGGATAGAAGCACTTAATAAATATTTATCCTTAAATGCATAATTTACCCTGCCAATCAATGATAATAACCTCCACTCTTCGTCGCCGGCATCGGCTGTAATAATTGTAGCGGCCCTTACTGACCTAATCACGTCATCCGGAAACCCAGTACCGTAGGTTAAACGATAATGATTGGTTTCCTGCTGTATGGAATAATCGCCCAAAACGGTTAAGGTGTGATCACCCCATTTTTTTTTGTAGGTTACGGAATTTTCGCTTAGCCAGTTAAATGAATTTGATGAGTTAAATGATCCAACGGCTTTAACCTGTGTCCCATCTTTATTTGCTACACGAAACCCACCAAGAAACGACGGGCGGAAGTAATCACCGTTGCTGCTCTGGTAGTCAATACCAAAAGTTGATTTTACATCCAATCCCTTAATTATTTCCCAGTTAACATATGTATTGGCCAGGGTGCGGAATTGTGCGTATTTATTGGTAGTATTAACCAGTTCGCTTACGGGATTAGCATTAAGTGCTGTACCCGGTATATTTTCATTTCCTGCCGAACCTACAACATTAGTGTATGAACCATCAGGTTGTTTTACTGGCGTAAGTGGGCTTTCAAGATAAGCCTGGCTTAATATAGCCTGATCAAAATGGCCATCAGTTTGCTGTAATTTACGCTGACTATAAGTTGGCGCTATACTAAGACCGGCGGTAACATTTTTAAACAGATCAGCATCCATATTGGCTTTTACTGAATATCTTCTGAAACCGGTATTAAGCACCGTGCCCTCCTGATCAAAATATCCTAATGAAAACAAGGAACGCATTTTATCGGTGCCGTTTGATACAGTAACATCATAATTTTGTATAGGTGCATTACGGGTAACGGCATCATACCAATCGGTACCTTTGCCAAGTGCCTTGGGGTTCCTGAAGGCCTCAGGTACCTGATCTGTACTGAAAGCAACACCGTTCACCTTATCCAGGTCCTGCAAAGCTTCAATACGCCATTGTGCATACTGCTCGGCGGTCATCATTTTCAGCTTAGTTCCGGACAATATGGTTTGAACACCAGATGAAGTATTTACGGTAACGCTCGATTCGCCTTTTTTTGCCCTTTTGGTAGTGATCAAGATAACACCGTTTGACCCACGTGAACCGTAGATAGCCGTAGAAGCTGCATCTTTTAGCACGCTGATATTTTCAATATCATCGGGATTAATAGTACTTAAAGGATTAGAATATTGATCAAAGCCCGGAGAGATCGGAAAACCATCTATTACATACAGCGGATCATCACCTGCACCAATTGAGCCGGCGCCACGAATGTTAACTGATACACCACCACCCGGAGTGCCCGTTACCTGGTTTACAGTAACACCTGCAAGCTGGCCGGCCAATTTCAGGTCAAGACTTGCCGCTTTGATCTCTTTAATATTGCCCATTTTCACCGAACCAACGGCTCCTGTTACGTCTTTACGCTCCAGGTTACCGTAGCCTACAACCACTACTTCTTTGAGTTCCTTATTATCCTCCTGAAGAACAACGTTTATGGATGTACGCTTATTTACCGGCTCCTCTTTAGTTTGGAAACCTATAAATGCGAATACAAGCGTACTGTTGTCTTCGGCTGTGAGGGAGTATTTGCCATCAATATTGGTAACCGCTCCTAAGTTGGTACCCTTTACCCTGACATTAACGCCTGGTAAAGGCTGGTTTTTATCATCTGTAACGGTACCACTTATAGTAATAGGCGCTGGTGCCGCATCTGTAGCAACATCCTTTTTATTTACGATGATATTTTTATTGTCGATGACGTAGGTTAAAGGCTCATCTTTAAAGCATTGCTGCAAGGCCTCCTGCAGGGTGGCGTTAGTTAATGATAAATTAACCGGTTTGGTTTTGGATATATCCTTATACCTGTAAAAAAAATAGTAGCCGCTTTGCTTCTCAATTGCTTTAAAAGCCTTATTAAGTGCTATCCCTCTCTCATTCAAGGTTATAGATTGTGAAAAGCTTTTAGCGCTTAGCTGCAGGCAGCCGATAGTTAGTAATAAGACGGTTAATCTCATCGTCAAAAACAGTTTTGAATGTGTACCAAAGGCACTAAATACTTTACCAGTAAAGTTTAAATGCATAACTTCGTGATGTTTGGGTTAAAAAAATCTGTTATTGAAAAGTCAGGAAAGCTTGATCCAATTCATTATGCCGGAAGCGTTGCAGCGCTTCCGGCTTTTCTTTCATTTGGATAAGGGAACTTAGGTTGGAATATTTTGAGAGGTTATCGTCAGTGTTTCTTCATAGATTGGGGTTTAGCAGTTAAAAATCAGTTGCCGGTTATTTTAAGGGGTAACAATTATCTTTTTGTTCTCTATCCTAAAACGCACGTGGCTTAATTCAAGAATGTGCAATACCTGCGATAGTTTCACATCCCTGCTGATCTTACCTACAAACTCATCATCAGGTATTTTACCTTCGTACATTACTTCGGTACCATACCACCTCGAAAGCTGCTTCATAATATCTTGTATGCTTACCCGGTCAAATTCAAAGAAGCCATTTTTCCAGGCTACTGCTTCGTCGGTATCAACATCAATAATTTTAATGCCTTTGTCATTTATAACACCCTGCTGACCGGGTTTTAACATATCAGTTACATTACCGTGTGTTAAACGTACCAATCCTTCAAGCAGGGTAGTTTTAACAGCGGCCTCATCGTTGTAAGCCATGATATTGAAATGCGTACCGAGTACAGCCACATTAATATCTTTAACTTTCACATTAAAAGGTTTCGCTTTATTTTTGGTTACTTCAAAATAGCCTTCGCCGATAAGCTCAACATCACGCTCACTGCCTGTGAATGCCGTTGGGAATTTCAGAGATGAGGCCGAATTAAGCCATACTCTTGAGCCATCGGGCAATACAACCTGGTACTGGCCACCTATTGGGGTGCTGATGGAATTATATGCAACAGGCCCATTTTGCTGATCTTTATCGGTAGTATAAACCACCTGGCCATCCTGCGTTTTATTTATGCTAACGCTGCCAGCCTGATTCAGCAATCCGATCTTAGCCGAATCCAAAATTAATTTGGTACCATTGGCAAGGGTTAAAACCGCCCGGTTATCGCCCGGATCAACATCATGTTTTACAACAGCCTTGTTTAGGGCGGCTAATTGTTTCTGCTCATGTTTGTTATACCAATGATAAATAGCTGTACCCGATACGGCCAATAGTATAACTGCAGCAGCAACATTCCTAAAAAAGTGAAGCTTTACAACTTTTTGGCTTTTGTTAAACACCGGCTCGGCTATAGCCTGCCTGATGTTGCTTAACATGCGGTCTTCCAGTTCCTGCTTTACACCAATTATTTTTTCATCCCATTCGTCGGCATCGCCCTGAAAGCTTTCAAAAAAATTCAACAACTGTTCCTTCTCCGCAGCGGTTGCCTGCCCGGCAAGGTATTTATCTATCAGTTGTAAAAATTCTTGCTTTTGCACAAATATGGTTTTGATAGGGAGAGTAAAAAAAGAGGGGTATCCCCTACTCCAAAATGAAAAAAATTAAAATATTTTTTTCAAGGGCTAAAAGAGGTCTTTCAATACGATCGAGGCAGTATTATTTATCTAAAAGAAACATCAATGCTTCCAAAATAAAAGCTGTTCCCAATGAGCCGCGTAATTCGCGAAGTGCTTTGGTTAAATGATTTTCGACAGTTTTGGTGGAGATATTTAATTGCAGCGCTATTTCCTTATGGCTCAGGCATTCTTCGCGGCTCAGTTTATAAACTTCCCGGCATTTTTCGGGCAGGGTATCAATTACCTGGCTTATCTGCAATAAAAGTTCTTTATGCTCAATGCTGTTATGGGTAGCTGGGGTATGCAAGCGCTCTATCAGGTCGTCAAAAATTTCGCTTTTTACCGAACCCGTTCGGATTTGCCGGTAAACGCCGTAACGTACCGATGCATACAGATATGCTTTGAGTGATATAGAGATCTCCACTTCGGCCCGGCAATCCCAAAGCTTGATAAATAGTTCCTGGATAATATCCTCGCATGCCTGCCTGTCTTTTAAGATATTATAAGCCGCCTTAAAAAGCGATTGCCAGTATCTCCTGTAAATCATGGTAAGCGCCGCTTCATCATCAGCCTTTAGCCGGCCAATGAGCTGCATATCGCTCATCACAATTTTATCAGACATAGTTTATCAATTAAGTTGTCAGAAAAACCAAGGCTAAAATTACTTAAATATTAATTTAATATATTTAAAAAGTAAAAATAGGCTTATACACTAATTATTAAATACTTAACCATGTTTTCTGAGTACTAAATATTAAAAAAAAATACATCAAAGGTTATCTAAAACTGCACAATATCCCATTTGTTACACTCCTGCTAAAAACGAAGCAAAAAAAGAGCCACCCCTCCGGGCAGCTCTTCCACTCTTAAAACACTCACTTTGAAAACAATCAATTCTTCAATATCTCATTCGCCAACACTATTTCTTCATGCGATATAGTATGCTGGCGCCCTTTATAGATCTTAAGGGTTACATCCGCGTTCAATTCCTTTAATATTTTAACGCTATCGCTAACCCGGCTTACCGGTACGTGCGGATCAGGATCACCTGTAGTGATCAGTACCGGTGTATTGTTAAAATCACCTTCATAATTTCCCTTAACCAGTTGCTCTCCTATCAATCCACCAGTGAAAGCGATAATCCCCCCGTACCTGCCGGCGCTACGACCGGTATATTCAAGTGTTAAACATGCGCCTTGCGAAAACCCAAGGAAATAGATATTTTCCTGTGCTATTCCTTTTTGTTTAAGGTCATCAACCAATTCGCCAATTACTTCAAGGGCTGAATCAAGTGCCGGTTGATTGTTTTCAACCGGTGCCATAAAGCTGTAAGGGTACCAGCTATGCTCTGCAGCCTGTGGTGCAAGGATAGCATAATCATCCAGTTCAAGATGATCTTTGAGTGAAATTATACTATTTGCCGACGCCCCGCGGCCATGCAGCATGATGATAGCTTTTTTGGCCTGTTCGGCGGGAACTCCCGCCGAAACAACCTGTTTTGTGTGCCTGTACATAATTAAACCAATGATGGTAATGCTTTTTCCAACTCGCTACGCAGGTTTTCATACTGTGCTGGTAATTTTAAGCCTGTGCCCAATAATTCGGCAGGTTCATCAACCGCAAAACCTGGGTTATCGGTTGCTATTTCAAACAAAACACCACCTGGTTCGCGGAAGTATAATGAGTAGAAATAGTTCCTGTCTATTTTGTCGGTGATATGCAAACCAAGGCTTGCTATCTTTTCTCGGTATTCCATTAACACTTTTTCGTTAGGTACCCGGAACGCTACGTGGTGAACAGAACCTCCTGCTACATGACCGGCAACTTCTCCCGGCACTTCAACCAGGTCAACTATGGCCGCGTTTTCAACCGCATCGGTAATGAACCTGTAACGATTAACATGCTGCTCTAACAAGCGGTAACCTAAAACACCGGTTAATATTTTGGCAGTAGCCTCAATTTTGTTTGATGTAATGGTAATGCTGTGGAAACCTTTGGTAGCATTGGCAGCAGTTACTTCGGGAGTTTCCCATGGTGTGCGGTTATCGGCAGTTTTTGGTACGATAAGCTCAAACTTTAAACCATCAGGATCAAGGAAAGTAAGATACTGCTCGCCAAATTTTTCGGCAGGTTTGTTGTAGATCACATTGTTATCTTCAAACCTTTTCAACCAAAAATCAAGACTTCCTTCTGGTACCGAATAACCAATCTCAGTTACCTGGCGTGCACCGCGTCTGCCGGCTGTTATACCTTCCCAGGGGAAGAAAGTAAGGATAGAGCCGGGAGTACCATTTCCATCGCCATAATATAAGTGATAGGTACCGGGATCGTCAAAGTTTACAGTTTTTTTAACTAACCTTAAGCCCAATACACGGGTATAAAAATCATAGTTCTTTTTGGCATTACCTGCAATTGCAGTGATGTGGTGAATGCCGTTTATAGTGTTTTCCATTGTTTTCCTTGTTTTAAATCTTTTAATACTTGCTGTGTTATTATGATTCAAAATTACGGTCAAAATCGCCGGCGGCACTTGATGTAGGATAAGAAAAACGGGGGTGGCATTTTTTATTGAGATGGCAAATGTTTTATTAAGGAGACCTGTCAGTCTGAGCTTGTCAAAGACTCGTGCGCAGAGGCCTGCCCACCATACTTCGACAAGCTCAGTATGACACCTTTTTTTTACTTGTCAAGGTAGAACTAAGCACCCGCTTCGCTCGTCATAGCGACACTGTTTGTCGGAGGAGACAACGATTTCTTTACCCACCTTTCCTTAAAAAAAGTATATTCGGCTTTACATTTACTTTGATGGTCAAGCTGTTTACATTCCGTAAGTTTTTTAGTTGCATTTCGTTATGCCTGTTTATTGCTGTTACAGCTACTGCACAGGTTAAGGAAGAAGGTATCATTCCCAGGCCGGTTAAAATGGTAAAAACAAACGAAGTTTTTACGTTTAACAAATCAACAACCATAGGGACTGCGCCAAAGATCAACGCGGATAACCTCACGTTCTTCAATACTTATTTTAAATCTGTTGCCGGTTATAGCTTGCCGGTAAGCCATAAACCAAACCCTTTGGTTTATTTAACCATCGACAGTAATTATGTAACCCAACCCGAGGGATATAAGCTTTCTGTTACAGCTAAACAGATCAAAATTGTTGGCCATGACGAAGCAGGTGTGTTTTACGGCTTGCAATCAATAACTCAATTATTAAAAGCAACCAACGGAAAGATAACCATACAAGGCTGCACAGTTACCGACTATCCCCGTTTTGCCTACCGCGGAATACATTTAGATGTAAGCCGCCATTTTTTTAAACCGGAAGCCATTAAAAAGTGGATAGACCTCCTGGCGCTGTATAAGATCAACACTTTTCACTGGCACCTTACCGACGATCAGGGCTGGCGCATCGAAATAAAAAAATATCCTTTGCTGCAAAGCGTTTCGGCTTATCGCGATGAAACCATTATCGGGCATAAAAAGGATAGTCCGCACAGGTTTGATGGTAAACGCTATGGCGGCTATTATACACAGGATGAGGTTAAGGAGATTGTAAGGTACGCCACTCAAAGACATATTACCGTGATCCCTGAAATTGAAATGCCGGGCCATGCCTTGGCGGCATTGGCTGCTTACCCACAATTGGGCTGTACCGGTGGGCCATATAAAACAGCTATCTATTGGGGGATTTTTGATGACGTGTATTGCGCGGGTAACGATGAAACTTTTACCTTTTTACAAAATGTGATGGACGAGGTGCTGCCGCTGTTTCCTTCAAAATACATCCACATCGGTGGCGACGAATGCCCTAAAACCAAATGGAAAACCTGCCCTAAATGTCAAAAACGGATCAGGGACGAACATCTGAAAGATGAAAAAGAGCTGCAGAGCTATTTCATCGGCAGGATGGAAAAATACCTGAACAGCAAAGGCCGGCAAATTATAGGTTGGGATGAGATATTAGAAGGCGGACTTACCCCCGGCGCAACAGTAATGAGCTGGACAGGCGAAGAAGGCGGCATTGCCGCTGCCAAACAGCATCACGATGCTATCATGACGCCCGAAAAATATGTGTATTTAGATTATTACCAATCCCTTTCCCCTTCAGAGCCATTAGCCGGCGGCGGATATACCCCACTAAGTAAGGTTTATAACTATGAGCCCATAACCAGCGAACTCAACGGTGATGAAGCTCAGTATATAAAAGGTGTACAAGCCAATGCCTGGAGCGAATACATGGCCAGCCCTGCACAAGCCGAACGGCAGTTATTCCCGCGAATGCTGGCTTTGGCCGAGGTAGCCTGGAGCCCGAAGGAAAATAAAAACTATCCCGACTTTTTAAAACGCCTGCGATACCAACAGCCATTGCTCAAAAAGCTAAATATAAATGCGGCTGATGTATTTGATGAGATCACCGATTCGGCAACAGAAACAGCTGATCATCAGGTTGCGTTAAGCCTTCAGACAACCCTGCCGGGTAGCAAAATTTATTATACAAATGATGGCAGCACACCGAGCGCAAACAGCAAAGGCTACACAGGTGCTGTTACAGTAGCATCATCAGGTACTATTAAAGCCGCAGTTTTCAGTAACGGCAAACAGCAGGGCCGTACGTATGAAAAATCATTCACCATTCATAAAGCCATCGGTAAAACGGTAACACTTAAAAACCAGCCGCAGGGTGGCTTTAATCCGGGTAATACTTTTGGTTTGGTCAACGGTGTCTTCGGCAGTAAGCTTTATAATGATGGGCAATGGTACGGTTTCAGCGGAGATGATCTGGAAGCGATGGTGGATTTGGGCTCGGCGCAAAGCGTATCGCAATTAGGTATCAACATATTAAAATACCACTGGCAAAAAATGTGGGAACCAACATTGCTTACCTTTGAGGTATCAACAGATGGCAGCAGTTATACCGAAGTTTACCGCCAAACTGATTTCCCGGATAATGGCATTAACGCCGTAAGGGCAAACATCAAAACGCAGCAGGCAAGGTATATCAGGGTAAAGGCAACCAACAAAGCCATTATCCCACCCGGCGAATATATTCCGGGCGCAAAGGCATGGCTGATGGTGGATGAGGTGATTATAAACTGAACCATGATTTTTAGGATTTGAGGATTCTCTTGATAGATGAATCATATCCTTTAATCTTTAAATCAAGCTAATCATGGTTCAGATACTAACTACATCCTGTAATCCTTTAATCAGGTAAATCATGGTTCAGATTTGCCGAACTTTTTTTTATATTTTTATACCAAACACTAATGCCTGCGTTATGTTGAGTAAAATGTTTAATATTTGTCACTAATACTGATACCCCACGTATAACTCAATGAGCAAAGTATTTACTATTACCGAAGGTTTGGAAAACATGGGGGCTTTACGAACGGGCGGTCAGGGCTCTGTTTATAAAGGCCGGCGTTATGGGCCAATTATCACAGCGGTAAAACTCCTGCCCACACCTATTCACACCGAAAGCACCGACGATAAAAATTTTCGCAATTTTCAGAACGAGGTTGAAAAACTAAAAAAGGTAAACGAAGAACCTAACCCCAATGTGGTTAAGATCCTTAATTCGGGCATTACCGAAAGCGGTTCGTTCCCGTTTATCGAAATGGAATACATTGATGGCCCCGATCTGGAAGATCTGCTGAAACCACCTCATGAGGCTATCTTCAGCATAAAAGAGGTCATCAAACTGGCCGACCAGCTGGCTAACGCTTTATCGCACTGTCATAAAGTGTCGGTGAAGCATGGCGACATCAAGAGCAATAACGTAAAGTTCAACGTACACACAGGCAACTATGTATTGCTTGATTTTGGTCTTTCGGCTATGTCTGATGATCAGCGCCGTACCAGTATCCGCCATGCCGGGGCTATTGAATTTATGGCGCCCGAGCAGAACGAAGGTTTAATGTATTTCCAAACGGATGTATACAGCTACGGCATCATCCTGTATGAATTATTGGCCGGACAGGTACCTTTCCCTTTAAAAGATAACGGCGAAACTGCCCGCAATGCTGTAATGCTGGCCCATATGGAGTCGGAAATTCCCGATGTAATGGAGCTGCGCCGCAAAAACCTGCCCGAAAGCTGGTCGGACGAGCAGAAGGAAATGCAAATGCAGGTGCCTGCCTGGTTGCTGAAAGTGGTAGCCAAATGCTTGCAAAAAGATATCACTAACCGATATGCCAACGGAATTGAACTGCAGGAAGCTTTAATGCAGGGCAGCATTGGCGCTATCAGTCCAACACACCCTGATGAATCATGGAACACCGAAGTTTTATTGAAAGAAAATGAACGCCTGCAGGGACTGGTGCTGTATTACCAGGAAAACGAAAATAAGCAACCTGCACAGGTAGTTAACACAACACCTGTTGATCCCAAAGCGGTTCGGATGTCAAAGCCAATCTTCGTTATGTTCATCATTTTGCTTTGCGGTTTTACCGTATTTTCGGCAGTAGTAATGGATAAGTTTGGCGGTCGTATTTATCATGGCGTGGTTAACAGGTTATTTAAACCTTCAAAAAAGCCGGTTGATTCTGCTGCTACAAAAGTCATTCTACCTGCAAAAAAAGACTCGGTTGAGACCAAGCCCAGTGATTTCAGGGACGAGAGCAATATCCCGCCGGAAGTCGATTCAACTGCCGATTCGATATTGCGTAACATACAACGTGCAAAACAACAAAAAGAAGATACCCAATTTTATCGCGACAGCGTGAAAAAAGCTGATACTTCTAACTTAAACTTTTAATGATTTAGCAGATACGAAATGGAACCTAAATCAACATTTTGGAAACGGATAGGCCTTCAGGACTGGTTTTTACCTAACGGTAAACCTTTAAATGCGGAGGCTGTAAAAATAAAAGCGCTTACGCCTGATGATGTGTATTTATACATCATCGAAAAATTCAAAGAGTCGATCAAACAGCTTTCGTTTGCCGACAGGATAGTTTTTTACCACGAGTTTATCATCAGCTTTAACGAGGAAGATTACCAGGACTTTGTGAACAACCGTTCGGGTTTATTCGGGATTATCGTTAACGAATCTGTAAAAAAATTCTATGAGTTGCTGCGCGAACACCAGGAAGTAGGCAAAAAAGTAGAACCATCAAGTTCAAAATGGGTGTTCAGGCTGGTATCCCACCCTGATTACAAACGCGGTGACAAGGGCTTTATAGGCAAACTGCTGCCCGGCACAAGCACCAAAAAGGAAGAGAACCTGCGGGTTACTTTTATTCCGCGCCAAACAGGTGTTGCCCAAACGCTGGATATCAGTAACGAAGTGTTAAAAGGCTTCACCTATTACAGTGAAGGCTACTACGAACTACCTTACGCTAACGATCTCCATTATAACGAAAAGGAAGTATCCAAACCAGGTAATAAAGTATTGGCCCGACTGGAAACTATTATGCCCGACAAGCAATTTGTAGGCCGCAAGGTTGAGTACCTGGTAAAGGATGATGATATTGTGGTATCGGGCAATGATGAGGAAAGGGACGAGCAGGCAGTGTTTAAAGTACCATCGGAGTGGGTGAACACCCCGCACCTGCGCATCAGGCTAAACAAAGCCGATGGTAAGTTTTACCTGGCATCCTTTGGCGAGCGTACCCTGATCAATGAGCTGGAAGTGGCCGGAAGCGATGTAAACTCACCGCAATGGGTGGAGCTGCCGTTCAACTCCAGGATCTTGCTCAATGGTATAGTAGGTATCAACATATTTAAACCCGAACCATAATGTCACAGATATTATCAATAGGGCTACTGGCTGTATGTGTGCTGTTATTGGTAGCTCATTTTATCGACATAAAAAAATCCAGTTAAAACCATGGCAAATAATTTTTTCGGGATAACAGATACCGGTAAGCAAAGGCAAAACAACGAAGATGTTTTTATTGCCGAAAAATCGGGCGATGGTAATTTCATCATAGCCTGTGTGGTTGATGGGGTTGGTGGTTATGCAGGAGGTGAAATAGCTGCCGAAATTGCCCGCGCCACCATCCTGGAGCAACTGCAGTTTATCGCAGGCGATATTATACCGCTGCTTGTAAATACGTTTGCCATTGCCAACCAGCGCATCTACGACGAAAAGGTACAGAACAAAGATCTTGAAAATATGGCCTGCGTACTCACGCTGGCCGTGGTGGATGTGATCAACAATAAGTTTTACTATGCCCACGTTGGCGATACACGTTTGTACCTGCTGCGCGATTACTCGCTGATCAAGATCTCAAAAGACCATTCTTTTGTGGGCTTCCTGGAAGATTCGGGCAGGCTGACCGAAGAAGCGGCCATGGATCACCCTAAACGTAACGAAATTAACAAAGCACTTGGTTTTGCCGGCCAGATCAGTCAAGACCCAGATTTTGTGGAAACAGGTAACTCGCCGTTTTTGCCGGGCGATATCCTGCTCATTTGCAGTGATGGCTTAACTGATTTGGTTGATAAAGGTAAGATCACCGAGATCCTCACCAGCAGCGATAACCTGCCGCAAAAAGGGAAAAGACTGATTGATGCAGCCAACAGCCGCGGCGGTAAGGATAATGTGACCGTAGTATTGGTTCATAACGATAAAGAACGCAAACAGCATAGCGCCACCAAACCGGTAGCTGCCGTAAAAACTGCTGAACAGCCGGAAGTTACCCCTGCCCCGGTAAAAAAGCAGGAAGAACCCGAACCTGTAGTAAAAACAAAAAGTAATGGCGGTACGGTAGCTATACTCACCCTGCTGTGTTTCATTTTTTTAGGCGGATTTATCTGGCAGTTTAAAAAGAATGCAGATCAGGCCGCTATCCCTAAAAAAACGGATACGCTAATGGCGCAGCATATTAAAAATGCTACAGAGCTAAAGCTTCAGGATACCATTAACAAATTAAAAGGCCATACCCTGTTACTTTCAGCGGCCGATTTTCAGCAGCCAATTCTATTGAGTGATACGCTGCATATCAATAAGGACAGCATCTACATCAAAACAAAAGGCACTATTGTGTTTAAAAAAGATTCCACCTACTCGGGGCCTGCTATCGCGCTGGCTGCTAACTGTAAATATGTGGTGCTGGATAGTGTTGCCTTTGATGGTTTCGGTACGGCTATCGTTACGCACAACGATGCTTTGGTGTTAAAAAATGTGCAGTTCAATAACTGTTTAACGCCAGTGCAGGTATCGTACCTGTTCCCTAATAAAAAATACATTTCGGGCAGGTTGTTTGGCAGTATGTTCAAAACCGATTCTGTCCCGACTAAAGCTACCCACTAATAAATGGCCAAGGAAAATCCAAAAGTACCCGGCAGGAGAATGGAACGGCTGTTCCTGCTGCTTACAGGCATATTGCTGGCCGTTTTATTTGTAAGGCTGTACAGTGTATTACAACTTAAGTTTACCGATGTTGATAAGCGACTGAAAGATGGCACCATCGTAAACCTTAACTCGCCCAATACCGCTCAAAACGTAAAAGCCTTACTTAAAAAAGGCTACTACTTTGATGACCCGCGGGATGTGGATTACATCGAAGCGGTAATTGCATCGCGTAAAGCAGCTGGCGAGCTGGTTGATAACACCGGTGAGCTCAATAAACGCAAATACTACGTAAATGCCGATGAGGCTTTTGAAAAAGGCGGCGAAACTTTTAAGAAACGGGTGCTCACCTCCCGCACGCTATTAGGCTATACAGGCGACGATTCAACCCGCTTTGAGCAGGAATTGAAAAGCCCGCCTGCTTTAGGCGCACAAACAGATCTTAACCTCGGCGAATACAGCATTAAAGGTACTATCCAGCATAAAGGCGAGCCCATACCCGGTGTATTGATAAAGCTGACCATGATATTACCACGCGATAGTATTTTTAGCGATGAGGAAACCGGGGCAAAAACCTCATACTCCGAAAATGGATCGGCCTACAAAAAACTATATGTACTTAATGATCAGAAAAAGAAAGTACTGCAATCGTTAACCGCCTTTGCCCGTACCGATGCAGAAGGTCGCTTTGTATTTGCCAAGCTGCCAACAGGTAAAGCTTTTTCTGTATTGCCTATGCAGCCGGGCTTTGAGTTTGGTCGCTCGCAGGGTATTGATGAGCTGGATAAAGACGTAACGTTTAAATTTAACCAGGCTCCGCATAGCATCAAACTGCTCTCCACCCGCGATTTTAATATCCTGAAAAAGGAAGGTGCTTTTATTGTACGTTATCAGGATGAGTTTAACATGTGGTACTGGATCATAGCCGTTTGCTTTTTTGCCGGTTTTATCATTGTACATCTGTTACTCAGCGCCCGGTATCCTAACGCCGATCAGATCATTTTACCGCTTATCATGATGCTTACCGGCATCTCGCTCCTTACGCTGTTAAGCTTGCAGGACCCGCTGCGTGACAGGTTTTTGGCTAAGGATACGCTCATTTACCTGGGTATCGGCATAGCCGGGATCTGTATCATCCAGTTGTTTAACCTGCGTAAGCTTAACCCTGATTCGGGCTTTTACCGTTTGCTTATTTTTAAATGGAGCAGGACTGCAGCCAATGGCTGGCCCTGGGCTATTGTAGCCATGGCCATACTGTTCTCTACCATTTTGTTTGGTACTGGTCCGGAAGGCAGCGGTGTTAAAGTAAACCTGCTGGGTTTTCAGCCAAGTGAAATTGTTAAATATCTCATCGTTATTTTCCTGGCGGGATTTTTTGCCACGAACGAAAAGTTCATCAGTCAGTACGCCAGTTGGAGCAAGCGCTGGTCGTTCTTTTCATTCGCGCTTATAGCTACTGTAATCACCCTGCTGCTGTTTTTGGTTTTGGGCGATTTGGGCCCGGCCATGGTGATCTGTTTTACGTTCATCATCCTGTTCTCGTTTTCGCGGGGCGATTTCCTGTATATGGCAGGCTTTGTGGTGTTGTTTGTACTCACTACATGGTTTTTTGATAATATCTGGCTTAGCGCAGGTATTACCTTCTTTTCGCTTGGGGGCGTTGTATTTTTCAGGCGCAGGAGGCTGAGCGAATCTGCCATTATGGCTTTGGTGGTGATCACCGCGTTTTTAACCATCGATAAAATCCCCGGTCTTGATAAAATCATCCCCGGTCCGGTTGAGCGTTTGGTTGAACGTAAGGCCATTTGGCAGGACGCCTGGAACAACGAAGTTTACGGCGGCGACCAGGTAGCTAACGGCCTCTGGGCTATGGCCAGCGGAGGTTTAAGCGGACAAGGCGTAGGACAAGGTTTTGCCAAAACCATCCCCGAGGCCCATACAGACATGATCCTGCCATCCATCGGCGAAGAATTTGGCTGGGCTGGTATGGCCGCAGTGTTTATCCTGTTTTTGCTGTACCTGCATCGATCAATCATTATAGGCAGGCAAACGGGAATGCCCTTACTGTTTTATCTCAGTGCGGGCATAGGTGTATGTACCTTTGTGCAGTTTTTGCTGATAGCGGGCGGATCTATCGGGGCGTTGCCTTTGTCGGGGGTTTCCCTGCCATTTGAAAGTTACGGCGGTTCGTCATTGGTGATTAACCTGCTGGCAGCGGGTTTCCTGTTGTCGGTATCATCGGTAAGGGGCACAGCTGTACAAATGGATTATATCACCAAGCAGCAGGATAAAAACCTGGTGCCTGCTTTGGCAGCTGCACTGGCCGGCGTTGTATTGCTGATGGTCAATGTATCCCGATATACTACAGATAATAAACAATGGGTCGTAAAACCGTCTTTAGTTGCAGATAAAAGTGGTTTGCGGATGTTCAGCTATAACCCGCGTATTGCGATTTTGATGAACAAGTTGCAGGCCGGTACGATCTATGACCGTAATGGACTTATCCTGGCTACCAGCAAACCTGAGCTCATCGAAAAACAAAAGAATAAACTTAGCGCATCCGGCATGCTGCATTATGATTTGGATTCGGCTATGCACAAGCGTTTGGATAGATTTTACCCTTTTGAAGAACAAATGTTTTTCTGGACGGGCGATCAAAATACCGGAGTTTTCAATGGCAGCACCAACGGTTATTTTGCCGAATATGAGCACGCCGCCGAGCTTCGCGGGTTTCATATGCCTATTACCAATTACAACGTAAAGGCATCACGCTACCAGGAAGACAGGTTTTTGCCACGCGGTATGAAGGAAATGACCGTAGCCAAAAAGGATTACAGCGCATTGGCCAACCTGCTCATCAGCGATATCAACGGCCCTGAAGTAAATGCATTTAAAAATAAAAACCGCGATGTAAAGCTCACCATGGATGCCGATCTGCAAACAAGCATCCAGCAATCCATCGCATCGGATACTTCGCTGTATGATAACAGGGTGTCAGTAGTGATAGTTGAATCTAACACCGGCGATGTACTTACCTCTGCTCAATATCCGTTGCCACCGGTTCATAACTGGGACCAGCTTACCATGCCGCTGGCCGATCAGAATAAACTCGCTACCTGGCTAACCACTACCGATCTGGGCTTTACCTATGCCAGTCAGCCAGGCTCAACTGCCAAGGTTTTAACAGCAATGTCGGCATTTAATAAGTTAGGAATAGCAGCCGCTGATGTAGAGTATCATGTAAGCACCGAAGAACGGATCCGTACCAAAGGCATCGAACCGGACGAAACCGGCATGATCACCATGGAACGGGCAATTGCCAAATCAAACAACGTATATTTTATCAAACTGGCCAACCAGGAACATCTTGAGGAGTACATGGCCACGCTGTACCTAAAAACCGGTATGTTTTTACACGGCGTAGGTGGTTACTATTATAATAAACCGGTACTAAATGTTACCCAGGAAGATAAGTGGCGCGCCTTATGGCGTAAAACCGAATTTAATACCAAACCGCGGTACGATCCTAATAATATCCATAAAACAAGGGCCAAAGGTATTTCGGGCATGGCCTGGGGACAGGGCGAACTGATCGCTACCCCGGCGGCTGTTGCAAGGCTGGTATCCGGCGTGGCCAATAGTGGTGTATTGATGCCTAACAGGTATGCACTAAAAATTGCCGACTCGACAGTGGCGGTAAAAAGTGGTATCAAACTGGCCGATGATCCGCGTTATGCGGCTTTGTTAAAACAATACATGATTGAGCAAAGTGCGCCTAAAACTCCTATATTAGGTATAAAGGTAGCCGGTAAAACAGGTACGCCAGAGCGTATTGTCAGGAACCAGAGTGTTAACGATGGCTGGTATGTTTTCTTTGCACCAAAAGAAAAGGGCAGCGGTTATATAGTGACATGTATCCGGGTTGAGTCGACCCGTGGATCGTCAGATGCGGTGCATCTGGCAGGAAACCACGTGATCCCATTCCTGTTAAAGAAAGGCTATATTAAAAGCATGGAAACGGAAACCACTACCGAAGAATAGTGTTTAAGCAGAAAGGAAAGAGCAAATGGCATTTAATTTATTTAAAAGAAGCGGCGAAAAACAACCCTGGGATGTTAAAAGTTTACGTGAAGCCATATTACGCTTCATAAAAGAATCGTTGCAAAAGATAGAGGGCGGCGAAGGTGGCCATATCAAAGAGTTGAAACTTTTTATAGCCTCAGATGCTGATGATAAGTCTATCTACGAAGGAGCCGTTTATGTGCACGATAAACAGCTATTCAAAAACGAAGTTCAAAAAATAGCCGACGATTTTGCTATCAATTTACCTTCGGACTGGACGCTTGACGTTGAATTTACGGAGCAGTTTCCGGCAGATGCCAGAAGGATGCACGACCTGGACGTAGCTTTTGTCATGAACACCCGTAAGCAGGTTGCCCATAATGCAGCTTCCTTTACAGCCTATTTACGGATCCTGAGTGGTGAGGCCGAAAAAGAAGAATACCTGATCAAAGCTACCGATCCTAAGCTCAACATCGGCAGGGATAAAAAGGCTGTTACCGAAAATGGCTCGTTCAGGCTTAATCAATTGGTTTTTCCGGGAGAAAGCAGGGACGACAGTAATAAATACATCAGCAGGCAGCACGCCCACATTGAATGGGATGCAGAAAGCGAACGTTTCATGATCTTTGCCGATGAGGGCGGTGTCCCTCCCCGAAACAAAACCAAGATCCATATAGCGGCCGATGGCAAAATGATCAAACTTAATTCCACCCAGATAGGGCACCCGTTAAATGAAGGCGACCAGGTGATATTAGGTGAATCGGCAGTGTTTTTATATAGTACGGTGGCAGAGCGTTAGTTTATGTAAGAGAATATATAGAGACGTTAAAAAAATAGATTCATAAAATATTATAGAAAAAAAGGCGTCATTGCGAGGCACGAAGCAATCCCAAACTATACAGGGCGGCTCTGTAAGCAGGGGATTGCTTCGTCGTCCCTCCTCGCAATGACGATATTCTTATACGATTTCAAACAGCTTCCCAATAAAGCTGAACCTAATTCTGTTGATAACACAAATCCCCACTCTCGTAGCTTATTATTAAATTTGAGGATAATTTCCTGATCCGGGAATTGGAGATATAATAACAAGCGTATGGAGTTGGAGCCTTTTCATGAACTCGTCCTTAAATTTATTGAAAATACAAACCGGCCGGTATTTTTAACCGGGAAGGCCGGCACAGGCAAAACCACTTTTCTCCGCTGGATCAGGGCGAACGTTACCAAAAATTTGGCGGTTGTGGCCCCTACCGCAGTTGCCGCCATTAATGCGGGTGGCGTAACCATTCATTCATTTTTCCAGGTACCGTTCGGTCCGCAGGTACCGGTAACCGATCATAACAAACACAGTACGCTGCTCAGGCAGGTAAGCCTCGAAAAATCAAACATATTAAAATGCCTCGACCTGCTCATCATTGATGAGATCAGTATGGTGCGGGCCGATACGCTCGACTATATTGATACCGTATTACGCCAGGTTAAAGGATCGGCACGACCTTTTGGCGGCGTTCAGTTGCTGATGATAGGCGACTTGTTTCAGCTGCCCCCGGTTTACGAAAAGGATTGGCCGGTACTCAGAAACTTTTACAAGGGCCCTTATTTTTTCGACAGCCTCGCGTTTAAACAATTTCCTGTGTTAACCTTTGAGCTTACGCAGGTTTACCGTCAGAAAGACCCGGTATTTGTGGAGATACTCAACAGCATCAGGAACGGGTATGCCAACGGCGAAATGCTGGACAAGCTAAACGCGCATTATAACCCTAACCTGAATGCCAACTGGCTTAAGGATTACGTAACCTTATCTACCCATAACCAACTGGTTAACGAAATTAACCAGCAGCGCCTACTGGAGCTTGATGGCGAAGCGCAAACTTTTAAAGCTACCATAACCGGCGATTTCCCAAAGGAGGCCTACCCTGCCGAAGAAGAACTGGTATTAAAAGTTGGCGCACAGGTGATGTTCATAAAAAATGACAGCTCAGGTAAAAAGCAATATTATAATGGCCGTACAGGGCGCATAGTTGCTATGGGGCCGGGCAACATCCGCTTAAGTTTTTTGGATGATGGTACTGAATTTGAGGTGATCCCCGAAAGCTGGCAAAATGTAAAGTATGCCCTGGCCGAAGATGAGCAAAAGGTAAACGAACAAAACAACGGTTCGTTCAGCCAATACCCGTTGAGGCTGGCGTGGGCTATCACCATACATAAAAGTCAGGGGCTTACCTTTGAAAAAGCAGTTATTGATGTTGATGCAGCCTTTGCGTTTGGGCAGGCTTATGTGGCGTTAAGCCGTTGCCGCTCACTCGAGGGCATGCTCCTGAAATCGCCGGTACGGCCCGAGAATATCCGTACCGATCCGGAGATCATCAGCTTTATGCAAAATGCCGCCATCTCTACACCCGATGAACAGCTGTTGGAAACCACCATCCGGCAAATAGCATTGGAAGAGATGAAGGATATCTTTGATTTTTCGATGCTTACCGGTGCATGGAAACAGCTTAAAACCATTATGCTGGCCAGTGAAATCAGAAACAGCCTCTTATCTGAAAACATCAACAAAACAGACCAAAACTGGGACACGGAAATCAAAAACATAGGCGACCGCTTTATCCGAAAGGAACTCGCAGCCTTACCTGATGATCAACTGATCTGGGATAACGCGCCTTTTATAAGCAGGTTAAAAAATGCAGCTAACTACTTTCTGCCAAAACTAAACACTTTTTCAGAGGCGGTTAATAGTTTCTATACTGCTGTAAATAATACCAACCCTCCGGCCGAGTTTTACGACAGCCTAAATCATTTATTGGTAAACCTGAAGGCGAAAACGGCGGCATTTGTACGCCTGCCTATTGCTACATCAGGCAGGGATGTTTTATCATCGGTACAGGAAGCGGGGATAAGTTACAAGCCGGTATATAAAAACTGGAACCCGAAATCGCTGCCAAAAGAAAAGGAAATCGTTAATCCCGAGCTTTATAAACAACTACTTAACTGGCGTAAGGCAACCAGTCTTGAACGTAAGATCCCCGAACATACATTGGTTTCAGAAAACATGCTGCGGGATATTACTGCAAAACTGCCGAGGTCACTAAACCAGCTTTCGCAGTTAAAAAGTTTCGGGGATGCTAAAGCAACAGATCTGGGCGAACCCATCCTGAAAATGATCAGGAGCTATTTAGGTGAAAACGATTTATTTTCCTAAACCGGTTATTTAAAATCTTGGGATCTCGGGGCCGTTATACGGGTTTTCGAGGGCATTTTTGATCCTCATTAACTGGTATTGGTGCCTCCAGTTATCAGGATAGTTTTTCATGTTTTTCAATAGTTGCTTAACAAAATCGGCAACATGGAGCTGAGTTGAGGCCCTGTCTAATCTTAACTCCTGGGGTAAAGTAACATTACTAAAGTATTCACTCAATTCTTCGTAGCTCATGATGCAAAAGTAAAAAAAGCCCGGCATTTTAATACCAGGCTTTTAAGTTTAATATCTTCGGGTAGCTTAAAACACGTAAAATAAACTGGCCTGAACGTTATTATTTTTAAAATCGTTGTTGATGCTGGAGATATTAAAGTTACCCACTTTTGAGAGTCCGTAAATATATCTTACACCGATACCAAGACCCAGTTTCGACTGAAAACCAATACCTCCGGCCGCTGCCAGGTCAAGTTTTTTGGCAAAATCGCCTGCGCTTAATCCCGAAACATCTTCTTTGGCTTTCATGCCTACCTGCGGACCGGCCTCAATATAAAAACCCGAGTTGGCACGGTATTTTAACAGAAAAGGCACAGAGATATAGGATAGCTTAAGGTTTTGATCGCCAAGTGCACCACCCTTAATTTTTGCACCTTGTGACGAGAATAAAAACTCTTCCTGTATCAGGAAATTATCGGTAACCTTAAACGCAACGGTAGCACCTGCGTGAAAGCCAACCAGCGGATCGGTAGGAAAACTGGCATTGGTAAAGTTGCTATAGTTGGCACCTGCCTTAAGCCCAAATTCAAGACGTGAGAGGATGCCCTGGCTGAAACCTTTAGTTGATACGAGGATTAAACAAGTTAAGATGAGAAGTAGCTTTTTCATAAATTTTTAATTTCAATATTTGAGATAATTTTTTGCGGCCCGAAAGCGCATTTGTTCTTACTTAGCGCAAAGGTGGGCCTATGAAGCGGCCCGGGAAAGGAAAAGGTAACCGAAGCGGGCAAAGTGGTGCCGGAAGCGGAAAAAAAGGATTAAAATATATTTCCTGTCAGCATGAAAAACGCTGTCATTGAGAGATAATGCATTAAACTCATATCCAGCTAATTCTAATTAAAAATCAATCAATTGGCTTTCAGCTTTATGCATTTTGCTTTCCGCTTTTATGTATCAGGCTTTTGCCAGCCAGGCAAGAAACTGGGAGGCCTTGCCCTTACTTACCACAATTTTTTCACTGAATGCGATATTGAGGTTGAGCGACAGCTTACGGGAAAAAAAACTGGAAACGTCAATAATAGCTTTTCTGCTAACTAAAAATTGCCTGTTGGCCCTGAAAAAGTGGCTGCCGCCTGCCTTCTCCAGTTCGTCCAGGTTTTTGTTAGGATAAAAGGTCCTGCCTGAAAAGGTTAATAAATGAGATACCTCGTTGGCAAGGTAGATCAACGCTATATCCTCCAATTTTATCGGGATGATCTTATCTTGGTGATAAACTAATACTGACGATGGCTTGGGTGTTTCCTTTTTGGCCAGCAGTTCCATAAGAACCTCATATTGCGGCGGCTGATGTACCTGGAATACTTTTCTTAACTGACCATAGCGTTCAAGGGCCTGCTGCAGGGTTTGTGTTGTGAAAGGTTTTAAAATGTAATCTATTCCATTTGCTTTAAATGCATCCAGCGCGTATTCATCATATGCCGTACAAAAAATTACGGGAACATCAATAGGCATTGCTGTAAAGATCTCGAAACTTAAACCATCGCCCAGCTGAATGTCACTGAAGATAAGGTCGATATTGTTACTATCTGAAAAGTACGTAATGGCTTCTTTTACAGAATGAAGCTGTATTATAGTTGCCGGTTCAGTGATCAGCTGCGTTATGCTCAGTTCCAGGTCATCGGCTACTACCGGCTCATCCTCTATGATCGCTATATTCATTATTCAACAATTTTATACTTACAGAAAACGCTTCTTTATTTTCATTGATGATAATCTCGTCGCCCGATAATAGGCTATACCGCTCGGCAAGATTAGCCAGCCCATGATGAGTTGAAGTTACATTAAGATTTTTCTTTTTAAGCGTATTGGATACCACGATACGGCCTTCCGAACAAAAAATATTTACAACAAGCGGCGACTGCTGGGTTAGCTCATTATGCTTGATGGCGTTTTCCAAAAGCGGCTGTAATGAGAAAGATGGCAGGTAATGATCATTCAAAATATTGAGCGGTAAGTCGATATTACAATTTAATGCCGAACCAAACCTGATCTTTTGCATTTCCAGGTAGTCGAGCAACAGCGCCAGCTCATCTGCAAGGCTCGAGGTTTTTGCTGCATGATTATAAACAGAGGCCCTTAAAAAGTTAGCGAGGTGAACAATATAATTATCTCCCGCACCGGGATCTTTCCGGTAAAGTGCTTTGATTGTATTAAGTGCGTTAAACAAAAAGTGAGGATGGATCTGTTGTTTTAAAAGCAGATTTGTGGCTTCGGCATGGGCGTTTTTGATTTGGGAAAGCTCCAGATCGGCATGTGACTTATCAGCCTGCAGGATCACAAAATCCTGTAACAGGATAATCACCGTATTAACAAGAATACTGGAAAAAACAAATATCAGCAGATAAACCGGGAAAGGATATAAATTACTTTTGTGCTCAAAATAATCAAACACAGGCGCCAGCATCAGGTATATAGTGGCACTTGCAGTGTAAGTAAAAAAATAACGGTATCGCCTGAGTACTTTTCCCTGGGCGTTGCTTTTGCGTGTGAGTAAAATTAATATAGTTACATTTACAAATGCCACTAAACCTATACCCACGGCGGTCATAACCATATAAAACACTTTGTATAGCGGTATTTCATCCATTAAAAAAATAAAATACAGCGATATGATCGCGGTAAAAGCGAATACAAGAAGCCAGTTGAGCCGGATGAGGCTTTTAATTGGTAATGGCGAAGGCATATAACTCAAAGATAGTTAATCGGCATATGCACCGTATCAATTTGCGCCCGAAGCGGGCAAAAAGGAGGCTGAACGTACTTTTAAATGGTTTAATAAAATTTTTTTGTTACAAACAAGCCAAATGCAAATGGCTTCATACTATACTCATTTTTGATGTGTATCTTTGTTTAACATTATTTAACTATCATTCGCTTGGAGTTTCGCGTTTGCTTTCTTTTATTTATAAGCGTAATGCTGGCATTGTTATCCTCAACTAAAATCCGCAGAATATTATTTATCTGCCTGTTTATCTTTATTTTACCTTCTGCCCTATTGGCGCAAAATCTTTTTTTGCAAAAGGTGGAGATGTGTAATATCACTAATTATTGCATGGACTGCGGTGACGTCAAGGCCAGCTGTGACCAGCTTGCTATTGATTTTGTATCTGCCAGGATCAATAACCGTTACCTGCTGAAAGATGCTACAGGTGCAATAACGTTTCAGGTGATAGTTGATGAACGTGGTTTTAGCTGTGTGCTCAGTCATAATGATGCTACCAAAAGCGCCCTCACCAACGAATTGATCACCTACCTTAACGGCTGTATCTGGAAACCGGCCAAAATAGACGGTAAACCTGTAGCTTCATCGGTAAACGTAATATTTCGCTTTATAAGCGGCGGCGTTTATGGCCAGGTACAAAGGCTTGACCTTACCGAAATGAAACCTCCCGGCGATCCAATCATTTACAATAAGACTGTAACCTACGCCAACCCCTCGTTAAAAAACTACGACTTTACGATATGGACAAAATATAACTCGCCCCTAGTTGATAATATCAGCAAATCAGCAGCTATGGATCAATCAGACCTGTTATGGTATGCTACTGAAAAAGGCATGACCCGTTTTGAGGGTACCACATTTATCCCGGTTAATGAATACAATTCGCCTTTCCAGTCTGATGCCAACATAAAGGAAGTAACCATTGACAGGGATAATAACAAATGGGTTTATTCTGATAACAAGATATTTATGTATGGCAGCGGAGGCTGGCAGCTGTTTGATTTTAAACAGTTTTTGGCAGGCGGGGTAAACCAGGTGCTGAACAGCCGCAACGGCGAATTACTTTTCACTACCCAAAACGGCCTTGTTGTAAAAAGGAAAGATAAAGTAGTTGTGATAAACAAGAAATCGATGCCCGAAATGCCGTCAAGCAATGTGCTTTTTGCCTATGTAGATAGCCAAAAACGACTTTGGATCGGCACGTCAAAAGGCACCATTATGATTGATAAAAGCGTTATCACCTCATTTAACAGCCTTAATAATACCCCGCTAAAAAATGCCAGTATTTCGGGTGCCGTAGAGGATGAAAAAGGAAATGTATACTTCTCACTGGTTGATTGCAATAAGCAATCCGGCGAAAGTGATAGTGATAAAGAAGGTGTAGCAGTATTAAAGTTCAATGGTAACTGGCTTCACTATAACGATAAAAACTCGGGCATGCCTGCCAACCATGTTAATACCATGCTGTATGATAAGTTTGAGCATGTTTTATGGATGGGGACAGATGAATCGGGCATAGTACGGTTTGACCTTAATGATGGCTGGGAAAATTATCACAACAACAATTCACCGCTGCCTGGCTTTACCATTTACCAGATGGTACAGGATTCTAAAGGCATTATTTATGCCACTACTGCCAATGGGCTGTTAAGGATCAGGAAAAAGTCGGGGGCTTAAAACTATATCAACCGCATATTATCCAAATCGTTTAAACTTTTTATAAACAAATCTGCTTACATTTGTTTATGATGCAGTTTGAAAGATACAAAGGGATCCATCCCGGCCTGGTGCTTGAAAGGGAGCTCAAAAAACGAAACCTTAGTCAAAGGCCATTCGCGCTTTCGCTTCCTGAACACCCTCAAACTTTTAATGCTATAATTAAGGGTAAACGAAACCTGAATACAGCGTTAGCACTGAAAATTGAAGCAGCCCTTGCTCTGGAAGAGGGCACTATGATGATCCTGCAAGTGTATCACGACATAAAAAAGGAAAAACAAATTACTTCGGCCCAACCCGATCTTTCAGTCATTCGTAGAGTTATTTTCTGGGATACAGACCTCAATAACATTGATTGGGACAAACATTATAAATATGTCATCAGGCGTGTTTTTGAGCGTGGTAACGAAAAGGAAAAGCAAGAAATATTACGCTTCTACGGAGATGATAAAATAGAGGAAGTTACAGGTAAAACAACTGCATTTCAAAACAGTCTTCCCATAATGTCACATCTAAAAAACCAAAAGTAATGTTACACTGGTATACGGTAAGTAATGTTTTAAAGGAAAGCCTGCTTACACTTATGCGTGCTAAGGAACTGGCTAACTTCCGCTTAGTTGGTGGTACTGCGTTAAGTCTGCATCTTGGTCACCGAATGTCTATTGATATTGATCTTTTTACCGACGAGCCTTATGGTACAGTTGATTTTGAAGCAATAGAATATTTTCTAAAAAAATCATTCAACTATTTAAGCGGAGATTTTGGCATTAACCCTGGCATGGGCAAATCATACATGATCGGAACTGATCAAAATAATGCCATCAAATTAGATATTTTTTATGCTATGGATCCGTTCTTTCAGCCCCTAACTGAGCAAGAAGGTGTCAGAATGGCTACAATTGAAGAACTCATTGCAATGAAAGTAGATATAATTCAGAGGGGCGGAAGAAAAAAAGATTTTTGGGACCTGCATGAATTACTTACCGATTACGATATAAACACAATGATCTCTTTACACGGTAAACGATTTGAGTGGACTCATGACCAGGCTCTTATTATTAAAAACTTTACCATGTTTGATGATGCCAATCTGGAACCTGACCCTATCTGCCTCCGAAACAAGGAATGGGCGTTTATAACTGAAGATATAGAGTACGCAATTGCAAACAGATAGACTGCAAGACTTGTAAAAACTTTTATATCAACACGACTCTCCGTTTACAAAAAACAACGCCCCGGATCTCACCCCGGGGCGCTTCATAGTATAAAATTATACTAATCAACTAAATCTCAATTTATCATTGAGAATCGGCTGGCTATTTCCTGTTGTGATATTAATTCACTCTCCTGAAATCGGCATTAGTGATCTTGATCCCGGTTGTGCCCAGCGTTGAACCACCCGAACGGATCAGCACATAAGCAGTGCCGCTTGTAGGGAAAGATACAACATTACCGCTACCCGCACATGATATCGACGATAACAAACCGTTAAAAGGCGATTTACCGCAGCCATTCCAGGTATTCAGTGCTATACGGGTGCCGCCATCGGCATAGTCGCTTGCTTCAGAAGGTACCGCCCGGCCAACATAAACCTCAAACCAGCAATCGGTAGCGCCCGATCCGGCAACGTTCATATCAATTTTGTATTTCTTATTGGCCCTTACTTCAACAGCCTGAACAATGCCCTGCTGGCCCCAGTTACCGCCGGTTGCTAATACGCTGCCATCGGTGTTTACTTTAAAAGTCACACCATCACCGCGGTGATAGATCTGCCATTTAGTATTATCTATCAGGTTGGTTTTAGGGGTGATTGCATCAATCAAATCTGCAACATTGAAGTAAATAATGGCCTTGCTCATATCCGCATTTACTTCCTGTTTTGACGAGTTGGCAATTTTAATACCCAGAGCAGCTATTTTACCATCATACTTGTTGAGGCTGGCAATTTTTATTTTAGGTGTGATACTACCTTTCATAATATTGTTGTTCAGCGCAACGGTATCTTTTGCATCCAGGGTATAATCTGCAGGGTCGAGCAATACGGTATTGGCCGGCAATGTTCCGGCGGTTATTAAACCGGCAATAGCGCTGTTATCTGTGCTTACATCAACGGTTAACGTTTCAAAATTTGATTCGCCGCCGCGGTATACCGGGATGGAAAAGTTTACCGTACTTTTTGCACTGTCAACCTTAAGTGAGCTTCCGGCCATTACGTCAACAAGGCTATTTGGCTTTTCAGAATCGGGCAGGTATACCTTTACCTCAGGATTTGATTTTACACCGTTCAGGTGCTCCTGTTTGCAGCCTGCAATTCCCAGCAACAGGCACGCTGCCGAAAATTTTACTAATGATGCATTAATTTTCATGAAAATATTTTTTACATTATTAATTTAATCCATTGACAGATCATCGCCCCGAAACAAGGCGATGATCCGATTTATATTTACCAGCCCGGATTTTGCGTCCAGCCTGTTTTTGAAATTTCGGCCTGCGGTATGGGATACCATTCCATTTTGGCAGTAAATACCCTGTCTTCCAGCTTTTTTACAGTATAAACACCGGCACTGGTAATATCAATGCGGTTTACCGGTTTGCTGAAATAGCTCACACCTTTTTTCCACCTGCGTACGTCCCACAAACGGTTATTTTCAAAGCTCAGCTCAACATTGCGCTCGTGCTCAATTGCGGTTTGGTTTAATTGTGCTGCTGTAAGAGCCGGCATTTGCACACGCGCCCTTACTCTGTTTATTGCCTGCAAAGCACTCATTCCATATCCCTGCGGATCAGCATCAGGCCCATAAGCGTTAAACATAGCCTCAGCATAGCTCAGCAAAACATCGGCATACCTAAAATATACCCAGGCGTGATTGGTAGTTGTATTATTGATCAGATCGACAGACTGGTTAACCCATTTCGACAGGTAGTAACCTGTTTTAGTTGCGTTTTGCTTAGGCAAACCACTATTACCGCCAAAATAGGTTTGAATGGCAGTTGATTTGAACGATGCACCATTATAAACAATCGTTGCGGCAAAGCGCGGATCACGGTTAGCATATGGGGCAGCCGCATGAGCCGGATTATTCCAGTCAAACGGAACTGAACCTGTGATAGTGCCCCCTGATTTTACAAGCACTTCGTAATCACCCACCAAATTTTCAGTCGGCGTTAAGCTGTTTCCGTTACTATTTTGAAATACAATTGGAAAGTTGTTGTACTCCATGGCGTTTATGGCACTGTAACGGCGGTAAAAGATCGGCTCGCCCGATGTGGTATTGTTTGCACCAAACAGGTTGGAATAATTGGCATCAAGCGAATAGATACCCAAAGCAATTACATCGTGTGCGGCCGATGCTGCCTGTGCCCAGGTAGTAGTTGAACCATTTGAGGTGAACAGCGGGCTTGCGCCATAAAGTAATGCCTTTGCTTTTAGAGTTTTGACAGCACCATTCGTAATGCGGCCAGCTTCATACCATGAATATGGCGAAAGGTTGGCAGGGATAATAGCAGCGGCCTTATCACACAATGAGGCAATGTATTTAATACATTCATCAACCGAGTTGCGCTGTACGTTTTTCCAGGTGTTGGGGTCTTTGTAATCCAGCGGCTGTTCAAAAATAGGCACGCCACCGTAGCGTTTCACCAACTCAAAATAAAAGTAAGCCTTTAAAAACAAGGCCTCGCCTTCCATAAACTTAACATTGTTGCGGGCGTTATAATAAGTGGTCGAATCTGTGGAGGTAATTTTATCCTTGATGTAATTGATATCAACCTTATCCTTGTTTTTAAGGTAAAGATTTGCCTGGCGGATGCCTTCAAAATTACGGGCCCAAACATCATTGGGGTTATTGTACTGATTCCAGGTACCGTAATTGAAAGCTTGCACACGTTCAACCGAATTGGTAGCTTCCGCTTCGTCGGTAGCAGCATCAAGGTCAAGATCTCCAAAACCATCAGGCAGAAAACTGTATGTGGTCCACATCTGTTGCTGTACATAGGTATAGTTTGAGTACAGCTTATCGGTGGTAATGTCGGCCTTAATGGTTTGTACCTCCAGGTAATCATGCTTACATGATGAGTAAAGCAGCGTACCCAGGGCCAGCATTGTTATGATATATCGATTTCTTTTCATTTCCTTGTAAATCAAATTTTAATACTACAATTTCACTTTCATACCAAATGTTACTGCTTTTACTAAAGGATAGCCCATGGAAAGGCGCTCGGCTTCAAGCCCTTCTATTTTATCCCAGGTAAACAAGTTGGTGCCATTCACAAAAACCCTGATGGCGTCAAGCTTCTTTAAAAAACCACGTTGCGGTAATGTATAGCCTAACTCAACACTGCGTAATTTCAGGAAGTTACCGTTGCGCATCCAAAAATCAGATTGCTGATCGTTATTTGGATTCGACAGTGTTGATAACCGTGGCGAGGTAGCTGTTGCAGCGTTTTGAGGCGTCCAGCTATTTGCCGAAAACTCAGAGATATTATTATTGAATACAAATGGGTGGGTATAGGTATAAGCAGAATTAAGCAAGCTTACGGTACGGTGTAATACGCCCTGCAGGTAAGCATCAAAATCAAAACCGGCATATTTAAAACCAAGGTTAAAGCCCATGGTAATTTCAGGCAATATTGAATATTTCATTGGCACCTTATCATAATCATTGATGATGCCATTACCGTCCTGATCTTTAAATTTCAGGTCGCCGGGTTTTACGTTGGTGTATGATGAGGTAACAACACCCGATTTTAAATTGCCGTTGGCATCAAAATCCGACTGCTGGTAAAAACCTGTATACACGAGGCCTTTCATTTGGCCAATAGGATAACCCTGGGTATACAAATAGTTATATGGCTGCGGATCTTCTGAGCGCTTAACTATTTTGTTACGGGCGTATGCAATTGAACCACCTACATAATATTTGAATTTGTTATCATTTTGCTCATATTTCAATGATGCTTCCAAACCTTTGTTATGTACTTCACCGGTGTTGGCATATTGCAGGAGAAAGCCTGTATAATCGGGTACACTTGCTGTTGGCACCTCAAGAATACCTGTACGTTTTTCGGTAAACACATCTAAAGTACCGGAAAGATTTTTCCATAAGGTGAAGTCTAAACCAATGTTAAGGGTTGTCTTTTTCTCCCATGAAAAATCAAGATTAGCAAACGGCCCTTCAACTAAACCGGTGTGAAGCGTATTACCGGTGCCGGTGATCCAACCGGGTAAAGTTGTTAAAGCAAACTGTTGATAAAGGAAACGATAAGCTTCATTGATATTACCAACAGTACCGTATGATGCACGAACCTTCAGAAAGTTAATGGTTGAGTTATCTTTCAGGAAATCTTCTTTAGATACTATCCAACCCAAGCCCAAAGCAGGGAACCAGCCGTAGCGGTGACCAGGGGCAAAATCAGCAGAGCCGTTGTACGAACCCGAAAGGTCAACGATGTACTTTTTATCATAATCGTAAGTTACATTACCTGCAATACCTTGCGTACGTACCTGGTAAACAATACCGTCGTGCGTATAACCTTGTCTGCGGCCCTGGATCATACCGGTAAAGGTTGATTTGCCAAAAGTGCGGTCATAATCAAAGCCCACCCTTACGGTTGTACGGTTCCAGTGTGCGCCCCCACCGTCACTGCTCGACTGGCTGATAGGTGTTACAGGGGTTGAGCCGTAAATTGCATTTCCCTGTGCATCCTGGCCGGTAATCTCGTATGAGTTTACCGAGAATTGTTTTTGATAGATACCTACGTACTGGTTTGCAAACGATACCTCGCCTTTCAAATCAAGACCTGGAGTTAGCTTATCCAATTTTTGCACGAAGCTAAAATTGGTTTGCAGGTTGCGGGTATGCGACTGGTAAACCCCATTTTGCTGTAAAAGCTGAATAGGGTTAAATTTATACACCGAGCTGTTGCCCCATGTACCGTTAGGGTTCTTAACAGGGAAAGCAGCCGCCGGGATTGCCATAATATTATTGAACAACTGGTCGGCGGTAAAGCCAGATGGTGTATTCCTGTCTTCAGTAATACCGCTGATGTTAGCTGTCACTACCAGGTTTTTGTTAAGCTGCAACTCGATATTTGCCCTTAAATTCAACTTGGTGTATTTGGCGTTGGTACCAAAATCTTTATCAATGATATCGGCATTTTTATACAGGCCTTCAAAGTTGGTATAGTTCATCAGCACAAAAAATTTAGCCGTGTTATTACCCCCGCGAAAGCCGAAGTTATAATCCTGGATAGCTGAATTTTTTTTCAACAGCTCATCATACCAATTCACATTTGGGTGAAAAGGATCGTTGGCCGTTTTATACAGCTCAGGATTTGCGTATTTGATGGGCAAACCGTCGTTGGTAAGTGCGTTGTTATAGTTTGTGGTATAACCGTAAGCGTCCATTACTTTCGGCAAATCGATAGGACTTAGTATGCCGTACTTGCCGTTTACAAATACTTGTGTTTTATTGAGAGCCGCGCCTTTTTTTGTACGAATGCTTAATACACCCGAGCCTCCTTCAAGTCCGTAAACTGCCAATGCAGCGGCGTCCTTTAGTAGGGTAACCGATTCAATTTCATAAGCCGAAAGACCGCTGATTGCACCCATATCAACCTGAAAACCATCAAGATATATCAACACCTGGTTACCCTGAAGATTCCAGCTGCTCACTCCTCTCATATAAAAGGTTGGGTTATCATAGCCAGGTTCGCCAGATCCGGTAACAACAGTTAAACCGGGGATGCGGCCTTGCAATGTATTAAGCAGGTTACCAGAGGTCATTCGGGTCAGATCTTCGCCTGAGAGGGTGAAAACCGCACCTGTATTACGCCATGATTTATCTATTCTTAAGCCGCCGTCAACAAAGTCTTTATATGAGCTTGCCTTTTTTATAGTGTCGGCCGGTGCCGTACCTGCGGTTTGGGCGTTAGCCGCCGAAAAACTGCAGAACGCAAACACCCAGGCCAAAAAGTTTTTATAATCTTTTTTCATTGTTTCTCACTAATTGTTAATGTTTAAAAGCCTGTTACCAACCTGGATTTTGTCCGTCCCAGCTACTGTTACCTAAATACCTTAAACTGATCTCGGTACTTGGAAAGGGAACATAATAATATTTGGCAGGGAACACCCTTGTAACAAATGGCACAGTTGTCCATGTGCGTTTTAATTGCCCGCCAACGTTCCTGGCGGTTGTTTGAATACCGTGTAATACAGTATTCAATACAGTTTTGGCTTTTAACCAGCGGTTCAGGTCGTTATAGCGATGTCCCTCGTAAGCAAACTCAATAGTTTCCTCATTTTGAACCGCGTCCCTGAACGCATCAATAGTGGCCGGGCTTTTATCAGGCATCCCGGCACGTTGCCTGATCTTGTTCAGATAAGTTGCAGCTTCGGCGCTTGGGCCCTGGTATTCATTAAGTGCTTCGGCATAACCAAGGTAAAACTCTGCCAGGCGGAATACCGGCCATGCGAAGTGGTTATCGGTCATGTTATCAACCCTTGCAACAAATTTATAGGTTTCGGTAGCGTAACCGTCCACACCGGCATCACTGCTGGCCAGGTTGCCATCAGTACTGTAGTCACCTTTTTTGTAATAGGCAAGGATACCACGCTGGCTGCTGTAATATTTGCCATCATAGGCAATGGTTTGGTAAAAACGGGGGTCGAGGTTCCAGGCTGTAACGTCGGCTGGTAAATCTGCACCGGTAGCGGGCATGGTCCATTTAGTTCCGTCACGTTTTTCGTATTGCTGAATGAACTCGATAGGCACGTTATTTTTTACACCCCATTGGGCCAAACGCAATTTTGACGACAGGTACTGCCCCCAGGCAGATCCATCGGCCCAGGCATTGGCGCCCGGAACCTGGTTTGAAGTATTCACCAGTATTAACTCCTGGTTAGCAAACACGTTCCATACCGACTCATAATCGCCTAAAGTAGCATAGGTTTCGCCGGTTGTTTCAGACTTACCCGTGTTGTATAGGGAAACACCACCGGCGGCGGCATTATCTAACACATCTTTAGCAGCTTTGGCAGCCCTGTTCCAGCGTTCTTTATCATAGCTGGCATAAGCCAATACCGTATCGCGGCTGTCATTAAACCTCGCCCCTGATACCTCACCTTTCATACCGGCAGGTGTGTTATACAACGGGCTTGCAGCATAAAGTAAGATCCTTGCTTTTAAAGCGAGCGCGGCCAGTTTGGTCACCCGGCCAAAATCGGCACTCGGACGCGTTGCCGGCAACATCGATACTGCCTGATCGCACCATTTAACCACGCTGTCAACAACTGATTGAACGGAACTGCGCGGAATGGCTATTTTCACTGTACCATCAAGCGCTTTGTTTACTATTGGCACACCACCATAATACCTAAACAATTCATAGTGCTGCATAGCGCGGCAAAACAAAGCCTGACCTTTGGTATCGGTTTTCCATGCATTATCAGCGTCGGCTACTTTATCAATATTCTTTAATACCAGGTTAGCCTGCCTGATACCTTTGTAGTGCCAGTAAAAACCCGCTCCGTTATCCTGTCCAAAGCCATAATCGCAATTGTTATCGGCACTCATGTTACCGGTAATGTATGAGCCTGTGTTAATGGTATTTGAAGCCCAGTCATAAGCCGGGTGGATAATGTATAGCTGATCAGTAAGTGCTTCGGGGCGGCAGCCATCATAAGTTTCAGGGAAATAACCCCTTACACACAACATATACATCTGGGCCACCGCATATTGAGCCTGGTTGCGGGTATCAAAAATGGTATCAACCGTTACCGCACCTCCCTTAGGCTTTTCAAGAAAAGTTTTTTTACAGCTTGTTGAAAGCATACTGCCTATGAAACAAGCCACAAGCAGTAAAATAATATTTGTTCTTTTCATCATTGCTATATTTTATGATTAAAAATTAACATTAACGCCTACGTTATAGGTGCGGGTAAGCGGATAACCGATGTAACCCAGGTTTTCCGGATCGCCCCAGATCTTGTTAGGCGACCAGGTATACAGGTTATATCCGTTGATATAAAAACGGGCAGAGCGGATCCCCACTTTTTTCAAAAGCTCGGGTTTGATCGAATAACCTATTTCCATGTTTTTCAACCGTACAAAAGCAGTGCTCTTCAAAAAGAAGGTGTTGTAGGCGGCATCCTGGTTATAAGCTGCAATAGGAAAATCGATGCGCTCGCCATGATCATAACGATCCTGGGTAAACCTGTATAAATCCACATCAAATAATGATTGCTGTTTGTTAAAGTGAAGCTCCTGCATAGCATATTTAGCCACACCTGATTGCCCTTGTAACAAGGCCGAAAAATCAAAGCCATGAAAGCTAAAGCCAAATGATACACCGTAGCTTAATGTAGGCAGGTCTGTTTTGCCTGAGCGTACGTAATCTTTTTCGTTCACGATACCGTCACCATTAACATCTTTCAGCCTAACTTCGCCCGGTTGTACCGGAGCGCCGGCGTAACCAAGATCTTTTTGGTATACAGGGTTACCTGCCGCGTTATTATATGGCTTACCATCCTTGCCAACAGCTAAAACTGGCTGTGATAATATAGGGTTGCCATTAGGGTCTGTTTTATACAATTGCGACCATGAGGTGTAAAGTCCGTCGGCCTGCAAGTATGATCCCTGGTTAATTGGCCTGCCGGTAGCTGCCTGGTATTCCAAACCAGGAGCAATGGCTTCGTCTTTAAACAGGATTTTATTGTGGTTTGTTGAGGCATTACCTTTTACCCACCAGGTAAATTTACCGGGGGCACTGGTATAGCTCAGTTCAATCTCATCGCCCCAGTTCTTTACTTCGCCAAGGTTGTATGGTGGCAGGGTTGCCTGCACTATACCCGGTACACTCCCTTTGTACGAAAGGATATTTTTGCGATGCTCGTTGTAGTGGTCGTAAACGATCGAAAGGCGATCGTTAAGCAGGTGTGTTTCCAAACCAATATTTGATTTTGTTGCCGTTTCCCAGGTTACATCAGGGTTACCCAAAACGTTTTCCCGGGCACCTTGTATCCTGTTACGATCATTAAGGGTACCAAATGTGTAACCGCCGCCAGCATTGTAGCCATTAACGTATTGCCAGGTATCGGGCAGATACAGGTAACGGGCCGATGTATTGGTGCCGGGAATATTGATACCATCATTGCCTACTTTACCCAACGATCCGCGAACCTTTAAATAAGTTATATAATCGGTTTTAGGAAAAAACGACTCATTGCTTGCAATCCACCCTAACGAGTAAGCCGGCAGAAAGCCAAACCTTTTACCCTCAGGGAAGTTTTCCGAACCATTATAACCCATATTATATTCGGCCAGGTAACGGTCGCCGTAATTATAAGCAACCCTGCCTGATATCCCTTCATATGCGTGCGGAAGGTCATACAGTAAATTCGGGTCATATTTTTTCTCGGCATTGGCCAGGATAAAAGCAAGGATATTATGTTTTTTTGCAAATACATGGTTATAATTGATAGATGCTTCACCGTATACCTTACGCCATTTGTCGGTATAAAAGTCGGTCCAGCGGGCAGGTGCTACGTCATTGGTTAACTGCACCAGGATAGGATTAAGCTTATCGCCATTGGGATTTGCCCTTAAACCGTATAACAGCGGCGTATATTTACCACCGGTACGGCTTTGGAAATAACTATCATAAGCACCACGGGCATTCACCGATAAGCCGGGTGTTATGTCGTCAAGCTTATAACTTAGTTTGATGGCCGAATTTAAAGTACTGTTAGTTGTTATGTTGTAATTGTTACTGTTGGCTATGGCATATAAAGGATTAAGCTGATCGTTTTGATTGGTGAAAGGCACCACAAACTTACCATCTATTATTCCGGGCGAACCAAGCGGTGACGACCAAAGAATCCTTTTTTCCCAGGTGTAACCGTCGTTATCCATACCCGTAATAGTTACATATTGGGTAGATACATCTACCGATACCCTGAAGTCGCTATTTACATCAAAATCAAGGTTTGAGCGCAGATTGTAACGTTTCTTTTTGAACTGCATCTCGTCAGAAAACGGCATATAATCGGTATTGAACAAACCGCCTTGTGCCAGGTAACCTAATGACACAAAGTATTTGGTCGCTTTGGTGCCGCCGGTAATGTTGGCGTTTACCTGTGTTTGAGGAGCAAACTTATTGAAGATCTGTTTTTTCCAGTCCTGATCAGGGTGGCCGTAAGGATCATAATAAGGGTTTGTTTGCCCGTTAATAGTTGGTGTATGAGCATTTTGGTAATATTTCAGGTCTTCGGGCGAATAATATATAGTAGCGTCCTTGATCCAGTTGGCATCGCGTTTGGTCACGAAATCACCCCAGGTTTTTACGTCGGCATCCCTTGAATGCTGGATCCAGTAATTTTCATAGCTCTGCTCATTTAATAGCGTAGCATATTGGTATGAGTTAACAAAATTTGGCATGCTCGAAAACTGCGAAATAGCCGTTTGGAAAGTAGCACTCACTTTTGGGGCACCTTCTTTACCACGTTTGGTGGTAATGAGGATAACACCGTTTGCGCCACGTACACCATACACTGCTGTAGCTGAAGCATCTTTCAGAATACTGATGGATTCTACTTCGTTAGGATCGATATCATTGTAGCTATCGCGGGCTATACCGTCAACCATAATTAATGGTGCGGTTTGGCCCGTATAAGTACCAACGCCACGCACATACAGCGTAGCACCGTCTTCACCAGGCTTACCGCTGGTTTGGGTTACAGTTAAGCCCGATAAGCGACCGGCCAGCGCGTTACTCAAATTGGCAACCGGCGATTGCACCAGATCTTTGGTACCAATTGAGGTAATAGCGCCGGTTACGGTTTCTTTTCGTTGTACGCCGTATGCCACAACCACAACCTCGGTAAGGTCTTGCGGAGCATCTTCAAGTGTAACGTTTATTTCCGAGCGGCCATTCAGGGGGATTTCTTTAGCTCTAAACCCCACAAAGGAGAAAACAAGGGTAGCGTTTGCCTCGGTAACGTTAATGGTATAATTACCATTTAAATCCGTTATGGCAGCGGCAGCTGAACCCTTCTGTTTAACAGTTACGCCCGGTAATGGTAAACCTTTACTATCAACAACCTTACCGCTAATTTTCTTGGGGGCATTACTCTCCGCCGCAGTTTTCCTGCGGATGAGGATGGTTTTGTTGTCGATAGTATAAGTTAACGACTGATTGCTTAAACACAGGTCCATGACCTGGTTTATGGTAGCATTAGTAAGATCAACGGTTACCGGTTTAGCCAGCTTAAGATCATCAGAATTATACAGGAAATCATAACTGGTTTGATTCCTGATCTCTTCGAAAACCTCTTTTAAAGTTGTTTGTTTAACCTTTAAAGTAACCTTCTGTGCATAAGTTGCGGCAGACACCTGTAAGAAGGTAACTGTTAGCAAAATAAGTGTTAGTTTCATAATAAGCACAGGTTTATATAGGCGCCCACAATGTTTGCCGCAAGTAAATGCAGTAAAATTTTTATACATTTGAATGTCAGTTTATTAATAAGTGGTTGTAATCGCTGCAATTAGTTTTACTATCTGGCATTGCCATAACATGGCTTAGGTCAGGGGCGGTCCGAAACGCTCCTGGCTTTATTTTTTTATGCTGATAGATAATTGGTTGGGATAATGGAGAGCGTAGATTTATTGCATAACGGTGATCCTCCTTCCTGTAATTTTAAAATGCACATTGCTTATTTGTTCAAGATTTTTCAGCAGGTCGGCTATGCTTTTTGAGCGGGTAAACGTACCACCAAAACGCTGGTTACTAAAATTGCCCTGGTATTCAATATCCGCATCATACCAGCGGGATACCTTCTTCATGATATCAACTATGTTATCATCATTAAACATGAAATAACCGTTTTTCCAGGCCATAGCTTCATTGATGTGTGCTTTTGAAACTGTAATAGCATTGGCATTGCTGCCTATCACTGCCTGTTGCCCTGGTTTTAACAAAGTCAGGCTTCCGTTTTTACTGATCTGCACCGAGCCTTCAAGCAGCGTGGTGGTCAAATCATCATCATCAGCATAGGCCGAGATATTGAAGTGCGTACCCAGAACCTTTGCCTGTACATTGTTCATCTCCACATAAAAAGGCTTGTCTTTATTTTTCGCTACCTCAAAGTAAGCCTCACCGGTAAGTTTTACAGTACGGCTGTTACCGGCAAATTCGGTTGGGTAGCTTAATGACGATGATGAGTTTAGCCATACCTGTGTACCATCGGGCAGCACTACCTGGTACTGGCCTCCCGGCGGGATAGTGAGGGTATTGTATAAAACAGCATTAACACCGGCATGAGTGGCATTTGGCAGCACATCATAAACCAGTTTGCCATCGCCAACTTTATTTACCTGGCTTTTTCCGAGGTTAGCAAGTGCACCGTTAGCTGCACTATCCAGCACGATACTTTTACCGGTTGCCAGCGTAAGTATGGCCTTATTGCTGCCCGGAACAATCCTGGCCGTGGTATTGGCAACTTCATTTTTAACAGCGCCCATTTTTTGGCGGCGCACAAAGTAAAATCCAACCGATGCAAAAATCAAAACGGCAGCTGCAATTTTCACCCAGCCTGCATATAATTTCACGATATTATTTTTACCGCTGACAGGTAGAGGAACAATGGCGTCATCCTTAAATCTTGAATCGGCCTTGATATCGGCCAATACTTTTTGCGCGCGGGTGTTATCAAACTCAGGGGCGCCTTCAAGGTTCAGCATCTCTTCGTCAACTGCGCTAAATACTTCACCGGGATTGCTGTTCAGGTAGCTGAGCAACTCCTCGCGGTCGGTATCGCTTATAGCATCGTTAAAATACTGTTCAAGTAAACTCCTGAGCCTTTCGTTATTCATGTTATTGGTTTATATACAAATTCCCCGGGAGGGGCATTTATGTATAGAACACGTAACTCAAACCATAGGACTACCTGTGTATGATTTTTTTTTTAAGAAATTGTAATTTTCTCTTTTGATGGCGCATTATTTCAACTTATAATGGCACACTCAGCGGTTAGATGATCATCTTTAGTCATACAACACTCGTTAATGCAACGCAGACCAGGCAGGATATATCGAAACCCTATAGTGTAGCACCATTCAATAGTGTTTTGGCAACTGACGCGAATGACTAAAACCGTACATACAGGCGTTCGCTTCTGTTACAATCTGTAATTCCGCTTGAAGTAATTTATTATCGGTCAATTATTTATAGGTTTGGAACAAAAATTGACTTATAAAGCCACTTGCATTCCTTCATATTTCATATCGGCGTTTATGACCTGCTTTGCCTGGCGGCTATAGTCAGCGCGCTTACGCTGGCCTTATTGTTAGTATTCGCCAGAAAGCAAGCGCCAGCTGCCGGCCTATGGTTAAGCCCGGCCCTCGTGGTTGTTGCCCTGCATTTGGCGCAGTTACCGGTAAACCTTTCATTGACATTGGGGCCCTTGCTCTATTTTTTTACACTCAAAATAGTGCGGCCAGAGCGCCCTTACAGCAAAAAGGATTGGACTCATTTCAGTGTCGTGTTAATCAGCCCGCTGGTGCCCGCCTGGTTGGTATCCGTTTCTATCCTCTTTTACCTATACCTGTCTCACCGGGCGATACAGCAATTTTACAATCGCATGCAGCCCCTATTAATGGACAGGTCACGTTTTGTGTTCCGGCGGCTGGAAACGTTTTTGTATTTGTTTGTTTTTAGCGTTTTGTTATGGTTGTTTAGCGATGCTTTCGCGGTAGCTTCCGCTGCGGTACTTGTAGTTATGGCAGCGCAGGTGATTGTAAAGCCGGGTGTTATTATTGCAACACCGCAGCCAAATCGGATTCACGACGACCTGCGTGAAAAAGGCCGATGGCTGAAACGAACGGTAAAGGATATGCGTTTATATGAAGACCCAGAACTAACCCTGCCGTCGCTGGCCACTAAACTGATTGTACCGGTACACGAATTATCGCGCATCATCAATCTGGGCCTCAAAAAAAACTTCAACGATTTTATCAATGAATTGCGGGTACAGGAAGTATCCCGGAAAATGCGTCAGCCCGCTTATGACCACCTCACCTTGCTGGGGATTGCCTACGAATCAGGTTTCAATTCCAAGACGACCTTTAACAGGGTTTTTAGAGAAGTGACCGGAAAAAGCGCCGCAGAATACAAAAGCGAGCTGAAAAAACAGCGCCCAGGTTATAATCCGGGCCTTCCGCAGCGTCTGCAGCCGGTATCATTGCGTTCAAAAATCAAACGCAATTTTATGATCAGGAATTACATCAAGACCGCCTGGCGCGGTTTGTTAAGGAATAAATCGCAAACCATTATTAATATTTCAGGGCTTGGTGTCGGCCTGGCCTGCAGCCTGTTGATCCTGTTATGGGTGCAAAATGAATACAGCGTGGACGGCTTTTTTCAGAACAGCAACCGTTTGTTCAAGGTGTATAAGATTAATTTTGACCATCATGTACCTTCTGGTTCGTATGAGCTGCCTGGCATTCTGGCCGATGAGCTGAAACGGTCATTCCCGGATATTGAATACGCCACCAATATGGCATTTGGCGAGCAGAGCGCTTTCCAGGTCGGTGAGAAGGTAGTCAAAATGAAAGGTAATTCTGCGGGCGCGGATTTCTTTAAAATGTTCAGCTACCCGCTGCTGGCCGGTTCAGCGCAGACAGCGTTGAATTCGCCTGATGCGATTGCCATTTCCAGGCACATGGCAGAAATATTTTATGACAGTCCTGAGCATGCGATTGGAAAAACGATCCATTATCAGAATCAAAAGGATTTCAAGGTAACCGCTGTTTTTGAGAACCTCCCCAAAAACGCCTCACAATCATTCGATTTTTTAACCAATTGGGCGGCCTTCCTGAACAATACCCCCTGGGCCAGAGACATGGGTAATACAGGCCCGTCGGCATATGTAATGCTCAGGCCGCAGGCAAATGCAACCGCGGTAAATGCCAAGATCGCGCATGTTTTTGACCTTTATTATCATATTAACCGCAGCACAGCAAACTGGTATGCCGATATAGCCCTGCAGCCTTATGCCCAGGCTTACCTGCACAATGATCTGGCCAGCGGCAAACCCGCAGGTGGGCGTATTGAATATGTACACCTGTTCAGCATGATCGCTGTTTTTATCTTACTGATCGCCTGTATCAACTTTATGAACCTGTCAACCGCGCGTTCGGTTAAACGGGCAAAAGAAGTAGGTGTCCGCAAAGTGGCGGGTGCGTTACGCGGTTCTTTGATAGGACAGTTCATTACTGAATCTTTGCTGATCACACTGATCGCCGTGGTCTTTGCGCTAATATTGGTATGGCTGTTGTTACCTGGGTTTAACCAGATCACACAAAAGCAGCTGGCCCTCCCATTTGGGCAGCCCAGGTTTTGGCTGACTACTGCCAGTATTACGATGATCACAGGCCTCGTCGCCGGGAGTTACCCGGCCTTCTTTTTATCAGCTTTCAAACCCATTAAAGTTTTAAAGAGCACCGTGAAACTGGAAACCGGCACCCTTTTCTTTCGGAAAGCCCTGGTCATCTTCCAGTTCGTGTTATCAGTGGTTTTGATCACCGGCACGATCATCGTTTCCAGGCAAATGAATTACCTGGCCTCCAAAGATTTGGGCTATGACCGAGGGAATGTGGTTTACCTGCCCATAGAGGGACAACTTTCGTCCAGGTACGATGTTTTCAAAAACGAATTGCTCACCCGCCCCGGCATACAAGCTGTTAGTTACGTCAGTTCAGCGCCTGTTGACATTTATGGCAGCAGCCCTGCTGTTAACTGGACCGGGCATGACAGCACGTCCAATATTATGTTTACCCGCGCTGTTATCGGTTATGATTATTTCAAAACCATGAAGCTGACTTTGCTTGCGGGACGGGAATTTTCCAAAGCCTATCCGTCTGATAGTTCGGGCTATATCCTGAATGAAACGGCGCTAAAATTAACTGGCTATAAGCAGCCAATCGGTCAGCCTTTTACCTATATGGGAAAGCGGGGCACGATTGTCGGGATAGTTAAAGATTTTCATTTTCATTCGTTACACGAGGCTATCGGGCCGATGGTGCTGGCAGCCGGTGCAAAAGATAAATGGGGTGTTGTATTGGTAAGAATCCAGCCGGGCAGGACCCAGGAGGCCTTGGCAGGTTTACAGCAATTGAGTAAGGAATTCAATCCGGCATTCCCGCCGGTTATTTATTTTATGGATGAGCAATACCAGCTACTCTATCAAAACGAACAGGTGATCAATAAGTTAGCCGACATTTTCGCCGGACTGGCGATTTTCATATCCTCCCTGGGGCTTTTAGGCCTGGCGATGTTTACAGCCGAGCAACGTGTTAAAGAGATCGGTATTCGAAAGGTGCTGGGTGCGGGTACCGGTTCCTTATTTGCGTTGCTGTCCGCTGAATTTATGACGCTCATCGGCATCGCGATCGCTATCGCCCTGCCATTGGCCTGGTTGGTGACACACGGCTGGCTGCAAGGTTTTGCCTACCGTGCGTCGCTACCCTGGTGGGTGTTTGCCCTTTCCGCGGGTGCGATCATTTTGATCGCGCTGGTAACCGTCAGCTTTCAGATCATTAAAGTGGCCCTGGTTAATCCGGTAAAAAGCTTACGGAGCGAGTAATTGTTATTTCCAGCTTGCGCGAGATGCCAAAATAAAAGCAAATAAATTTGCGCAACTCAAAAGTTGCATATATATTTGCAACCTACAGGTTGCTTAATTAATATTGCAAGATGAAACAAGACATATTTCAAGCCATAGCCGATCCAACCCGCAGGGCCATATTAACTTTACTTACTATCCAGGCATTAACCCCAAATGCTATGGCCGAAAAATTTGATATGAGCCGGCAAGCCGTATCGAAACATATTAAAGTATTACACGAATGCGAATTGATTAAACCTGAACAGGCTGGCAGGGAAATTTATTATCACTTTAATGCAAAAAAAATGCAGGAGTTTGACAACTGGTTAGCCCAATTCCGACAAAACTGGGCAACTCAATTTAACCAACTCGACCAATTATTAACAACAATTAAAACACAGAAATAATGAGCAACGATCTGCTATTTGATTTTAACGTTGATAAAACAGCGAAAACGGTATACATCACCAGGGAGTTTAGTGCCGGCCAGGCTTTGGTATGGGATGCCTTTACCAAAGCCGAACTACTTGACCAATGGGGGGCTCCTGCGCCTATGCGTGCCAAAACCAAGTACATGGATTTTAAAGTAGGCGGCCGGCGGTTTTACGCAATGATAAGCCCCGACGGGCAGGAACGTTGGTCGGTACAGGAATATACTTCCATTACCCCGAAAACCAATTTTAAGATGTACAACGCGTTTTCAGATAAAGACGAAAACCGCGAACTACCGGGTTCTGAATGGGATTACAATTTCAGCGAACAAAATGGTATCACCAAGGTTGATATTACCATTTTTAACGAATCATTTGAGCGATTAGAGAAATTGTTAGAAGGCTTCAAAATAGGCTTCACCATAACCTTAAAAAACCTGGAAGAGTTGTTGGCCTCCTTATCGCATAAATCATAAACAGAAAAAATTAACCACTTAAAAATAAAATTATGAGAACTATTAATCCCTGGATCAACTTTAATGGAAATGCCGAAGAAGCATTCACTTTTTACAAATCAGTTTTTGGCGGAGAGTTCACAAAGATCATTCGTTTCAAGGACCTGTCAGGACCTGAGTTTCAGGTGGCAGAAAGTGAAGAAAACAAAATAATGCACATTGGACTACCTATCGGCAAACACAATGTATTGATAGCTAACGACGTTCCGGAATTTATGGGACTGGTAAGCGAAAACGAAAACAGATCTAAAATATATGCGAGCACTGAAAGCCGTGACGAAGCAGACAAAATATTTAACGGATTATCAGTAGGCGGAGAAGTTGAAGGACCGATTGGCGACAGCCCGTGGGGTACATACGCCGGCATGTTCAGAGACAAATATGGTATTGAATGGATAGTGGAATTTGACCCCAAATTATAACCGAGCTGATTAAATAGTCTCAATCAAAATTCTATACAGATGAAACGGGTTATCCTTTCCTTAATTTTCATTTTGCACCTGGCAACAATGCAAAATGTGTATGCACAGACTGCAGCCGACAGCAAACAACAGTATGCATCCATCGGTGATTTTCCCCTGGAAAATGGTCAGCATATCGTTAACTGTAAAATCGGTTACCGCACATTTGGGAAACTAAACACAAGCCGGTCTAATGTGGTTATCTATCCAACAGCCGGTGGCAGTACAACCTACATGATGCAACTTTTTGGTGCAGGCACTGAAGTGGATACCACCAGGTTTTACCTCGTATTGATCGATGCTTTAGGAAATGGTGTTTCCTCCTCTCCAAGTAATAGTATTAGCCAGCCAAAAACTTTGTTCCCTCAATTTAATATCAGGGATATCGTCAATACACAATATCAAATACTTACCGAGAAATTAAACATACATCATTTAGCTGCTATTGTTGGAGGCTCTTTAGGGGGCCTCCAGGCATTGCAATGGGCAGTAAGTTATCCTGATTTTATGGATAAAGTAGTTGCCATTGAAGCGACGCCGAAATCTTCTGCCTATGACCTGTTATGGATGCGTACTTATACGGAGGCCGTTAAAAGCGATCCGGCTTATCATGATGGCAATTATGCCGTTAACCCGTCTGTACCGCTATCGGTACACCTGATGCAATTGCTGCTGACAAGCCCTGCCATGCTGAACAATACTGTGCAGGCAGATAGTTTGTCCAACTGGCTGGCCTCGCTTGAAAAACCCAGCCCTTTTACGGTTGATTGCAATAATATGCTTTGGCAAACAAAAGCCACTATGATGCATGATATTACAGCCAAGGCCGGCGGCACAATGGAAAATACCGCTAAACGGATAAAAGCAAAAATGCTGATCATTGCCAATAAACAGGACCACGTGATTAACCAAACTTTGTCCATCAAACTTGCGGGCCTGACAAAAGCGGCATTGGTAGTCATGGATAATGATCTGGGGCATCTGATTTTTAATGAGCAAACCGTAATTGAAGCAACACGGAAGTTTTTATCACCATGATTTTCACCCATCCCCCCTCATCATCCTAACAATGTTCATGCTATAAATCAAGGAAAGCCCATTGCCGGATGGTGAGGGGGATAATGGTGACATTAAATGTAAATGTGAGCATGATTATGTGTTGTTAATATTTTGTTGAATATTCACTTATAGCGTCACATTTTAGCCAGTTCAATTTTGAACGGATATTGTTCACTTTTGATACAATAACCCGAAGCCAATTCAAATCAAACACATAACAGTCAATCACATAAGCCCTCGCCTCAATTATTCCCTTTAACCCTGTCTTCCCAATAATATTTACAATTATGTTTGTTATGTAATCTGGCATTTCCAAATGCTATCTTTAATAAAACAAACATCATGATACTCCAAAACAAAAACGCGGTAATATACGGGGCAGGCGGTTCATTAGGTAGTGCGGTTGCAAAGGCGTTGGCAGCTGCCAAGGCGAAGGTATTTTTAACCGGGCCCCATATTGAATCCATCCAAAAAGTAGCTGATGAAATTATTGCGTCAGGAGGTTTAGCCGAAACAGCTGTAGTAGATGCATTTGACGAGACAGCAATTGATCGGCATTTACAGCAAATAATAGTTAAAGCCGGGACAGTTGATATTTCCTTTAACGCCGTTGGGGTTGATGTAGTGCAAAATATTCCGCTTACCGAAATATCAGCCGAAGACTTTGTGAAACCCATTACCTTTACCATGCAAACCCGCTTCATGACGGCTATTGCAGCAGGTAAGGTAATGATGAAACAAAGATCGGGTGTAATTTTATCGCTTACCGCTACGCCCGGAGGTATTGGTTATCCTCATACAGGAGGCTTTGGCCCGGCTTGCAGCGCGGTTGAAAGTTTTTCACGTACGCTGGCATCCGAGCTGGGTGCTTACGGCATCCGGGTGGTTAATATTCGTTCGGGTGGCTCGCCTGATTCGCGAGTGTTTAAAAACGCCATTGATACCATGCCTGATGTTATGGCCCCTATCATCAAAAAAATGGAAAATGATACCATGCTCAAAAAACTCCCTTTAATGACCGATATCGCCAACACCGCTGTTTTCCTGGCATCAGACCTTGCAGGTCAAATAACAGGTGTGACTATTGATGTAACCGGCGGTACAACGGCAGCATTAAATTACAGGGTAAGCAGACTTGATTAAGAAAGGTTTAGGGTGGAATTGCCTTTAGTTAATCCAGAAGAACAAGGCAAGCATAAAAATAAGGTCGGAGTATTGCAGTTGCGATTTAAGGGTTTTCAGCGCCTCAACCATATGGTTTTTAACTGTATTTGGCGAGATCTGCAACTGATCGGCAATTTCTTTGTGAGTAAGATGCTCCACCCTGCTCAGCCTGAAAATCAATTGCTGCTGACGCGGAAGTTTATTGATGATCCGCTCGGTAAACTGCTCCAGGTCGCTTACCAGCACATCCTCTTCAGTATCGTTATGAACTGTAGCGATGTGGTTTACCAACTTATCTGAAAACTCGCGCGACTGGCACATCTGCCTTAATGAATTTAACGATAAGCGCTTTGCAATAACGTAGAGGTATAGCCAGATATCGCCTAAAGCATTCAACTTTTCGCGGCTGGTCCAAAGGTTTATAAAACACTCCTGCACTATTTCCTCGCTCTGCTGTGCGTCCTTCAGAAAACGGTAAGCCAGCCGGTAAACCTTGCTGCTATACACTTCATAAATCAAATCAAAAGCAGCCTCGTCGCCCGCTATCAATTGTTGGATATGATTGTTGTTAATACTCTTACCCACTGTAGTTTAATTATAATTGGTGAGCTAAAAGTAAAAAGTAAATTTTAATTTAACATAGCAAAAACATGATAATAAATTAAAGTAGTGCTGTTGTAGTGGTACTTTTTTAACGAATGAACATGCTTTTACAACTGATTATCAGCACAAAAGGAGCAAAAATCACATCCTGCATCAAGCGCGGTATTTTTCAAAGTAACTGTACTTTGTGCAAAAGTATTAACGTGGTTAGGCCAATTTTATTGCCGCAGGTTAAAAAAAACAACCTCCTACCGCTCAAACATTAAAAGCAATGGTATTTTTCCACCTCAAACACGGCCGATCAAATTATAACCTTACCTTTACGCCAGAAAAATCTAAATCGTTATCACTTTATGCACCCTGTTTACCGGACGCTCATTTTTACTGCAATAAGTTTATTTTCCCTTATTTTAACCATAAGCAGATGCCAGCGAAGGCAGGCCTATCAACAGCGACAAGCAGCCGAACTACAAAAGGGCTGGACACCAGAACTGGAACAACAGATGTATGATGTCTTCTATACGCAATCAAGTACCTTTAATACCACCGACAGCGTACGGCGTGAGTTTTCATCATGCTGCCTTACCAAAATGAAGGCCATGTTCCCAAACGGCCTTTCGGGGATGGAACAAATGACCGATAGTGTAAAAGTAGCAGTAATGAAAATGGGTGCCGACTGTTCGAAGATCGTCACTAAAAACATTGACATCTGGCAACCTGAAGTTGTACAGCAGCTTAAGCTGCAATTTTACTCGTACCCGGAAATTAAGCTTCTTCCCAAAAACGTAAAAAAAGAATATGTGGATTGTCTCTCGTTTAAAGTAACCACCCATTTCTCCCACGGCTTAAGTGATAGCAGTGCTAAAAAAGATCTGAAAAAGGTAATAGAAAAAGCAAGGAACGGGTGTTTGGTGATGATTGCTAACAAGTATGAAAAATTGAAAGTAAAGAAGGATACCACCAAAAACAGGTAACCCCTCATGACAACAATCCTTGTTAAAAAACAGGCGCAGAATGTCAGGGACCCGGAATGCATGGAACCGGAAAGTATTCAAGCCCTCCACTACCCTTTCCGCATCTTATTTTTCAGGTAATTACGAACGGGGATATCCAGGTAAATCATAATAACATAAGCCAAACCTGTTAATAATAAAACACCAATAGGGATCATGATTATCATTTGCCCCATGGAGGGCTTTTGTGCTTCCAGATAGCTCAGAAACATCCATAAAAACGGGTAGTGGATTACATAAAGCGGGTATGAAATATCACCCGAAAACATACAGATTTTGGCAAAGCGGGGATATAAACCAGCCCCGGCGCCGAGCGCTACCAAAAATGGGAAATAAAAGATCACGATAAGCGGATCGGTTATATGGTTAGCCTTAATCGAAAAAGGAACAAGGAACGCGATCAACAGAAACAAACCAATAGGTAAAAAACCTAAGCGGGATTTAATGATCCAGTTTGAGCGATACACTAAGATCCCTGCTAAAAAAGAGTAGAAAATCCGGATGGCTCCTCCACCAAAGGTATCTCCACCCCAGCCCACCCCAAGGTAACCTGCCTTTAAGGCTTCATAACACAACAACACTGCTGCAACTATGGTTAACAGCCATAGTACTTTATTACGCATTTTAACCAGCACCAGAGCATAAAAAATATTGGCAATGTACTCCCAAAACAACGACCATGTTGGCGGGTTAAGATGGAACAGGTTAAAATATCGCTCATGCACAATTGGGTATGGAATGAGCAGGCATGAACTCAAAAACATAAGTAAAGTTTGCCCTACCCCATAGATTGTATAAAGATTACTGAACGGATCAAAAATAAACGCTAATAACCCAATAACCGCCCCGATAACTACCAAGGGATGTAAACGGATAAGCCGTAGCTTAAAAAAGGCCGCAATACCCAGGTTGTTCAGTTTACTATCATAGGCGTAAGCTATTACAAAACCGGATAAACAGAAAAAGAAATCGACAGCAAGATAAGCATGTGCAATAAAGCTTTTGCTATAATCAGGAACAACAAATTCCATAAAATGAAATATTACAACGGCAATAGCCGCAATGCCACGAAGGCCATCCAGGATCTCAAAATGCTGTTTTGTTTTTAATACTGGTGCTGCTACTACAGGTTCTGCTATCTCCATTGGTTATTTATTCAAACGCCTGCTGCTATTTACCTGGCGTTACTGGTTAGTGTAGCGGCAAACATCCATAAAATAATCATGCAGCTATTTGCTCAAATACCACTTTGAGATGAATTGAAGAAAAATTGAGACGATTTATGGCTTTCAGCAAATCAAAATGCTTCCGGGAATCCTCAAACCGGGCTGGAATTTCAGATGCTATTTGCTATGTTTACTTATCATATCATTTGCTAAACCATATGGAATTTTTATCACTTGAGCCCTTTGTTCCCTCCGGCAGCGATTTTGAAGGCGCTAAACAATTGTTTCAGGAACTGGGTTTTAAAACTAACTGGGATTCGGGGGATTATATCGGATTTCAAAAGGATAGCTGCCGTTTTATTCTGCAACGTTATGACCAGCCTAACTTTGCTCAAAACTTTATGCTAAGCGTAAAAGTGACCGATGTAACAGCCTTTCGCCAAATGGTTATAGATAAGCAATTGCCACAGCGGTTCAATATCCGTATAGGCGGTATCAATCAGGAACCTTACGGCAAGGAGTTTAATATTATCGATATCGCCGGTGTTTGCTGGCATTTTGTAGAGCAATAAAGTCAGGCCAGCCAAAGCTGCATTCTAATAGATGATTTCTCTATAAATCACGCATTACTCCCGCTACTTTAACCAAAAACAAAATTGTACAGTAATGGGAAAATTGTAAAAATAAACTCATCAAATAACTAACAATCAATCAATTAAAAAACACCTCACTTTTCTCACTTCTACACAAAGACATCTCTGTATAAGTTACAGCCATTTCATCGATATAGCTTTTAGCTATATTAGTAGTGATCTAAATCGAACCTAATGGCCAAAACACTTTTATACATTGATGACAATCAAATAGATATTGCCATTATTAAAGGGATGCAGGACAAATACCTGGCGTTTGATGCTGTCACATACAGTACAGATGCAGAGTATTCTATCCGCTATATCAGGGAACATGTACAAAATGAAGATGAGCTCCCGGATGTCATTTTTCTTGATATTTATATGAATCCTTTTAGCGGATGGGAATTTCTGGATGAATTTACTAAAATTCACCACCTGATCGGGAAAACCATTGAGATCTATATCGTAAGCTTTTCGATACTTCCAAAAGATGTGACGCGTTCAAAGCAGTACCAGCATGTAAAATCATATTATACCAAACCGGTTACCAGGGAAACGTTTACCAGTTTCAGAGTTAATTGATAATTGGCGGAAAAGGTTTTGATGGAAGCGCGTTACGATTTTCCGCTCATAAACCCTATCGACTTTGCCGCTTCCTGCTTAGTTACCACTCCTTCAATGTAAAGCTGTCCGTCTTTAATTTTATAGTCGAGGGCTCTTTCGTCCAATTTGTAGTCGTCGTCTTTAAAAAGGTCTTTCAGTTTATTCAGCAGTTCCTTGCGATCAAACACCGGGCTGATGCTTAGCTGATCATTAACCGGTTCAAGCGCGATGCCATCAACTTTGTATGAAAATATTTTTGACTCCATATCGATAAAGATAGGTTATTAGGCCGAACCTGGACAAATAACGCCTTATGGTTTCCTTTTATAAGCCTTATGTTTTGCAAAACCATTACCGACTTGATAAATCCCGTTTACAGGCTGCACTTGTTTCAGTTTGCCGACGGATGTATCATTAGTATTATTGTCTGCCTCTTTATAAGCAGCAGGGATCCATTCCAGCTTTAATCTACATGAGTTGCTCATATCTATATCTCAATGAATATAAATTTACAAAACATGAGGCATAAATACTAAAGGCAAACTAATACAACATCCTATGCCAGCGCATCCGCGGCAAACTGGCGGCAAATTTTCACCTCTTTTACCGCGTCTGATCCATCGGGGACCTTGTACTCCAACTCAATAGTAGCCGGGAATTTATAGTGGTTGTTTTTAAGCAATTGCAGCACCTCTTTGATCGGGGTATCACCCTGTCCCCAGGGCTGGTTGGGGCCATCGTGAAACTTACGGTCTTTGATATGCATGCTGGTGATACGGTCGTGATATTTTTCGATAAACGGTATCGGGCTGCTGCTGGTACCCGCCACATAATGACCAATATCCAGGTTAATTCCGTTGTATTTCGACTGGCTTAGCGCAGTATCCCAAAGGGTTGGCGTAGCCTGGGTGTGGGCATGGTAGCCAACCATCATTTTATGTTTGGCAGCTATATCACCAAGGCGCTTGGTTTGGGCTTCGTCGGGCAGCTCAACAGTTACGTGGTTTACCCCAAGGGCCTTACCTGCGTTAAAGGCATAATCAATTTCGGCATCGCTGTTTTTTGTGCCGAGGGCATTGGGTTTCCAGGCGTAAATATTTACTCCTGCTTCATTATATTTTCTGCGGATCTCTTTAAACTTATCTATCGGGGCATTGGCACGCCATTCGGCTATCTTTTTGCCAAAAGCGGCCCAATCTTCGCCTGCCTCCCGTTTAGGTGCGCCTGCATAAATTTCTGCGGCATCACCCATGAGTTCAATGGCATTAATATTACAATCGATGCAATACTTAAGCAAATCATCAATAGTATCAGGCTTACTGCGGAACGAGTAGGTGATCACCCCTATCTGTACCCCGTTAATGCGCGAGTTGGGTTTATCAGCCAGGCCTGAAAGTACGCCTGCAAATGATGATTTTGAAAATGCTAAAACCCCGGCCGCTGCAAGTACTGCGCTGCCAATAAACCTGCGCCTTGATAAGTTATGCTGTTTCATGATTTTATAGGAAATAGATTGGTTTAAACCAAAGTTATCAATTAATTGATACCCGCAAATTGTGTATTGAAACTGTTACTAACGGAGATTGGCTTGTAGCGTTTGGCCTTATAGTACCGTAAGTATTATAAACTTATAGTATGAAAAAGCTGTTCCTGTTTGGCGTACTCGCTATTTTGTTAGGCTGTAAAAAAGATAATACTCCCAATAATGACCAGTTAATGGGCAAGTGGGAGTATCGTGGCACAAGCTGCTACTGCACGCCCCCCGATCCCAATTCAATAAAACCCGGAAATGGCAATATTATCATCTTTACCGCTAATACCTACAAGCGGTTAAAAAAAGATACCCTGATAAAAAGCGGTACTTACCGCACCCGCAAATATGACAATGTTCACGAACAGATCATGTACGATAACGACACCTCAAGCAATAGCATCACATTTTTTAGGATAGAAGGCAAAATACTCACCTTTTACGGAACGGTTCCTCTTGCAGCCGACGGACCTGAAGACCACTATGAACGGCAATAATATTAACCCAGTGGCCAGTGAAAGCACAACAGGTATCCGTCGGGATCAAGCAGGTGGATAGCCTTCCACCCATAGCCGGTAATTTGGGGCTCTTTAAGGTGCATACCCTTGCTTAATAAATAGTTGTACAGTTTATCAATATCCGGGTGGCCGAAATAAAGTGAGGTATCAGTATGGGCTGCTATGCGCTGCTCATCGGGTTCGGGAGGGCGATCTTGCTTTTCGTAGGCTGTATTAAGCATCAGTTCTATACTGTTGAACTTGAGTAAAACCCAGTCCACATCATCACCTTCGCCCGATGCTTGTGCTATTTCAAAGCCAAGCACATCGCGGTAAAAACCTATAGCTACAGGCATGTCAAAAACCTGGAGTAATGCGGCTACGCCCTGGATCTGTTTTGTAATGATGTTATTCATTTATCTATCAGCTTAACTCCATATAAAGTTACATATTCCCTCTGCACGAAAACGAACGATCCATGTGTCAGAATGATGCAAATTCAAAATCCAGGCAAAAGTTTATTTATTGAAAATCAACACTATACATACATGGCACTTAATTTGAGTTTATAAAAAAGATTACTTTATATATCATGAAACACGGCAAGCAATTGGAAAGGCGAACTTTCAACCAGGACCGTTTTGAAATACTTATTAAACGGCAAAAAAATGGCACTGCTACCTTCAACGAACTTAGCGAATTGGATGAGATCGTAAACCGTGACCCTGATATCCGTGAAATTGTTTTGGAAGAAATGCAGGATGCAGATACCCCAAAGCCTCCGGACAATGACCAAATTCAAACTATCGAAAAACCGGTCAGAAAAAGCTTCATCGAAAACATAAAGGCGTTCTTCAACCGCCTGTTCACTACCGGAGGTGTAAGCATTTACCCATCAATTGCTGCCTGAACAACGTAAACGTTGTATACAATTTTAGTATTCCATACCCTTCAAAACAAAAATGGAACAATCTTTATAGAGTATGTTTGTAGTATCGTTATAAAGCAAACTATTTATGAAAATATTTCAGCAAATGCTTCAGCTCAGGGAACGCAAAAGAGGTTTTCACCTAATCACATCTGAAGTAACTAATGCTTTGCCTCAAATACAGGAACTAAAAACAGGAATTTGCCAGGTATTCATCCAGCACACTTCGGCATCATTAACCATCAATGAAAATGCTGATCCAACCGTCAGGCAGGATTTTGAAATGTATTTCAGTAAAGCCGTACCGGAAAATGATCCTGATTATCTACACGATGACGAAGGTCCCGACGATATGCCCGCCCACCTTAAAGCCGCCATGCTTGGCAGCTCAGTAACTATCCCTATCCGCAACGGCAGACTGGCTTTAGGCATGTGGCAGGGGATTTATTTGTGTGAACACCGCAACTACGGCGGCAGCCGCACGCTGATAATATCGGCCTGGGGCGAATAAATAAAGAATAAATGTTAATAATTATTGTAAAAAGCACAATTAATTTACACATTTGACTAACTATTGTAAATTAATACTTTTTTAACCGGTATACATAGCAAATTTGTCTGCTTATATCGAATGTTATTCTATATTTGTTTTTACCATAAAATTATTACTGTTTATAAATGCTCAAGTATTCCAAGCAAACAAGGTTATTATTAGCTGTTGATTGTATCATTTTTGGCTTTGATGGCGAGGTTTTAAAGATTTTATTGATAAAAAGAGGTTTTCAGCCCGAAAAGGGAAACTGGAGCCTGATGGGTGGCTTTGTTCAGCCCGATGAAAGCCTTGACCAGAGCGCCAACCGGATCCTTAAGCAATTAACCGGCCTGGAGGGCGTGTACCTTGAACAGTTATATTCTTTTGGGCAGCCCCAACGTGACCCTATTGAGCGTACAGTATCTGTTGCATATTTTGCGCTGGTTGATATCCACAAATATGAAACCCAGATCAGTGATGATTACCAGGCCGAATGGTTTCAGCTTAAACGCGCCCCTAAATTGATATTTGATCAGCAGGAAATGGTTGAACAAGCCCGCAAGCGCATCCGTTACAAAGCTGCTATGCACCCAATTCTGTTTGAGCTTTTGCCTACCAAGTTCACCATCCCACAATTACAAACACTTTACGAAAGCGTGTTTAATACCACTATTGATAAGCGTAATTTCAGTAAAAGGGTACTGGCAACCGGCTTGCTTATTAAGCTCGCCGATAAAGACAAAGCAGGTTCCAAACGCGGCGCTTATTATTACCAGCTTAACATGCAAAATTACTATGCCAAATTCCAGGCATTTATGAACTTTATTCCTAACCCCGATTCGTTATAATAACATTTAGGTAAAACGTTCAACTTAATCGTCGGTAATATTATAATAAGGGTATTAAACACGAAAGCGCTATACCACAATATCACCGAATAACAGTTAAAACTAATCGTAGCCGATCCTATTTTTATTTAACATTATCCAACCATACTATTTTTTGTACGTATAACAGATTTAGGCCATATCTTTAACAAAAGGCCTGTTTGCTGATATCAGTTAATGAGAAAAACCGTAAGCTTCTTAGTATTGCTTCTGCTTGCTGTATCCGTATGTTTCGGCCAGTTCAGGGAGGTTAATAAGCTAAAAAAAGACCTACCCTTAATTCGCGATAGCATTCGGTATGTAAATACACTTAACCGGTTGGGTATGCTTATGTATGAGCAAAATATAGACAGTGCTTTTTATTATGCTAAAAAAGCAAGAAATATAGCTGAACGACTTGATTATAAAGCAGGTAAAGCCGACGCCCTGAATGCCATAGGAATTGTTTATGATCTAAAGGGCAATTTGCAGCTTTCGCTCCGTTATTATAATGAAGCCTATAATCTTTATAAAGAATTAAAAGATACATCAAACGTTATACAGGGTTTGATGAACATTGGCCTGGTATTTAATGAAACCCAGGAAAATAAAAAAGCGATTGATTTTTTTAAACGTGCGATAAACACAGGAAAAACGCTACAGCGCGATTCTATCATGTCATTGGTGCTATGTAATTACCTGCTTTTATACCCGGAGCAAGTGCCAAAAGATTCGGTAGAAATTTATCTTAAAAAAGCGCGGGCGATAGGAGTACGATTTAATGATAAACGCATGCTGGTTGAAGCAGACCAGATCCAGGGCCTGCTATACCTGCAAAACAATCAGCGTGAAAAAGGTATAGCATTATTACAGCAGGCTGCTAACAACGGTTTGGCAATGGAACTATCATACTTAAGCCTTGATATAATCATTAACCTTGGCGACCTTTACCTGACCAACGATACTGCTAAAGCTGTTGCATATTATAAACAAGGGCTTTCCATTGCCGAAAAAAGCGGTTATCATTACTATGAAAAGTTCTTTGGGAAAAAATTATATGATATTTATATCGCCCAAAACAACCTTGGTGAGGTGCAGCGCTACAGCGAAAAATTACTGAAGCTTTATGAAGATGAAGAAAAATTCGCTAATACATCCGGCTTCGATTACATTGATTATGCACTTAAAGACCAGGAACTTGAAGCTATAACTATCAGGAGCCAAAACAGGCAGGTGCTTGCCATTGTACTGGGTATTTTATTTGTGATAACAGCCATTACCGTGGTGTTTACATACCGCCTGTATAACCTCAAGAAAAAACATGGCCAAACATTAGAAGAACTTAACCACTCGGTACAGTTACGCAATCAAAAACTGGAGATAGACCATGAGTTTAACAACCGGCTGGTATCCATTCTTGCACATGATTTCAGGCAGCCGATAGGTGCTCTAAAAACGCTGGCAACAGTACTTAAAGACGCAGATTCTTTTACAAGAGAAGAGTTGATGGACCTTGTTGATACCATGGAGCATTCTTCAAATATCTCGCTGGAGATTTTTGAAAACATATTGCAATGGATCAAACAGCAGCTATCGGGCTTTGATTATAAAGCTGTTCCCCTGCCTTTAAAAGAGCTTATTGATGAGGCTATACAACCATTTTATTTAATAGCCAAAGACTGTGGACTTACGTTCGTTATTACAATTGATCCGGCTATTATTATTTATGCCGATAAAGAGTTGGTACAATTTATACACCGCAATTTTATACATAACGCCATTAAATTTTCGCCCAATAATTCAATCATTACTATAAACGCATCAAAAGGTGAGAATGACGTAACTGTTTGTATACAAGACGAAGGAAAAGGCATCTCGCCCGATAAACTTCAACTGTTGTTCAATTTTAAAGCGAACATGCAGTACAGTAATGAAAAGGAAAAAGGTGCAGGCGTAGCCCTCATGATCTGTAAAGATTTTACCGAAAAAATGAACGGCCGCATCTGGGTTGAAAACAACCCGGTTAGGGGCGCTGCTTTCTGTTATTCATTGCCCGACAGCCGTTAACCCCTATTGTAATTTTTAAATTACCACTTGAAAAACAATAGTTTAAGTTCGTAAATTTCAGATCAAATACAGTTTGCTATAACTTGTTATTAAACCTTTAATTTATGAAAACTTACTTACTACTGTTTGTGGCCCTGCTGCTTTCTGTGCATTCCTTTGCCCAGCAAATACCCGCCCGCTGGGACGAGCTTGTTGCTTCTGACTTCCCTGCGGCGCTCGAAAAATCATCAAAAACCTGTATCCTACCCATTGGCATACTTGAAAAACACGGCCCTCACTCCCCTATCGGTACCGACCTCATTCACGTACGCGAGTGGGCTGCCCATGCAGTTAAATCAGAATATGCGGTTGTATTTCCTGATTATTTTTACGGGCAGATCAATGAGGCCCGTCATCAACCCGGAACCTTCGCCCTGCCCAGCAAAGTGATCTGGGATTTACTGGAGGCTACCTGCGATGAGATAGCCCGCAACGGGTTTGATAAAATAGTGATCCTGAACGGGCATGGCGGTAACCCCGAGTTTATCCAATTCTTTATGCAATCGCTACTCAACAAACGGCATAACTATGCGGTATATTTTTACAATCCGGAAGGAGGCGACAAGGAATATAATGCAGAGTACCGAAAAATGCATAAGTCGGCCATTGATGGCGATCAGCATGCCGGCGAAAGCGAAACTGCTTCGATGCTATACTACCGTCCCGACCTGATGAAGATGGACAGGGCGGCGTCGCAATCAGGCGATAACCAGCACCGGTTAAACCTGGCCAACATTTACACCCCTATATGGTGGTACGCCGCTTACCCTAACCACTACGCCGGCGAAGGCGCTAAAGCCACGCCGGAGTTTGGAAAATTCATAGCCGAGCATGAGATAGCCAGCTTTGTACAGGCCCTCAAGGCCATAAAGGCAGATACAAGTACCATTAAATTACAAAATGAGTTTTTTGATAAAGTAGATGCGTTGAATAAGTAATTTATCAAGCAACCAGTTGGACTTTGAAGATAAAGACGACAAAGGGTGCCTGTCAGTCTGAGCCAGTCGAAGACTCGTGCGGATAGGCCGACCCTCCTATATCACATGTCCATCAGGGTCCTCTGTGAGTTCATGTTCCCTCAGGGTCTCTCGCAGAGGACCCTGAGGTTCACCGCCCTCTAACCATCTAACGGAATATTCGGAACAGCAAATCTGCATAGCGTATACATCAGGGTCCTCTGCGAGAGACCCTGATGGGACGTTAACCTGAGGGAGCGTCAAACACTACTTCAACAGTACCTTGGTAGCACCGTAGCCAAATTTCTCTTTACGGGCATCCATAAAGGTTTGTACCTTTTTATGCCGGCCTAATTGTTTGTGCAGCTCATTACGTAGTGTGCCGTTGCCCGCGCCATGTATAAAAGTAATATCGGGCAACTGATGAACAATAGCTGCATCCAGCGCTTTGTGAAAATGGGCCAGCTGGATTTCCATGATCTCCGAACTTGTTAAAAACTGGTAGTCATCACGTAGCTTTTCTATGTGCAGGTCAACTTCGCTGACCGGTTTTTCAATTACCACTTTTTCAATCGGCGTTTCAAAAAAGCTTTCTTTTAGTTTTTGGGCATCTATAACCAGTTCTGGCTCGTCGAGCCTGATGAGCCAACCTGGCTGGTTAAGCAGTAGGATGTTTTTTTTGGTGGTCGAAAAGTCTTTCGCTTTAAACTTTTCATGCACAGCTAATGGTGCCGGTGGTTCAACATTTTGTTTAGTGTTGAATAAAACACTGAAAATAAATTTAGGCCAAACCTGTAGATCGGCCAGTTGGGCTGAATAAATATTTTCAGTTGATTTAGGACCTACTATCCCGGCAAATTCGCCTTTAAACACTTGTTGCTTATCGGTTGTTAAAGTAGCCAGTAACTGAAACGAAGTTTCATTGATCAAATGAAAATGAACTACGGAATTAGCTTTGGCATCAGTAACCACACCTATGTAAACGCCATTTTTTATAAACTCGCCTGCAGGAATAGGCTTTTCATCTGTGATATTAGTACTTTTAGCTGTTCCGGCCGGCTGGTAACCATGCACATAAGTTACTTTACTGGCAAGCACAGGGATCTCAAAATCGTCGTCGCCGGTAACGCCTATCATTTGCTCATCAATAATGCGGGTAACAAAACCTTCCATTTTTTCATCAACAAACCGAACAAAATCGCCTAATTTATATTTCATAGCATATGTTATTACCGTGCAAAGTTAATTTATCCGGGCACATCCACCCCGATAATAAAACTTACTTATTTTTAAAGTAAGTTTGAGTAACAGATTTTAAGAAACATCAATTTTAACCGGATACTTTTAATTTCATACCATGAGCAACAATACCCCTAAAACATTAGATGCCGTTTTATTAAAACAGGTATTTGTCCACAACCTAAACCGCATCTATTTTGGCAAATGCTACCTTGACAAGCACCTTGAACACCTGAAAAGCCTTGCCTCATTTACAGCGCTGCAGCAAGCCATACAGGAGTTTTGGGAAGATATCAAAAAGCAGATAAGCAGGATGAATGAGATCTATACACTGATCAATGAAACGCCGTCAGATAAAAACTGTAACCCTATAAAGTCCATTGTTAAGGATGAATTTTGCCTTGACGAAGCGCAAACTATCCCGGTATTGCTGGATATGGATATTATGATGTATCTGCAACTGCTTGAGCATATTAATATAACCTCATGTCATATGCTTATTATGGTTGCTAAACAGCTTAATTATGCCGAGGCACAGCAACTGCTTACCGAATGCAAGGACGAATCAATTGATAACGATGAGCTTTTCACGCTCATTTCCAAAGAATATATCGTTACCGAATAAAGGCATAAAATAAGAAAGCCATCCGCATAGCGCAGATGGCTTAAATGTTAGTTATTTAATACCCCTATTAAAATAACTGATAACAAAGTAAAAAAAAATATATCCGATACCGCAAAATATTTATTCATAAATAAACTTTGTGACAGCTTTGTTACAAATACATGGTATTACGACGATTTATCAGCTGGTTTTTACTCTAAAATTTCCTGATTAATGCTTCCCGCATATCGTTATTTAATCCAATTGATTTAAATTGGCGACTGAAATTTAAGACGTATGATCAAACCCATTATTTTATCTGCCTTATCCTGCATTGTTTTTGTACAGGTTAAGGCTCAAACCTTGTATATGCCCCGTGATATACAAAAAGCATTTAAAAATGAGACCCGGTCGGCCGATGGCCGCCCCGGCAAAAAGTACTGGCAAAATTATGGCCGCTATAATATCAGTATTACAGCGGTGCCTCAAAATCGTACCGTAAAAGGTACAGAACAGATCACTTATGTTAACAACAGCCCTGATACTTTAAAAAGGCTTAACATGAAGCTGATCCTGAACATTCATAAGCCGGGCGCCGCCCGTTTTGGTGATGCAGCAGCCGACTATCTTACACCGGGCATCCAATTTGATAGCTTCTTAATTAATGGCGAAGCAAAAAAAGTTGCATCAGGATCAACAAATCAAATGGTAGGCTTAAGTAAACCGTTACTGCCGCATGATTCGGTTAAGCTTGACATTGGCTGGCATTTTGAAATTTCAAAAGAGAGTGGCCGCGAAGGCATGATCGATTCAACTACTTGTTACCTGGCTTATTTTTATCCGCGGGTATCGGTTTATGACGATTACAATGGCTGGGATAGGTTACCTTTCTTAGACGCTCAGGAGTTTTATAATGATTTTAACGATTATACCCTGCATGTTACCGCGCCCAAAAACTATGTAGTTTGGGCTACAGGCACCCTGCAAAACCCTAACGAAGTATTACAGCCAGAATATGCAAAGCGCTTACAGGCTTCGTTCACCAGCGATTCAACTATTAACATTGCATCAGCTGCCGAACTTGCCGCCCATAAGGTAACCGCTCAAAAAGACATGAACACCTGGACCTGGACCGCCAATGATATCAGCGACATGGCTGTAGGTATCAGCGATCATTATGTATGGGATGCTGCCAGCGTTGTTGTGGACGATGCTACAAACCGCCGTGCCAGCATGCAGGCCGCTTTTTTAGATAGCTCAGAAGATTTTCACCACGCTGTACAAAACGGTCGTAATTCATTAGGCTGGCTGTCACACAACTGGCCAGGTGTACCATATCCATTTCCTAAAATGACATCATTCCAGGGTTTCGCCGATATGGAATACCCTATGATGGTAAACGACAGCCACACTAATGATGTGCGTTTTTCGCAATTTGTGCAGGATCATGAGATAGCGCATACCTATTTCCCTTTTTACATGGGTATAAACGAGAGCCGTTATGCCTTTATGGATGAGGGCTGGGCAACCACTTTTGAATTGCTGATAGGCACATCAGAAGTGGGCAAAGAAAAAGCCGAAACTTTATACAAAACCTTTCGCGTTGACAGGTGGATCCATGATGCCGTAACTGCCGAAGACCTGCCGGTTATCACTCCATCAAGCGAGTTAAGAGGAGGATACGGTAATAACTCATACGGTAAACCATCACTAAGTTATTTTGCCCTGAAAGATATGCTGGGCGATGTGCTGTTTAAAAAAGCCTTACATGGCTATATGGACCGCTGGCATGGCAAACACCCAATACCGTGGGATTATTTTAACTCGATGAGCAATATCACAGGTAAAAACCTCGATTGGTTTTTCAATAACTGGTTCTTTACCAATTATTACATTGATCTCTCTTTAAAAAGTGTTACCAAAGTAGCAGGCGGTTACACCGCAACTATTAAAAACGTAGGCGGTTTTGTGGTTCCGTTTGATGTAAAGGTTACTTATGCAGATGGTTCGGCCGAGAGTATTCATCAAACACCTGCCGTTTGGGAAAAAAATCAAAAGCAAATTGCTGTAGATCTCAAAACCAACAAAACCATTAAATCAGTTACTTTAGATGGCGGCATATTTATGGATGCCGATGAAAGTAACAATACCTGGAATAAATAATAAAAAAATGCCTGTAAATAATAAAACCCTGCCAACTGGCAGGGTTTTATTATTTTATGATAGTACTAAATATTATGCGTTTTGTACAGAATTATTCCAGTCGTTAGCTGTTGTTTTGGCTTTTGATTTTGCTTCATCGGCAACATCACTCGCTTTGCCTGCAACATCATCAGCTGTTGATTTAACAGCGTCAACAGCTTTATCTTTAGCATCCCAAAGGTCGCTAACAGTACCGCTAAACTTGGTTTTAGCTTTATCAATTACATTATTGCTGTAATCTTTGATCTCTCCGGCTGTTGTTTGCGCCTTGTTTTTGGCGGTATCAACAAGGTCGTTTATATAATCGGCAATATCGCCTCTTAATTCAGTGCCTTTTTCAGGAGCTAACAATAAACCCAAAGCTGCGCCCGCTGCTGCACCTACCAATAGTGCTGCTATAATTTTTGCTTGATCTTTCATGTTCTTTCTTTGTTTTATGTGTAGTCGATTTATGATATTACAGGTTAAACAACAACAATGCCAGTTTTATATGAAGGTAACATTCAAATATTAAGGTGAGGTACACTACAGGTTAACAAAAAACAAAGCAACAAAAAAAAGGCACTCAAAAAATTGAGTGCCTTGTAGGCTTAATGATTATATTATAATTATATAACTTTTACATTTACCGCGTTAAGACCTTTACGGCCATTTTCAACTTCGTATTCAACGGTATCGTTTTCACGAACTTCGTCGATAAGGCCTGTTGAATGAACAAAAATTTCTGGACCGCCATTGCTTGGCACGATGAATCCGAAACCTTTTGTTTCATTGAAAAATTTTACTGTTCCTTGATTTTGCATTGTTTTATTTTATTAATGCGGCCAAGGTAGCTATAATTTACCGTAATCAAACAATCCGTAAAGGGTAATTTAGATTCAAACCAAACAAGCAGGGATGTATCAACCCATTAACAGGTTACTGATCAGGCTACTATTACCCAACGACTATCCTGTAGCATATCATCAGGATCTTCTACTATTCTACATACTTTTATTCGGCTCATTACGGCCCGCTCTATTATATTAAAAAAAAGCCCCCCGGCTTTTAGGCCAGGGGGCTCGCTAAAAAAATATTCACAACCAAAAAGCCTCAAACCACACACTTTACTTTTTCAGCTACATCCAGCATCACATTATCCTGTACTAAAAATTATCTGTCGATGTGTTTAAAGAATATACGATGTCATTGGAGCTTTAGTTTTTAAAAAAGATTAAGTTTACACCAGCAACCGCGAAGTGGTTTGTATCTATAAAATTGAATAATACTAATGAAGGCCTTTATATTTGACCTTAACGGCACCATGATCAATGATATGCCGTTCCACACCAAAGCATGGCAATACCTTTTAAATACCGACCTGGGCGCTAATTTTACCTGGGACGAAGTAAAACCACAGATGTACGGTAAAAACCAGGAAGTATTGGTACGCATGTTTGGCCCCAACCGTTTTACTACCGAAGAAATGAACAGGCTCTCCCTCCTCAAGGAACAGCGTTACCAGGACGAGTTTTTACCCCACCTGGCGCTTTTACCTGGCTTGCACGAATTTTTAGAAAAAGCTTATCAAAACGGGATCCCGATGGCCATAGGCTCGGCAGCAATTCCTTTTAATATCGATTTTGTCCTGGATAACCTTAACATCAGGCATTATTTTAAGGCCATAGTAAGTGCCGACGATGTAGCGCTGAGCAAACCACATCCCGAAACGTTTTTAAAAGCTGCCGAACTGTTAAACACTGCTCCAACGGATTGCCTGGTGTTTGAAGACGTACCCAAAGGTGCCGAAGCTGCTGCTAACGCAGGTATGAAAGCTGTGGTGCTTACCACTACCCATCAGCAAGAAGAATTTGAAACGCTGCAAAACGTAATTCATTTTGCCGGCGACTTTACGGATGACTTTTTTAGCAGCCTGGTATAATAATTAGTAGGGATTGTTATAATATTGCTTGTTTTAACGTATTATTGTTCAGAACCTTATTTATAAACCTGATCTGGACCTTTTTACGATGAAACTTAAATTCAGCTTGCTTTTATTATTGGGCGGCATGATCATCAGCTCATGCAGTGATCATATTTACGCGCCGGCCATGCACCATAGTGATATTGCATACCTGCCTAAGCCTGTATCTGCCGATGCTATTAAATCGGCCAATTATATTTCGGGGGCGCTGGTAGTTGATGAAAGCCCTAATTATTCGGACGAGCTGGTTAGCGCACAGCTCAATTTTAGCCGAGCACATGTATTTGATCATTTCAACCTGGCTTACGGTGCTTTTGGTAGCTTAGGAAATTATCATAATGGCGAGTTGCAGCCGCAAGATCCCAACTATTTTAAAAATAAGTTTTTTGGAGCGGCAGGAGGAAGATTATCAGGTAACTTTTTTGTAAGCGGCAGACATGTCGATTTTCGCTTTATTGGCTTTGAAGCGGCCTACAGTCATGAATTTGGCGATTATCTTAACTTCAGGAGGGCTATTACCGATAAACCTGGCTTTTTTACCGACCCTCGCGCCAATCTCTTTACCTTAGGCGGCACAACCGAGATCATATTTCACACCAACAAAGTTGCCAACCAGTTTGGCTTCAGGCTTTTCTGGGGCGGTACATTTGGTAACGACAACGTATATCGAAATAAAAACAGCGATTACAATTACAGGGTTTATAATCCTGGTATTGTAACCGCCGCCTATTTTATGCAGATCAAAAACTTTATTGCTATTGTTGAAGCCGGTAACTATGTGCAGCTAAGACTTGGCTACAGGTTCAGATAGTTTATTCAGAATAAACACTGCCAACCCTATCGCGCAGGTTATAGCCTGATGCCATTACCTCGCCATAAGCACCCGCTGTACGTACGGCTATCAGGTCGCCGCGGAATGATTCGGGTAACACTACATCTTTCTGGAAACAATCTGTGCTTTCGCATATCGGGCCCACAACATCATATTTCAAACTTTCGGACTTGCCGGCTTCCGACTTCCGGCTTAAGTTCTCTATCTGATGATAAGCCTGGTAAAGCATCGGGCGGATCAGTTCGGTCATACCTGCATCAAGGATCAGGAAATTCTTTTTCTGCCCGTTTTTAACGTAAAGTACCCGTGATATCAATGAGGCGCTTTGAGCTACCAATGCACGGCCTAATTCAAAATGTACTTCTTGTCCCGGTTTAACATTCAGGAAGTTTTTGAATACCTGGAAATAAGCTTCAAAGTCGGCAATATTGTTGTCAGGGCTATAATAATCAACCCCCAAACCACCGCCGGTGTTTAACACTTTTATCGGGAAGCCGCGGTCTTCAAACCATTCCTGCATTTCGTTAATACGGGTACACAGGTTTTTATAAACTTCCAGGTCGGTTATTTGTGAGCCGATGTGGAAGTGGATGCCTAAAAATTGCAGGTTATCGCATTTACGCAAAGCAGCAGCAACATCGGGCAATTGCCAGGTATTGATCCCAAACTTGTTTTCATCGAGCCCGGTAGTGATAAAATGATGGGTATGGGCATCAACGTTAGGATTGATCCGGATAGCTACACCCGCTTTTTTATTTTTTGCTTTGGCAAGGCCATCGATAATAAAAAGCTCCTGGATGGATTCCACATTGAAGCAGAAAATATCGGCATCAAGGGCCAGGTTTATTTCACGGTCAGACTTACCTACCCCGGCAAATACAACCTTCCCTTTATCAAAGCCATGCTCAATGGCCGCTTTAACCTCGCCGCCGCTCACGCAATCAGCACCAAAACCATAAGTTTGGATAGTATCAATAACCTTTGGGTTAAAGTTAGCCTTCATGGCGTAATGCACGTGAAAGCCGTGCTTTGCAGATGCATCGCGACAGGCACTCAGCGTGTTTTTAAGCACCTCAAGATCGTAGTAATAAAACGGGGTATCTAAGCCGTTAAATTTATCTATAGTTTTACTTGTGAACATTGTAGTATATCATCAAATCATGCTGAACTATGCATTTTGTAAATTGCTTCGTTCCCGCAATGACGTTTAAATTTAAAATCTCAAATAAATTAATTCCGAAATCGAAAATCCGGGATCCGAAATTAAAATAACCTGTTATGTAAGCTCCTCAAGGTTTCAACCTTATCCTCGGTTTTTACCAATAACGACAGGTTGTGATCGCTGCCACCATATGATATCATCCTTAATGGGATATGCTTAACAGCTTCCAGCACACGGGCAGCATAGCCATGTTTTTCGGCACCAAAATCACCTACCACGCAAATGATGGTTTGGTTCACATCTATCTCCACCGAACCGTAAGTGTTCAACTCTTTGGTGATGTCACCGAGATAAGTAGTGTCATCGATGGTTACAGAAACACCCACTTCTGATGTAGTGATCATATCGATAGATGTTTTATAGCGCTCAAACACTTCAAACACCTTCCGTAAAAAACCATGCGCCAATAGCATCCTGCTCGATTGAATCTTGATAGCGGTAATAGCGTCCTTAGCAGCGATTGATTTGATCTTATCCTTTTCGCTGCTGTTGGTGATCAGGGTGCCTTGCGCTTTTGGATCCATGGTGTTTAACAAACGAACCGGAATCTTATATTTTTGAGCGGGGAACACACTTTGAGGGTGCAGGATCTTCGCGCCAAAATAAGCAAGCTCGGCAGCTTCATCAAATGACAACTGGGCGATAGGTTGCGTGCCTTTTACGATCCGCGGATCGTTATTGTGCATGCCATCGATATCCGTCCAGATCTGTACTTCCTCGCTGCGGATACCGGCACCAATTAGTGATGCGGTATAATCGCTGCCGCCACGGCGCAGGTTATCTATTTCGCCGTAAGCATTGCGGCAAATATAGCCCTGGGTAATAAACAGGTTTACTTCAGGATGCTTATCAAGCAGCGGAAGCAGGTTTTCGGTAATGTGGTCAACAATGGGTTCGTTGTCCTCATCTGTCTTCATAAAATCTAAAGCGGGCAGCAGTACCGATGGCAAACCTATCTCCTTCAGGTAAACATGATAAAGGGTAGTTGAAAGCAACTCGCCCTGAGCCACAATGATCTTATCTTCAATGTGGGTGAACAGATCATTAGCAAGGTTGCTCAGTAATGAAAAATGGTAGTCGATAACCTCTTTGCCCTGGGCTAAAAACTCGGGCTTGGCAAACAATTCCTTAATAAAAATTTCGTACTTATCCTTCAGGATAGTAATCAGCTGCACCGCCTTCTTCTTATCGCCGGCGAGGTATGCTTGTCCAATTTCTACGAGGCTGTTTGTTGTGCCTGATACTGCCGATAGCACCACCACCTGGCGCTCGGCCGGGTTAATGATATCAAGCAGCGCTTTCATCCGGGCGGGGCTACCTACTGATGTCCCACCAAATTTTAAAACTTTCATTTTTATGTTGCTGTTAACCGTATATGAATTGATGTTTGAGCTATCATTTTACTGATTTTCAAGCACCAATATTTGAGGCGCTAAAAATAGTGTTTTAAAACGCTTATCTGTAATATGAACTGAATTAAAATTTGGAAGGGCGCTTGTCATCCTGAGTGTTTAAATCCGACTGACTCTGAAGATGAAATGACCAAAGAGGACCTGTCACCCTGAGCTTGTCGAAGGGTCGCGTGCAGAGGCCCAGTACACCATGCTTCGACAAGCTCAGAATGACCCTATTTTAATTATGTCATCCTGAGGAACGAAGGATCTTCTTCGCCCCGTATTGCGGCTCTGCATATCCAAGAAGATCCTTCGCTATCGCTCAGGATGACAACCTTTTTACATATATCCATCCTCAAATAAATATTTTCTAACTTCACGGTGATATATCATCCGTTTTGCGCACTTACTATTAAACGCATTGATCATGGCACATGAGATAGTTTTTGATAAACCGGCGGCCCAAAGGGAAAAACTCATTACAGAGCTTTACAAAAGCGCTTTCCCAACGGTGGCGAAATATGTAAGTAAAATGGGCGGCTCCTTTGATGATGCAAAGGATGTTTTCCAGGACGCACTCGTTATTTATTACGAGAAGGCAGTTAAAGGAGACTTCCCCTTGCAAAGCAGTGAAAAAGCTTACTTGTTAGGCATTGCAAAACACCTTTGGTTTAAAAAATTCAAAGATGGTAACAACAACCTGCCGCTTGATAACTGCATTGAAGGCTTTGATATTACCGATGAAGCTGACGAGCAGCCATCCACCAATAAGCTGATGCACTACCTGGAAACTGCCGGTAAAAAGTGCATGGAATTGTTGAGTGCTTTTTATTACCATAAGCTACCGATGAAGGAGGTAGCAGGTTTATTTGGCTATGCAGGCGAGCGCTCGGCCACTGTGCAAAAATATAAATGCATTGAGAAAGTAAGGGAAACAGTTAAAGAACAATCACTGGCTTATGAGGACTTCATTGAATGAGATAAAGGAGATCGATGATCATGTTCTTAAACAGGCCGCACCTGACGAGGCGTTGCTGTTTGAAGCCAAACTGATCATCAACCCTGAACTTAAATACCAGGTGTTGTGGCATAAGCAAACCTTGAGCCTGGTACAGCATTACGGCCGCAACAACCTGAGGGCCGAGATTGAAGCCGTGCATCAAAAACTATTCAGCCAGCCTGAGCATGAGGGTTTCAGGCAAAAGATCATGCGTTTATTTCGCAAACGCTAAAAGCTAAATTTTATGAATATCAATCAAAATGAGTTCCGCAAATATGCGTTGGGGCACCGCCGTGTCCAAAGTTTACATGTCGACAGGTTTATTGCGCAGGTAAACAACAGCAAAATAAACATGGGTATGACACCCTATATTATGGAAGAGCGCCAGATGAACATCTCGCAAATGGATGTTTTTTCAAGACTGATGATGGACAGGATCATTTTCCTGGGCACCGCGATAGATGAACAGGTGGCCAATATTATCCAGGCGCAATTGCTGTTCCTGCAATCAGCAGATGCCAAAAAGGATATCCAGATCTACATCAACTCGCCGGGAGGTTCGGTATATGCCGGGTTGGGGATCTATGATACCATGCAATTCATCTCGCCCGATGTGGCTACTATTTGTACCGGTATGGCTGCCTCTATGGCTTCCACATTACTGTGTGCAGGAGCCAAAGGCAAACGGGCCGCGTTGCCACATTCAAGAGTGATGCTGCACCAGCCGTCGGGCGGGGCCCAGGGGCAGGAGTCGGACATTGAAATTGCTGCCAAACAGATTGCCAAAATGAAAAGGGAACTATATGAAATAGCAGCCAAACACAGCGGGCAAACCTACGAACGAATTAATGAAGTATCCGACCGTGACTATTGGATGATAGCCAAAGAAGCCAAAGCCTTCGGGATGATCGATGAGGTTTTAGGAGCTAAGGAGGATTGATCAACTGCTTTTTTCAGAGGCTGTATCACAAATCATGATCAGCCTCATCTTTTGACTTATTCAGATACTTAAGCGATATATAGTTTTGGGTTAGATTGACTTTACTAACAAAAGGGGGTTAACAGGATTAACATAATTCGGGGTTAACATTTACTTATATAATTAATAAACAGACAACTAAGTGTTTTTTATGCAAAAAACGTGTTAACCCCCTTTTGTATAAATATTATCGGCTAAATTTCTATTCATAGGTAACGCAACACCCAGCGTGGTCAATTTAATTGATGACACAGCCTCTTGATATATCCACTTTTCTATTTTTTTGCAAACCAAACTTCAAGGTTCGGCAGTTTTAATGTTTGATGTGGCGACGCCGGATCATGCAGCTTCAAACTCACCGGGTAAAGTTCATTTTCATCTAACATCAAAGGATTAAGATCTTTTATGTAGATATTTTGYGGGATGCTATGATTGATAGCAAAAGGGATATTCTTTTTAAAGTTGTTAAACACCTTTATCAATAACTGGTTATTTCCGGCCATTAGGTTGAACCCGATAACATGGCTTACCGAAGCAGCTTTGCCGGGGTTATTATTGATAAGCAGTTGCTTGCCATTTAGCAATACAATAACACCATCGCCGCTGGTAATTTTAACCTGCGCATAAATTGTTCCCTGCTTTATATTGATATTTTGCAAAATGTAATACGCATTATCCATACCTGCCGGCAATTCAATTTGCTGTCCGTTTTTATAATTATCCATGCGCTGCCAAAGTTTATCAGCATCGTTAGTATATGGTTTAGCTACATCAATTTTATCGGCAATACCATTTAAACCGCCTAAGCCTGCCGAATATGGCCCGGCAATATACAGAGGCCCCCATTTTATTTTAGCAGTATCTGATTTGAACTTCATCAACCTGTCGCCTTCAAGCTTAAGCGTGGTGGTTACATTATTAACGGTAAGATCAATTACACTACCCTTCTCTTCATCGGTATATTGTATAGTGGGCAGATATTTGCCTTTGTGCTTTGGCTTTATTGTCCAGGCTTGTTTTACCGTGCTTTGATAATTACTATTGTAATCAATACCTGATGAGCTGTAGTAGTTATAGGCATTATGCTCGTCCAGATTTATATGATCATAACTGCTGCTCAGGATGTGAATTGGCTGTACTTTATAGTCTTCGGCAATATCAACTGCTATTACCTTGATCTGTTTTTCATTGTCAAAACCAGCGGGTAAGGTTATCACAGCAGCATCGGCGGTTTGCTTAAATGTGAGTGATTGTTGTTCGCCCAAAACAGATACGTTACTGATCCTGCCTTCCAGGCCGGGCAAAGTGATCAGGCCGTCGGCTGGTACCGATGTTACAAACAGGTACAATTTATCAGGCTTGCTGGTTACGTTTCCCCAGTTAAAGGCGGTAAAAAACGGATCGGCGGTGGTACCATAAACAGCTTCGGCATTTTTATGAAGCCAGGCCCCTATTTTCAATAAAACATCCCTTTCAAAATCCACAACTGAGCCATCGCCTTTAGGCCCGATATTGAGCAGGTAATTACCACCTCGGCTGATCACACGGATCAGGCTTTCCAGTTTCTCTTTATATTTCTCATCCTCGCTGCCGCGTTGTTGCCATGACCTGTAACCCCACGTTTCATCAAAAAACGAAGCCGGCGACTGCCACGGCACACCGATAGAATAATCGGGATACTGATTATCACCCATAACGGCAAAATCACCCTGATCATTACCCAGGCGACTGCTCACCATACAATCGGGTTGCAGGCGGTGTACCAGTTGATAAAGTTCCTTACTTTGTTCGGGGCTTTGTGATCCCATATCAAACCAAAGTTCGGATATAGTGCCGTAGTTTGATAACAGTTCGGTCACCTGGCTTTTGTTATACTCATGATGTTCGGGTGTTATATAATCCGAATTATGGCTTGATATGGGTGACGCCTGCGGATAATGCCAATCGATCAATGAAAAATATAACCCAAACCTGAGGCCATGCCTTTTACAAGCCTCGGCCATTTCCTTTACCACATCGCGTTTAAAGGGTGTAGCGTCAACCACGTTAAAATCGGTGGTTGCTGTTTTAAACATGCAAAATCCGTCGTGATGTTTTGAGGTGAGCACTATCGAACGCATCCCGGCAGCTTTGGCCAGCAGTGCTATACTATCGGCATTCCATTTTACGGGATTAAAATTTTTAGCCAGATTGGCATAAGTATCGCTATATATCCCTGCATGTGCCTGGATCTGCTCACTTAAACCACGGCTAACAGGTTTACCGTCCCAAACACCACCTAAAACTGAGTAAATGCCCCCGAAATGGATAAACATGGAAAACTTTTGATCCTGCCATTGCTTTACCGGAGGTGAGGATGGTTGTGCAAATGCCAAATGAGAACAAATTAATAATGATAACAGGGAATATATACTTTTTTTCATGGTGATGGATTCAATAACCCAAAGTGTAAAAAAGTTGCTAATAAACAAAAAAAACACAACTTAAAGGAGTTGACTGTAAACCTACAATTGCACAATTATGCACACATTGTTAGTCAATTTTACACTTTTGTTAATTAAAGCGTTACATAATTGTGAAATTGCCTTCACAAATTGCATTTTTTTAATAAAAATATTATCTGCATCTTTGTAATGTCACAACCCAAGCCCTGATTCATAATAAAAAAACCTTTTGCCTGGTGGCAGGGTTTAGTTAACCTTTAAAAAAAAGTAAATGGCAGAACCTATACAAATCCAACCCAATATCCATTGTGAGCCTTGCAAAGAATGCGGTGCGCGCCCGGTAATTGAACAAAGCCGCAAAGGTTTTTTAGTTACCTGTCCTACAAGTAAAAAACATTACGCAACTGCTCCGGGCATGGTAAATATTGATGAATGGAATAGGTTTAATAAAAAATCGCCTGTGCTTACAAGCACTCCATATAATAGCAAAGCCTCATAAAAACTATCCCCAAAGGTATGTAGTTTTAGGTTTTTAACCGGTAAAGCCCGCTTATGAGGATACAATGGCTTTAATTGTATTCATGTTATGCATATTGTAGATACTGAAAATGAACCTTCAAAGAAAAGGCATAACCGCACTTTTTGTCCAAACTGCCTAACTAACACCGGGCAAAGGATCAAAAGGCCGCTCCTGTTAAAGCTATTGACATTTTGGCTACCGGTTAAAAGGTATTTTTGCTACAGCTGTAATAAAAAGTACCTGGTAATTGAAAGGTAGTAATCAGTTAAAATGCAAGCCAGGGCAATTTTATCTTCCAAAAAGCGGCGTTGTTTGTTTACTTCCTGATTTGAGATATTCGGTATAGCTTTTTTTAATATAGCCGATCATATCGTAATCACTCATCTTTTTCACTTTTTTTATATCCGGGTGATATTGATTCATAAAATTTTGAAGCGAATCGCCTTTGAGATTAGTTATAGAACTTACCTTTTCCGGCGAAAAAAACCTGTCGACATACTCATCATCCTCATCCTTCAGTAAGATCTTTTGCAGCTTTGATTGCGGAGCTTTGTTTTTGGTAAGCATATCAACAACCGAAAGCAGGTTAATACTCAAAATAGATGCGGTACTTTTATCTGCGTTTATGTGATTGCTGGGTTTACCAAAATCAAGATCAGCCGGACGTGTTATAAACGCATCTTTTATGGTTGAGCCACGATAGGCAAAAACAGAAGCAAACTCCCTCCTGTTCCTTAATGAATCGGCTTTAGCATTACGCCTGGCCCTGATTTTCACTTCACTTAAAACTGTTGCATCCGGATCGATGTAACATCTTAAAGTATCAAATTTCAAAAAACTAATTATAAGCCTGAATGGTTTGTATCCAATACTGCTGATCCTTAATGTATCGCCCGGCTTTACACCAGCTAATACAAATTTCCCTTCTGTATTACTTATACCTTTTGACGCCGGTGTGCTGATAAAGGCATTTGCAACCGGTAAATAGGTAGTTTTATCAATCACTATTCCTTTAATACGCTGGGCAAACAGGTTTATTGACAGAAGCATCAATATTACTGTAAAGGTAAGTTTCAATGTTTTCATGACGGGTTCAGTTAACAGGTAAGTAGGTTATTTAAATGTAACACATAAATTGCTAACCTGTGTGCTTTTAACAAATATTAACAATATGACTACGTCTGTAGCACGTTCAACTATTTTCATGAAGATATAATAACACCTGATGGTATACGGATGAAAAGACCACTGCGCGATGCAGTAGTCTTATTAACCGACAAATAGCAGAATCATGTTAGAAAACGATACAGGGTTTCAGCAAAACGCCTTCCACTCCTTTTCAGGGTAGGACAGCCGCCCGCTGATCGATCATAAACTGAATGCGTTGAGCGCTGTTTAACCTGGTACCTACAGCAGTATAAGCTTTGCCTGCCTTAAATTGGTAAGCGGATTTGAGTTGTTTACCAATGTTGGAGATTTTAAGGGTCTCAATAGAATAAAGCTCACCATTCATATTTGTTCCATACCAACCTGGCATCTGCTTTTGCCTCCATGTTACCAGGGTGTAATCTGCTCCCGGCGCCTGCCTCACCAATGAGTCATTGGCAGCTTGCATGGCAGCATCATTCCCATAGAGCATTAGAATATTTCCCTTTTTGTTGTCTATCAATGAACAGATAGGTTTCTGACCTTTAACTTCATAGAGATATTCCGGAGCCAGTGTAGCGTATCTTTTTTGCTGACAAGAACTCAGTAGCAGCGTTATTGATAGTGTATAATAGATTATCTTCAACATGACCTCATTATTGTGTTACTTGATTAGTTACTTTCTTAGTGGGAACGTTAAAGACAAAATCATTTTCAGGCGCTAACAACCGGTGGCAATTGATACAAGTCCTATCAAAGATCGCTGTCTTTCCATATGGCTTTAACGCCAGGCCATCAAACTTTGCAAATCCCCATCCTTCTGTTGCAGCATATTTCTTGCTGTCCTTTACCATAACCTGTACATTTTGAAAATTTCCAGGCCTTACTATGCCGTCGCTGCCCTGTTGTTGCTTGCCCCAAACAGCTTTGACCATCTTCGAACCATCCGGAAAAGGCATTTTATTCGATTTAATGGCATTATACATGATGTCGTTGGCATACACCACACGCATACTTCCCCCGTCATATTTATCTGTGATACTAATGATCCTCCAATTCTTATAATCCGGATAATATGGAACACCATTTACAGATACCGGAACCTTAAAAGCTTTGAGATTAGCCTGCTCTGAAGAAAGGGCAGCAGGCCTGATAATTCTGCCTGTATCAACTTTATGCCTTCCGGGTAATGAATTAACATACTTCTTAAGTATTGCGAGATCGGATGCGGATACCCGGGAACCACTATGCAACCAACTATAACGGTTAAGTGGCATTTTTCCCTGCTCAATAGCGTTGACCATCTCCCACAGCAATAGCTCCTGTACAACCGGGGGATTTTTGTCCCACTCAGAAAAATTAAACCTTGAACGGCCTTCATTAATATCATGGTTAACCAGGAAAGACACCGGTGCTATCCGGCCGTACCACGCTGGATTAGCGGCATTAGAGTGACAATCATAACAAGATTGCTTTAGGATCCGGCTAACCTCTTCCGGAGCAGTTATTTCCTTAGTCACAGGAGGGTTAACAATGACGGGCGATGTAAATTGCAGTAAGATGAAACCAACCGCCAGCACACCAACAATTAAAAGAGCTCTGTAGTAAGCTATCGATCTTGTTTTTTTCATAACAATGTATTTTTTATTTTCTTACCCGGGCTCGTTAATCGGGCTATGAAGTAAAATCGCATACGGGTTATTTTGCCAAACTGTCAACTTCTATGATCGCATCTGCAAAAGCCTGCGGTGCCTCTTGTGGCAGGTTATGTCCTATCCCTCCGTTAATGGTATGATGTAGGTACTTACCTTTAAATTTATTAGCGTATTGTGAAGGATCCGGGTGCGGCGCGCCATTTGCATCTCCTTCAAGAGTTACAGTAGGAACCAAAATAACCGGAGCTGCAGCAAGTTTCTTTTCAAGGGCATTGTATTTAGATTCGCCTTGGGTAAGGCCCAATCTCCAACGATAATTATCGATAACTACTTTAACGTGATCCGGATTATTGAACGCTTTTGCAGACTGCTCATAAGTTGAATCGCTGAAGTTCCATTTCGGAGAGGCTAACTGCCAAATCAGTTTATTAAAAGCCGCGGTATTTGCAGCGTACCCCGCAACACCGCGGTCTGTCGCGAAATAGTATTGATACCACCAAGCCAATTCAGCTTTTGGAGGAAGTGGCGCCTTATTTCCAGCCTGGCTTCCGATCAGATATCCGCTTACAGAAACCAGTCCTTTAACCCTTTCAGGCCAAATAGCGGCAATGATATCGGCAGTACGTGCCCCCCAATCATATCCGCCAAGTATTGCCTTTTTAATTTTCAGGGCATTCATAAAAGCTATGATATCCTCTGCTACTACAGCCTGTTGTCCGTTGCGTTTTGTTGAAGCCGATAGGAATGTTGTTGTACCGTAACCCCGCAGATAAGGCACCAGAACATGGTAGCCTTTTGCAGCCAGGATATTTGTAACCTCACTATAACCTGATATATCGTATGGCCAGCCGTGAAGGAGGATTACCGCTTCTCCGCTGGCGGGCCCAGCTTCAACATATCCTACATTCAGCAGTCCGGCGTTTATTTGTTTGATTGGCCCAAACTGATCATTTGATAGCATAATGGAATCTTTAGATTTCCACGCCCTGCTCTGATATGCATGTGCAGAGCCGAAACTTAGTAGCAACAATGCTGTGAAAAACAATTTCATTTTAGCCAACAGGTTGTTGGTTTTTCGCAATGGTAATTTGTTCATGGTATTAGATGTTTGAATTTATTCTTTGTAAATGTTTTCTGCCCTTATTGAAAGCTAAAGTAGAATGGTCAATAATGCGTCATGAGCGTTATTCGTTGAATGGGCGAATACAATCGTTAAACCGGCGGAACGAGAAAGTATACCTTTCGATATAGTGGAGTGGGCCGGTTGCGATAAAACTATGGGCGCCAACCTGAATTAAGTGTTCCTAAGGCCTTACCTCATGTATGAATTTCAGCCGGTAAAGTCCGAATGGCGGCAGTATGGAACACAATTCCTTTAATAACAGCCGCTTTTTTTTTACAAATCGCAACTATAGCGAAAGCGTCGCCAGGAGCGGCGGCGCTTAATTCTAAAATAACACCAATAATATCGTAAATAAATTAATTGCTCCGGGCAGCTATATAAAGCCGCCTGCTTTTTTGACTTATAGTTTTAAACTGATTTTACTATTGGTTTAAAACTATTGTATTCCCGCGGTTGATATACGGGTACCATGGGCTATAACTATTCATAAATAAAGCTTCCATCTCCCCTCCTGTTCATTGTTTTGCCATTACGTTTTGGCGCCCCGCTCCATTTCTGTAAATTCAGACGTAATCCTACTAAAAAATACCGGCTCAATGTACTGGACAGGGTATTGGTGTATCCGCCCTGCGGTGAAAGTGTTTGCTGTATAAAATTATTCTGGTGCAGAATATCATAAACATTAAACGTAAGCACCAGGTTCTTTTTGGCCAAAAACTCCTTTTCAAAGCCAGCATTAATCACAAACGGGTTACGGTTAATACCCGTTAGCCCGGTAACATAACTTTTAGAGGCGCTATAATTTACCTGGAAAGTTTTCAGGAAGTAAACTTTGCCATCTATACCCAACGAAGTTGTTCTGAGCGAGGTTGGATCAGCATTATGCAGCGTGGTGAACGAACGCGAGATATCATAACCAAGATACGGGTTTACCTCAAACCAGTCGGTTGGATTTATCCGCGGGCCAAAGCGTTCGTCAAAACGCCAGTTGGTATTATGATAAAGTACGTTGTTACTCATAGCGTTGTTGAAAGCATAGGTTACATTACCATTAAGCGACAAGTTATACCGGCGGTCGTCAAATTGTTTGGCGATATTGTAACGGCCCACTATAGCGTATGATCCGTTGATGTTGATATAATGGATTTCGTTGATAGTTTTATACTTAAACTTGGCCTCGTTGGTAGGATCCAGCGGGTCGGAAGATAGGAATTGCCTGATCTGCAAAACATTGGTTGTTGTTTGATTATCAATTGTAGTACCGTTGATATTGAATGATAAATTAAACCTGGAGTTTGGCAGGTAATTGTTATAAATAATATTAAGCGAGTTGGTAAATGTTGGTTTAAGATTAGGGTTACCCACTACGATGTTATTGGGGTCCGATCTGTCTGTAAAGGGTTGGATCTGCTGAAAATTAGGTTCCGTATTAGATCCGGAATATGCTATGGAAACCCGCTCGGTACGAGACCACGAGTAGGAAAACCTGAATACGGGGATCACCTTAAAATCAGACCGGGAAGTGGATACATTCTCGCTGGTACCATTATTTATTTTAGTACCTTTTAAAAGCGTAGGAACTATGGTACCTCCTAATGACAGGTTTACCTTTTTGCCGTTATACCGGTAGTTTAACGTAGCCCTGGTTTCGGTAAAGGAATAGTTATAGATATTATCAAGCCGGGTAAGTTCAACCACCTGGCCATTCGCGAGCACGGTATCAGAAATAGCCTTGTTATCATAAACAGCCGTACGCACCTGTCCGTTAAATTCAAACTGAGATACGAGATTAATCGGTTCAACGTAAGTAACGCTGGTACGGTATGTAGTATTTTTGCTGGTGCGGTTGGTTAACAAATGCGAGGCGGAATCACGCAGCAACGAGTCGCGGGTATTATCAAAATAGTAATGATAATCATTATCGCGGTCGCCGTTGGCCTGGCTGTTGGAATTATTGATACTGAACTGGATAGAGGCATTACGATGGGGCTTTTTAAATATGTGCTGATAAAGCACGGTAGCACCATAGTTAGGTGCAGTGTTTAAACTGCCGTTTGCCCCATTAACAACAGGATGCTCAAAACCGGTTGTAAAGTTGTTGATATTATCGGTAACCGAGGTGCTGAAATTTGATGAGTTGGAGTAACTGAATGTGGGTGTTATTTGTAAATAATTGGCGCTGTCAATACTATAGTCCATCTCAAAATTCACGTTATGGCTTTTACTTTTACTTTCCCGCGTGCTTTGCGAAGTAAAATCAGTTGAGCCCAAAGTTGAATTGGTTTGCCCGTAGCTATTATTCACCGAATTGTTGTCACTGTAACGGTAGGCATAACTAGATATCACCTGCATCTTTTTAGTCCACTGATCGCGGTAATTGAAGGATGGGGAAGCCGAGAAGGTAGTTCCAGGGCTACCGCCCCTTCCCGCGCCTGCGCCAACACCTGTACCTCCACCACCACCATTGGTAGCCCCCCCGGCTATCCCGGTTGAAGCAACCCCTGTAACCGTATTGGCTATCCGGCCAATTACGCCGAGTTGTTCGTTAGCATTGATCCGCTGCGCGAAGATCTGTCCGTTATACCTGTCGTTATTGCCGCCCTGAGCGGTTACCCGGCCGGTATTGCCCACCGATCTGTCGGCCCGTGTGGTAATGTTTAATACCTTTTGAGGGTCGCCGTCTTTAATTCCTGTACGTGCTGCCAAATCACCGTAGTCATCAACTACCTGGATCTTGTCAACAATATCCGCGGGCAGGTTCTGGATGGCCTGGGCTACATCGCCGCCTGCATATTCCTTACCATTTAATTTTGCCTTTGTAATTTGCTGCCCCTGATGCGTAACCGTTCCATCCGAACCCACCTCCATGCCTTCCATCTTTTTTAGCAGTTCATCTACAGTGGAATTTTCGCGTACTTTATAGTCGCTAGCGCGGTATTCTACCGTATCTGTTTTGTATACAACGCTTGGTGTGCCGTTAACAACAACTTCTTTTAGAGCATTGGTTTCGGGCCTTAAAATAATGGGATCTAACGTAAGCCTTGGTACAGCATCGTTATTAAGCATCTTTTTAACCAATGTACGGTAACCGATACTACTGATGGTCAATGTAAAAGTAGCCGATTTTATATTCTTAAAAATAAAGATCCCATCGGCGTTGGTAGCCGTACTTATGGTGTCTTTCTTGGATACGAGTTTAACTACCGCCCCAACAACCGATTGATCTGTAGAATCTTTCACGATGCCACTAACCTGCCTCAGCAGTAAAGGAGGAGGCAAAGCAGCCGGTTTACGTACGGGCGACGTTTGAGCAAACAGCCGTACCGACAGCATTAAAAGTGGTAACAATAAAAGTAATCGTTGTTTCATGGGTAGGTTTAAGACGCTTAGGTATGGCAATAATATACTTAGCCGGCCTGTTTGGGCTGGTCAATTATATCAGGGATATTTTAGTTAATTATTTTTTTATCAAAAGGTACTTACCCCAAAAATCAGTCGGGCTCATCATGCTTTGCAGGTCGACTCCACCCGGACCGCTACGGCCACCGCCAAAACCTCCACCACCATTTCCTCCGCCGCGCCTGCCGCCGCCACCAAAACCGCCGCCGCCTTCATTTCCGCCACCATCTCCCCCACCGTTCCCAAATTGGATTCCGTTTACTTTAATGTTATAGGCAAACTCTTTAGAATCATCAACATTGATATTGAGCAGCTTTAGCGGTAAGGTCAATTCATATACAAGGTTGCCTTTAGCATCGTAATCAACCGCTGCCTTGATGCCGTATTCATTATAAATGGAGATCACACTATCGGCTATGGCTGCAAATCCGCTTACAGTAATTTCCTTTGCCGAAGCTGCTATTTGTTTGCGCATGGCCACTATCGCAGCCGAATCCAAACCGCCCTGCTGCCCACCAGCACCGCCCCGCCGCCTGAACTGGCCACGCATGGCCGACTGGCTCACTACAGGAAAAGTCACCAGAAAAGCCCCTTTATCTTTTTTCTTTCCTTCGGTATTTATAGTAAAACTGATCCCCCCGGCAATGATTTTCCTGTTATTGGTTTGATCTGTTGATTGCACCGCGAGGTAAAGATTTTGCCCATCATTTGCCAGGGTATAATAAAGCTGTGTGGTTTTATTATAGGCCTGTAATGGATTTGTCCACTCCTTTAATTTCCCGTCTGCTTTAACATCAGCCGGGGCCGAAACCGAGCCCTCCTGCACATTATTCAGCTTTTGCGCATTTGCCGAGTAGCCGAATGCTGTGATCAGTACAAATCCTAAAAAACATTCATTTAAAATCCGTATGCTATATTTCATCTTGATGAATTTATTTAACAAAACATGGTTATTGATTTTCCTGATACCCCACATAAGCCAATATTCTTTCCCGGTAATTATCGCTCACCGGTATTTCAACATCATTGAGCAAGATCCTGGTACGTTTAAAAACGGTTATTTTATCCAGCGATACAATAAATGACCGGTGCACCCTCGCAAACCCCTCTACCGGCAATTTGCTCTCCATAAAATGCATACTCAGGCGGGTAATGACAGGCCTATTTGTACTTTTAAGATAGACCTTGATATAGTCCTTCAACCCTTCAATATATATGATATCAGACAGGTTAATCCGGATAATCGAATAATCGGCATTGACAAAAATATACCCCCCGTCAACCTGAGTTTTTGCCGGAATGTCTTTTTGCAAACGCACACTGCTTAGTTCGGCTGCTTTGTTTACTGCTTTTAAAAAGCGTTCAAAAGAAAACGGTTTTACCAGGTAATCAACCACATCAAGGTTAAAGCCTTCAAGCGCGTAGTTTTCATAAGCGGTAACCAAAATAACCATGGGCGGCTTAACCAAGCCTTTCAAAAACTGAACACCTGATATGCCGGGCATCTGGATATCCAGAAAAATAAGATCAACCTGCCCCTGCCGTAAAAGCTCCATAGCTTCCATCGCGTTTTTACAGATTCCTACTAACTCCAGGTTCGGCAACTTCCTTACGTTGTCTTCCATCAGCTCTTGCGCCAGCTTCTCATCATCAACAACAATGCACCTCATGATCAATTCAATTTAATTTTAAGGTTGCAGGTAAACGTGGTACCATCATTTATAATTTTCAGGTCGTACCTGGTTGCATAAAGCAAATCAAGCCTCCTTTTTACATTGGCCAATCCTATGCCCGAGCTTTTATCCTTCGAATCGTTAATGGGTGCAATTTTATTAATGACAATAAAATTCAACCAGCCGCTACCGTCTACATGCAGCTCAATATCTATCATCGGATCGGTTAGCATACCGATACCATGTTTAAATGCATTTTCAACAAAAGGAACCAGTATCATGGGTTCAATGTAATAAGCATTTATATTATCAGGAACATTGAACACAATTGTTACACTATCACCAAAACGCAATAGCTGCAGCGCCATATAACTGTTAAGGTAATCTACCTCCCGGGTTAGCAGTACCTTTGCGCCCTCACTTTCATAAAGCATATAACGCATCAGGTTTGAAAGCTCAATGATGGCAGGCTCCAGCATATCTGATTTTTTGCGTGCCATGGACGCCATATTATTCAAAATATTGAATATAAAATGCGGGCTAACCTGCGACCGCAGAAAACTGAGCTCCGTTTTAAGGTTCTCGTTTTCCTTTTCCTTCCTGATCTTTTCTTTTTGCGAATTGTCAATAATGATCCGATAGCTGATACTAATTCCCGTAATAGATAAATAAGTGAGTATGTTGGTAAAATACCAACCAAACCATCTCCTATCCGGCCGGAACCCTGCACGCGGGCGATCATCAAAGCCGCGCATGTGTGCGTGTAACCGGGCTATGTCTGCCGGCTTCAACAATGAAAGCTGGCTATCAATAAAGCGTGAAAGCCACATGAGCAGTACAATTGCTGCAACCAATGCCAACACATAAAGCAGCAATTGTTTTTTATTACTGTAAATTACCGGGTATAAATAATAAGCATTAAAATAAAAGAAACCCGCCAGGATGATATTATTGATCATCAGCTTGTAATGCCAGTTGCTGAACCCGCTCCAGGTATTGGGGTTGCGGAAAAGATAAGGCGAGATGATAATCAGCGCCCAAAATAAGACGTGGATCACAGGTTTCAGGTACCTGCTTGAGTATATCCTCTTTATTGCCATGATATAAACATACCTATAAAAGATAAACAGATTTTACATAAGAGATAAAGGTGCGGAAATAATAGACGAGCCAATGCTTTTTGGCGATTAAACTTATGCGACTTCAATTGGCCTGAATTTAATCTATAATCTTCCCGCCTTAACATCGGGCTAACAAAAAACCAGTTGAATATTTACGCATAGAACGGTACAAAAATTAAAGGCGTCAAACATTTCAGAGACAAGTATTTTTTTGCATTACGGATGATATTTTATAACTTACTGGTAAAAAGCTAATTAATTCATTTCTCACTTAATCAAACCTAATCTTATCCCATGGCAACTCAAACCTCACAAAAAAAGATCGCGGAACTTATTCAATACTATCTGCAACCGGTAAAATTAATCGCAGTGCCTCCGTTTAATGTTGGTTTAAAATCGGCAAAAGAAGATACAATGAAGCAACTGCTTGGCACACCGGATCTGCCGCTGACAACAGATGACCAGCCCAAGAAGGCCAGCGCCCTGGTAAAAAAATTAGCACATACCGAGAATATCAGCCTGCACGTGATCGCTAACGGCATCGTACCCTCGGTTCAAAGTCTGAAAATAGTGCTTGGAAAAGCATTTGCTGACGAGCTGGCAGCAGGCCGCGACCTTAAAGCTGTACTATCTTCACCATACGAAATGCTGAATGTACGGTATAGAAAACCTACAAGCGGCAAACCCAGCACCTCAATCAGCAACCATGCCTGGGGAACAGCTATAGACCTCACCATTCTGGGGCATAAGTTCCTGGGTAATACCAAAGATGAAATCCCCCAGTTTATCAACCTTTTGCTCCCATTATTTAATAAAGAAGGCTGGTATTCAGGAATAGATTTCAAGGATACGATGCACTTCGAAGTATCTGACGGAACTATCCGTGACTGGGCCAAAGCCGGTAAGTTCAACGTATAGATCAAATTGAAATGTCTCACAACAACGGTTTCAGGGCGGTTTGTAACCACCACAAGGCTGGCGCGTGCCTTCAGAAAAGGGCCAGGCACTCCCAGCTGCCTTTATGACATTATTTTTTTTATAAACAGTGAATTATAGTTTGTTTCTATTTACGTTAAGCAAGTGTGCTAACGGTTTTTAGCAGCCCACTGCTTTAAAGCAGCAATAGCATCGTATAAAACGCCCGCTTCGCCCCTAAAATCGCCCGAGCCTTTCGGCGCGCCGGTTTGTACATCGTACCATTCAAAAAAACCTTTGTTGGTAAGCATCCTATCGAGCATCGGCGATAACTCGGCATAAGCTTCCTGCGGGTGACCGTAAGTAACCAGCGGCGCTATCATTCGTCCGCCAAACCACGTCCAGTCGCCGCCATTTTGGTAATTAAATGGCTTCATGTTAGGATACTGTTTTTCGGGATAAGGAGGATATACCGTCATGCCAATGGTGGCGTGCTTTTCTTTAGCCGCGGCTGCAAGCATCTGTTTGTTTATTTCCATAACCTCTGCCGGCGTATTAAATCCTGCTATAACTGCGCATATCGATCCCCCGGTGTATAAAATATCCTTTTCATTGAAATCGGGAGAAAACGGGCTTCCATCGAGATAGATATGAGGGATGTATTTTTGATCGGCGGGATCCCAAAGGTACTTACGAACATTTGCAGTAACCTTAGCAGCCTCTGCCGACCATTTTTTTCGAATTTTATATCCGCGTGGCATCATCGAAATGAAATCCTGTACCGCTTTCACAAACATGGCATTATCGTAAATATCCAATGCCCATTTGGTTTTATCATTAATGGTTACCCCCCAACCCGTTTCAGATTGCACATCTCCCCAATCAATTGTTGTGGCACCGGTTATCAGACCATACTTTCCAGACCACCTCTCCTTTTGCAGGTAAAGTAGCGCATCTTCCATCCGTTGTAAAACCGTGCGGCCACCTATGCTTTCATCAAGTATGGTTTTATCGCCGGTAAAATCTATGTATTTCTTTACGGCCTGGATAAGTGACGATTCCTGATCAGTCTCCACCGTATTCTTGTGCGCAGCCCAGCCGGGTAATAAAGGCGAATAACGGTATTTATAGCCCACGCTCGCCTTAGCACTGTCAACTACACCATCTACAATATCACCACCTGCGCCCTGGATCTTAAAAAACATCAATAATTTGCTTTTCACATCTTGTCCGGGATGTACCTGTAACGAGCCGTTAATAAATGTATTGAAATCCCGGATCCAAACTTCATTGTATGAAGTACCGGCAGAAAAACCTGACAACAATTTTAAAGCTCTGGATTGAACCGTATCCAGCCGCGTATCGGCAAGAATTTGTCTGGCTAAAACTTGGTCAGAAGTGTACTGGGCTTCAGCAGCTGAAAAAATAAAACAAAACAGCGCCAAAGGAATAAGCAGGTGCTTTTTCATGCAGATAAATTTTGAAATTAGTTTACTGCCTTTTAGATAGCTGCGGGCAAAGCTTTTATAATATGTACAAACATAATGTCATATTGCAAATATCCAAAACTTTTCTAATTTATTTTTTTTAAAGGGTTATGGAAGGCACTAAACATTGACACTCCAGCTGTTTCCCTGATAAATCATTACCTTGCTCCGCATTTTACTTCTGGTTCAAAATGAAACTCACCATCGATCATAAAAGCGCCATACCTTTACATATTCAGGCCGAAAACTTATTAAGGGAACTCATCCGCGAGCCTGAGTATCAAGCCGGTAAATTATTACCCAACGAAGTGGACCTTGCAAAAAAACTGGCTATATCACGTACTACGTTAAGACAGGCGATCAATAAGCTCGTTTACGAGGAACTGCTGGTGAGGAAGAAAAGGCTTGGAACAAAGGTTGCCCATACCAAAATGAGCTCGAAGTCAATGAACTGGTTAAGCTTCACCCAGGAAATGGAGGCCCGTGGAATTGCCATAAAAAACTACGAGCTTCATGTAAGCTGGGTCTTTCCTGAAGACCATATCGCTAATTTTTTCGATATTAAAACAGATAAGAAAGTATTGAAAATGGAGCGGTTGAGAGGGAACACCGAAGAAGCTTTTGTATATTTTATTTCGTATTTCCACCCCAGAATTGGGTTAACAGGAGAAGAAAATTTCAAAATACCGCTTTACGAAATGCTTGAAAATGAACATTCTGTAATAGCAGATCTCTCAAAAGAAGAAATTAGCGCAAAAGCAGCGGATAAATTCATTGCAGGTAAACTGGAGATTGATCCAGGCAGCCCTGTTCTGATCAGGAAGCGCTTTGTTTATGACCAGGGTGAAAGGCCAATGGAGTATAATCTGGGCTACTATAAGGCCGAAAGTTTTGTTTACACGGTAGAAAGTAGGCGCAGTTCCTGACTTTTATTTTTTTCAATTTATTTGAAATCTAACCGAAACACAATATGTTTGTACATTATAACATAAAATGCATGAATAATTCTGCTTTATCGAATGCGGCTAACATTGATACGATGAGAAACACAGAACAGTTTCTACTTCCGGACCACAAGGAACAAGTCAGGAAATCAGCATATGATATTTATCCTACTTATGAAATAGCCGACCCGGTTTTCACCGGTTACAAAACTTTGGCAAAATGGATCATTACAACCAACCAGAATATTGTTATAGACGGCTATTCAGGCGTATATTGGGAGCTGTTTATCCGCGGTCTGAATGAAGAATTTACAGCGTTGGGCATCAATGCCCACTGGATTGATGTCAACACAGCGTTGAAGCCTGAAGATGTTATTCATGAAATGACTGCTAAATATGATGGAGGTAATGACCCGCTATTTGGCAAGGTATACGAAGGGAAACTCGGTGATTTTTTTGACGCAGAAAAACTCCAAAACCTGAAACCTGCACTAAACAAACTGAACATATTGTATGGTGCCGGTGCCGCCCTTGCGGGATGGCAATGCCTGCTCCTTTATATCGATGTGCCTAAAAATGAGATCCAGTTCCGCTCAAGGGCAAATAAGACCTGCAACCTCGGTGAAAACCTGCCCACTGATCCCAAAAACCAATACAAACGTTTTTACTTTATTGACTGGCCGGTACTCAACAAACATAAAAAACAACTTTTGCCGGTAATAGATCTCATTATTGACGAACAACGGATCACTGAAATATCATGGACAACCGGCGATATTTTGAGAAACGCACTTAAAGCGATGTCGCGCCATATGTTCAGGGCAAGGCCCTGGTTTGAACCGGGTGTTTGGGGTGGTCAATGGATCAAAAACAACATTAATGGTTTGAATAAAGACGTTGTTAACTATGCCTGGTCGTTTGAGCTGATTGCCCCGGAGAATGGCATCCTGCTGCAAAGCGGCAATAATATGCTCGAAGTTTCGCTTGACACCTTGCTATTACTGGATAACCAGGCTATTTTGGGCAAAGCGGCCAACAGGTTTGGCGAGGCCTTCCCTATCAGGTTTGATTTTTTGGATACGTTTGATGGCGGTAACCTTTCATTGCAATGCCACCCCTCTGTTGAATATACCAAAAAGAACTTCGGAGAAGACTTTACACAGGATGAAACCTATTATATACTTGATGCGGAACCAGGTGCGGAAGTTTACCTCGGTTTCCAGGACAACATCGATAAAGAACAATTCAAAACCGTTTTAGAAAACAGTTTTGAGCAAAATGAACCTGTAGAGATCAAAGACTACGTGCAAACCTTTCCGGCAAAAAAACACGATCTCTTCCTGATTCCTAACGGCACGGTACATTGCTCGGGCAAAAATAATATGGTCCTTGAGATCAGTGCTACCCCCTACATTTTCACTTTCAAGATGTATGACTGGCTCCGGCCCGACCTGAGCGGCAATCCCCGAACACTGAATATTGACAGGGCGTTTGAGAACCTTGATTTTAACAGAAAGGGCGATGTAGTAACCGATACACTCATTTCAAGGCAAACTGCTATAAAAAAGGGCAAAGATTGGAAGGTTATCCACCTTTCTACACACCCCGATCATTTTTATGCAATTGAACGTTTCGAATTTGATACTGAAATAACGGAAAATACCAGCAATCAATGTCATGTACTGAGCCTGGTTGAAGGTGAAAGTATTATAGTGACAACAAACGGCTTACAGCAGGTTATTCATTATGCAGAAACCTTTATTATTCCTGCCGCTGCAGAAATTTATACGTTGAAAAATACGGGTAACGTTAGGGCAAAGGTTATCAAGGCCTTTGTTAAAGATGAAAGTTGCTGATAGTTCAATCAAACCGAAGTTCGCCAAAAATGCATCCTATTAAAACCTTATAACATGAATAAGATTTTTTTCATCGTATCTGCATTCATTTTCACATGTGCTGCTGCCATGGCGCAAAAGAGTGATCAACACTTTAATAGTATAACCCTGCAGCCTACCATTGCCTATATCAATTACCATGGTGAGGCCCGCAGAATGGTACGACTGCTATTTCGCAACGGTAAAAGTTTTGCTTCCACAGAAGCTACCGTTTCATTTAATGGCATAACCGACCATGTCAAAATTCCGGCAGGTAAAGACGGTATTGATGTTTTTGAGCTTCCGCTACCGGGCGCGCAAATAACCTCGGCCGTACAGGCAACAGTTACCTTAAAGGCTAACGGACAAATTTATATGGCCCGTTGCATTGTGGAGCCAGCCAGAAACAACTGGACAATGTACATCCTGCCACATTCGCATGTGGATATCGGCTACACCAATACGCAGGCTAAAGTTTTAAAACTACACATGGATAACATCGATGAAGCCATCGATCTGGCAAAAAAAACTGCTGATTATCCTGCTGAGGCCCGTTATAAATGGACAACAGAGGCCATTTGGGTTGTTGACAATTACCTGAAAGCAGCCGATGATGCTAAAAAGGAACGTTTTTGGGATGCTGTAAAAAGAGGATGGATCAGCCTTGATGGGGCTTACGGTAATATCAATACCAGTATGACCGATTCATACCAGTTGATGCAGATGTTTGCCAAATCACAAAAGCTGGCAAAAGCACATGGCATTGAGATACATACTATGTTCCAGGGAGATGTGCCGGGCGCAAGTTGGGGACTTGCAGCACAAAGCGAACAAACCGGGATCAAATATTTCTTATCAGGTCCCAATGCGTCCGACAGGATAGGAAACCTTGCTAAATGGCAGGACAAACCTTTTTATTGGATGTCTCCATCCGGTAAACAAAAGCTGTTGTTTTGGCAATGCCAGCCGTATTCAATAGGCTATGCTTTAAAGGGTACCAAGATCCCTAACTTTTTTACAATAGAAGACCCGAAGCCTTTTTATACGGGCCATCCATCTGATAACTTTTTGAACCCATACCTTTTCCAATACCTCGGCGGGCTCGAACAAAGCAATTTTCCTTATAATATGTCGCTGTTAACCTGGGCCATGAGCGATAACGCCCCGATTGACCCCGAGCTTCCTGATGCAGTAAAAAACTGGAATGAGCATTACGTATCACCAAAACTTGTTATTACATCGGTAAAGCAGTTTTTCCAGGATTTTGAAAAACAATATAAAGATAAGATCCCGTCATTCACAGGCGATTATACCGAATATTGGACAGATGGCGTATCATCAGCAGCAAAAGAAACAGCCATAAGCCGGGAAATGTCAGATAAGTTAAAACAAGCATCAGCCATATGGGCAATCCGCGCAAAGCCAGCCTACCTCACTACGGATTTTGACGAAACATGGAAAAATCTTTTGCTTTACAATGAACATACATGGGGTGCATACAATAGTGTAGATGCTCCCGAAGATGCTAAAGTTAGAAGCGATTGGGCTATCAAAAAAGGGTATGCTTTAAATGCCCAAAAACAAACCGACTCCCTTACCAGCCTGGCGCTGGCAGTAAAAGCCCCGGCAGCAAACAAAGTTGACGTTTACAACACCTTATCATGGCCACGTACCGATATTGTTTATGTGCCGGCCGCACTAAGTGATGCAGGCGATCAGGTTAAAGATAATACCGGCAAAGTGGTTCCATCGCAACGTTTAAGCTCAGGTGAATTGGCTTTTGTTGCAAGCAGAGTGCCTCAATTTGGTAAAGCCACCTACAGTATTAACCAAGGCAAAGCCTTTTCAAGTGGCAAAGCTACAATTTCATCAAGCGAATTAGCTAACGGAATATACAGCGTAACTATCGATAGTAAAACAGGTGATATCAGCAAACTGGTAAAAACCGAGGGCGGTAAGCAACAGGTATTAGTTGATAGTGCAGGGTTTAACAAATATATTTATATGCCCGGCGATTCAACACAACGCCAGCAAACAAGTACCGACGCTGTTATAACCATCAAGGAAAAGGGGCCGCTGTTGGTGAGCTTATTGATTACTTCAAAAGCACCTGGTGCCTATGGCTTAACCCGCGAAATCAGGCTGATTAACGGCCTCGACAAAATTGAGCTGATCAATACAATTGATAAAAAAAGTATCCGCTCAAAAGAGAGTGTTCACTTTGCTTTTCCCTTTAACGTTCCCGGCGCGCAGGTTCGCTACAGCATTCCCTGGGGCAGCGTTACGGCCGAAGCCGACCAGCTTCCAAATGCCAATAAAAACTGGTTTACGATGCAGCGCTGGGTAGATGTTTCCAACTCATCATTTGGCATTACCTGGTCAAGCCCTGATGCTCCTTTGTTTGAAATAGGAAAGATCACTACGGCCGATTTACTGGGCGGCTTACATCATGCGCCGCAATGGCTTGCATTCACTCCGCAGTCATCCCGGATCTATTCATGGGTGATGAATAATCTTTGGCACACCAATTTCCGGGCCGAACAGGAAAAAGGACCAGCCATATTTCATTACATCTTCCGCTCGCATCCTGCCGGTTATGATGGTTTTGAAGCCGACCAGTTTGGCCTTAGCAATCATCAGCCATTAGTAGTATCAGCTACTTCCGGTAGTTTGGATGAGCAATTATTTTTCAATATCGATGGAAAACAAGTGTACGTAGAATCGTTAAAACCAGCCGATGACGGCAACGGCGTTATAGCACAGATAGTAAGCACCGGCGATAGCGATGTAACTATCACCCCTAAAACAAAATCAGCCATAAAGATCTGGAAAAGTAACCTGGCCGAAGAGAAGGTATCTGTTCTTGATAACAATTTTAAAATCCCTGCAAAAGGAATAATTACCGTACGAGTTGAAAAATAAGATATCAATGGAACAAAAATTATCCACGGGAACGAAAACTTCTACCCTGTTTTTAACAGCAATAACCCTTATCGCCACGTTGGGCGGTTTGCTCTTCGGCTTTGATATGGCTGTTATTTCGGGAGTACTTCCTTTCGTAAAAAGCCAGTTTGCATTATCAGCTGCAACAGAGGGCTGGTTCGTATCTTCGGCACTCATTGGCTGTATTATAGGCGTTGCTTTTTCCGGTGATCTAAGCGACCGTATCGGTCGAAAAAAGATGCTGATGCTATCGGCTGTGCTATTCCTGCTGTCGGCGGTAGGTTCCGCCTTATCTTCCGGCTTCACACTACTAATTTTAGCGCGTATGCTGGGCGGCATGGGCGTTGGCGTGGCATCCATCGTAGCACCATTATATATCTCAGAAATTGCCCCTGCACATATAAGGGGCCGCCTGGTAACCTTTTATCAGCTGGCTATTACGGCAGGCATCCTTATTGCTTATTTGACCAATGCCGGTTTACTCAATTTTTCACTGCACTATAAGGGAGCTGAATTTGGACAGGTTTTAGACCTGATATTAATTAAACAAGTTTGGCGAAGTATGCTTGGCTTAGGAGCAATTCCGGCCCTGCTGTTCTTTATAGGCTTATGTTTTGTACCGGAAAGTCCACGATGGCTGATCCAAAACGGAAAAAATGAAGAGGGCATTGCCATACTTTCAAAGATCACAGACCAGGTAACAGCCCAAAATGATGCGTTACTGATAAGCAGCACAAAAAGCCAGGAGAAGGGAACATACCGCGAGATCTTTGCCCCTGCCATGCGTAAACCGCTGCTAATTGGCCTGCTGCTTCCATTATTCTCACAATTCAGCGGCATTAACGCGGTGATTTATTATGGCCCAAGGATCCTTAGCGATGCCGGTATCAATATCAGCAATGCCCTGCTCGGGCAGATCATATTTGGCATTGCAAACTTTGTGTTCACCTTGATAGCTATCTGGAAAGTGGATAAAATGGGGCGCAGGCCGTTGTATATAGCAGGTGCTTTAGGGGCTACTGTTTGCCTATTTTTCACGGGCTTTTGTTTTTATACCGACACTACAAACAACATCGCATTAGTCGTTAGCATCATCCTGTTTTTAGCATGCTTCGCATTTTCGATAGGTCCTTTAAAATTTGTTATCGCTTCAGAGATCTTTCCAACAAGAATAAGAGGCAGGGCTTTGGCTTTAAGCATCATGACCATGTGGGTGGCAGATACTATTGTGGGACAGCTTACACCTATGTTTCTGGGCTCGGTTGGCCCGGCTGTTACTTTCTGGTTCTTTTCGGCCTGTTGCCTTTTATCTTTCTGGGTAGTATATAAAATGGTTCCCGAAACTAAAGGAAAATCGCTGGAAGAGGTACAGGAGATTTGGGTAGGGCATTAATACGGATTAGATTTTTTCCCTTTGGGGATTAGTCTCTCTATTTTTAATCGCAGATTTTGGCTGCCGACAAAATAGTCTGTTGCCACCGAATACACTGCATCTCCTATTTGCAAACCAACTTAGTGTATCTTACAATAAAAGAGGCCTTTTAAATCTTTGTATTATTCAGTTAGCGAAGTAGTAATACTCATTTTTTTCGGCCGCCTTATGACAGTATTGTACTTCAAAAATAATACCCCGGTACCAAAGCTGATATCGGGGTATTAAAGTATATTAATCGGGGTAATTATTTATCCCAAAACACTGGCGTATCCAGGTCATCTGTGCCTATGCTTGCAACGGCTGCCCTGTAATTATCAGCGTTAATAGCCGACTCGGTTTGCGGATAGGTATACCTACGTACAAAGCTGCCTTTTATTTGCTTTCCGGGATATGTGTTTGGCGATAATGCCGGGAAACCACTTCTTCTGAAATTGGCCCAGGTTTCTGCGCCGTTTCCGAATGAAGTTATCCAATATTGAGTATTGATCAGTTTCAACGCATTGGCGTCAGAGTACGCATTTAACGGATTATTTAGGTAAGCATTTTCGGCATCGCCACCAATCACAGCAGTTGCATCGTAGCTGGCAAATTGATCCATCGCCGCCTTTACACCATTATTATAATAAGTACTTGCCGTACCTGTTATATATCCCTTAAAAGCTGCCTCGGCCAGCAATAGCTGGGTTTGAGCATAAGTTACAAAGTATTGCGGCGCGGTTATTTTACCAAATACGCTGTAGTTTACCTGCGAATATTTGAAGCCAGAACCACTTACTCCGCGAAAGCCGGGCGCTGTTGGTAGTGTACCGCTGTCATAACCTATTGGCAAACCAAACTGGTTGGCTGATGCCGTATCCGGCGCAAGGGATAAGGCTTTTCCCGGATCGGCATACATGGCCGAGATGTACTTCAGCCTTGGATCGCCGGTAGTTTTTAATTGTGTTACAAAGGGCTCGGCAAGGTAATATGTATTGGTTAACTGTTGAATTTGCTGCGTAACAAGGTTAGGGTATGTATTGTTGTATTTCAGGTAACAGTTATCTGAGTTGGATTGCATTACTCCTCCGGCAACAGCTGCCTGAACAATCGTTTTTGCCTTGCCTGCGTCTACTTTAGAATAGCGCATTCCAATACGCAGCAAAAGCGAATAGCCAAGACGTTTCCATTGCGGAATATCTCCGCCAAAAAACACATCGCCCTTAACAAGATCTTTCGCAAGATCCAATGCCGCGGTAGCCGTTGTCAGTTCGTTTACCAAATCGGCATAAATATCCTGTTGCTTGTCGTATTTCGGCAAAAATGCAGAATTGAGGTAAGCCTGCCCTGCCTGGCTGTATGGTACATCGCCATAAGTATCTACCAGCATCATATAATTATAAGCTCGCCATATCCGGGCTTCATTGTACAAATTAGACCGGGATGCATCTCCTTTAACTTGCGGCAAAATGTGCTCAAGAAACTTTATGCTGTTTGGATAAGAATTATTCCATCGCATTACCGTATATGTTTGATTTAAAACATTGAAATTAAAAGCTGATGTAACACCACCAAAAGGATCAATAAACTGTTGAACAACCGTTGCTTCGGTTTCCATTAGCGATGCATATGTTAAAACTTCTGCATTGGAAAACAAAAACATTGGGTCGAGGCTGGTTGTATTGTTTGGGTTAACGTTTAATTCCCTGAACCCTTTATCGCAACCTACTGCAGAAAACAGGCAGGCAGCAGACAATATGATCTTTATATAATTTTTCATGATCGTACTTTTTTAAAATTTGACGTTAAGGTTAAATCCGTAAGTCCGCGTTGTAGGCAATGAACTTTGCTCGTAACCAGTTAAAATATCACCGCTTGATGAAATGGCTTCCGGATCGATATTCGGCGTATACTTTTTGATGATGAGCACGTTATGGCATACCGCTGAAAGCACAAGCCCTTTAATAAATTTGGCTTTTATCATCTTCGAAAAGTCATAGCTAACCGAAACGTTCCTCAACTTGATAAAGTCCGATTTATAGATGAACGGGTCCAAAATGCCCTGCGAACGGTAATTAGCATAAAAGTCCTCTGCGTTCACTGCTGTAGTGTTAGGTGTACCATCAGCATTCACCCCATCGAACTTTACGCCACCTTCCCTGCCCACCAGCGATTCTTTTGTCAAACCTTCTCTCAGGAAATTCAGGTTAGAACTTGACAATATTTTACCACCTTTTTTATAATCAATATGTGCCATCAGGGTAAACCTCTTGTAAGTAAATGTATTTACCCAACCACCTGTAGCTTTAGGCAACGCGCTGCCAAAAAGCGCGGGAGATGTACTTGCTATCGGCTTACCACCTGATACTATGATTTTACCATTGGCGTCTCTACGATAAGTTGATCCCTGTATCTGATTTAGCGGAAGGCCAACCTGGTCAACAATGGAGCCGAAGAACTCTCCTGCGCCCAGTGTCAGTTGGTTTTGACCATTAGCCAGCGCTAAAACTTTAGATGAATTTAAGGCCGTATTAAATGCCGAACGCCAGGTAAAATTCGGTCTTCTGATGGGTACTAACTCCAGTAAAAACTCCATACCACGGTTTTGCAGCTCGCCAAGGTTTACAATTGTACCGGTATAACCTGACGCGTTGGAAATAGCGACACTTAAGATCTGATTAGTGGTATGCTTATCATATGCGGCGATATCCAGGTTTACCCGGCTGTTGAACATACGCAATTCAAGCCCAACTTCTTTTTCTTTTACGCTGTATGGTTTAATAGCCTGGTTTGGCGTAGTGACGTTACTAATACTCCCCAGCGGAACGCCGTTGAACGCGTTTTGTGAAAGCGTGAAGGTGAGCGAATTGCTGTAAGGATTAATGCCGTTAGCGCTGCCCACATTAGCATAAGTCGCCCTGATTTTTCCAAAGGTGAGCCATGAAGGCGGGTTCTTTAAAAATTCTGAGAAAACAAAACTGCCGCTTACGGATGGATAAAAATAATGGTTATGTTCAGGGCTTAGCACCGAGAACCAGTCGTTACGGCCGGTTACATTTAAAAACAAATAAGATTTATATCCAAACTCGGCGGTGCCATAAAGCGAGTTTACTGTTGATTTGGAAACTGCAAAGGCCGAGGTGTTAGTTACGCCGTTACCAAGGGTATAAAAATCCCTGACATAGAAATTTGTAGCAGTAACAGTATACCCTTGTGATGAAGAGGGGAAAGTATTTCCTCCCACCGTGGCATCAAAAGAAAAGGGCCCCCATTTGTGGCCACCACCTAATAAAAAGTCAGCATTCAGCGCGCGGTAAGTATTATCATTTGAGTTATAGCTACCATTATAAAGGCCAACCGGTGCAGCCGCGTTTGCCAAAGTGCCGGTTGGTGCATTTTGTTCGTAGAATGCCGTGCTATATTCCATATTCACACGGCCCTGCAAATAAAGCCAATCAAAAAACTGGTAGCGCAGGGTTGCAGTACCTAAAAGGTGATCTTTAGTTTGCTTTGTAAATTGCTTGTTCATGATCCAGTACGGGTTGGTAAGGGTAGTGAAACGTGATGTAGGCGTTTCGTTGCCGTTGGCATCAACCGCAGCTGCTTTTAATACATCCAAACTAACCGAGTTAGAGTAACGGTAAATATAATTGGTAACTGATGATCCCTGAATGCCAATTACCGGCGGGTTGTTGTTATTCTCGTGGTCGTAATTCACATAGATCTGCGCAGACAATTTAGGAGTGAAGTTATAGTTGAGTCCCAGATTGAAGATCTTTTTATGATAATCATTGTTAGGTACTATGCCTTGTGCATCCTGGTTCGAATAAGAAAATCTAAAGCTGCCTTTATCATTACCACCAGAGAACGCGATGGTATTGGTCCATGCGTTAGCAAGTCTGAAAAATTTGCTTATGCGGTTTTTCTCAGGCGCGTAAGGACGTTGTACGCCATCAAATTGATAGGTAGGCGCATTATCAAATTTCTCTCCAAAACTCCAGGCGCCCGAACTTTGTGCCTGGCCCTGTGTTTTGGGGCGTACGTTATTTTCGCCCTGTCCGTATTCGTACTGGAAGTCGGTAAAATCCAACGCCTGGTTTTGGGTAAAGTTGGAGGTAAACTCAATACCGATCCCGCCATTTTTATTGCCGCTTTTGGTAGTGATGATCAACGCGCCGTTACTTGCTCTTGAACCGTAAAGCGCCGCTGCTGTGGCACCTTTTAATACGGTCATCGATTCAATATCATCCGGGTTTATCTGCTGCATATTATCGCCCAAATCCACCGACTGGGTGTAACCGTTTGTACTTGACGGGCTTTGCGATAAAGGAAGACCGTTTAAAACGATCAATGGCGCGTTATCACCCTGAAACGCGGATTGCCCGCGCAGCCTGATCTTTGTGCTGCCGCCAGGGCCGCTTGCCGGTGGAGATATGTCTAAGCCGGCAACTTTTCCTTCAAGGGAATTAACAAAGTTTGTTGAACGGTTGGTTGTTATTTCGCCTACGCGTACGTTTTCTGCAGCATAGCCTAATTTTTTTGATTCGCGCTTTATGCCTAAAGCTGTTACTATGATCTCGCTGATGGCGGTTGATTTTGGCTCAAGCGTAACATTCAGCGTACCGCGCCCGTTAAGGGGCTCGGTTTTGGGATTGTAGCCTACATAACTGAATAATAACACCGCGTTATCGGCAGATACCTGGATCTTGTAATTGCCATTTGCGTCGGTTACAACGCCATTTTTAGTCCCTTTCTCGCTTACACTAACGCCAGCAAGCGGGCCACCTTTTTCGTCTACAACTTTACCTGTAACTATTTGTACACTCGCTTCGAGGTTAGTCCCGGCACCGACGGCAATGCCCGCCTGTACATCGGCCGAAAACATAAGTGTAAAAAGAACACTTATTGAAATGGCCAGCATCTTCCCTGATGCTTTGATTTTTTTTTCCATGATTTTAGGTTTAATTCAAATTGGCAAATCTTTATTTTACTTCTTTCTCAAAATTGGTAATTGCGAAAGAGCTTCTCCGGGCGGCACGTTAAAGGCCGCTTTTCATTTTAGTATAGTTTTTTCTTCATTTTTAAGCAGGTTTTAGTTTGAAATTGGTTTGTATACATTTGTTGGTATAATCTATTTATAGTAAAATATCTAACGATAAGACGCCAGCAAGCCCTATTACTGATACCAGGCTTTCCATTACCGTCCATGAGCGGAGCGTTTCCTTTACTGATAACCCGAAATATTCTTTGCATAGCCAAAAAGCTGTATCGTTTACATGTGAGCCAAACAGGCTACCCGCCCCTATAGCCAGCACCAGCAAATTGGTGTTAACGCCTGCATGATGAGCGATTGGAAACAACACTCCCGCGGCGGTGACACCCGCCACTGTGGCCGAGCCAAGGCAAAGCCGTAAACAAGCTGTCGCCAGCCATGCAAGCAACAAGGGGTGCATCGCGCTACTGACCAGCATCCTTGCGAGTACGTTGCTTAAGTGACTATCTACAAACACTTGCTTCAATGCCCCTGCACTGCCAATGATAAGTAACACCATGGCTATATCTTTTGCTGCACACACATAACTATCCATTATTTTTGACAATGGCCTGCCTTTACGCAGACCAAGCGTATAGGTGCTTACAATCACAGTGACCAGCATGGCAATAATTGGTTCAGCGAGCCATGCTGCCAAATTTATTATTGAGGGGGCCTCCGCAAAAAAAACAGGCAGCAAATGGGCTATACAAATCAATACTACCGGTAAAAGAGATGACAGTACACTGTTAACAATACCCGGTAACTCATGAGCAGGCAAGGCGGCCGAGCTATGGGCAAATTGCAAGCCGTTAGGCCCTATTTTTTTGAGGGTGGCTGAAAATATTGGCCCTGCAATTATTATAGCAGGAATAGCAATGATCAGCCCATAGCCAAATGTTTTTACAACATCTGCATGAAAAACGCTGATGAGCGTCATTGGCGAAGGATGCGGCGGTAAAAAGCCATGCATCACCGATAAGGCCGTAAGCATGGGCATACCCACATACAATAGCGGTAAACGATAGCTGGATGCAACCGAAAAAATGATAGGCACTAACAGTATAAATCCGACATTATAATACAAAGGGATACCCACGATAAAGCCGGTTACAGCCATTGCATAGGTTATATATTTAGCGCCAAATAGGTCGTGCATAAAATGAGCTATGCGCTGAGCCGCACCACTTTCGGCAACCAGTTTACCCAGCATGGCACCCAATACTATAATGATTGCTACTGATCCTAATGTATCGCCCAGCCCTTTATTTATCGATGCTATAACCGTTGTAAATGGCATGCCGAAAAAGCAGCCCGATAGCAGCGCTACAATAATAAAGGCAAGAAACGCGTTCACCTTTGCCCATGTTATCAGCGCAATAAGCAGTAAAATACAAACGATCAGTACAAGTATTGTCATTATAATCAGGTTAATTTAATGCGAATCGCGGGTTACAACCGATCCGGAATTCCCCACCAGGAAATCAAGATCGGCTCCTTTATCGGCCTGCTGCACATGGCGCTGGTACATAGATACGTAGCCCCTATCGGTATGATAGGCAGGTTTTTCCCACAGCAGCCGCCGTTTTTCCAGTTCAGCCTCGTCTACGAGCAGGTCTATTCTTCTTGCGGATACATCGAGGCATATCATGTCGCCGTTTTCAACAAGTGCCAGGTTACCGCCAATGGCAGATTCCGGTGAAACATGTAGCACAACTGTGCCGTACGCGGTGCCACTCATCCTTCCGTCGGAGATCCTTACCATATCCGTAATACCTTTGTCAAGCAGTTTTTTGGGCAGCACCATATTACCAACCTCCGGCATGCCGGGATACCCTACCGGGCCCACGTTTTTCAACACCATTACACAGGTTTCGTCAATATCAAGCTGCGGGTCATCAACTCTTGCGTGATAGTCTTCAATAGTTTCAAAAACTACTGCTCTGCCGGTATGCTGCATCAGTGATGGTGTTGCTGCCGAAGGCTTGATAACGGCTCCGTTAACTGCCAGGTTTCCTTTCAAAACGGCAATGCCCGCCTCAGGGATAATTGGGTTATCATATGCTGCAATAACGTCATTATTGTAGCATATACCCTCATCTTTTATGTTTTCCGCATGCGATTTACCGGTTACGGTTATGACATCCATATCCAACTCCTTGCTAAGCTCTTTCAATATCACCGGTAACCCGCCTGCGTAGTAAAAATCTTCCATCAGGTATTTTCCCGACGGCATCAGGTTGAGTAGCAAGGGAACCTTACTACCCAGCCTGTCAAAATCGTCCAGGCACAGATCCACTCCAATACGTCCGGCAATCGCGGTAAGATGTATAATAAAATTGGTAGACCCTCCTATTGCCGCGTTAACTTTAATGGCATTTTCGAAAGCGGCACGGGTAAGTATTTTTGATATCGTTAATCCTTCTTTTACCATTTCAACAATGCGCCTGCCTGATAGCTGTGCCAGTACTTTTTTCCTTGAATCAACCGCCGGGGTGGCTGCGGCCTGCGATAAGCACATGCCAAGCGACTCTACCATACAAGCCATAGTTGAAGCCGTCCCCATTGTCATACAATGACCGGCACTTCTTGACATGCAACTTTCGGCAGCAAGATATTCATCATTAGTTATTTTACCGGTTTTGAGGTCATCGGTCAATTTCCATACTGCAGTGCCCGATCCAATATCAGTACCCCGGTATTTACCGTTCAACATCGGCCCGCCCGGAACTACAATAGTTGGTAAGCCAACGCTGGCTGCCCCCATCATGGTAGACGGCGTAGTTTTGTCGCAGCCGGTCAGTAGCACAACCCCGTCTATCGGGTTGCCACGCATCGATTCCTCGGCATCCATACTGGCCAGGTTCCTGAAAAGCATAGCGGTTGGCTTAAGTAAAGTTTCGCCCAACGACATGATAGGAAACTCCACCGGGAAACCGCCGGCCTCATAAACCCCGCGTTTAACAGATTCGGCAAGGTCTCGTAAATGTGCATTGCAAGGGGTTAACTCCGACCATGTGTTGCAGATACCAATAACCGGTCTTCCGTCGAAAAGGTCGGCTGGCATACCCTGGTTTTTCATCCAGCTCCTGTATAAAAACCCCATTTTACCTGTTTTTCCAAACCAATCAGCACTTCTGAACTGTGACATTTTATTCGCTTTATATTTAATTTATATTGTTGCCCTGGTACAATTATTTACCCACCTGGTTTGTAAGTGTACCTATGTTACTTATGGTAATTGCTATCACGTCGCCATAATCAAGTGTGAAAGAATCTGGCGGTACTATGCCGGTGCCGGTCATCAGGTATGCACCAGATGGAAATGACATCTCCATAAACAGGTAATTGGCAAGCTCCTGGTGTGTACGCTTCATCCTGCTGATCAATATGGTATCAGCAAAAACCTTATCGTGACCTCTCCTTATCTCAATTTGAATTTCGGTATCTGGAGAGATCGGTGTACCTGGCACATAAAGACATGGGCCAACCGCCGCTGCTCCGTCGTATGATTTCGCCTGGGGAAGATATAAAGGGTTTTCTCCTTCAATATCTCTCGAAGACATATCATTACCTATCATATATCCTTCAATTGTACCTGCGCTGCAAATGAACAGCACCAACTCCGGCTCAGGAACATTCCATTTCGAATCTTTCCGGATACGAACGGCACCACCAGGGCCAACCGCGCGGGATGCCGAAGATTTAAAAAAGATCTCGGGGCGTTCGGCGCTGTAAACCCTTGCATAAAAATCGCCGCCGCCGGCATCTTTTGATTCTTCCATCCGGGCATCTTTACTACGCAAATAAGTAACACCCGATGCCCAGATCTCCTGCCCGGCAATAGGGGTGCTTAAGTGTTCCAGATCGTGAGCCAGCGAAGGACTGGCTGTAATACTTTGGAGATCTTTTAAAACCTCGCTGTGCAATGCTTCGCGGTTTATAAAACTGTCCCAGTTCCAATCTGGCGAACTGTAAAGCAGGCCGTTGTATTTTACAATAACTTTATCGGTGGTTTTAAATATATGCATAGCTATTTATTACTATCTGGCGTTTATGCGGTAGTTATTCCTTTATTAAAAAATGTAACAAATCGGTTACTTGGTTATATACAAAGAATGCTAAACCAAATTGCTTTGTCTTCCAAAAAAACACAGCGTTGATTTTTGCACAAAAAACTTAGCGCCGCCCTCCCACCCTCACGGCTCAGTTACACCTTGTAAATTAGCTTTACGGCCGGGTGCAGGCTTTTTTTTGTGCCAGTAAGAGGCCAATAAAGAACCGGTAATATTCATGAAAGTAGAAAAGATGACCGGAGCCAGGCCCAGCGTAGCGATTTTGCCCATCCCTTTGGCAAGCCCCGCGGCCATACCGCCATTTTGCATCCCAACTTCAATAGCAATGGTGCGACAGTCCCGTTCTTCCATTCCAAACGCTTTTGCCGACCAAAAACCAAGCAAATAGCCTCCAATATTATGTAGCAGTACCAATACCGCCAGCACCAGGCCAACTTTAAGCAAGCTATCTCTGCCTGCTGCTGTTATAATAATAATGATGCAGATAATGCCTCCCATTGATATAATGGGCATTATCCTTTTTAACCAGCCGCTACGTTCCTTAGCTATCGATGAAAATAGCACGCCCAGAGCAATAGGGATCATGACCATCTTAAAAATATCTAACACCATGGCCCAGGGATCTATTTTAATCAGCGGGCCAGCAAGTAAATTCATTAAAAACGGCGTTAATACCGGCGAAAGCATAGTGGAAATACTGGTTATGGTAACCGATAGTGCAAGATTTGCCTTGGCCAGATAGGATATCACATTAGATGCCATGCCATTGGGGCAGCAACCTATTAATATAATTCCGGCTGCTATCTCGGCAGGCATTCCGGCTAATTTTACGCTAAGGGTCGCGATACTAAAGCCAAGTAAGGGCATAATGATAAAATGGCTCACCACCCCAATTATTATTCCCCCGGGTGATTTTAACACGCCGAGAAAATCATGATAATGCATGGAAGTGCCCATACCAAACATGATGAGCTGTATTAGCGGAATAATAAGCGTGGCGTATTTAAAGCAGCCATAGCTGATAAAAGAACCTGGATAATAAAGCGCCATGGCCGCTGCTCCGAAAATCATTGCCGTATAGGCAAAGCTTTTAGTTTTTGGGGAAGCACAAAGGCTTACAGCAAGCAATACAAAAAAAGCAAGTAAATAAGGCCCTGTGTACGCAAGGCCTTTAGAAAGCATGAATAAAGCAGCGGCAAACGCGGCAATGGTTAGTGTGATGGTTACTTTGTAAAAGATGTTCATAGCTAACAGGCATTGATCATGCAAAAAAAGGCACTCCGGGCATCGCGTATTTCTTTAGCCCTTCCTCGTTAATCTCAACACCTACTCCGGGCTTATCAGACAGCACCAGGAAACCTTTTTCGATAAAAGGCTTGTCGTATTGCACTATTTCTTTCCATTTTGCTTCCGTATCGCTCAGGGTTTGCCATTCAAGGATGTGGAAATTAGGTACCGAAGCACAAACATGCGCAGTTGCCATAGCACCAAGAAAGGATCCTACCATATGCGGCGAAAAAGGCACATAATATAGGTTGGCAAGGTTGGCTATCCGCTGCCCTTCACCCAGCCCGCCACATTTTTGAAGATCGGGCATCACAATGTCAATTCCAGCTTCTGAAAGTAGCCTGGTATATCCATAAGCCAGATAAAAATTTTCCCCGGCACAAATAGGTGTGCTCGTTTCCTGGGTTATTGTTTTGTATACCTCAATATTATCTGCAGGAATTGGCTCTTCCAGCCACATCAAGTTAAGGGGTTCCATCATTTTTGCAACCCTACGGCCTGTTGTAGCATCGTAACGGCCGTGCATATCTACACATATATCAATATTGGGCCCAACTTCTTTTCTTACGGCGGCTATAGCATTATACATCCTGTCAAGTTCGGCGTTGCTGGCAGTCCAGTTATAACGGTCAAACTTATTCGGGTCGCGGGCATCATCAATATCAAATTTTACAGCAGTGTATCCGCGATCAACCGCACCGCGGGCGGCCTTAGCATAATCTCCAGGTACGGGGTTTGTGGCTGTGTATAATTCTGTATCACAGTAAACACGGCATTTATCGCGGTATTTGCCACCTAATAACTGGTATACAGGGATGCCAAGAGCTTTGCCTGTAAGATCCCAAAGGGCTGCCTCAACAGCAGTAAGCACGGCCACAAACATACCGGATTGCGCACCTGCAAAAAAGTTTGCTTTCCGTATCTCCTCGGCTATCCTGTTGGGGTTTAATGGGCTTCGGCCTTTCAGCATTCTTTCCAGCCGCTTAACCAGGTAATAAGTTCCAGCTATGGCATCAACACCTTCGCCCGAGCCCCAGATCCCCTGGTTGGTGTATATTTTCACAAAAAGCCCGCCGCCTGCATAAGCGCACTTAACTTCTGTGATTTTAAGATCGGAAGGAGACGATGCCTGCGGTGTACGCTCTTTGGCATCTATCAGTCCTTGCCCAAATGTTTTATTTAGTGGCGCTGCCAGTATAGCGGCGCCGGCTAATACAGTTTTCGAAAGAAAGCTGCGCCTGTTTTGATTGTTTGACATAATTTATATTTAGCGATAGATTTGTTTACCAGGTTCGGTTTTTCAGGATGTTTTGGATTTGCTCTTTGGGTACGGGCAGTTCGTTGATGTGCTCGTTTAACCATGCGGAAAAATCTTTTTCAATATCCGCGCTCCAGCGGGCGTCTATTTGCCCGGCCGTGTATTTGCCTTCTTTTAACCGCAGGTGGCCAAACATATCTCTTAACCTTACCACCTCAGAGGTAGTTACCACTTTCTCGGCCAGGTGCGGCGGAATAAATATGACCACACCGTTCTCTCCCAAAACCACGTCACCCGGCATTACAGTAGCCTGCTTTATCCTGGTAGGCTGATTGATCCCAACAATCATAGTGTTCAGGTCGCCGGGAGGGTTATGATATGACGGGTCGTAACTTTCTACAAAGGAGGTGAAGCCGCCAATCTCTTTTAACCCACGCAAATCCCTCACCGCGCCGTTATAAACTATCCCGTTGCCCGTTTTTGCGTAAATGGCATTGCCCACATTGTCGCCAATAGTAGGCCCGTTTTTATGAGCGCCAAACTGATCAGCCACATACACATCACCTTTTACCAATAGGTCAACAGGCCAGGTGTTTTGCCCTTTTTTGCCCTGAGCTTTGCCCCTGTCGTCAATTGCTTTCCATACGTCGGGTCGTGCAGGCATAAAAACGGCGGTTACAGCACGCCCTACCAAAACGCTATCCGGGTTTATCACCAGCCAGTTTTCGGTTAGCTGATATCCATAGCCAGCGTTTTTTAAAACCGCCCAGGCTTCTTCAATACTAACATGCTTCATCCGGGCCAGAATATCATCGGACACTTTAGGACGACCGTCGGCAAAGCGCTCACCTTTCCACTCGGGGGTCAGGAAGAGCAACTCGTCTTTGGAGATTTGCTGTGCAAAAGTGTTATGAAAAAACAAACAGCATTGCAGCAATGCAATACCCGCAACGCGGGAAAGAAGACACCATTTTTTCATCATGAATTTTTAATACGCGCGCTATTAAGGGGCTTAGCGGCTTTGGTTTATTGTAACTGGTTATAATACATCACAAAGTATCATAATATTAAACCTGGAAAATACCATTAAAAAACAACGTTGGTTTTTATACAAATCTTAGTTTTATAATCTGTAAACTTGCTTTCAATGGGTACCCCCGTTGGTTGCCTAATAACCGTTGCAGTATATAAATGACAGCAACGCATACCAATTATTATCCTGGATGAATCAATTGATACTTCAGCAGGGCATATCTAAAGAACTTGTGCATTTTCCGCATATTCTGGAGTTTGCCCACAAAAAGAACAACACAATCCAACTTAACTCCTTTAACAGCAACGTTACAGACTGCATTTGCCTGTATTATATTTTAGAGGGAAAGTTTACCTGGATGATTGATTTACAACAACATACATTGTACCCCGGTGATTTCGCCGTAGTATTGCCCGGGCAACGTATTGGCGGAGAAAGCGGAATATTAAATATCGGTGCTTTATTTGGGATAAAGATCTCCACCGAAGATTGCGGAAAGCTTTTGCTGGGAAAATGGAGTGGGCTTACTAAAAAGGAAAAATTATCCATTAACCAGATTTTGGTGGTAAATAAGCAACAGCTTGTTTTGAAACTGAAAGAAGCGCACGTTTTAATGCATAATTTACAACTGGAATTACAAAATGAGGAAGTGGGTTTTTACACACGTGTAAACCAACTGCTTGATGAGCTTTTTGTATTGATCAGCAGGCAATTGATCAGGCAAAACAATTCCAGGAGAGACTTCCCCCAAACATTCTTAAAGCTGGAGCAAACATTGCGGCAAAACCTTGCCCATCAATGGACAGTGGAAGAGATGGCTGCGCTGATTGGTATGGGAACTACGGCCTTTACCGAAAAAGTGAAAAACTATTCCGGCTTTTCACCGCTGAATTATTTAATCAACATCAGGATTACTGAAGCGACCAAACTGCTTAAAAAAAACGAGGTAAATGTTACCGATATAGCGCTGAGCACCGGATTTTATTCGTCTCAACACTTCTCTACAACCTTTAAAAAACTTACCGGGTACACCCCAAGCGAGTTCAGAAAAAATAAAACACCAGATTATCAGTATACATCATGAATTGTATCATCATCATAGAAATGGGCACGGCCGCTGTACGGGTCTTCGCCTTTGATCTTTCCGGTAATTTAATTAGTTCGGCAAAGGGGCATTACCCTACTTTTCATGAGCAGCCCGATCATAGCGAGCAGGACCCGGAGCAGATGTTTATTACTATGCTTTATATTCTGAAAAACCTGCTTATCGAGAAAATCTACCCTAAAAAATATATTGTTACCTGTATTTGCTTTGGCTCTTCCATGCATAGTTTGCTGGCAGTGGATAAAGATGGCATACCATTGGGCAACGCCATCACATGGGCAGATAACCGGGGCAAAAAAGAGGCCGCTGACCTTAAACAAAGCAGCCTGGGCGAGGAAATTTATAAAGCTACCGGAACTCCTATACACCCGATGTCGTCGTTGATAAAAATTGCATGGATGAAAAATCACGACCCCGAGAAATTCAGACTGGCAAAAAAATTTATGCCCATAAAAACCTATATCATTCAGCAACTAACTGGTGCTTGTGTGATAGATTACAGTATAGCCTCTGCAACCGGACTAATGAATATTCACAATTTAGCCTGGGACCTGGCAGCGCTTGATTTTGCAGGAATCACTCCGGAGGAGCTACCAGACCTGCACCCGGTTTTCTATTCGGGAGTAACGCTAAAAAAAGAATATCAAAGGGTTTTGAAGTTGTCGCCGACGGTTAAAATCCTGATTGGATCAAGCGATGGCTGTCTGGCTACCCTGGGTGCCGGCGTGTGGGAAAACAGTATGGCTACCATTACAATTGAAGATAGTGGCGCATTCCGGATCATTGGCGATAAAATAATAGAAGATCCCAAACAACAAATTTTCAACTACCTGCTTACCGACAAGCATATCATTACCGGTGGGCCAACAAGTAATGGCGGCGTAATATTCAATTGGTTTGCTAAACAATTTGGAGATTTTCAGGAAGCTTTTGATATCGACCAATCGATGGAAATGCTGATAGAAGAAGCCGCGGGCGTCGAAGTTGGCTCGGGGGGCTTGATATTCCTGCCCTTTTTGCATGGCGAACGGGCCCCTATCTGGAATCCAAATTCAAGGGGATGTTATTTTGGCGTTAATATAAGGCACGAGCGTAAACATTTTATACGGGCTACCATTGAGGGGATATTATACGAAATGTACAGCATTGGCCGTACACTAGAAAAGCACCGTCATATCGAAAGCCTGTCTATCAACGGAAGTTTTGCATCCATACCATTTTGTACCCAAATAATTGCAGATATGTTTAACAAGCCAGTAAGCACACTTAGCCATGCCGATAGTATAGGCAGGGGCGCATTCTTGTTAAGCGCGACTGAAATGGGCATTTATCCCTCTTTAGAAGAAGCTTCCAAAACGGTGACCATGCACCAAACCTATTTACCTAATGCCGAAAACCACCAGATATACGCCCAATATTTTAAAGTATTTGAAAGCCTGATAACAAAAGTAGCTGATGAATTTGACGTTATTTCTGATTTGCAACAGCGGTACAGTCAATTGGCATAACTTACTGGTATACCAATAAACAGCAGGATCAATGACATTACATCTGTTACTGTTAGCCGGCCGGCGGGAAAACGCAGGCCGGCTCAGAGGGCGTAAACTATAAGTGTTTATCGTATAAAAACTTCTCCATGAAGAACGCTATCATTGGAATTTGGGCCGGCTAATATCTTATAGCGTCCGGGGCGCAATATGAGTTTCCCCTCCTGCTCGCTCCATTTTTTCAGGCTCGTTACAGGTATTGACAATTCAATACTGCCCACTGCACCTGGTTTAAGATTTATCCGTTTAAACTGTCTGAGTTCTTTTTGCGGCAACTCTTCACCTGTTCCGTCGGGGTATTGAATATAAATCTGAGCAACTTCATCGCCTTCTCTTATCCCCTGATTTTTTATATTAATAACGCCCGTTATTTTGCCTGCGGTTACTTTAATCCTTTGTTTACCCCAACTGTACCCAAACTTACTGTAGCTAAGCCCAAAGCCAAAAGGATAAGCTACCTCGCCCTTAAAATACCTGTAGGTGCGGCCAGCCATAGCATAACTTTCAAACGGTGGCAGGTCGCTATCGCTTTTATAAAAGGTTACCGGCAGCCTGCCCGATGGATTGTAATCGCCAAAAAGCACATCGGCTAAAGCCGTACCAGCGGCCTGCCCACCATACCAGCCGTTAACTATTGCCGGAATGTGCCTATTTTCCCACTCTATAGCAATGGCGCTTCCGGTCATCAATACAAATACAACCGGTTTTCCTGTGGCATATAACGCTTTCAATGTTTCGGTTTGAATGGCAGGCAGCGCGATTGAGGTACGGTCGCCACCAGCAAAGCCAGTTTGGCTAACGGGCATTTCTTCACCTTCTAATTCGGGAGAAATACCACCGACAAACACAATCACATCCGCATCGCTCACCCTTGCAGCAATATCTGCAGGTTTATTTTCCTTTACGCGGCCAGGTATCAATTTTATAGCAGCAATTCTGCCCAGGGCATCGCCCTGGTAAAATTCAAGCTCAATTTTATACTTGTTGCCGGCTTCATATTGTTGTACAAAATCAATAGTTGTTGACCCGTGCAGCCCCCAATCAGCAGCTTTTTGCACACCGTTAACCAATAAACGGTAGCCGTCTCTTCCTGTTATTTTAAAGCTGTACAACCCCGAGCTATCCGGGGTAAAGACAGTTGACCACCTTGCTGAAAACCCATTAGCTTTGATACCATCTACTACATCGCCATTTTCTGGCCAGCGGTGCGCAATGGTTTCTTCGTAGTTGCCGTATACAGGTGTGCCGCTCAACGTTATATTTTTAAAATACTCTGCCTTAAAGCCAGTATGCCCGTCGATTGAAAAGGCAGCGGGGTTTTTAATGGCATAGGCTACACGGCCATCAGTATAACCGGTAGCCTTTTCATAGTACACTTGTGTATTGCTGCCTAATTTGGCCTTAATGGCTTTTAATGGCGTGCTAATTACTGACGGAAACCCATTATAGTTGCCCAATACCGAAGTTTCGTTATCTGCATTGGGGCCTATTACTGCAATCTTTTTCAGCGTTTTTTTTAAAGGCAATAATTGGGTTTCATTCTTGAGTAATACGATGGATTGCCTTGCAATTTTTAGGGCCAATTGCTGATGGGGCACCGATTCTAAGACCTCTTTGCCAATTAAATTATACTTACAATCCTTATCAAAAAGCCCTAAACGGAAACGGATAGCAAACAGCCGCCTTACCGATACATTGATCTGCTCTTCAGGTATCAGTTTATCTTTTACAGCTTGTACCAATGCTTTGTAGGCGTCCGTTCCGCATTCGAGGTCGGTACCATGAAATACGGCATCCGCGGCAGCGCTTTCTGCACCTTTGTGGGTTTTATGATTTTTAAAGAAATCATCGATGGCCCAGCAGTCTGAAGTAACGTAGCCGGTAAATTTCCATTGGTTACGAAGTATATCGGTCATCAATAAATCATTACCGCAGCAGGGCTGTCCTCCCAGTGCATTATATGCACACATCACGCCCGCAACCCTGGCATTCACGATAAGCTCTTTAAACGCAGGCAGATAGGTGTCCCAAAGATCATACCTGCTTACGGTAGTATTAAACGTGTGTCTGGATGGTTCCGGGCCGCTGTGTACTGCAAAATGCTTGGCACATGCCGCTGCTGTTAAATAGTGTGGATCAGTACCCTGTAGCCCATTTACAAAGCCCTTGCCAAGTTGTCCGGTTAGATAAGGGTCTTCTCCGTAAGTTTCCTGCCCGCGGCCCCACCTCGGATCCCTGAAAATATTGATATTGGGTGTCCAGTAAGTAAGCCCATGATAAATTCCTGTGCTCCCATTTACAGCCGAGAGATTGTAAATCGCACGTCCTTCCTCGGCAATATATTTACCCATTAATTTAAACGCAGAGGGGTCCCAACCGGCGGCCATACCAATGGCCTGCGGGTACACAGTAACGTTATATTCAGTTCTTGCAACCCCGTGAAGACTTTCATTCCACCAGTCATATGCTGGGATGCCCAGTCTTTTAACGGCAGGTGCTTTATTGAGCATCTGCATTACTTTTTCTTCGAGACTAAGCCTTTTAACAAGGTCGAAAGCCCTTACATCTGCACTGAGTTGGGGGTTTTGAAACGGTAAAACAGGGCTTTGCGCCTCCAGTTTTATGGGAAGAATTATAGCTAAACAGCCGATCAAACGAATTAAGGTAAGTAAAAAGGATTGCTTTAATTTTTTTTTCAAGTACTTCATGTCTGTTTGCAAATATTGAGGAATCGCAAGGCGTTACAGCGGCAAAACCTTTACTTATAATGGCAACCGCAAAATAATGGCTTTACAGAACCTTAACTACCAATAAACCCGCTTGGTGATTTTTGCACAAATTAGTAAGGTTACATATTGTTTCGGGCACATAACCAGGTATAGCCGGGAGACTCATTCGGGCAAAGCCTAGTAAATTATTTTAGAAGTATACTTGTCTGAGCAAATATTTAAACGATAAATTCTACCGGTCTTTCGAGTTTTCTAAATGAAAAAAATTCAGAGATAGGTCAAATCTTCAGACTCAGCAATTGCAATGTTTTTTGATCCCTTTCGCCGTTGTAAAATTTATCCAATACTTGTCCAAATACCGGGAAGGTGGCAGGTACGGTATCAAACAAGGTCATAGAAGACTTAAGTTTAAGATCATCCGGGCTGCCGAATACACTGTGGGCGTCACTGGTTTCTAATTGCAGCAGCGCTTTGCATATGTTGGCAAGCCGAAGGCCAAGTTCTTCGTCCATCAGGAAATCAGTCGCTTCATTTATGTTTTTGATAGCATAATGCCGGGAGATGTCGGTTGTGCCGAGCCCGGCAATCTGCGGAAAAATATACCACATCCAGTGACTGCGTTTCTTACCGTTTCGGATCTCTGCCAATGCGGTATCATAGTCACGCTGCTGTGCATCTTTAAAACGCTTCAAATTGGCATCATTCATCGTGAAGTTGATTTAAAAACAAAAAATTTTAATTTACTCGCGGATAAGATTAAGGCCGACCAAAAATTTCTCTTCATTACTTAGGTCGCCCACCAGGATACGAATTGGGGCTGGCAACTTTTTGATCAGCGTTGGTATAGCTATGATTTGTTCGCCCGCTGCCAGATGGGGGTGTTCCCTCAGGTCAATTATCTCGATAGTATAATTTTCTTCCAAATGTTCCCTGCAATAGTTTTGCAGGTTTTCAATTGCTTTTTGCGATTTTTGTGTTTGCCCAGCCACATACAGGCACAGTTTATATCGTTCCTTTTCCATTCAGTCCAAGGCGGTATATATCGTCCTTGTTTTAATAACTCCATAACTGTGTTTATGTTTTGATTTTAAAACACATATCTTTACTGTAAATTATTGGGGATCATGAAAAAACGCGTATTGATTATTGAAAATGACCAGGATATCCGTTTAATAGTTGAACTTATTTTACAAGAGCAGGGTTTTGAAACGTTGAGCACCCCTGAACCGGCGGATCTTTCGGAATTGATTATTTTCCACGCTGACCTGATCCTGCTGGATGAGTTTATTAATAATCGTCCCGGGCATCGTCTTTGCCGAAGGATCAAACAAACCTTAGCTTTGTCAACCATCCCGGTAATCATTCTTTCAACCGCGAATGATATTGAACTGATCGCCGCTGAATGCGAGGCCAACGATTATATCAGCAAACCCTTTGACCTTGAAGACATGGTTTCGAAAGTATTGCGTATCCTTGATCATCAATCCCTTGTTTACTGAGAAGTTTATTTTGATGTGGGCGGGGCAGATAGAAAATAAAACGTTGCCCACTTTACCCGGTCGCTTTCCGCCCAGATCATGCCAATCCCATTATACGATCTCTTGACTCAGATGTAAACCATCCTAAAAAATTGTTATTGTTGTTGAACCAATAGCCTTGATAAGTCACCTTGTCAATGCCCATATCCTCATCGCTCGCAATTACACATGTAAATCCATCTACCTATACACAGGCAGAATTGCGTAAGCGGTAACTACGGTTCCTGCTAATGGCAATGCCATCAATCCAGGGGGAGATTACTTAAGCCTGACCACCGTCAACAACTACGATAACAGTTTTAGGCATGAAGGGCAAGTTTTCAATGTAATTAAATCAGCCGATTTGGATTACTATTCATCGCTGTAGCGATCGTTTCGCCAGGGATAGGCTGTATTTGAATAACCCCGTTCCTCCCAAAAACCTAAATGATCCTCTGTCAAAAATTGGATGCGCTTAATCCATTTGGCCCCTTTCCAGGCATACAGCTGAGGCGTGATCATACGGCAGGGGCCGCCATGTTCAACAGGCAGCGGCTGGCCTTCAAAAGTGTGAACAAGGAGCACATCCGGTTTAAGTGCTTCTGCCAATGAAATATTGGTGCTGTAGGTATCATATCCATAGCAAAGGATATGTGTAGCCTCGGGCTTTGGCTGAACCAAAGCTGCCAGGTCAAGCATGCTCACTCCTTTCCAATGCATATTTAGTTTGGACCACGTGGTAACACAGTGAAAATCTGAGGTATCTTTGGTTTGAGGCAAGGCCAAAAAGTGTTGCCATTTGAGCGTTACGGGATGTTCCACCGCTCCGTCTATGGTGAGCCTCCAGCGTTCGGCCGTAATATTGGGATGATATCCCAGGTCAAGCACCGGCCATTTAAATACGGGTGTCTGGCCGATAGGAATAGCAGGCATACCATGACGGTTAAGTGGGCCGGAGCCTTTTGGCAAATCATCGGCCACCGAAGGTGTGGCTTTTATTTGCTCCTCAAAACGAGCCTTCAGCTTTAGGCGCGCTTCTACTATACGCTGTAATTTTTCCTTATCCTCCATATGTAATTAATTTAGGCGCTCATCGCTTCTGCCAATAAACGGTATGATTTCAGCTTTGCTTCCTGATCGTAAATATGCGTAGTAGCCATCAGTTCATTAATACCAGTATTTTCAATAAAGGCGTTAAGCTCTTCCGTTATCGTAGCCTTGCTCCCGATGAATGAATAAGTAAGCATCTGCATGGCTGCTTCGCGCTCATGAGCACTCCAGATATTGCTCATGCTCTCAACAGGAGGTGGCAGTAGTTGACGTCTGCCTGTAATAATCCCCTTAAATAACTGCTGCAACGAAGTGGCCAGGTAATGTGCCTCATTGTCAGTATCGGCAACTACAACATTTACACAGGCTATAACATAAGGCTCCTGCAAAAGTGTGGAGGGCTTGAAAGTTTTGCGGTAAAGCTCAATAGCCTGCAGGAAGTAAGTTGGAGCAAAGTGGCTTGCAAAGGCATAGGGTAATCCTTTTTCTGCGGCCAGCCTGGCACTATCCAGGCTGGATCCTAAAATCCAGATCGGGATATCAAGCCCTTCTCCCGGAATCGCGCTTACACCGTTTGGATGATCGCCTGCAAAATAATACTCCAATGCTTCTACATCCCGTGGAAAGTGAAAAGCGGAATTCATGTTTTCGCCGCGAATAGCGAAAGCCGTAGTTTGATCTGTACCTGGCGCCCGGCCCAAACCCAGATCAATACGGCCGGGATACAATGTCTCCAGAGTACCGAATTGTTCGGCAACCACCAGCGGAGAATGATTAGGTAGCATAATACCACCCGAGCCTATACGAATTGTTGACGTGCGACCAGCAATATGGCCTATCAACAAACTGGTGGCCGAGCTGGCCACATTGATCATATTATGATGTTCGGCAAACCAGTAACGGGTATATCCCAGGGCTTCTGCCTGTTGGGCATTAGCAACGCTACTGTTAAAACTGTCTGCAATGGTATGTCCTTCTACTACTGTTGCCAGGTCAAGAACTGAATATTTGATAGATGCCATAACCAAAGTTAACGAGCAATCAGTGCACTATCAGAATGCGTGGCGGAATTTTACTTTTGTCTGTCAACTTTATCTATATGTAGGTTTTATAAATAGCGTCTAACGAAATTCGTCTATCCGTGCATCGCTTCAACTAATATTAACAAATAGCGTCATAAACTTATCGATCTATATGGTTCAGGTCGATCTTGGCTCCGGAAAGCACGAGCAAAACTGCGCATATGGCAAGTACGTACTGCCTACGGACTTCCGTAACTTCCGACTTGCTTTTGACGGCATACTTTCCCAAAAATGTCCATCCCGTTTGGCAAGGATATTTAATTTTAGTTATGGTTGACGTTAGATGACAACAGAAAAGACTGAACCAGCCCCTTGTGATAAACGTTTGCCCAAATCAAGTACACAAATCTTTTTATATTTTAATTTAAAAGTACTTTTAATTACAAAGTAATTCAATAAATTTGTTATTCTAAATTATTCACGATGAAAATTTCAAAAATCAAATTTGTAGCGCTGTTTGTCATTGCCGCCGCGGTTTTTATGATTTCAAGTAATTTACTTTTAGGACAGCCTGCGGAATCCGTGTTCGGTACAGGTTCATTTACAGGCATTTTACTATCACCCGTAAAAATGATCCTTATAGGGCCGCTATTGCCCTTCATTCATTTTTTGCGTCAGGATCCGGATACGCCGCCGCCGTTTTTTCTGGCAGGTTTTGTGTTTTACTGGACCTTGCTTGCTTTAAGCATTCATTACCTGATCAGTAATTTAAAGCTCATCATGCGTAAGCTAAGAGCCATTTATGATGAAGCAAAAGCCGACAAGTGGTTTCAGCGCTTCGCGGTGTTCTGCCGCATTGTTTTGGCGGTGAGTTTCCTTCCAGCCGGGATCGTAAAGATCATGGGGCAACGCTTTGCCGAAGGCCTGCCCCATAACAATCCTTTGGGGCATTATTTTGACGCTTTGCTGCAAACTGGTTATTATTATACCTTTATTGGAATAGCACAATTGACCATTGCCATCCTCTTATTAATTCCGAGAACAGCCCTGCTCGGCGCAATCGCTTATTTCACAATGATCATCAATATTACCATATTGACATATGCCACCCGCTTTGACGGCACCCGGCTCATTACTTTTATGCTATTGGCATGCTCATATTTATTGATCTGGGATTATGATAGGTTAAAATACCTGTTTATCAAACCAACAGAAACAGCTACCCCACTGATCACAAGGCCCATAGGCACGCGACTGCGCATTTATTTTTTTGGCAGTTGTATCGCAGTCATAACCACCATCATCCTGGGCACTTTTTATCTCTACAAGATCACGCCAGGTAATTCGGAAGAAGAATGCCGCAACCAATGCGGAAGCGATAAAAACACTAAAGCTTGCCAGGTTTTTTGCGACTGTATTTACAAGCAAGGCCTGCCATTGGATAGTGCATTGATTAGATTTGATTGGGCCAGATCTCATTGACGGGCACACACCGCCTGACCGAACGAATCGACATAAAGCGCTTGTGCTATAAGAAAACCTTTAGTATCCTGACCAATCACAAGTATGAAAAGCAAATATAACCCTGTTTAACCAACGCTTCGATATAATACTTAGCTTAGTAAATAGCTCCTTCGTTCCCAATCTATTGTTGGTTAAATAATTACATTTTTAATTATTGCTCTCTGATAAAAATGTCAGCGAAACTTACATCCTCATCCCTGATATAAGCAGGACTTTTCAAGCTTCGGTACACTCCCCATTTAGGCAGGCAAAATGAAGTCCCGCTTCGCCACAGGTCAATATTGGTACTGACATAGCTGAGCAGTACCTTATTATCCGCTATCCGCTTTATTTCAACATTGTAAACGCCCTGGCTATCATAATGCAATTTTTCTGTCACCTCTACCCAGTTACCTTTAAAATCGGCCAGATCAATGCGGGTTAAAACCCCTTGTGACGTCCCTTTGGTAGAGCCTGTGTGAATTATTTCAAACTTATCAGGCTCACCAAAGCGGGGCGTAAAAGTTATAATGGGAGCTCCAGCATCCCCATCTCCTGCTTTTATCTGGTGGATATGGGTAAAAGTTGGCTGTGCTTTAAAACCGCTGTCAATTTTAAATTTCCACTTATAAACAACCGTTTCACCTTGCTCTCCCTTCAATTTAGCGGCAGACGGGCCATATGTTTTGATCTCTACCCGCTCCCTGTCGTAATTCAGGCAGCGGTCATTATCTTCTTTAGCATGACTGTGAAAAACAAAAACGTATTCGCCTAATTGCTTATCAAAGGTTTCTGTAATATGTTTAATATGATGTGCACAATCAGGAACTTCACAGGCATCACCTCCTAATACGTTTGATATTTGCTGATAAGCATCATCGCTTCCGGTTGCCTTTAAAACAACCTGCGCTTTAAGCAGGTTGTTCGTAAACAGCAAACCCATAATCAAAAGGCCTTTAAAAAACATAGTTAATTTTCGTTTCATATTAATCAAGCGCACCTGTTTTCATTTTACCGGTTGGGTTAGCAACCTGTGCCCCCATCGTTCCTTTTACTTCAACTTTAATTACTGTAGCAATATTATCCGTTGCTTTATCAGGTACATTTATGATCAGCCCGTCACCAGATGCTATGGTTTTCAATGCCGTATTTCCGGCAAGTATTTTAGCGTTTATCACTTCATTTTTGAGGCCGGGAATAACCAGCTTGCCATCAGCAGGCCAGTTAAATACAGAGAAATACAGGATAATATTTTTACCATTGGGCTTAAGCGTACAGCGGCCCCAATTTAGGGGCTGAAGCGGGCTTGCTTTGGTTGCGTATATCGCTTCGCTGTTTACCTTCATCCACTCTCCTATTTTTTTTAAGGTGACTATACTTTCCTGCGGAAATTCACCTTCGGCATTTGGGCCAACATTTAGCAGATAGTTGCCTCCTTTTGATGCAATATCAATGAGGTTGTGAATTAATGTTTCGGGGGTCTTCCATTTACGGTCGTAACTTTTATAGCCCCAGGTACCATTCATAGTCATGCAGGTTTCCCAGTCTTTTCCATCGAGTTCACTTAGGTTGGGTATTTTTTGTTCAGGTGTTTTGTAATCGCCTGCGAAATTTGGGCGCTTAAGCCGGTCGTTACTAATGATGTTGGGCTGCAATTTTAACAGGTCTTGTAATTTTTGAGCAAATTCATCGGTCATATTTGTTGGTGTATCCCACCAGATTACGGCTACCTCCCCATAATTAGTCAATAGCTCTTTTACCTGCGGAACAGCTACATGATCAATGTAATCGGCCATGGTAGCCGAAGTTTGAACTGGGTCCCAATGGCCGCTGTTTTCCTTTGTATAAGCATCTATTTTGGCAGAATCGGGGTTTGGCCAGCCTTCGCTGCTCACTTTGCGCGCTGCCGCACCGCCGGGATTATTCCAGTCCTGCGCCTGTGAATAATAAAACCCAAGTTTAACACCATATTTTTTGCATGCTGCTGCCAGGGGCTTCAAAACATCTTTCCCGTAAGGTGTGGCATCTGCAATGTTCCACTTGCTGGCATTTGATTTAAACATAGCAAAGCCATCGTGGTGTTTTGCAGTTATTACAATATATTTCATACCGGCATCCTTAGCCAGTTTTACCCAAGCATCGGGATCATATTTTACGGGATTAAATTTTTTGGCGAACTGTTTATATTCGGCTACCGGGATCTTACCCCTGTTCATGATCCATTCGCCACCATGCCCTATCTCGTATCCTTTATATATACCAGCCAGCCCAGCATAATCGCCCCAATGTATAAACATCCCAAAACGCGCCTCCCTCCACCATTTCATACGTTCATCGCGGGATAACTCTTTTTGAGCAAAAACATTATGCGCAACAAAAATGAATAGCCAACAAGCCATAAAAAGTTTTTTCATAAGGATTTATTTTTAGCGGATCTTAACCGCTACGGTTTATAATAAACAGCCATGCTGCTCCTACATTACAATACAAGTACCGCAGTGGTTGGTACTATGACACTATGCAATAATTTACGAAAATTTTATGTTGACCTTGTTTCACTTTCGTCCAGCTGATATCCCAAACACGGGAATTGCACTTTCTAATGCTATTTAGAATTGAATCATCAGCAGTTCATAGATTACGTTTCCTGCCCGGTGGTAAAAGTGGAAACACTGATAGGTATTTAATAATATTCCTGTTCCAGCAAAGAACAGCTACCTGGAGTTTGATAGTTTTTGTGTTATTAAAAATTTAGAGGAATTCAGTTTTGACAAGAGTGTAATACTAATTGTCGGCGAAATTACATATCGAATATGACCTTCCTGCCTGATTCAGCCCAGGCATCGATCCCCCCAATTAAGGGACGAATACGTTTAAGGCCAACTTTACGTAACTTCTCTGCATATCTTGCAGCTGTGATCTCATTCGGGCATGAACAATAAATAATAATCTCTTCATGTTGGGCGTATTGACCGGCAATATCATTGAGGCTGTTTTCATCGATGGAAACTGAGCCCGGTATAAATCCATTTTTTGTGCGCTGATCCATTGGACGCGCGTCAAGTATCACAGGACTATATTCCCCATCCATTAAATTTATCAAATCATTCACAGTTACCCTATCCGTTTCAAACTGTCTGATAAGACGATAGCGCCGAAGCCATTTGAACAACAGGTATAAGCCGAATAAAACGACACTAAATAAACCTCCCAGCTTACCATAATGACTTATTGCAGAGATTACACCGTCAACTTCGTGCCGAAATACAGAACCCAGCGTCACTGCTGCACCAATATATATAAATGCGGCAATGGATGAAAATAACGCAAATAATGTCGCCTGCATTGCATAAACCCCAGCTACAACCGGTGCGAGCGTTGACAGCCCCGGAATAAACTTCACAATAGTTAACGCCGGCGCACCGTAGCGGTCAAACAAATCCCCGGTACCACGAACACAGGAATCTGGCGATATGGAAATTTTACATAACTTCCCGAGGATACCCGTTCCGTATTTCTTCCCTGTAAAATATAATATGAAGTCACCTGATAACGTTCCCAACGAACCGGTCAAAATTAGTGCTATGATATTTGCTGTAGTTGGAGGTGTGACCGCTGTAGTAACGATCAGTACAACAAATGCAGGTAATGGTAGCCCTACGCTCTGTAAAAGAGTGATAAGAAAAACCAGCCAAAGCCCATAGGTTTGTACTAAGTGAACTAATGTATTCATACTTCAGTTGCTGCTAAGATAAGATACTTAATTTTACTGATCGACCAGATTTTTTTAATTAACCACTATTTGACTTTAAAAGTACGGACAGTATCCGTTGAACGGACATTCCATAGCTTATATTCATACAATATATTTGATCGTTTTTTTTAAGAATACGTTAACAAGGTGATTTAAAACATTCAGCGAAAACAGATTCCCGTCTTTCTGCTGTTCAGAATTTGAATCACTTATCAGAGCAAATGTTTCTTCTGAATAAATTGAAGCACTTTAGCAGATCCTGACCATCCATTTTCGAATTGTTTATTTAAGGATTGATCCCTTCTGGGCTAAAACAATCGCAGGCCAACCGGGAGCATTTTTTGTTCGACTTTAAAAAAGATTATTCTGCCATGGTATTCCAGACAATATAGCGCGGGATATTGTGTTTGAATAATGATTTCAAATTTATAAAACAGCCTGCAAATATGGCAAAAGTGTAACAGAACGAGCGGAACCCTTTCCCAAAGAGCTGTGATCAATGTTCCCGTAATATCAAATTTAACTAATGGAACGGTTCGTTTTGCTTTTTAAATCTATACAGGACAGCTTTCTGCAATTTTATACAGTCTTGAGGTTCTCAGTATGCGGATATTTTCCAGGTCAATAAGGCTATTTACGGGGAGATCTGCCGGGCGGCTATCGGGCATTATTTCTATAGCTAAAACACTAAGAGGTGCATTGATGTCTATCCCTTTCTGCAACAGTTTGGTCCGAATCTCTTTTAACTTCCATGATGTAAGCCCTACCGGCTTATCTATGTTAGTATTACGCTGAGGCTTTTGCAATGATACCTGATCTATTAAAATATTGCGATATTGTTTTCCATCGGCCTGCAACACTTGAGCGTACAGTAGCGCGTAGATGTTAGTGCGTGGAAAAATCGGCGTGMAATTGTTACCATTAAAAAACGACTCTGCAAATACTGCACTTACCTCAATGGTTTCGGGGCCTCTCATTGTACTTAACCTAAGTTTTGGCGCAGGGTGTTGTACCCCGGTAATCCGTAACGGCCGGCCAGGAAAGGCCTGTTCAAGTGACYATTTTGTATGGCCAACCCTAAATTCATAAGTAAAAAAACCAAAAAGCTCTGGTGAATCAGGCGTTAACCCCTGAGGTAACGGCAACAAAAAATGACGGATCCCCCTGGCATCGATATCAACATCAGCAGTGGCGCCAATCAACGCCTGCATGCTGTCGTGCCCAGCATTATCCTCGATTTGCAAGGGACGAATGATCCGTATAACTTCAGGTGAAAGGTTTATTGCAGGCTCATCCATTTCCTTTTGCACATCATCACTATAATCGCCAATCACCGGGTCTGGTGAATAAGCCAATAACCTTACAAAATAAGCATCATCGATGTTTTCTACCGGCTCAGCAAACTCAACCCAAAGCCATTTTATTTGTTCTGATGTTGCTGAATATTGGTTGTTAAAAAGTTGTTCTTCACTGTCGGCTTCAGACAAAGCAAAGCCAACCGAAACAATTTCCGGTACCTGGGCCGGGGCTGTAGTAATAGGTAAGCTGATCTCTAAATTATAAGGTTGCGTGGCATAGTCATAAGCCGTAGCATCAAAACCAATTGGTTTGTTGAATTTCGGTGATACACGGTACCGGACATCCAGTAGCTCGGGAAATTTACCTGGCTCCTGTAAGGCTCCTTTAGGAACAGCGCCAGGTTTAGCATCTAAAGCATCAATGAATACCAGCCTTGTTTTTAAGCGATCAGGGTCGGGCATATTTTGCCAGTTCAAACCTTTTGTTAGGCTGATAACTCCGATCTTTTCCTCATCGCTATTGAAATTTATTCCGTCATCCCTTTTATATTTCCATTGACGGAAAACTTCAAAACTTTCCGCCTCCAGCATATCCCAGCTCCAGTCCCTTTTCAGATCAAGCTGGATCACAGAGATCCATTTTCTTGACAGATCATCTATCGTAGCGAAAGTGAGGGAAGAGCCGTCGGGCGATAAAGTGTGCCCTATAAGATTGGAGCAACCGAACTGAACCCGTTCGTTTTGCTTTCCCATTACAGACAAACCATTTTTATCAAAACCGTTTATTGAAGCAAGGCGCTCTATTATATTGACATCGGCCTGGTTTTGTTCTCCTTTTGCCGCGGCGGCACGTCTTTCTTCTGACGTTTTAGCCGCTTCTGGCCGAAAGAAAATACTTAATAAAGGATCATCTGTTTTCTGGAGCAACGGAGCGGTTTCCAAGGTTTCAATGCCTTTTGTTATCTCTCTTTTTACGGGTGTGCTGAAACGGAAATCTTCATGCCCGAAATAATCTGTTTTGACGGTACTACAAAATGATCTGATCGTAATTCGCAACGTTCTTGCAGTGGGTAAAATAAGCGCTCCGCTTTGAACGCTCAAATCATTGCCTAACCCGAGGGCATCGGGATCTTTTCCCTCATTAAAAAAAATAACCGGCACATCCCTGAATTCGAACGGAAGGTGCAGGGTATGATCGGTGTCATCCAACGACAATATATAGTCATCAAAGCTGCGGACGGTTTCATACAGCAGAGCATAAGGTTCTTTTGGTGTTGTTAAATGCAAGGCGTTGTAAGAGGCTTCCCTGTCCATATCAAGCGTTGCCACTTCAACAACAATGTGCACTTTATCTGCATCGGGATCGGCAACGGATACTTCTCTTGAGGTTTGCTTAAAAAGATCAAAAGCATTATCATTAGTAATATATTTCCCGGTTACCGGATCAATAAGGTTTTGAGACTGGTTATCTAATTCCTGGCGGTCCTTCCGCAATAAATTTACTGCTGCAGTAGTATCATTTGCAGCAAATAGAATAGCCGGATAGCCCAATCTCGGGCGGATGATTTTCAATCCATTTTCTTCATCTGCTATTGCCGGGGGCGAAGGGGCAACGTTGCGCGTAAATTTATGTTTACCAATCTGGTTTTCGCCCACATTTAGCGGCTTATCACCATTAACAGGGCCGCCGCCAGAAATGTCCGCAAGCCTAACACGAAAAGCGTAATGCTTGCCGTATTTAAGCTCGATTTCGGTTCCGGGTGTTTGCATGTATAAAACCGGCGTATTTTTATCACCAGTTTTTTGTGCTTCGGCAGCTTTGTAATCCGTTATCTTATTTATCTCATCGGGTATTGGATCTGGCACAGCGAGTGAAGCCCCGTTCCAAAAAGAAAAAAATGCGGGCAGCCATAATTGTTGTTCATTATCATTGTTTCTCGCGGGCGAAACCTGTACGCCCGATTCGCCTTCAAAATCTCCCAACGGAATTTCGGCAGTTAACATTAGCGTTTCTTTGGATGAAATAGCAACCTGCGATTTCCAGTTGCCGTTTGCCTCATTTTCTGTTATGCTGATGTCGTCATTATCAAATGCTGCCTGGCTTATTTCTGCCACATCAATACGATAGCGGCTGACTGTTAACTTGGAATGCGCTTTTTGATCTCCCAACGGAAGATGTGTATCCTTAAAACCTCTGCTCATCCAGGTTAAGATCTGCTCATCATCCCAGCCCAGCCTTATCCCCGTATCCATTAAAGGTGAGGGGCCATCTTTTGTTTCCAGGATAGGGTTGGTATTAACAGCCTGGCTGCAATGCACAATCCTGGCAAATCCGTCATCGTATTTTATTACGTCTTTAAATACATCATCAAATGGCACCGTGGCTTCTTCATTTCCGGCATCGTCAACGTGTAACACCGGAAAAAGCACAGGCGCAAAAACCTGCCTTGATTCGGTTATGGAAGGTATCCGGGCTGCATAAAATTGTACTATGGCATCTTTTGCTGTTAAATGAAGCGTGGTGTTTGCGTCGTCGGTTTCATCAAAATCAAAATAAACCCAGCCACCTTCTTTGTAAAAATCTGCGTTATCCAGTGGTATGGCAATTTCTGTATATAAAATACCCAATGCTTTTGCCAGCAATGGCTGAGAAAGGGCAAAACCAAGCACCTGTGCCCAATTTACTTTATTGTTTTTGACGTATGGATTAGCAAAGCTGTTAGTTTTCAATGAACAGAAATAACTATCGTCGGTAACTGCACTATTATTGCGCGGCTGGGTGAAGGTAAAGGCATTGCGGTAAGCCTCGGGCAGATATTTCTTTAATGTAACAGACTTTTTTCCTGAAAGGGGCGCAGGGTTTGGCTCGATCTCGAACTGTGCGGCTATCGCGTTAAAAATACTTTCCCGATTTTTATTTTGAACAACAAGCATATTCTTTGGAACGTAACCGGCATCAGCAGCATGATTGCCCGATGCAGGTAGTTTATCGCTGCCGGCCTTTACCAGCCAGGCTTTTAAAGAGAAGGCCCCGTTCGCAAACGATGTATCACCGTCAGGCAAGTTATCGAGCGGGTTATTTCTGGGCAATACCACCACATTACAGATAAGTTTGTTATTTTCGGGTATCTCCTTATCGAACACAATACGTTGCGGAAAGGGAAGTATAAACAGTTTTTTGTCCTCGATAGCCATGATTATTCGTTTAAAAAGGATTTGGTAAATCAATTTCGTGCTCAAAATCTTCTGAAAAGTCCCAGCTTAATACAAAAGCTACAGTAACATCAAGTGTAAAAACACCACGCACAGTAGCTGTCCATTTACTTGAGGCACCACCCTCGTTTTTATCTGTTACAGTTCCCGAAGCCTCTACCTGAACAGTGACTGAGGCAAGACCGCCGCCAATGGTTAAAACACCTCTCAGCATTTGTCCTACAGTCATACTTGCGCCATTATCAAAAGAAGCCCCGAGGCTAATTACACGGGTTAATGATACATAACCAACCATTGGTAACTGTACCGCCACGGTTGCGCCAAACCCCATAGTGAATTTAAAGGTTGGCTTTGCATCAGGCAATTCTATGAATACTTCTACTTTAGCCGTGCCAACACCATAAGCCGTAGCAGCCTCAATAGTTATTAAAAGAACCTGGATAGTGGCTTCAAAACCAAGTACGATACCTGCGCCTGCTTTAACAAGATTACCTGGATCTGCTGAAAGTGATAAATTGAAGAAAACGCCAAGGTCAAGCCCCGCTTCTACAATAAGCGGTGCAGGCCCGGGGAGTTGCGCCAATTGTGCCGCGTTAGGAAATTTAATTACCGGGATTTTTTCTTCGATTGTGCACTTATAGGTCCAGCTATCCGGCGAATTTCCCATCGCGAAACTAAACCCATCTTTGATAACATCTCCGTTGCCGTTTTCTTTTGATAGCATAGACAGAATGGAGAGCACCTCTATTATTTTCTTCAGATTGGGATCAGCACCCCATTCGATGTGTGCATTATCAAATTTCGGTTTTGCGCCGGGTTCGGCAGTAAAATCGCCTTTTACAGTAAGTAATGGCTTGAAATCCCCTAATTCTACAACGATGGCAACTTCCTTATTGCTCATTTGCCAGCGGTTGTTGTCATCATTGCCATTTAATGCAGCAGTAAATAATTGCTTTGCCGCTTTAGTTCCGTCGGGCAATATTTGAATACCGTAATCAATGTATATTTTAAAAACCTCTTCTTTTACCAGGTACAACTTTCTGCTTTCATTGCCTGCAGGAATACATTCGGGAGGCATAAAATCTATGAGTGCATTTGCTATGTCATCGGGAAAAGATATACCCGCTGTTTCTTTTATAATATCAAGCCTATCGGCCAATACGCCTGTTTTTCCATTTTTTAACGTTAAAACATCGGCATTGTCCGGAAAAATGGTGTTACTTTTAATTAAACTATACGGATCTGCAATAACAGGATTGGTGACTAAAATCTGAGGTTTGATACGGGTTATGCCGTCAACAACTTCCGTACTGGCAGAATCAAAAGAAGGACGGGGGAATAATAACTTTTGAGTGCCGGTACTTTGAAGCAAAGCATATTCTGTATTGGCTAATGCCTTTTGGCCTGCTGCATATTTTTCAATCTCTAATGGATTGCCAAGCACATGAAATGAATTTAAAAAGGCTGGGGTGGTTGGGTTTTGCGCCTTATCGAATTGAAGGGTCCCATTTCTGATGAGTGGCACAGTTTCATCATTTCTCATTGGTAAAGCTGCGCCGGCTGTTACCTTTTTAACAACAGACCAGCTTCCGCCTTTTGGTAACAACAATGTGCCCCGCGCCGCGGCAACAGATGCTTTCGCTGTAATTGCCGTGCTTACGTCTATTCTCGTAAGGTGCATCATTTGGTTGGTGCCAGCAATATTTACAACACAATCAACAGGACCACCTAACGCACCAACATCTCCCCTCGACATAAATACCTGTAAATCAGAGTCAGTAAAATAATTTTCAAGTCTTACACCATCATCGGGGTTACCCAAAAGGATATAACCAAATTGTTTTTTTGAAGGCACTAACTTATAAAGGTCTGTTGTTGGTTCTATTGTGTTTTTAGCCCCTTTAATGACGTTTTCTATTTTCACATCTGCATCGAAATAAACACCCGCCATTTCAACTGTAACCAGATTGCCATTTTTATCTTTAGTGGTAGTGGATTTTTGCACCAGCGATATCGCAGTATCCCTAATATTAGCAACGTTATATACCCCCTTAATAACTCCGGGATGGCAGCTATATCCAAAGTGAAATTCGCCGGGGCCGGTTGATACCCATCCGCTATCGGTGCGAATAACATTGCCGTGGTTTTTCCTTTCTATGATCAGCGTCCTGACAACCGGTATAAACCAGGGAATGATAACGCTTTTAATTTGCACCACTTCATGCGCTACTCTCCCAATCATTATATTGAATTGAACCTGGCTTACAGAACCGGCCGTAGCATAATTGTTTAACCAGTTGCTAAAGATACTTGCGCCAAAACCGGAGAAATCAATTCTTCTTAAAGGGACTTTTGCGTTAGCAGAGCGGCTGAAATTAACCGATGATACATTTCCCACAGCCTGCAAAACATATTTTCCCCACATTACCGAATTAAATTGCCCGGTTATGGTTTTGCCCAATATAGAATCCTGGTCATAAGTAATGGCGTTACCCAGTATTTTAATATTGCTGACGCTGTTTGGCATTTGTAAAACAGCGCCATGAAACGAGGGGTCAGGAAACCTGATGTCATCACGCGGTATGCCCGGCAACCCCACTGATGTAACTTTAATTTGTATGGCGCCGGATAATATTCCTTTTTTTAAATTAAAGTCAGGCTGATTAAAACTAAGAACACTATACGAATAAGGATCAGGCGTTTGCCTTTGTAGAAGTTTAAAATCTTTTAGTACAGGCAGCTTCACATCTGCAACAAATGGATGAAACAATGCAACGGCATTCATGCCAAACGGAAGGGCAAAATGTGCCGCCGCGGCATATCTTTTGGTTTCGTCTTTGTAGCCTTCTACAATATATTTGGAAACTGCAACCGGAGCCAATGTTACGTCGGCCCTGTTAGCACTCGAAATACGGGTAGGAACGCCGTGCGTAGGAAAAGGGAACTCTTTTGAGAAAAAGCCACCTATGTCATTTTGTTCTTCAAAATACACAGGTTCCCATTGAACCTGCGGAAGTGTAAATGCCCTTACAAACCTTCCCGAACTCACCAGTTCATTGTTTTCAATGCGATAAGTTTGATTTGTATTATAACCTGTGTTTTGAAAAACCTCCTGAATACCGTTTTCGGCATTATCGAGCCTGCGTGAAAAAGCGATACCCATCTGCGAGGCCCTGCCAGAAACGTCAACCAATGAAACATTGCCCGGCAAAATATGTAATGCCGAAAATGCACCTGCTGCGTTGATTTTTGAATGGTAAAAAGATTTATAACTGGAATAAGGCATTGCATCCGGGGATAATCCTATGGCAATACCTGCAAACGCCATTGCATTCCTAAACAATTCATCATAGTTTGCTTCACCCGGATGACGTAGTGGAAATCTTAGTAATACATCTGCTAACTGATCGTCGGTAATTGTGCTTTTTGGAGTGAATGTATTACCGGTTTCATCAGTAAATTGCATCAGCATTTCAGCGCCATTCACCTCATCCCATTTAATAGTTGACAGTAATTTGCGGGTTAGCTGAATGTTACCGTTATTATCGGGTTGTTCATTGAACAAGCTGGTAATATATGGATCGGGAAGGATGTGTTCAACAGATCGCACCGGAAACCGGATAAAGCATTGCCCTTCAGTTGCAATGCCTTCTGGATTTAATTTTGCGGCAAGGAAAAACAGCTCAACCGGATTTACGAGAATAAGTGCATTGGAAAGTGCAATACTACTGAGCTGCTTAAAAGCATTATTTTCAAATGCTATCGCCGGATCCATCGCTCCTCCAAAAATCGCCGTTGTTATCCGGTCTTCATGTCGGATAAAGATTAATTCACCTGATGTTTTTGAAAAGATCCTGTCTCCGTTAGAAAGCAGGGGGCGATCGATATTTATGTTGATACCTGTATTAAAAGTATTTTGCTCAATTGTACCGTGAGAAACAAAGTTACCCTTGCCAACATTGCTATAACTTATATCAATTAAAGAACTGCTCTTTTGATTATTGTCGGCCTTCCATAGTTGTAATTTTTGCGTGGCAAGCAAACTGGCGTTAAAAGTGTAACTAAAAAAAAGTGCCCGGTTTGATGTGCGGATAAGAAAGTCTTTTAGTTTAAGGGGACCGTTTTCCAGGCTATTCCAATTAAGTGTAAATTGGTCTGTACTATCAAAACCTAAATATCCGGTATCCGCGGCAATTCCTAATCTTGAAAAACCAAGCGGATGACTAATGCTAACCGGCTGCAAGTACCAGGCTATATTATTTATCTTACCTTTCCCTTTAAGATCAAAAACGGCCGAGAAATTTTCAGTTGCCGAAAAAGTATCATTCTGCGTTATTAATGGAAATGATAACAGGTTTTTATCAGTAAGCCAGTTGCTGATAACATTATCAGCAGCATCAGATGTTACAATGCTTCCGAAAAGTGTTGCCGTAAATGGTTCGGTATGTGTAAGTGAAATTTTGGGTGGCTGTGGCAAACCGGGCCGGTGTTTGAAACTGAAAACAAGCTTATTGGGATAGATAAGTGTATTGCCTGAAGCGATGGTGATAGCCGGCCCGGCAGGGATTTCATCTTCAGGTACGCATGTAATAACGAAGCCTGCAAAAAAATCTAAAAGTCCTGCCGCGATTTTACTTCCGGATTTTGCATAACCGCCATCAAAAGATATGTTACACTCTTTTAACCGCAGGCCGGTATAAAACAATGCATTGCCTGTATCGGCATCAAAATGAATAGCTGACAACCATAACGTACAATCGCTGATGGTTATATCGGTAATATCGCCATCCGGTATAACGAAAGCTTTTTTTGCTGATATTATTGCTGATACCTCTGCAGTAGTTGGCAACTGAATCTGTATTTGATGGGGTAAGTAATAGAAATCAAAACCGATAAATTTACTTTCTTCTATTTTATAAGGCCCGAAAGAGAGCTCCGGTTCAAGTTGAGTCTCTGCAACTGGTGCTGTGATAAAATAAACCTGTGTTGTGATCTTAAGCCAAAAAGCATCGTCTGTAGGTCTGCCAGGTAAATTGGCAACTATTTTATCTGCTAATTCGTCTATTTCCTTTACTATTTCATCTGCATATTCGCGGCTGCTGGCACCGGCCGTGTAAGCAGCCGCCTCTATATATACAGATGCCTGGCTCAGCGTGAGTATAATCATTTGCTGAAAACTGTCTTTATCAGCATCAGCCGGTGCATTTACCTTTAACAGCGGCGCCCAAAAAAAATACAGGTAATCTTCAATTTGGCCTTTAGTCATTTTGCAGGTTTTTCAGGTGAAGTAACAATTGGTATAAGGCTGGCGGGATCAGCTTATTCAATAATGTTCCGCAACTGAAAACTCTTTCGCCTGCTTACAAATATGCTGGATAAAGCTATTCAAAGCCTAAAGCTAACGCCTTCCTGATATAATAGTAGTAAATGGGAAGGCAAAAAAATGTAAAAAGAGTGTTTACAGTTTTATAGAAAGACATGACAATGGTAGTTATTAAATTTTAATTTAACAATTATTAGTTAAATATATTTAGAAATTGAATAATTTCTGGCCGCTCTTCGATTGGTGTAAATCCATAAAAATGATAGCTCAACGATCCATCATTTACAAAGCACTTAAAATATGGGTAATTCGCTTCTTTTAATTATCTCATGCGGCAGAAGGCTTGCCAGCAATCTCAGCGAACAAAAATACTGTCTTAAAAAAAGCCGCCTCATAACTAATTTATGAGACGGCTTCATTTCTATCAAAAGATTTCCCGCTATATTATTGCCCTATTTTAGTTAACAATATTGCGACTGAATCCGGCTTGGCTAAGAATGCAGAGTGGCTGGTATTTAACTGATATACTGCTTTTACGCCACCCATAGCGCTGGCAATCATCCTGTTTTGCAAGCCTGGAGATACGACCCGATCTTGTAACGTTTTAATATAAACCTTCTCAACAGAGCCAAAATTTGCAGATGTCAGTATTACCGGGGTCTGTAATGGGATTCCGGGCTCAGACCGGTAATTTTGCAATACCAGGCTTTGAACCTGGGCAGAACCATCCGGTATAAATATATTCACAATTTGATCTTGTTTCACATCAACAGTTAAGCCGCCGTTATTCATAATAAGGTTTCCTGTTATACCCAATTGAGATCCCGGATCTGTCTTGGCAATGCCAAACAGTGATTGTCCGGAAGTTGGTAAGTAAGCAGCCAGATAGACCAGCTTTTCAATTTTCGAAGGATTCTGTTCCGCAACAGCTGAAATGATTATCCCGCCTAAGCTATGGCCTACCAGGATAACTTTGCCGTTTATCTTTGAAATAGCATCAAGTACCTTATCCCTGTAAGTGTTGATGGTTAGGGTTGAAGGATCAGTCATATCGCTGCCATGACCCGGAAGTTCTACAACGGTTACATTGTTGCCTTCGCTGATTAATTTAGTTTTTACTGCGTCCCATACATAAGGGGCCTGCCATGCACCGTGTACCAGCACGTAGTTTTTAGTAACAGGCTTCACTTCATCATTCTTTTTTGAACAAGATGAAAACATAATAGCAACAGTGGCTATAGAAAGTAAGGTTAATATGAGTTTTTTCATGATTTGAGATGCCTAATTGTTTAGGACACCACAAACATCCGATTATGCGCTCCGGATAAGTTTAACCCAGGTTAAAATCGAAAATTAGAGCTAAACTATTATCGAAAGCAACCAACACAACGATTGATCAGTAATAATGATATCCATTGACCATCGCCGCGCTGTCGTGTGTTATATTATTAAAATTTATATTTTTATAACATGTTACAAGAGAAAACAGAAATAGAACTATTGCGAACGATTTTAGGATCTGCCGGTATGAAACCGGAAGCATTTGACTTATCATTGCCTCACTGGAAATTAAAACAATATAAAAAAGGTGAGTTTTATAACGAATATAAAAATGTTTGTAAGCACCTCGGGTTTGTTATAAACGGCGTATTTAGAATCTATCGGGTTAATAGCGATACGGGTGAAGAAAAGAATATGTTGTTTTTTACTGATCACCAATTTGTGGCATCCTATAAAAGTTTTTTAGCCCAGACAGCCTGCGATTATTATACTGAAGCGATGGTTGATTCGCTTATATTATATATACATGTTGATCACCTGAATGAACTTTATGCTCAATCGCACCAGTGGGAACGGTTTGGAAGGATTGTTGCCGAAACGGCTTTTCATGAGGTTATGGTTAATACGGAAGGATTTCTATTTAAAACACCGGAAGACCGTTACCGGGAGATGATGGAAAAACATCCAAATATATTTAACGCGGTGCCACTTTATCATATCGCCTCTTATTTGGGTATCCAGGGGCCGTCACTGAGCCGGATTCGTAAAAGAATGGTTGGAAAGTAACACTTATCAACCAGCCGTCAGATTTATGAATACTGAAATCCTCTACAAAACTTTTTTTAGAGGATTTTTCGATTTTAACCTGGGTTAAACTTATTGCTGCCGCATACCCCGATGTTTGTCATGTCCTAAACAATTAGGCATCAGACAAACATGAAAACAACAATAATAATAATGGTAATGAGTGTATTAGGTTTTACCGCTCAAGCCAAAACTGCAGCTAACAAAAATTCTAAAACCATTGTACTTGTTCACGGAGCATGGTCAGATGCTTCTTCCTGGGACGCAGTGATACCTTTGTTAAAAGCCCAGGGCGAAGAGGTGATCAATGTTAACCTTGCAGGTCACGGAAAAGATACCACTTCATTTGCCGGTATCACATTTCAAACCTATGTTGACCAGGTAAAAGCTGCTATAGGCACCCGCACCAATGTAGTTTTGGTGGGACACAGTTTTGCCGGACTGGTGATCAGCCAGGTTGCCGAAGAAGTTCCCTCACAAATTAAAGAACTGATTTTTCTTGCAGCAGCGCTGCCGCATGACGGCGACAGCCTTTTATCACTCGCAAAAGGCGACCCAGCATCTCATATCGGCAAATCCCTTACCATCGACCAGCAGCACGGTGCAGCAATCATAGCCAAAGATGC